>LT629697.1:3009534-3619068 GCA_900100325.1 Frankineae bacterium MT45
TGTCGGTCTGCAGCGTCCCGTTGAGACGGCCGACGTCGGCCCCCTGCCGCTCCGCCGCGACCACGTACATGCAGAAGATCGCCACCGCCGGCCCCGAGATCGTCATCGACGTGGTGGTCGAGGCCAGGTCGATGCCGTCGAAGAGGATCTCCATATCGGCGACGGAGTCGATCGCGACGCCGCAGTGCCCCACCTCGCCCAGTGATCGCTCCTCGTCGGAGTCCCGCCCCATCAGCGTGGGCATGTCGAAGGCAACCGAGAGCCCTCCCCCACCCTCGGCCAGGATCATCTTGTAGCGCTCGTTGGTCTGGGCCGCGCTGCCGAAGCCGGCGAACTGACGGATGGTCCACGGCTTGCCGCGGTATCCGGTCGGATGGATTCCGCGCGTGAACGGGTACTGGCCGGGCCAGCCGATCCGCGCGAATCGCGAATCCGGCTCGTCCGGCCAGTAGAGCGGCTCAACGGTCGAGCCGGAGAGCGTGGTGAAATCCCGTTGTGCGATCGAGGCATCGGCGTAGCTGTGCCGCCACCGCTTCAGCCCGTCGGCGAAGCGTGATTCTTCGGTCATGAGCGCTCCCGTCACACAGTGACCAACTGCCCGGTGAGGCAGTGGCGGCCCAAACCCAGCCTACGGCGCAAGCCCGCCTACCGGCGCAAGCCTGTCAACGGCACAAGCCTGTTAACGGCCGAGACTTCAGCCGAAGGGCCGAAACCTCAGCCTAGAAGGCGGCTACTCCTCGACGACAGCCTCGCTCAGCGCCTGCACCTGAGCCGCGGTGAGACTCACCTGTGCCGCCGCGACGTTCTCCTCCAGATGCGCCACCTTGGACGTCCCCGGGATCGGAAGCATCACCGGTGAACGGGCGAGCAGCCACGCGAGCGACACCTGCGCCGGCGTTGCCCCCGTCTCGGTGACGATCTCGTCAACCAGGCCGCCGGGCTCCGACAGCTTTCCGCTGGCGATCGGGTACCAGGGGATGAAGCCGATGCCCTGCTCGGTCGCGTAGTCCAGTACGTCCTCGGACTTGCGGAAGGTGAGGTTGTAGAGGTTCTGCACGGTGTCGATGCGGACGATCTCGGCGGCGGCCTTGAGCTCCTCCACTGACACCTCCGAGAGCCCGATCGCGCCGATCTTCCCCTCCGTCTGCAGTTCCTTCAGCACGCCGATCTGGTCGGCGAAGGGCACGTTGGCGTCGATGCGGTGCAGCTGGAAGAGGTCGATCCGCTCCACGCCAAGCCGGCGCAGGCTGAGTTCGGCCTGCTGGCGCAGATACTCCGGGCGCGCGACTGGATGCCACTCATTGGGGCCGGTGCGCACTAGTCCGGCCTTCGTCGCGATCAGCACCTGGTCCGCGTACGGATACAGCGCCTCCCGGATGATCTCCTCGCTGACGTGCGGGCCGTAGGAGTCGGCGGTGTCGATGAAGTCGACGCCCAGCTCGACGGCCCGGCGCAGCACCCGGACGGCCTCCGGGCGATCGGCCGGCTCACCCCAGATTCCGTCGCCGGTGATGCGCATGGCGCCGAAGCCGAGGCGATGGACGCTCTTCGGGCCGACGGAGAAGGTTCCAGATTCACGAGCTGGTGCAGACAACGGTCAGGCTCCTTGAATGTTGAGGTCACGGCTGGATTGGTCCAGCGGATGGAGGTCAGGGCGTCGCCCGGTCCGGAGGAGGCCCATCCCTGGCGCAACCTCAAATACACCACAGCCATTCCCCGAAGAGTCGGCGCCATGCGCATTCAGCGGCGGTAACGTAGCGAAGATGAGCGACACCTTGAGCCGACTGGACATGCTGGACCTGGATTCGGAGCTCGACTCCGAGTCGCGGCTGATGCGCGACACGGTGAGGAAGTTCGCCGACGATCGGCTGCGTCCGCACATCCGGGACTGGTTCGAGGAGGGGTCGCTGCCGGCCCGCGAACTAGCCCAGGAGTTCGGGAAGCTGGGCGTTCTCGGCATGCATCTGAAGGGGTACGGCTGCCAGGGAGCCTCAGCCAGCCAGTACGCGCTCGTCTGCGCCGAGGTCGAGGCGGTGGACAGCGGGCTGCGCTCGCTGGTGAGCGTGCAGGGGTCGCTGGCCATGTACTCGATCTGGGCCTACGGCAGCGAGGAGCAGAAGCAGCGGTGGCTGCCCGGGATGGCGGCCGGCGAACTGATCGGGTGCTTCGGCCTCACCGAACCGGACTCGGGCTCCGACCCGGGCTCGATGACCACGCGGGCCACCCGCGACGGTGACGACTGGATCCTGCACGGAAGCAAGATGTGGATCACCAACGGTTCGCTGGCCGATGTGGCGGTGGTCTGGGCCCGTACCGATGAAGGCATCCGCGGCTTCCTGGTCGAGAAGGGCATGCCGGGTTTCAGCACCACCGACGTCCACCACAAGATCTCGCTGCGCGCCTCGGTCACCAGCGCGCTCTCCTTTGACGAGGTGCGCCTGCCGGCCGACGCGCAACTGCCGCTGGCCAAGGGGTTGAAGGGGCCGCTGGGCTGCCTGACCGAGGCCCGCTTCGGCATCATCTCCGGCGTCACCGGAGCCGCCCGGGACGCGCTGGAGTCGACGATCGACTACACCAACAGCCGCACCCAGTTCGGGCGTCCGATCTCAGGCTTCCAGCTGACCCAGCGCAAGTTGGCCGAGATGGGGGTCGCGCTGAATCAGGCCCAGCTCACCGCACGCCGCCTCGGCGAGTTGAAGGATGCCGGACGGATCACGCCGGCCCAGGTCAGCTTCGGGAAGTTCGCGAACGTCCGGGCCGCGTTGGAGATCTGCCGCGAGGCCCGCAGCATCCTCGGAGGTTCGGGAATCACCACCGAATATCCAGTGCTTCGCCACGCCGTGAACCTCGAGACCGTCTACACCTACGAGGGGACGCACGAGGTGCACACGCTGGTACTCGGGCAGGCCCTCACCGGCGAGGACGCGTTCCGCTAGCCGGAACCCAGTCCCATCAGACGGCGGCCGTCCGATTCTGGGCGCTGGCCTTCAGCGCTTTCCGTAGTTGCAGGATCCGGGCGGTGGCGATCAGGGCCGCGATCACGACCCCGCAGAGCGCGGCGATGAGCAGCATCAGGCCGAGCGAGAGTTCCCCGTGAAAACCGAGGAAGTGCACGGTGACCTTTGCCGTGTTCTGCGCGATGAAGATGACTAACAGCAGCAGGACGACGGTCGCGGTGACCAGCCCCACCCAGGCGCCGCTGACCCGGGTCCGCTTGACCCGGCCGTGACGATCCAGGCCAGCCGGCGGGGCAATCGGCTGAGCAGGATTGACCGGGGCCTGGTTGCCCGGCGCCGGATTCACCGGTGCCGGATTGCCTGGTGCGGGAGCGGCCGACGGGCGTGGTGCCGCGGGCTCGCCGGGTGCACCGGCGGCCGACCGATCCGGACCTTCTGCGTTCAGCTCCACACTGTCGGTATACCCGGCAGCGCAAGAATGTATCCAACTAGCCGATCTCGCCTGTCCGTCTAAGCTCGGCGCGTGGATTGGAATCTGCGCTCCTGCGCCCGTCACGGTCATGTCACCTACGCGCCGACCGAAGCCGAGTATCGGCAGCGCCTGCACGCCCTGACCCCGGTGGGCGACGCCTGGCGCTGCCTGCGCTGCGGCGACTACGTGCTGGGCCACCCCCACGGCGACGGCCCGGCCGAGGATGCACCCGTGCTGCTGCGCGGCAAGGCCCTTCGCTCGGCCTTCATCCTGCGGCTACTGGCGATCGAGCGGTGGGTTCGGGGCGCGATCATGCTGCTGCTGGGCGTGGCAGTGCTGCGCTTCAAGAGCACCCAGGTGAGCGTCAAGGAACTCGTCGACCGGGATCTGGCCTCGCTGAAGCCGTTCTTCAACCAGATCAACTTCAACGTCTCCGACAGCGGGACCATCCAGGCGATCCAGCGGGCCCTTGACGCGAACCCGACGACGCTCAACCTGGTGGCGGCCTTCCTCATCTTCTACGGGCTTCTCCAGCTCGTCGAGGGAACCGGCCTGTGGATGCTGAAGCGCTGGGGCGAGTACTTCGCCGTCGTCGCCACCTCCGTCTTCATTCCGCTGGAGATCTACGAAGTAAGCGAGAAGGTGACCCTGCTGCGCGTCGGCGCATTGATCATCAACATCGCCGCCGTCGCCTACCTGCTCTACTCCAAGCGCCTCTTTGGCCTGCGTGGCGGTGTGAAGGCCTACGAGGCCGACCTGGAGGAGGTGTCGCTGCTGGAGGTGACCACCTCGGCCGGGACTTCCTCCGGCGGAGGAGCGTCAGCCGGGTCACCGCCGGCCGGCGACTCGGCTTCGGCGACGGCGGGCTGAGCTCAGCCGAAGGGCAGTGAGCCACCTTCGCCGAGCGGATTGTCGCGGTCGCGCAGCAGTACCAGCGTCTGCGAATACATCCGCTCCTTGATCAGCCCAAGCGTCTCGCTCGGCTTATTGGCCAGCGTCGCGGCCAGACCGATCGCGGTCGGCAGCAGCGACTCCTCGTCAGCGACCGCATCGACGATGTCGGCTGCGAGCGCGTCGCCACCGCCGTAGCGGCGTCCGGTCGTCATGGCCTCATGAGCGGACTTCTTGGAGAGACGGGCCTGGATGAGGGCCGCCATCGCCGGGGTGAAGGGGATCTGAATATCCACCTCGGGGAGGCAGAAGAAGCCACGGTCGGCCCGCATCACCCGAAAATCATTGGCCAACGCCAGCATCGCCCCAGCGGCGAAGCAGTGCCCCTGGATGGCGACGACCGTCGGCAGCGGCAGGCTGAGGAATCGGGCGTAGAGGTTCTGCACCGACGCGATGTACTCACCGAACTCGGCCGGATTGGCCATCACCCACTCGAGATCGAGGCCGTTGGAGAAGAACTTCCCGGTGGCCGTGGTGACCAGCGCCCGCGGAGCCGGGGTGGACTCCACCTCGTCCAGGAAGAGGTTCAGGTCGGCCACCCAGTCCGGGCTGAAGCGATTCTCGGTGTCGCCGAGGTCGAGGATGAAGACGTCGTCGGTGCGCTGCAGACTTGGCATGACGGCGATGCTACTGGCCGATCGCCGCGACGAGCTCATCGGCTGCGGTGTAGGGGTCGGTGCTGCGTTCGACGACCCGAACCGCCGCCTCTTGCAGTGCATCCGCGCCATGGAGGTGGGCGAAGCGCCGACTCACCTGGGCCAGCGCGATGGCCTCGATCTCCGCCGCCGCGCGACGCTGCCGGCGGCGCACCAGCTCGCCGGTTGTCGTCATCCACTCGTGGTGGGCGTCGATGGCGGCTACCACCTCAGCCACTCCCTCACCGCGGGCCGCGACCGTCTTCACGATCGGCGCCCGCCATCGCTCGGGCACCTGAGGCGCGCTCTCAGTCGTCCGGTCACCAGCGGTCGAGTCGCGGCGGTCGGAGTGCCCGAGTGACTGCATGTGCCGCAGGTCGCGGGCAACCTGATCGGCTCCGTCGCGATCGGCCTTGTTCGCGACGAAGATGTCGGCAATTTCAAGGATTCCCGCCTTGGCGGCCTGGATCCCGTCGCCCATTCCCGGCGCGAGGAGCACCATCGTGGTGTCGGCCAGCGAGGCGATATCAACCTCGGCCTGACCCACCCCCACCGTCTCGATGAGCACGACATCGCATCCGGCCACGTCGAGCACCCGAAGGGCCGCCGCCGCGGCTGCGGCCAGACCGCCGAGATGTCCACGAGAGGCCATCGAACGGATGAAGACACCCTCGTCAGTGGAGTGCTCCTGCATTCGCACCCGGTCACCAAGCAAGGCACCCCCGGAGAAGGGCGATGAAGGATCGACGGCCAGCACGCCAACCCGCTTCTCGGCCCGGCGGAGTTCGCCGATCAACGCCGAGGTCGAGGTCGACTTGCCGACTCCGGGCGAACCGGTGAGACCGACCACCCTGGCCCGTCCGGCCAGGGGAACCAGCAGTGCGGCGATCTCGCGCAACTGCGGCGCGTCGTTCTCGACGAGCGAGATGAGTCGGGCCACCGAGCGCGGGTCGCCCGAACGGGTGCGCTCGACCAGGTCAGAGACGCTGGTCGAGCGCACCGATCGCGAAGTCACCTTAGAAATGACGAGAATCCGACAGAACTAAGCCGAGCCGAGACGTACTACGCCGGGACGTGCAGCAGCAGAGCGTCGCCCTGACCGCCACCGCCGCAGAGCGCGACAGCACCCAGGCCGCCACCACGACGCTTCAATTCGTAGGCGATCGTAAGGGCCAGCCGAGCGCCGGACATGCCGATCGGGTGTCCGAGAGCGATGGCGCCGCCATTGACGTTGACGATCTCGTCGGTGACGCCGAGGTCCTTCATCGACTGCAGGCCGACCGCCGCGAACGCCTCGTTGATCTCGATGAGGTCGACGTCGCCGATGACCTTTCCTTCCTTGCGGAGGGCATCGTTGATCGCGTTGGACGGCTGCGACTGCAGCGAACCGTCCGGACCGGCGACATTGCCGTGGGCACCGATCTCAGCGATCCAGGTGAGCCCGAGCTCCTCGGCCTTGGCCTTGCTCATGACGACGACGGCGGCGGCGCCGTCGGAGATCTGCGAGGCGGTGCCGGCGGTGATGGTGCCGTTGCGGTCGAAGGCCGGACGCAGCTTGGAGAGCGAGGCCACCGTGGTGTCGGCCCGGATGCCCTCGTCCTCGCGGAACTCGATCGGGTCACCCTTGCGCTGCGGGATGAAGACCGGGGTGATCTCGTCGTCGAAGCGGCCGTTCTTCACGGCGTCGGCCGCGCGCTGGTGCGACTTGGCGGCGAACTCGTCCTGCTCCTCCCGGCCGATTCCGAGCTTGGTGTTGACCTTGTCGGTCGCCTCGCCCATCGGGATGTTGTCGAAGATGTCGGTGAGTCCGTCGAAGGCCATCGCGTCGAGCATCTCGATCGCGCCGTACTTGTACCCCGAGCGCGACTTCGGCAGCAGGTGCGGTGCGTTGGTCATCGACTCCTGGCCGCCGGCCACGATGATGTCGAATTCACCCGAACGGATCAGCTGATCGGCGAGCGCGATCGCGTCCAGCCCGGAGAGACACACCTTGTTGATCGACAGGGCCGGGACGTTCAGCGGGATGCCGGCCTTGTGCGCGGCCTGACGAGCCGGGATCTGCCCCGCGCCGGCCTGCAGCACCTGACCCATGATGACGTACTGAACCTGGTCCGGGGTGATCCCGGCCCGCTCGACGGCGGCCTTGATGGCGACGGCGCCCAGATCAGCCCCCGAGAAGTCCTTCAGCGAGCCGAGAAGCCGGCCCATTGGCGTCCGTGCGCCGTTGACGATTACCGATCCAGCCACAACTACCTCCATGCGGGGTTATTCAAAATGAGTTCTGGTGCCAGAAATATGCTGCCCAGAAATTGGCGATTTCCGCTCGACGTGCTCACTGTAGCCAGGCAAACCCGTTTCGAGAATGTGAACAAGGGCACGCTGACCTATCTCAAAACGCTTACAGGCGTGAGTATTACGCCATGTCTGATTCGAGCCTCTTCACCAAGATCGACCATGTCGGCATCGCCGTTCCGGACCTGGACGCGGCCATCGCGTTCTACCGGGACACCTTCGGAATCGTCAGCGTGCACGAAGAGACGAACGAGGAGCAGGGCGTTCGCGAGGCCATGCTCGCCGTCGGTGACGGCTCGACCCGCATTCAACTGCTCGCCCCGCTCACTGAAGAGTCGACGATCGCGAAGTTCATCGGCCGCAACGGCGCCGGCGTCCAGCAGGTCGCGTATACCGTCGAGGACGTCGAGGCGGCTAGTGCCACACTGCGGGCCAAGGGTCTGCGACTTCTCTACGACGCTCCCCGACGCGGCACCTCGGATTCCCGAGTCAACTTCATCCATCCGAAGGACGCTGGCGGAGTTCTCGTCGAACTGGTCCAGCCGGCCGGCGCCGCCCACTAACGTCACACCACCCATTCTTGATCATTCGGTTACCGATCGGTAACATTCGTCCGAACAATCAGCGCATCAGCACGCCTCGGAGGCCTTCCCGTGCAAGAGATTCGTAACGCCATCCTCTCCGACAACCTCGCCGAACTGGCGACGATCCCGGTACCGGAGACGTACCAGGCGATGGTCGTCCTCGCTGAGGAGGAGGGTATGTTCGCCGGCCTTGAGTCGAGCGACAAGGACCCGCGCAAGAGCCTGCACCTGCAGGAGGTTCCCACCCCGGAGCTCGGTCCGGGCGAGGCGCTCATCGCCGTCATGGCCAGCGCCATCAACTACAACACCGTCTGGACCTCGATCTTCGAGCCGGTCTCGACCTTCGGCTTCCTGAAGCGCTACGGCGCCTCCTCTGAGCTCGCCAAGAAGCACGACCGGCCGTACCACGCCGTCGGATCCGACCTCGCCGGTGTCGTGCTCCGGGTCGGTCCCGGCGTCACGAAGTGGAAGGTCGGCGACGAGGTCGTCGCCCACTGCCTCTCCGTCGAGCTCGAGGACCCGCAGGGTCACGACGACACGATGATGGACCCGCAGCAGCGCATCTGGGGCTTCGAGACCAACTTCGGCGGACTGGCCGAACTGGCACTGGTCAAGTCCAACCAGCTGATGCCCAAGCCCGATCACCTCACCTGGGAAGAGGCCGCCTCGCCGGGCCTGGTCAACTCGACCGCCTACCGCCAGCTCGTCTCCCAGCATGGCGCGGGAATGAAGCAGGGCGACGTCGTCCTCATCTGGGGCGCATCGGGTGGCCTCGGCGGCTACGCGACGCAGTTCGCGCTCAACGGCGGCGCCATCCCGGTCTGCGTGGTCAGCTCGCCGGAGAAGGCGGAGATCTGCCGGGCCATGGGGGCCGAGCACATCATTGACCGCAGCGTCGAGAAGTGGGAGTTCTGGAAGGACGGCAAGCAGCAGCCGTCCGAGTGGAAGCGTCTCGGCAAGAAGATCCGCGAACTCACCGGTGGCGAAGACCCCGACATCGTCTTCGAGCACCCGGGTCGTGAGACCTTCGGCGCCAGCGTCTATGTCACCAAGCGCGGCGGCACCATCGTCACCTGCGCCTCCACCACCGGCTACTGGCACGAGTACGACAACCGCTACCTCTGGATGACCCTCAAGCGGATCGTCGGATCGCACTTCGCGAACTACCGCGAGTCCTGGGAGGCGAACCGCCTGATCGCCAAGGGCGCCATCCACCCGACGCTCTCCAAGGTCTACCCGCTGTCTGAGACCGGTCAGGCCGCCTACGACGTGCACAAGAACCTGCACCAGGGCAAGGTCGGCGTGCTCTGCCTGGCACCGGAGGAGGGCCTCGGCGTGCGCGACGAGAAGCTTCGGGCCAAGCACCTCGACGCGATCAACCGGTTCCGCAACCGCTGAGGATCGCACCGCGAGAGCCGAGCGGCACGCCGGATGTTAAGTGCCGGCAGAAATCGGCTCCGGGTAGTAGTTGACGTTCAACCGTAGGCCGCTGCGACCCAGCCCACCGCTTCGAGGGGTTGGGTCGCAGGGGCAAGTAGTGCAACCATTGATCCATGAGCATCGATAATCCTTCAGATGTCCTGCCCATGTTCGATGATCGCGGGTTCGATGTCGCGATGCGTGGCTACGACCGACGGCAGGTCGATCAGCACCTGGCCAAGCTCGACGAAGAGATCCGCCTGCTGGCCGGCGAACGGGACTCCGCCACCGGCCGAAGTGCCGATCTAGCCGCTCAACTGGCCAGTTCCAATGCCCAGGTCGAGTCGCTTCGCCGCCAGCTCCGGGCGGCCACCGAGCAGGTGACGGAGGAGAACGTCGACCCGAAGGCCCGGGCCATTCTCGACTCGGCGCAGCGGGAGGCCACCCGCGAACGGGCCGAAGCCGACACCTACGTACTCGAGTCGAGGCAGGCCGCCGACGAGGCGTCTTCCCGCATCGTGCTCACGGCCCGAGCCGAAGCTGACCAGATCGTGGCCGACGCGACCGAGCGGCTCACCGAGGCGGACGAGACCTTCCGCCGCCGGGTTGCCGAGGCGGAGCGGCTCCGGGACGAGACGGTGGCCCAGGCCGAATCCGCGGTGCTCCAGGCTCAGGCCGAGGAGGATCGCCTCACCCAGGAGGCCTCGCTCAAGCGGGCCGAGCTTGACCTGGCGGCGGCCGAGGCCCGGGCGCGCCAGGAGGCCGAGTCGAGCGCGGCGATCGCCGCCTCCGAAGAGCAGGCTGAATCGCACCGGGCGACGGCGTCGGAGGACTTCGAGATCGCGCTGCGGGCCCGACGCAAGGCGGAGGCCGAGAAGTCAGCGGCTGAGATCGCCACCGCGCAGGCCGAGGCCGCCAAACTCGTCGCCGACGCCCACGCCGAGGCTGATCGATTGGTCGAGGAGGCGACCGGTAAAGCCGGCGAACTGGACACCTACGTCGCCGGCCTGCACGCAGACTTGAGCCAACTGCATGGCCGACTTGGTGTGGTCATCGCCACCGTTCCGACGCCGACGGTGACCAATCCGCGCCATTACGATGGAAAGTAGCTGTACTCCCCGATACAGCGCCAACCTTCGTTCAGAATAGACACTTAATGCGCATCAGCCCTGTGCGCCGTGCGCTGCTCTCTCTCGCCGTCGGCGGATTCGGCATCGGTACCGGCGAGTTCGTCATCTTCGGCCTACTACCGAACGTCTCCCACGACTTGAGCGTGTCGATTCCGCGCGCCGGAGAGCTGATCTCGGCCTACGCGATCGGTGTGGTTGTCGGGGCTCCGCTGCTGACGATCGCCACCGTGCGCCTGCCGCGTAAGCAGCTGCTGATCGGTCTGATGGGCTTCTTCGCCCTCGGCAACTTCCTCTCCAGCATTGCCCCGAGCTTCGACCTGGTGCTGCTGGCCCGGTTCATCACCGGCCTGCCGCACGGCGCGTTCTTCGGGGTGGGGTCGGTGGTGGCCGCGAGTCTCGTGGACGTGTCACGCCGAAGCGCGGCGATGGCCGTGATGTTCACCGGTCTCACGGTGGCCAACGTGATCGGCGTTCCGATGACGACGCTGCTCGGCCAGCACCTCGGCTGGCGCCTCATCTTCGCCCTCGTCGGGCTCATCGGCCTGATCGCGGCGGCCTGTATCGCGGTATTCGTGCCGGCCGTCGGCGTCGGTGATACCCGGTCGGTGCGCAGCGAGTTCCGGGTCTTCAAGAAGCTTCAGGTGTGGCTGGCGTTGGCGATCGCCATCTTCGGCGGCGGTGGTCTCTTCGCCACCTTCAGCTACATCGCCCCGATGATGATCCACGTCGCCGGCTTCGCCGAAGGCAGCGTCACCTGGCTACTGGTGCTCTTCGGCCTCGGCATGACGGCCGGCAATCTCGTCGGCGCCCGGCTGGCCGACCGCCTCCCGATGGTCAGCATCTACATCGCCATCTCGGCCGAGATCATCATCTCGCTCCTCTTCGTCTTCACCTCGCACAACAAGATCACCGCCGCCGTCACGATCTTCATGTTCCCGGCCACCAGCCTGGCGATGCTCCCGGCACTGCAGAACCGCCTCATCAACCTCAGTGCAGGGGCTCCGAACCTGGCCGCGGCGGCGATTCAGGCCGCCTTCAACATCGCCAACTCACTGGGAGCCTGGTTGGGCGGCGTCGCGATCGCGGCCGGGCTCGGATACAACTCCCCCAACGTCGTCGCGGCCGGGCTCTGCAGCATCGGCCTCGTCATCGCCGTCACCGCCGGCCGGCTGGACCGCTCCAAGCCGTCCTCCGAACCTGAGATATCGGCGGACGACGACAAGCCCTGCCCGGAGCTCGTCACCATCTGACCGGATTCGGGGCCGCCAGATGCAGCTTCAGTTCATCGAAGCCCATCAAGGTCAGAATCTCGGCGCGGAGCGGGAACGCTGAACACCCGGGGCACGCCGGTCGCGTGCCGTCCAGCAGGCGGTGTGCCAGTGACGCCGGTCTGATGCCTCGGCGTCGTGGCTGACCCAGGCCACGATGTGCGGCACACCGCCCTGCACCACCTGGTCGCACCCGGGACAGCGGTAGCTCTTCTCGCCGCGCGCGCCGGTGACGCTGCGGACGCTGTACTCCTCACCGCGCCAGGACTCGGTGCGCTGTGCCGAGAGCCCCGATCCGTTACCGGACCGGGGCTCGTCAACACGTCGTCGATTCTGGCGGGGCACGCCCTCCAGATTAGCTGTAGTCGCGGAAGCCCTTGCCGGTCTTGCGTCCGAGACGACCGGCCGTGACCAGGTGCTCCAGCAGCGGCGCCGGCGCGTAACCCGGCTCGCGGAACTCGTTGTACAGGGTGCGCTGGATGGCCAGCGACACGTCGTTGCCGACCACGTCGAGGAGCTGGAACGGGCCCATCGGGTAACCACAGCCGACCTTCATCGCGGTGTCGATGTCATCGGCGCTGGCGTAGTGCGCCTCAAGCATCTTCACCGCGTCGTTGAGGTACGGGAAGAGCAGCGCGTTGACGATGAAGCCGGCCCGGTCACCACAGCGCACCGCGTGCTTGCCGATCTTGGCCGTGACGTCGAGGACGGTGGCCTCGACCGCGCTGTCGGTCGAGACGGTGGTGACGACCTCGACCAGGCGCATGATGGCGGCCGGGTTGAAGAAGTGCATGCCGATCACGTCGGCCGGACGCGAGGTGACCGCGGCGACCTCGATGACCGGGAGGCTTGAGGTGGTGGTGGCCAGGATGGTTCCCGGCTGGCAGACCCGGTCCAGGGTGGTGAAGAGTTCCTGCTTGACGGCGAGGTCTTCGACGACGGCCTCGACGACGAGTTCGACTCCGCTCAGATCTTCAGCGCTGCTGGTGCCCCGGACGAGGGCCAGAGCGGCGTCCCGCTTCTCCTCCGTGAGCTTGCCGCGATCGACGGCCTTGTCGAGCGACTTGGTGATGCTGGCGATGACGCCGGCCACCTTCTGCTCGCTGCGGGCGACGAAGAGGACCTCGTAGCCGGCCTTCGCGAAGACCTCGATGATGCCGGTGGCCATCGTGCCGGAACCGACCACACCGACCTTGCTGATGCTGCGAGCTCCGGCGACGGCACCGCCGGCGGACGGGGTGAGCGCATCGGCGACGACGGTCGACGAGCCGGGCGCCTCGTAGGTGTAGAAGCCGCGGCCGGACTTACGTCCGAGCAGGCCGGCGGTGATCATCTGCTTGAAGATCGGCGTCGGCGCGTAGAGGCGATCGCGCGTCTGCTTGTAGATGGTGTCGAGGATCTCGGCGGCGGTGTCGAGGCCGATGAGGTCGAGCACGGCCAGCGGTCCCATGGGGAGTCCGCAGCCCAGGCGCATCGCGGCGTCGATGTCCTCGCGGCTGGCGTAGCGCGACTCGTACATCGCGGCCGCGTGGTTGAGGTATCCGAAGAGCAGGGCGTTCGCGATGAATCCAGCCCGGTCGCCGATGGTGACGTCGGTCTTCTCCAGCGACTGGGCGAAGGCCTCCACGTCCTCGACGACGTCGGCCTCGGTGACGACGCTGCGCACGATCTCGACCAGCTTCATGACCGGAGCCGGGTTGAAGAAGTGCAGACCGACGACCTTCCCCGGGCGGCCGGTGGCGACGGCGATCTCGGTGACCGAGAGGGACGAGGTGTTGGTGGCGAGGATCGCCTCCGGCTTACAGATCTCGTCCAGCGTCGCGAAGATCGACTTCTTCAGCTCCAGCGACTCCGGCACGGCCTCGATGACGAGGTCGGCCTCGCCGAGGGCCTTCAGCTCGGTGCCATAGGTGATGTTGCCCAGCAGCGTCATGCGCTCGTCGGCCGTTAGCTTGCCGCGGGCCACGGCCCGGTCGGTGGACTGCTCGATGTGGGCCTGTCCGGCCTCGATCGCCGCGTCGTCCTGCTCGATGGCCAGCACCGAGATGCCGTTGCGGGCCAGCACCTCAGCGATCCCGGCACCCATCGTGCCGAGACCGACAACGCCAACCTGAGAAAATTCGCGGCTCATAAACCTGGTTCCTTGTCGCAGAGATTCGTGGAAGTCCCGAAGAAGTAGGTTACTGACGGGTAACTCGTGGGTTTCATGAACACTAATGCAGTCGTGGGCTCGAAGCTACTCCCACGTGACCCAGTCCTCAGTCGACTTCTTCACACGAGAACCCGAACGGCGCCCGCCGTAAACGCTCCCGGATCTACTTGCGGACGAAGCTCTGCACCGCGGCTTTGAACTGCGGGCTCTGAGCCGATTCGGCCTGGGCCCAGGACTCGAACTCCAGCGTCTGCTCGAAGTTGCCGTGGCTGGCGATCCCGACCGCACGCTTGATGTTGCGAGCCAGCGACGGGTCCAGCGCCGCGTAGCGCCCGGCCAGTTCGACCGCAGCCGCCAGCGGATCCTCCGCGATCTCCAGGATCATTCCGGCGGCCAGCGCCTCGTCGGCCCGCACCGCCCCGCCAGCCAGCAGCAGGGCGAGGGCCCGCTGCCGTCCTAGCGCTTCGACCACGTAGTGCGTGCAGCCTCCGCCCGGGTGCAGCCCGAGCTTGGTGAAGGTCACCCCGAAGGAGGCGGCCGGGGCGGCGATCCGGATGTCACACGACATCGCGAGGATCACCCCGGCCCCGACGGCCGGGCCCTGGACGGCGGCGATCGTGGGTATCTCCAGGTCCCCGACGCTCAGAAAGCTGTCGTAGATGCCGCGCAGATCGTCGCGGAGTTGGCCGGTGGTGCGGTCGCTGTCGCCGAAGATGGCGGGTAGGTCAGCACCGGCGCTGAAGGCCGGCCCGTTGCCGGTGACCACCAGCGCCCGTGCCGTGCGGTCACCCTTCACCTGGGCCACGGCATCCCGTAGCCCGCTCTGCAGAGCCGGCGAGAGTGCGTTGCGCTTGGCCGGATCGTTGAGGGTCAGGACACGCACGCCCTCGACCGGGGCGTCGGCGAGCAGGACTACGGACATGGGGACTCCTAGTTGAGCAGAAGGTTGAACGGGAGGTTGAGCGGAAGGCTGAGCGGAACGTTGAACGGGAGGCTGAGCGGAACGTTGAACGGGCGAGTCGCCGACGGTGACCAGGCCTAGAAGAGGCGTAGCGACGGATCGTCCGCGCCGCGCAGTGATTCGTAGTCGAGGACGACGCAGTCGATGCCTCGATCGGTGGCCAGCACCCGGGCCTGCGGCTTGATCTCCTGGGCCGCGAAGACGCCGCGCACCGGTGCCAGCAGCGGATCCCGGTTCAGCAATTCCAGGTAGCGGGTGAGCTGCTCGACACCGTCGATGTCACCCCGCCGTTTGATCTCGATCGCCACCGCCAGCCCGGCGCCGTCGCGCGCCATGATGTCGACCGGCCCGATCGCCGTCGGAAACTCTCGGCGCACCAGCCGGAATCCGTCGCCGAGCGTCGAGATGTGCTGGGCCAGCAGCACCTGCAGATGCGCCTCGACGCCGTCCTTCACCAGTCCCGGATCGATCCCCAGATCGTGGGTCGAGTCGTGCATGACCTCGTCGATGGTGACGATGAGCTGTTCCCGGGCCTTGTTGGTGATGGTCCAGACGACACCCTCCTCGGCCTTCTCCTCGACCAGTGTGCAGGGCGGACTCATCCAGTTCAGCGGCTTGTAGGAGCCGCCGTCGGAGTGAACCAGGACCGAGCCGTCGGCCTTCACCATCAGCATCCGGGTGGCCAGCGGGAGATGAGCCGTGAGCCGTCCGACATAGTCGACGCTGCATCTGGCAATGACTACGCGCACCGTCGCAGGTTACCCGAGACTACTTCTGCGGCTTCTGCGTCTCGGCCCTACGCCGACTCATGTGCGGCCCGAGCCTCGACTATCGCGTCGACCACCGAGTCGAGCACGTTGGTGATGGCGAAGTCCTTGGGCGTGAAGACCCGAGCCACTCCGGCCGCGAGCAGCGCCGGGGTGTCGGCCTCCGGGATGATCCCGCCGAGCACCACCGGCACGTCATCGAGACCGGCTGCGCGCAGGCCGTTGACGACATCCGGCACCACCGACAGGTGCGAACCCGAGAGGACCGAGAGGCCGACCACGTCGACGTCCTCCTCCACCGCCGCCGCGACGATCTGGGACGGGGTGAGGCGGATGCCCGAGTAGACGACCTCGAACCCGGCGTCACGGGCGCGGACGGCGATCTGCTCGGCCCCGTTGGAGTGCCCGTCGAGGCCCGGCTTGCCGACCAGGAACTTCAGCGGGCGGCCCAACTCCTGCCCGACCTGGCGCACCCGGTCACGCACGGACTGCAGATCCGAGGCGTTGCCGCCGCCACTGGCCGCGCTCACCCCGGTGGGGGCGCGGTACTCGCCGAAGACCTCCCGCAGCACGCCGGACCACTCGCCGACGGTGACCCCGGCCCGGGCACAGACCAGCGAGGCCTCCATCAGGTTCGTCTCGGTCTTGGCCGCGTCGCGCAGCGCGCGCAGCGCCTCGTCCACGACCTCGGCGTCACGAGCGGCTCGCCAGGCGGCGATGGCCTCCTTGGCCGCACCCTCGACGGCCGCGTCGACGGTGAGAATGCCACCGTCAGCCCCACCGACCAGCGGGTTCGGCTCGGATTCGGTCCACTTGTTCAGCCCGACGATGATGTCCTCGCCCGACTCCATCCGGCGCCGGCGATCGGCCAGCGACGAGACGAGGGCCGATTTCATGTAGCCGGACTCGACGGCCGCGACCGCACCGCCCATCTCCAGCACGCGGGCCACCTCGGCCCGGGCCCCGTCGGCGATCTCGGCCACCTTCGCCTCGACGACCGTGGAGCCGGCGAAGAGGTCGCCGTACTCGAGGAGGTCGGATTCGTAGGCCAGCACCTGCTGCATCCGGATCGACCACTGCTGGTCCCAGGCCCGGGGCAGGCCCAACGCCTCGTTCCACGCCGGCAACTGGACGGCCCGGGCGCGGGCGTCACGCGACATCGTGACGGCCAGCATCTCCAGGAGAATGCGGTACACGTTGTTCTCCGGCTGCGCCTCGGTGAGGCCGAGCGAGTTCACCTGGACGCCGTAACGGAATCGCCGCTGCTTGGCGTCGGTGACCCCGTACCGCTCGCGGGTGATCTCATCCCAGAGCTGGCCGAAGGCGCGCAGCTTGCACATCTCCTCGACGAAACGCACCCCGGCGTTGACGAAGAAGGAGATGCGGGCCACGACGTCGGCAAACTTCTCCGGCGGCACCTGACCCGAGTCGCGCACCGAGTCGAGGACGGCGATCGCGGTACAGAGGGCGAAGGCAACCTCCTGCACCGGCGTCGCGCCGGCCTCCTGCAGGTGATAGCTGCAGACGTTCATCGGGTTCCACTTGGGCACGTTCGCCACTGTGTAGGCGATCATGTCGGTGATCAGGCGCAGCGAAGGAGCCGGCGGGAAGACGTACGTTCCCCGCGACAGGTACTCCTTGATGATGTCGTTCTGGGTGGTGCCGGCCAGCTTGCTGCGGACCTCAGCCGGGTCCAGCCCGCTGGCCACCGCCTGCTCCTCGGCCGCGGTGAGGTAGAGCGCGAGCATGTACATCGCCGGCGCGTTGATCGTCATCGACGTGTTCATCTTCTCGAGCGGGATATCCGCAAAGAGCGCCCGGATGTCACCGATGTGCGAGATGGGCACCCCGACCTTGCCGACCTCGCCGCGGGCCAGTTCTGCGTCCGGGTCGTAGCCGGTCTGGGTGGGCAGATCGAAGGCGACCGAGAGACCGGTCTGCCCCTTGGCCAGGTTGCGGCGGTAGAGCGCATTGGACTCGACCGGCGACGAATGTCCGGCGTAGGTGCGCATCACCCACGCGGGATCGCGGGTGTGATCATCTGGGTAGGGCATGGCGCTGACCTCTTTATCCGTCCAAACCGGGAGTGACTGTCGCTGACGATCCCACGGTTGTGACGCCGCGGCTACCATCTAGAAACAAACTGTGGCCCACTTCGCAGCAGCATCCGCCATCTGAAAGGCTACTGCTCATGAGCGAGCGCTGGAGTGCAGGTGTTCAGACCCGATGAGTGAGCTTGCCGTCGACGACGACCGTGAGAACCTCACCTGGGACGTCTTCGGGCGAGCCAGCCGGGAGTTGGCGACGGCCATCGCCGACGACGGTTTCCGCCCCGACCTGATCCTGGCCATTGCCCGCGGCGGCCTCTTCGCCGCCGGATCGCTCGGCTACGCACTCGACGTCAAGAACCTGCACGTGATGAACGTCGAGTTCTACACCGGGGTGGATCAGCGCCTGGATATGCCGGTGATGCTCCCGCCGGTGCCGCAGCTCGTCGACCTCTCCGGCGCGAAGGTCCTCATCGCCGACGACGTCGCCGACACCGGCGCCACGCTGGAACTGGTGAAGGAGTTCTGCGTCGGCAAGGTGGCCGACGTGCGCTGTGCGGTCATCTACGAGAAGTCACGTTCGAGCGTGAAGTGCGAATACGTCTGGCGCCACACCGACCGGTGGATCAACTTCCCCTGGTCGGTTCTCCCACCCGTCGTCGGCACGACCAACCGCGACGCCTGAGAGACGAATCGTGACTCACGTCTACCGGTTCCGCTCGCAGTGGCGCCTGGACGCCTCCGCACCCGAGGTCTACGAGGCGCTGCGCGATGTCGCGGCGTACCCGCGCTGGTGGCGCCAGGTCCGCTCCGCGGAGCAGCTCGACGACGAGTCCGGCGAGATCAGCTGCCGCAGTTTCCTGCCCTACACGCTGCGTTTCGTGGCGACCCGCGACATCGAGGATCCGATCGGGCTACGTCTGCGGGCGCACCTGAAGGGTGACCTCAATGGCTTCAGTGAGTGGAACGTCGCGGCGCAGGACCCCGCTGGCACGACGGCGACCTTCGTCGAGGAGGTGACCCTCGGCAACCCGATGCTGCGGCGAATCAGCGCAGTCACCCGTCCGGTGATGGTCGCCAATCATTCAGCGATGATGCGGTCCGGTGAGCGAGGGCTGCAGGCGCTGCTCGATCGGGCGGACCGAGCAGCGCCCGAGTAAAGCCGGATTCTTACCGCTCAGCGACGCCTGACCGAGCCGCAGCGGTTCAGTGCTGGTAGAAGCCCTTGCCGCTCTTGCGACCCAGGTCGCCCGCGATGACCATCCGCTGCAGCAACTCCGGCGCCGCGAACTTGCTGTCCTTGGTGTCGGCGTAGATGTTGTTCGTGGCGTGCAGCATGATGTCGACGCCGGTGAGGTCGGTGGTGGCCAGCGGCCCCATCGCGTGGCCGAAGCCGAGCTGGCAGGCGATGTCGACATCTTCGGCCGACGCCACCCCGGACTCGACCAGCTTGATCGCCTCGTTGGCGAGCGCGGTGATGAGTCGGGTCGTCACGAACCCGGCGACGTCGCGGTTCACAACGATGCAGGTCTTGCCGATGTTCTCGGCGTAGGCCCGGGTGCGGGCCAGCGTCTCGTCCGAGGTCTTGTAGCCCCGGATCAGCTCGCAGAGCTTCATCATCGGCACCGGCGAGAAGAAGTGGGCGCCGACGACCATTTCCGGGCGCGCGGACGCCGCGGCGATGGTCGTGATCGGAATGGCGCTGGTGTTGGAGGCAAGCACGGTCTTCTCACCGACGATGCCGTCGAGCGTGGCGAAGAGCTCGCGCTTCACGTCGACGTTCTCGAAGATCGCCTCGACGACGATGTCGACGCTGCCGACCGCGTCGAGGTCGGTCGTGGTGGTGATTCGACCGAGCGCCGCCTCGACATCCTCGCTGCTGATCCGGCCCTTCTCGGCGAAGCGAGTCAGCGACTTCTCGATACCGGCCCGTCCGCGGGCCAATGCCTCGTCGGTGACGTCACGCAGCACGACGTCCCAGCCGGCGACGGCCGATTCCTGGGCGATTCCCGCCCCCATCAGTCCGGCTCCGATGATGCCAACTGTCCGATCAGTCACTGCGTTCTCCTCAAAATTCATGCCATTCGCCCGCGGCTTCTCCGGCGGGGCCCGGCTGGGGCGAGTTGGCGTATGCCTTTAGCAACATGCTTCTCGCCCAGCAAGGTTGTCAATCGCGCCGACGATAGTCGAGCATGGAGGATGTGGCCGGTGACCTCCCAACCTTGGTGACGACGCTCATGCTCGCATTCATCCTGGTACTAGTCATGCGATGGGTCTTCAAACCGTCCCGACCGCACTCTGGACGCGCGCCGGATGCCTCGGCCTCCACCGAACTCGGGCTGCTCGAGGTGGTGGCCACTTCGCTCGACCGGCGGGAAGCGATGAACGTCCGGGCCGCGCTCGGCGAGGCGACGATCCGCACGTCGCTTTCAACCCGCCGTGACGGCAAGTTCGATGTGCTGGTCTTCCGCGCCGACGCCGACCGGGCCCACCAGATACTGCATCCGGTCTGAGGAGCGGTCAGCCGCCGAAGACGCCTGACTCGGTGCGCACCACGTCGGCTCCGAGGGCCTGCAACTGCTCCTCGAGCCGGACATAACCCCGGTCGATGTGGTGGATCTCGGCAATCTCGGTGACCCCTTCGGCGACCAGCCCGGCGATCACCAGGCCGACCCCGGCCCGGATGTCGGTGGCCCGTACCGGGGCACCGGAGAGGCGCTGGATCCCGCGGACCACGGCGTGGTGGCCGTCGGTACGGACGTCAGCCCCCATCCGGGCGATCTCGTCGCAGAACATGAACCGGGCCTCGAAGAGGTTCTCCGTGATCATCGAGGTTCCTTCGGCGATCGAGAGGAGCGCGATGGCCTGCGGCTGCAGGTCGGTGGCCAACCCCGGGTACGGCAGGGTTACCACGTCGAAGCTCTTCGGTCGCTGATGCATCTGCACTCGGAAGCCGTCAGGCTGGACGTCGATCTGAGCGCCGGCGCGGGTCAGCTTGTCGAGGGCGATCTCCAGGTGCGCCGCCACCCCACCACGCACGGTGACGTCGCCAAGTGTGGCCGCGGCGGCGATCGCCCAGGTGCCGGCGACGATGCGGTCGGCCACCGCCCGGTGGGTGGTCGGGGTTAGCGCGTCGACGCCCTCGATCTCGAGGGTCGACGAACCGACACCCCCGATCTGGGCCCCCATCGACTGCAGCAGGTGACAGAGATCGACGATCTCCGGCTCGCGGGCGGCGTTGTCGATCACCGTCGTGCCCTTGGCCAGCACGGCCGCGGTGAGGATGTTCTCGGTGGCCCCGACGCTCGGAAAGTCCAGCCAGATTCCCGCGCCGTGCAACTGAGCGGCCTCGGCCACGATGTAGCCGTGCTCGATGTGGATCTCGGCGCCCATCCGGTTCAGGCCGGCGAAGTGCATATCCAGCGGGCGGGAGCCGATGGCGTCTCCGCCGGGCAGCGCTACCTTGGCCCGTCCGGTGCGGGCCAGCAGCGGCCCCAGCACGCAGATCGAGCCGCGGATCTTGCGCACGAGCTCGTACGGCGCCTCCGGGCTCGGGTCGTCGGGGACGTCGATCAGGACGCTGTCGACCAGGCCATCGCTGCTCTCGACGACCTCACACCCCAGCCGGGTGAGGAGTTCGTTCATGATGTCGACGTCGGAGATCGCCGGCAGGTTCGAGAGCGTCGTCTTCCCCGGCGCCAGCAGGGATGCGGCCATCAGCTTCAGCACGCTGTTCTTGGCACCCACCACGGAGACGTCTCCACGCAGCCTGGCCCCGCCTGTTACCCGTAGCACCTGCACCACACCATTCTAGTTTGCGGGCGGTTATGGTTTGGCCATGTCCGTTCACCTCACTCGCATTTACACCAAGACCGGAGACGACGGCACGACGGCACTCGGCGATATGTCCCGTGTTCGCAAGACCGATCCGCGCGTCGGCGCCTACGCGGACTGCGATGAGACGAATGCGGTCATCGGCGTGGCGCTGGCCCTCGGCAGCCCCGACGAGAAGATCGCGGCGGTGCTGCGCCAGGTTCAGAACGACCTCTTCGACGTCGGCGCAGATCTCTGTACCCCGGTGGTCGCGGAGCCGAAGTACGCACCGCTGCGGGTGACCGGCGCCTACGTGGAGCGGCTGGAGGGGTGGTGCGACGAGTTCAACGAGAATCTCGCCAAACTGGACAGCTTCATCCTCCCCGGCGGAACGGGCGCTGCGGCCCTGCTGCATCAGGCCCGCACTGTGTCCCGGCGGGCCGAGCGCAGCGCCTGGATTCTCTACGAAGCGGACCCAGAAGCCACGAATCGCGTCGCGTTGCTCTACTTGAACCGGTTGTCGGATCTACTCTTCATCCTGGCGCGCTGCGCCAACCCGTCCGGTGACGTGAAGTGGAAGCCGGGCGGCTGATCCGCCGTGGTGTTTTGCGCCTGCACGCGACCTCAGGTCCGGGGACGGGCCGATTCGAGCCAGGAGACGAAACCGGTGTACGCCCCGTCAGAGAAGGCGATCGACAGTTCGTTGCTGGCACCGCCGTAGCGGGTCGCGCTGCCGTCGCTACAGCGGACGACCACCGCTGAGGAAGGGAGCGCATTGGCCTCGGAGGCATCGGGCGAGCGCCGGTCGAGGACGGTGAGGCTGTCTCTACGCCAGATCCGGGACGGCCGGGTGCCGACTCCGAGCGCCCGGTACCAGCGCAGCTCATCGCCGTCGTATCTAGCTACACCGTATAGCCAGCGGCTGCCCCGGGCGACCGCCATGGCGATACCACCCGCGCTGCGCAGCATGTAACGCTGACGCGCGATGACCAGGATGAGCAGGACGAGGATCAACGCCAGGAGCGTCAGACCCAGGACGTCAATGAGCGGCACTGTGCAGGTTCACCCCCAGCGCGTCCATGCGATCCTCGTCCTGTCCGTGGTCAGATCTAGGCGGACCTAGTGGGCGGTGCTGCTGGTGTCGGCCCCTACCGCTCGCAGCCGGGCCTGGGCCCGGTCGCGCGCAGCCTCGGCATCCGGACCCTCTTCGGCCTCAGCCCGACTGAGCGCTGCCTTGGCCCGCTCGACGTCGATGTCCTCGGCGATCTCGGCCATCTCGGCCAGCACCGAGACGCTCTCGGAGCTGACCGACAGGAACCCACCATGAACGGCGACGCGCAGTTCGGGCTCGTCGACGCGGGCGATCCGGACCACCCAACCGGGCACCAGAGCGCCCAGCAGTGGCGAGTGACCGGGCATGATGCCGATCTCGCCATCCGGCGTGCGGGCGACCACCATCGTCGCCTCGCCCGACCAGATCGCCTGTTCGACGGAGACCAGCTCCACCTGCATGGTGGCCGGCATCAGGAGTTCCGCAGCTCGTGCGCCTTGCGCTCGAGGTCCTCGATGCCACCGCACATGAAGAAGGCCTGCTCCGGGTAGCTGTCGTAGTCACCAGCGGCCAGCCGCTTGAACGCGTCGATCGTCTCTTCGATCGGGACGAACGAGCCCTCGATGCCGGTGAACTGCTTGGCCACGAAGGTGTTCTGCGACAGGAAGCGCTCGATGCGACGGGCCCGGCCGACGAGGATCTTGTCCTCTTCGGAGAGTTCGTCGATACCGAGAATGGCGATGATCGACTGCAGTTCGTTGTAGCGCTGCAGGATTCGCTTCGTCTCCTGCGCCACGTCGTAGTGCTCCTGGCCGATGTACTGGGCGTCCAGGATGCGCGAGGTCGAGTCGAGCGGGTCGACGGCCGGGTAGATGCCCTTCTCCGAAATCGGACGGGAGAGCACCGTGGTGGCGTCGAGGTGAGCGAATGCGGTGTGCGGAGCCGGGTCGGTGATGTCATCGGCCGGGACGTAGATGGCCTGCATCGAGGTGATCGAGTGACCGCGGGTCGAGGTGATCCGCTCCTGCAGCTGCCCCATCTCGTCAGCCAGCGTCGGCTGGTAACCGACGGCGGACGGCATGCGGCCGAGCAGCGTCGACACCTCGGAACCGGCCTGCGTGAAGCGGAAGATGTTGTCGATGAAGAGGAGCACGTCCTGCTTCTGCACGTCACGGAAGTACTCGGCCATGGTCAGCGCCGAGAGGGCGACGCGAAGTCGCGTGCCCGGCGGCTCGTCCATCTGGCCGAAGACCAGGGCGGTCTTCTCCAGAACGCCCGAGTCAGTCATCTCAGCGATGAGGTCGTTCCCCTCGCGGGTGCGCTCCCCCACCCCGGCGAAGACCGAGACGCCACCGAAGTTCTCGGCAACCCGGTAGATCATCTCCTGGATGAGCACCGTCTTGCCGACGCCGGCACCGCCGAAGAGGCCGATCTTTCCGCCGACTACGTACGGGGTGAGCAGGTCGACGACCTTGATGCCAGTCCACATCGGCTCGGTCTTGGACTCGAGCTGATCGAACGGCGGCGGCTCACGGTGGATCGACCAGCGCTCCGGGAAGACCAGGTCCTTGCCGGCCTCATCCAGCGGCACGCCCAGAGCGTTGAAGACGTGTCCCTTGGTGATGTCGCCGACCGGCACCGAGATGGCGCTGCCGGTGTCGGTGACAACCGCACCGCGGACGAGCCCGTCGGTCGGCTGCAGGGCGATCGTGCGCACCATGTCGTCGCCGATGTGCTGGGCAACCTCGAGCGTCATCGTCTTGGAGAGTTCGCCCAGCTCGATGTCGACGTGCAGCGCGTTGAACAGCGGCGGGATGCTGTTACGGCCGAACTCGACGTCGACGACCGGGCCGATTACCCGGACTACGCGGCCGGTCGAGGGACCACCCTCGCTGGCGTCGGCAATGTCATTCTCGAACAAAGTCGTCATCGTTTAGTCGCTTCCTGCTGCGGCGAGAGCATCGGCTCCACCGACGATCTCAGAGATTTCTTGGGTGATTTCAGCCTGACGGGCTTGGTTGGCCAGGCGGGTGTACATCTCGATGAGGTCCGACGCGTTGTCGGAGGCGGACTTCATCGCGCGCCGGCGTGAAGCCGACTCTGAGGCCGCCGACTCCAGCAGCCCGGCGAAGATCCGGGCGCTGATGTAGCGCGGCAGCAGGGTAACCAGAAGTTCTTCGGCCTCGGGCTCGAAGTCGTAGGCCGACTTCGGTCCGGACGAGTTATCCGACTCGTTCGACGCCTTCGGCTCGTCGGCTCCGAGATCGGAGGCAGCGACCGGCGAAAGCTGCTCGGCCACCGGAGTCTGGGTCACCATCGATTCGAACCGGGTGAAGACCAGGTACAGCTCGTCAACCCCGGCGCTACCGTCCACCGAACCTTCGCTGGTCGCGTTGAGTGCGGCGACCAGGGTCTGCGCGGCTTCCCGCGCGTTCACGAAGTTCGGCTGCTCCGAGAATCCGGTCCAGGCATCCTCGACCGGAATCTGGCGGAAGCGGTAGAACGTCACGGCCTTGCGGCCGATGACGTACAGGACAGGCTCCTTGCCCTCGCTGCGCAACTGATCAGCCAGCTCATTGGCGCGGCGGATGGCGTTTGAGCTGTAACCGCCGGCCAGGCCGCGGTCAGCGGTGATCAGCAGGATCGCCGCGCGCCTCGGGTTCTCGCTACCGGTGAGCAGCGGGTGCTTCAGCGAGGCGTTCTTCCCCAGCGCGGCCAGCGCACGGGTCAGCTCGTAGGAGTACGGGCGCGCCGCCTTCATCCGCGCCTGCGCCTTCGCAATCCGCGAGGCGGCGATGAGCTCCATCGCCTTGGTGATCTTCTTGGTCGACCCGACCGCCTTTATCTGGCGGCGATAGACCCGAAGCTGGGCTCCCATCGGCTACTACTTCGCCAGCGTCGGGGTTACGGCCTGCTCGGCCCGGAACTGGCTCTTGACCTCGGTCGCAGCTGCTTCCAGCAGGCGGACGGTGTCGTCTTCGAGCTTGCCTGAGTTGAGGATGTTGTCGAAGATCTCCTGCTTGTTGTGCGCGATGTACTCGTGCAGCGCAGCTTCGAACGGACGAACCTCAGAGACCTCGAGGTCATCGAGCTGACCGGTGGTGCCGGCCCAGATCGAGACGACCTCCTTCTCCGGCGAGAACGGCGACGAGGCCGGCTGCTTCAGCAGCTCCACCAGACGCGAACCGCGGCTGAGCTGCTGCTGGCTGGCCTTGTCCAGGTCCGATCCGAAGGCAGCGAACGCCTCGAGCTCGCGGTACTGGGCCAGGTCGACGCGCAGTCGACCGGCGACCGACTTCATCGCCTTGGTCTGCGCGGCTCCACCGACTCGGGAGACGGAGATACCGACGTTGACGGCCGGACGGACACCGGCGTTGAAGAGGTCGGTCTCCAGGAAGCACTGCCCGTCGGTGATCGAGATGACGTTCGTCGGGATGTAGGCCGACACGTCGTTGCCCTTGGTCTCGATGACCGGAAGGCCCGTCATCGAGCCGCCGCCGAGGTCGTCGGAGAGCTTGGCGCAGCGCTCGAGCAGCCGGGAGTGCAAGTAGAAGACGTCGCCCGGGTAGGCCTCGCGGCCCGGCGGGCGGCGCAGCAGCAGCGACACGGCACGGTAGGCCTCAGCCTGCTTGGTGAGGTCATCGAAGACGATGAGGACGTGCTTGCCCTGGTACATCCAGTGCTGGCCGATGGCCGAGCCGGTGTACGGGGCGAGGTACTTGAAACCGGCCGAGTCCGAGGCGGGAGCGGCGACGATCGTCGTGTACTCCAGTGCGCCGGCCTCCTCCAACGTCGAGCGGACGGCAGCGACGGTCGAGCCCTTCTGGCCGATGGCGACGTAGATGCAGCGAACCTGCTTCTTCGGGTCGCCGGTCTTCCAGTTCTCGCGCTGGTTGATGATGGCGTCGACGCAGACCGTGGTCTTACCGGTCTGGCGGTCACCGATGATGAGCTGACGCTGCCCACGGCCGATGGCGGTCATGGCGTCGATCGCCTTGATGCCGGTGAGCAGCGGCTCCCGGACCTCCTGGCGCTGGACGACGGTGGGCGCCTGCAGTTCCAGCGCGCGACGCTCGGTGGACTCGATCTCGCCCTGGCCGTCGATCGGCTGGCCGAGCGGGTTCACGACGCGGCCGAGGTAGGCGTCTCCGACCGGTACCGAGAGAATCTCGCCGGTGCGCTTTACCTGCTGCCCTTCGGCGATCTGCGCGCTGTCACCGAGGATGACGACGCCGATGTCGCGGACATCGAGGTTCAGCGCAATTCCCAGCGTGCCGCCCTCGAACTCGAGGAGTTCGTTGGTCATCGCGCTCGGCAGACCCTCGACGGTGGCGATACCGTCACCGGTTTCGGCCACGACGCCGACCTCTTCGCGTGAAGCTTCAGGCGAATAGGAGGCAACGTAGCTCTCGATCGCACTACGAATCTCATCCGCGGAGATCGTCAGCTCGCTCATCTTTCGGTTCCTGTCTCGTGCAGTTATTCGTGCAATTAGTTTGTGTTGCGGTGCTTCGGGGCGAGGGCAGCCGGGTGGCCGCTAGCTCGCGAGCGCCGCGCGAGCGGCGGTGAGTCTGTGCGCGACGCTTCCGTCGATAACCTCGTCGCCGACCTTGATGATCAGCCCGCCGCGAATCGACGGGTCGATCGCCACACGCAGCGAAATCTGCTTGCCATAGATCCCACTCAGGGTCTGGGCCAACTGCGTCCGCTGCGTCTCGGCGAGCGGGACGGCCGAGGTGACCCGGGCGATGGAGCGGTCCTGACGGCGGGCGGCCGATTCGAGGAGGTCGTCGATCGCCAGCACGATGCTGCGCTTGCGGGTCGTACCAATCGCGTGCTCCAGCAATTGGAGGGTGATCGGCGAGACCTTGCCTCCAAGCACGCTGCGAAGCAGATCTGAGCGGCGGCCAACGGTGGCCGTGGCGTCGTCGAAGAGCGTGGTCAGCGCGCCTTCCGAGTCGAGAATCCGCTCGAAGCGGAAGAGTTCATCCTCGACCTCGCCAAGGGCGCCCTGCTTCTCGGCGGCGCTCAGCAGCGCCTCGTCAGCCAGCAGTTCGACCGCGTCGGCGAGGTCCCACGGTGAGGACCAGCGCAGCGCGACCGCGGCACGGGCAACGTCGTTGGCCCGCCCGGTGACCTGCAGGCCCAGCAGGCTGGAGATCAGGTCACTGCGGGTCTCGGCGACGGTGGAGGCATCTCCCAGTGCGCGACGCAGCTGCGGCTGACCGGCGAGAAGATTGCCGATCGAGTGCAGCTCGCCGGAGAGGGCGATGAGCTCCTCGGCCGATGCCGAGCCGGCGATCACGTCGAATTGACGACGCAGATCGCTCAGCGCGGCGCGACTGGCGGCCTGAATCATGCGCTCGTTCCCGTGCTTCCAGCCGCCGGCTCACTGCTCTGCAGGTCGGCCAGGAACGCATCTACAGTGGCCCGCACCTGAGCGTCGTCGGCGAGTCGCTGGTCGACGATCTTCTCCGAGAGCTCCACGGCCAGCGTGCCGATCTCGGAACGAAGCTCGCGCACGACCTGTCCGCGCTGAGCAGCCAACTGCTCCTCACCGCGGGCGACGATGCGTGCCGACTCTTCCTGAGCCTGCGTCCGCAGGTCCTCCACGATGCGCTGAGCCTCGGCCCGAGCGCCGTCACGGATCTGAGCCGCCTCGGCCCGCGCTTCAGCGAGCTGGTGCTGGTACTGCTCCAGCATTCGCTGCGCCTCGGCCTGGGCCTGCTCGGCCCGAGCGATGCCGCCCTCGATCTCGTCGCGACGGAGCGCGAAGGTCTCCTCGAAACGCGGCACGACGTACTTCGCGATGATGAACCACAGAAGTCCGAAGATGACGAGAACGAGGATGATCTCCGACAGCGTCGGAACAAGTGGGTTGATGTCGGCCTCACCTGCGGCGAACGACAGTCTCATGATGGGTCCTCTCGGGTTAGCAAGCCGTAGTTACCGGTGCGTCCGACTACTTGAGAACGAAGGCGAGGGCGATACCGATGATGGCGAGAGCCTCAGCGAGAGCGAAGCCAAGAATGGCGATCGGCTGCAGGCGACTCTGCATCTCCGGCTGCCGTGCGGTGCCGTTGATGTACGCCGCGAAGATGAGACCGATTCCGACACCCGGGCCGATTGCCGCGAGTCCGTAACCGATCATGTTGAGCGAGCCAGCCATGAGGCTTCCTTTCGTTGTTTGGTCGATCTGACCAGTTGTGAGTCGTGATACGAGCAGAGATGAAGCAGTAGAGCTTAGTGCGAGTCAGCGAGCGCGCCGCCGATGTACTGGGCGGTCAGCAGGGTGAAGACGTAGGCCTGCAGCAGGGCGACGATGAGTTCGAGGAACCCGACCGCGATGCCGAGGACGAAGGCCAGCACACCGGCCGGCTTCAGGACGATCGAGCCGGTCGCGTGGATGAGCAGGTACTCGCCACCGGTGGCGAAGAGCAGCAGCAGCAAGTGGCCGGCGAACATGTTGGCGAAGAGTCGCAGCGCGAGGGTCACCGGGCGAACCAGGATGTTCGAGAAGAACTCGAGCGGGATCAGCAGCGGCAGGATCCAGGCCGGAACGCCGCTCGGGACGGTCTGCAGCTTGAGGTAGCCGAAGAAGCCATGGCGGCCGATGCCCACTGCGTTGTAGGTGATCCAGACCAGCGCGGCCAAGCCGTAGGCGAACCCGGCGCGGGAGAACGGCGAGAACTGCAAGAAGGGGATCAGGCCGAACAGGTTGTTGACCATGATGAAGAAGAAGAGCGAGACCAGGAATGGCACGTACTTCATGAAGTCGCGGTTGCCGATGCTGTCCTGGGCAATGCCGTTGCGCACGAAGTTGTAGGCCTGCTCACCCATGAACTGCGCCTTCGACGGCACGACGGCCTCGCGGCGGGTGGCATACAAAAATGCAGCGACGACCAGAACGGCACCGAGCACGAGCATCAGGGATGCCTTGGTCAGAAGCACCTGATGCCCGTTGAAGATGTCGTTCAGGTCGAAGTCGGCCGGCCCCGGGGCGTTAAAGCCTTCGGCGTAGGCGCTTCCTTGCGTCACGCGGTGTCTCCTCGGTCATCGATATCTGGCAGCTCCGGCGAACTCTCTTCGCCGGAATTGTCTGGCCGGGTGTGGCTAGTTTCTTCGGTCTGGCTATGTTCCTTAGGCGGGGCCTGCGGGGGTCCGCTGGGCGCCTGGCGAACGAATCGGGCAACAACCAGATACAGCCCGAAGGCCGCACCAAGCACGATGCCGATGGCGGTCAGGTATTCGGCATGCAGCCATTGGCCCAACGCCCAGCCGATCAGGCCGTAGACGCCAACCCCAGCTACAAGATAGCTGAACGCCAGCCAAGGATCGTCACCGGGTCTGGCGTTGTTGCTGCTATCCGGACCTTCGTGCTTCTCCATTGCACAGGTAACCCTACAACCGGTTCAGCGCCGTTCTGACCAAATCCAGCCCCGTCTGAGCTGATCGACGCAGGAAAGAATCACAGCACTGACCAGTCCGGCGGCGAAGGCACCACCGTGGATGCCCGACGAATCTGAGGAACCGAGCAGGATCGCGAAGAGCACGATTAGTCCTGAGTAGCTCATCAGCGCCGCCAGCAGCGAGGTTGTCGGCGAGTATTTGCCGGCCCGGCGCACGGCCACCGTGCTCACTTTCAGCCAGAGGCCGGCGATCGCCAGCCCGGCCAGGAAACTCACGCTGCCGCTCAGGCCGCCGGTGCCGCCGAAGGCGGCCGCTCCGATGATTGCGACGAATACCCAAGCAATCGTTGGTATTCCACGGTCGCGGGTCAACGGCTCAGACATCTGCACGGTCATCGGGTGTGCGCGACGTCGACGGAGCCGATGGGGCTGCTCACCGGCGCACCGACCACGGGCGGAGCAGCTTGGGCCTCACCCGCCGCAGTCACTTCGGTCCCGGCCAGCAGCGCTTCGGCCGGCTCGCCTGACTCCCCCGGCGGACCGGTCAGCAGTGACGTCGACGACACCGAATGCGGGGCCTCTTCGTCGGCGACCGGCGGATCGGTCGGCCAGCCGATGCGCGTCTCCTCTTCGGAGCGGGAGGATCGCAGCCGCGGGATTGCCGACAGCAGCACGCCGAGTACCGCGAGGACCAGGACGACGGAGACGACCGCCCAGGCACTTCGGGTGATCGAGAAGGCCACCGCGCCGAACGAGAGGAGGGCCGACCAGAAGTAGAGCAGGAGCACGGCGCGTCGGTGAGTGTGACCGATCTCAAGCATCCGATGGTGCAGATGCTCCTTGTCGGCGGCGAACGGGGACTGACGGCGACGCAGCCGGCGCAGCACGGCCAGCACCAGATCCATGAACGGGATAGCCAGCACCGCCAGCGGTACCAGCAGTGGGAGGGCCAGCGGCAGCGAACCGAGCAGATTCCCGAAGAGGGTCTGCGGGTCGCCGCTCGTCGTGGCCGTGGTTGCCGCCGCCGAGAGGAAGAGCCCGATCAGCATCGAGCCGGAGTCACCCATGAAGATGCGGGCCGGCGAGAAGTTGTGGGGCAGGAAGCCGAGACAGGCGCCAACCAGGCAGGCGGCCAGTAGCGTCGGCGCGGCCGCGATGTCGGTGTGCCCGATCACGGCCAGGTGGTAGGCGTAGAGGAAGAAGGCACCGGCCCCGATGGCCGATACGCCGGCCGCGAGCCCGTCCAATCCGTCGATGAAGTTGATCGCATTGATCGTCAGCACCACCATCAGGATGGTGACCGGGATGGCGATGTCCTGGCCGAGGACGACCGTCCCGGCGTGCCCCCAGGGCACGTAGATGGCCGACAGTTGCACACCGCCCTTGGTGACCATGAGCCCGGTGACGAGCACCTGTCCGGCGAGTTTCGTCACGGAGTCCAGGTCGTAGCGATCATCCAACACACCCAGTAAGCAGATGAACACGCCACTGATGACGATCCAGCCGATGTCGGCGCCGGGGTTGGTGAACGTGGTCTGCAGAGTCGGCAGCATGTGCGCCACCCCGAAGGCGGCGACGAGTCCTCCGAGCATCGCCAGACCGCCAAGACGTGGGGTGGCGACGGCGTGGACGTCCCGATCACGGGGCATCGCGACGGCTCTCCATGCGATCGCCACGGCGCGAGCGAGCGGGGTCAGCACGAAGCTGCCCGCGGCGGCGACGCAGCAGACCAGCGCGTACTCGAAACTAGGATGCACCGATCAGTCGTTCCTCATCGACTCGACAACAGAGATAGCTGCGGGGAGAGCGCCGCAGCGGAGCGCCTTTGACGTAACGCGAACCTGAAAGTGGCCTTAGGCAGAGGCTACCGCTCGATTTCGAGAATCTACGCGGAAGCGCGCGAGATTCTGGCTGAAAGAAGCGGCCGCTCGCGCGGGTTCAGCCAATGACCTCCCCGACGACCGCACGGACGCTCTCCAGCGAGACGGCGCCGGCTCGCAGTACCCGGGGCACGTCGCCGGTGACGTCGACGATCGTCGAGGCGATGCCGGTGGTGGCGCGGCCGCCGTCGAGGTACACGCTCACGCTGCCGGCGAGCTGATCGCGGGCCTCCTCGGCGGTGAGCGCCGCCGGTTGGCCGGAGCGGTTGGCGCTGGAGACGGCCATCGGCCCGGTACGGGCCAGCAGATCCAGGGCAACCGGGTGCAGCGGCATCCTCAGGGCGACCGTGCCGCGGGAGTCGCCGAGATCCCAGGAGAGCGACGGGGCGTGCTCGACGACGAGGGTCAGACCGCCGGGCCAGAACGCCTCGATGAGCGACCGGGTAGCCGGGTTCACCGATGAGACCAGCCCGTCGATGGTGTTCCAGGAGCCGACCAGGACCGGCACCGGCATGTCCCGGCCCCGCCCCTTCGCCGCCAGCAGCGAGGTGACCGCGACGCTGTCGAAGGCGTCGGCGCCGATGCCGTAGACGGTGTCGGTCGGGAGCACCACGAGCTGCCCGGACTGGACCGCCCGAGCGGCATTGGCCAGGCCGTCCTCGCGAGCCTCCGGATCGGCGCAGTCGACAACTGTGCTCACGACGAGTTTCGCTCCTTCATCGACGGACGGGAAACGCCGGACCGGACTATTCGGTACCGGCGAGCATGGCTTCGGTGTCGGCCCGGACCAGCGCGTCGATCATGTCATCGAGCGCGCCGTCGAGGACAGCGTCCAGGTTGTAGGCCTTGTACCCGACCCGATGATCGCTGATCCGGTTCTCCGGGAAATTGTAGGTGCGGATCCGCTCCGATCGGTCGACCGTGCGGACCTGCGACCGGCGGGCGTCCGAGGCCTGCTGATCGGCCTCCTCCTGGGCGGCCGACAGCAGCCGGGCCCGCAGCACCCGAAGACCCGCTTCACGGTTCTGCAGCTGGCTCTTCTCGTTCTGCATGGAGACGACGGTGCCGGTCGGGATGTGGGTGATCCGCACTGCCGAGTCAGTGGTGTTGACGCTCTGTCCGCCGGGGCCGGAGGAGCGGAACACGTCGATGCGGAGGTCGTTCATATCGATCTCGATGTCGACCTCCTCGGCCTCCGGGAGCACCAGCACGCCGGCCGCGGAGGTGTGGATGCGCCCCTGCGACTCGGTGGCCGGTACCCGCTGCACGCGGTGCACGCCACCCTCGTACTTCAGCCGGGACCAGACCGCGCTGTCGAGCCCCTTGGCCCGCACCGCCACCGTGGCCGACTTGGTGCCGCCGAGATCGGTCGGCTCGTTGTCCAGGATCTCGGTGCTCCAGCCCTGTCGCTCGGCGTAGCGCATGTACATGCGCAGCAGGTCCCCGGCGAAGAGCGCCGACTCGTCGCCACCCTCGCCGGCCTTTACCTCCAGGATGACGTCCTTGCCGTCGTTGGGGTCCTTCGGCAGGAGCAGTTCCCGAAGGCGGGCCTCCAGTTCGGCGATGCGCAGGGTGAGCGCCTCGGCCTCCGCGGCAAAAGACGGATCCTCATCGGCCAGTTCACGAGCGGTCTGCAGGTCGTCCTGGGCGGTGTCGAGCTCGCGGGAGGCGGCGACCAGCGGCGCCAACTGGGCAAAGCGACGCCCCAGCGTCCGCGCCTTCGCCTGATCGGCATGCACCGCGGGGTCCGACAGCTGCTTCTCGACGTCGGCGTACTCGGCTAGCAGTTCGGGCAGCTTGCCTGCACCCTGCTTGTTGTCACTCATGCTCGTTGTCACTCATCGTGGAGATCAGTCCTAGCTTGCGGATGCGGGTCTAGGCCGGCATCCGCGGGTGGGTCGGTTGGGCGGTTCCATCGGAGGAATCGCCGAAGTGCTGTGGCAATACGCAACGACGCCCGTCATCTCGACCGGCTGGAAGAGATAACGGGCGTCGTCTGCGTTGCTAGGAGTTGGCTGACTCCGCGCCGGGACGGACCCGCTTGCCGAAGCGCTTCTCGAACTTGTCGACGCGACCGCCGACGTCCAAGATCTTCTGCTTGCCCGTGTAGAACGGGTGGCAGGCGGAGCAGACGTCCGCGTGGAGCTGGCCGCCCTTGGCGGTGCTACGCGTGGTGAACGTATTGCCACAGGAGCAGGTCACTGTGGTGTCTACGTACTCTGGGTGAATTCCGGACTTCACTTTGGATCCCTTTCATAGTGCAGCGCTGGGTCGCCATCAATGTTGAGCGGGCGTGAACCAGAGCCGGGTTGTGTAGCTCAGTCTGCCAGGTGAGGCCCCAGCTGACCAAACAAGCACTCAACGCCGGCCGGCCGGGAGAAATTCCGGCCGGCCTGACGCGCTCCTGGCGATCAGTCTGGTGGGCGCGACCGCCCGCCGTCAGCCCTTGACGGACCCGGCGAGCATGCCGCGGACGAAGTAACGCTGGAGGGCGAAGAAGACGATCATCGGGATGACGATCGAGACGAAGCCACCGGCCGTGAGCAACTCCAGATGACTTCCCAGCGACCCGGTCAGCTGCTGCAGCTGCGCCGTCAGCGGCTGGGTCGCCGGAGTCTTGCCGGCGAAGGTCAGCGCGATGAGGAGGTCGTTCCAGACCCAAAGGAACTGGAAGATCGCGAATGACGCGATCGCGGGCAGCGACAGGGGTAGCACGATGGTGCGGAAGATCCGCAGATGGCTGGCCCCGTCAACCCGAGCCGCTTCGATCAGCGACTCCGGCAGCGCCGATATGAAGTTGTGCAGCAGGAAGATGGCCAGCGGCAGCGAGAACATCGTGTGTGAGATCCACACCTCAGCCAGCGACCCCTTGAGGTTCGGACTCGGAATGATCGTGACCGAACCGAGGTGCACGCCCTTGTTGTAGAGCTGCAGCAGTGGCACCAGCGACATCTGCAGCGGAACCACCTGCAGCGCGAAGATCAGGAAGAAGAGCACGTCACTGCCCCGGAAGCGAACCCAGGCCAGCGCGTAGGCCGCCATCGAGGCGATGATGATTGGGATCACCGTCGCCGGAATGGTGATGGCCAGCGAGTTCACCACGTAGGGGAAGAGCCCGCCGCTGACGTTGTAGCCGCCCTTGAAGAGCACGGTGTTGTAGTTGGAGAAGGTCAGGTGCGGGTGGACGAAGAACGTCCACCACCCAGTGGAGGCCGAATCGGCCTTGGGGCGCAGTGACGTGATGAGCAGGCCCAGGACGGGGATCGTCCAGGCCACGGTGATGATGACTACGACGATCGAGGCGAGGGGATTGCTGAAGGCCCGTCGGACCACCTTGTGGGGTGGCTCCGGGCGGGGCTCCAGGGGACCCGGGATCTCCGGGATCATAGGCGCGTTTGTCATCGCTCAGTCCTATCCTTGCGCATCTGCAGAATGTTGTAGACGACCAGCGGCAGCACGGCCAGGAAGAGGATTACGGCCAGGGCACTTCCCCGGCCGATATTGAACTGGGTGAAGACCTGGTTGTACATGGCGTTGGAGAGCACATCCGTATCGAACTGACCGCCCGTCATCGTGTACACGATGTCGAAGACCTTCAGCGTGGCGATCATGATCGTGGTGACGACGACGATCATCGTGGTGCGGATCATCGGCAGCTGCACGGTCCGGAAGAGCTTGAACCCGGTGGCGCCGTCCATACGCGCCGCCTCGACGATCTCGTCCGGAATGGCCTTGAGCGCGGCCGAGAGGACCACCATCGCGAATCCGGTCTGGATCCAGATCATGATGACCATGAGCAGGAAGGTGTTCAGCAGGCCGGTGCTGGTCAGCAGCCAGTTCGGCGGATTCTTCCAGCCGAGTTTGATGACGATCTGACTTAGCAGCCCAATCTGCGACTGTTTGGGATCGGTGTAGTTGTAGACGTACTTCCAGATCACGGCGGCGCCGACGAAGGAGATCGCCGTCGGCATGAAGATCATCGCTTTCGGGAAGGCCTGGTATTTCATCCGGTCGACCAGCAGCGCGACGGTCAATCCCAGGATCGTTGCGGCCAGGGGCACGAAGATCAGCCAGAGCACCGTGCGGATCAGGGTGTCCTGGGTCGCGTTGTCGGTGATGGCCCACTTGTAGTTCTTGATGCCGACGTACGCAGCACCCGGCCCACGAGGATCCGGGCCGTGCAGGCTCAGGAGCATCGTGCGGATGGCTGGGATGACGAGGCCGATGAGGACGAGCAGGACGGCCGGCGTGAGACAGATGAAGATCGCCAGAGGTCGCTGGAACCGGCCCGGCGCGCGCTCGGCGATGAAGAAGATGGCGAGCATGACGGCACAGAAGCCGCCGACAACGAGAACAACCGTGAAGAGCTTCGAGGCACTATCGGTCAGTAGCGAAGCCTCGAGTACAGGCTGGGACGCCATGGTTGACATATTCCCCTACCGTTTCCGTTCCAAGAGGTGCGAGGTACAGCCGAAAGCAACGATTTACGGCCCGCGGACATCCGCCCACGGGCCGCAAATCGTTGCCTCTATCCGAGGTTCAACTTAGCCACTAGTTGGGCCAAGCCGCATCGATCTCCTTTGCGACATCCTCGGTCGACTTCCCGCTACCGAACCACTCGGTCATGCCCTTCCACTCCGCACCGGAGCCGACGGCGGCCGGCATCAGGTCAGAAGCGTCGAAGCGGAACGTCGCCGACGTGTCGGTGAGGTACTTCGCCGAGATCTGGTCGATCGGGTCGGTGTAGGTGCTAGCCGGAACCTTGGTGTTGGCCGAGACCCAGCCGCTGGCGACCTTGACTCGCGAGGTGACCCACTCCGGGCTGGAGACGTAGTTCTGAACTGCCTGGACGGCCGGGTCGCTGGAGAATGCGGCGACGAACTCGCCACCACCCTCGACCGGCGTCTGGATCGACGGGTTGACCGCCGGCAGGTAGAACGCGAAGGCCTGTCCATCAGCCGAAACCGTGGTGCCCTTCGGCCACTGCGCCTCGTAGAAGGACGCCTGCTGCAGCATCGCGCACTTGCCCTTCAGGATCGGCAGACCGGCGTCCTGGAACGTGGTCGTGGCGATCGTCTTGACGTCACCGAAGCCACCGTTGACCCACGCCGGGTTCTGCATGTAGCTGGCGACCGTCTTCATCGCGGTCTGGATCTGCGAGTCGGAGAACTTGACCTTGTGGCTGATCCAGTCGTCGTAGACCTGGCCGCCGTAGGTGCCGAGAACGGCCTCCTCGACCCAGTCGGTGGCCGGCCAGCCAGTGGCCGTACCGGAGCCGATGCCACCACACCACGGCTTGGCCTTGCCGTCCGCGGCGATCTTGGCCGAGAGCGTCATCAGGTCGGCCCAGGTGGTCGGAACCGTGTAGCCGTTGGCCTTGAAGAACGACGGCGAGTACCAGACGAGCGACTTCATGTTCGAGCTCATCGGCGCGGCATAGAAGGTGCCGTTGACCGTGCCGTACGTCTTGTACACGGCCGGCCAGTTGTCCTCGTTCTTGACGGTCTGGTCCGGCGGCTTGACGACGCTACCGGTCTTGACCATCTGAGCCAGGAGGCCCGGCTGGGGAATGATCGCCAGGTTCGGGGCGCTACCACCCTGGACCTGAACCGGCAGCTGCGACTCGAAGTCGTTCGAGCCGGTGTAGGTGATCGTGATCCCGGTGCACTTCTCGAAATCGGCCCACGACTTCTGCAGCGAGTCCGACTCCGGGCTCAGGATCGAGCCGAACATGGTGACCTTCTTGCCCGAGTGTCCGGCGTAGGCCTGGTACTGGGCGCAATCACCCGTCAAGGTGGGCACGCTGGAGCTGGTGTTCGACTTGCTACTGCTACATGCGGCGAGCGCCAACACGGCCGTTGTACCGATCGCGGTACCCGCCATGACTTTGTTCCACTGCATCCGATGGTCCCTTCATTTTGCAGATCGGCTGCCAGGACCGCCTGGCAGCGCTTTCAGCACAATGACATGGGTCACAAGCACAATGGAACCGAATCGCCAGAGTCGATGCTCAACCGTTACATCCCTGTTTCTACGGCAGATCTGCAAGATTTTTGCAAGGGATCAGCTCGAAAGTTGTCCGAACATACAAATCCCCAAACAGAATGTTGCCGGAACATACAAAAACCGCCGCCGCTCAATGAGCGGCGGCGGTTTCGGCGGTCTCTCCGGCTGGTGGCGACCCGACAGGATCCCCACAAACCCGGACAAATTTTGCGAGTGTGGAACTAGTCCTGACCGGGGGTCGTCTTCGCGATCTGCATCAGGAACTCGGCGTTGTTCTTCGTCTTCTTGAGGCGGTCCAGGAGCAGGTTAATGGCCTCCTGCTGCTCGAGAGACTGCAGCACGCGACGCAGCTTGATGATGACGGCCCGCTCCTCCGGAGAGAGCAGCAGCTCCTCCTTACGGGTCGAGGACTGGTCGACGTCGATGGCCGGGAAGATGCGCTTGTCGGCGATCTTGCGATCCAGCTTCAGCTCGGCGTTACCGGTGCCCTTGAACTCCTCGAAGATGACCGAGTCACCGGCCGAGCCGGTCTCGACCAGCGCCGTGGCGAGAATCGTCAGCGAACCACCGTTCTCGATGTTTCGGGCGGCGCCGAGGAAGCGCTTCGGCGGGTAGAGGGCCGTCGAGTCGACACCACCGGAGAGGATGCGGCCACTGGCCGGTGCGGCCAGGTTGTACGCGCGTCCCAGGCGGGTGATCGAGTCGAGGAGAACGACGACGTCGTGGCCCATCTCCACCAGCCGCTTGGCCCGCTCGATCGCGAGCTCAGCGACCATGGTGTGGTCCTGCGGGCGGCGGTCGAAGGTCGAGGCGATGACCTCACCCTTCACCGAGCGCTGCATGTCGGTGACCTCTTCAGGCCGCTCGTCGACGAGGACGACCATGAGGTGAACCTCAGGGTTGTTGGTGGCGATTGCGTTCGCGATCGCCTGCAGGACCATCGTCTTACCGGCCTTCGGGGGCGAGGCGATGAGTGCCCGCTGCCCCTTTCCGATCGGCATGACCAGGTCGATGACCCGGGTCGTGAGGATATGCGGCTCGGTCTCCAGGTGCAGTCGCTGCTGCGGGTAGAGCGGCGTGAGCTTGGTGAACTCGACGCGCCCCTTCGACTGCTCGGGGTCCCGACCGTTGATCGTGTCCAGGCGGACCAGCGGGGTGTACTTCTCCCGCCGCTCGCCACTCCCCTGCTGCTTGATGGCACCGGTGATGGCGTCACCCCGACGCAGGCCGTAGCGGCGGACGAAGGTGTTCGAGACGTAGACGTCGTCAGAGCTGGCGAAGTAGCCGCCGGTACGGACGAACCAGGAGTTCTTGTCCTCGATCGCGTCGACGATGCCGGCTACCGGCACCAGGACGTCGTCCTCACTGACCGTCGGCTCGACGTCGCTGTTGCCTCCGACGCCACCGGCGCCGCGGTCGCGATTGCGGCCGCGGCGGTCACGGTAGCGGCGTCCGCGGCGACGTCCACCCTCGAAGTCGTCGTCGTCGGACGGGCCGTTGTTCTGGTTGCCGCCGGAGTTCTGGTTGCGGTTCTGGCCGGACTGGTTCTGCTGCCGGTTCTGGCCGCCGGCGTTTCCGCCGCCGCCAGCGTTACCGCCGCCGCCAGCGTTTCCGCCGCCGCCGGCATTGCCGCCGCCGGCGTTCGCGGCGCGCGCGCCACCGGTGTTACCGCCGGCATTTCCACCAGCATTGCCGGCGTTGCCCGAGCCACCTCCGGCGCGGTTCTGCCGGTCGCGGTTGGCCCGCGGCGGGCGCTGCGAGCGCTCGCCCTCATCGGAGTGGGACGCGTCATTTGACTGAGCGCCGGCGCCGTTGGGCCCATCGGCGGTGCCGCGGGTCGCCGTCGACTCCGCCTCCCGGGGAGCCGGGTTGGACGAGTCGGAGGCGGCCGCCGTTGGCGCCTCCGCCCGTGGCGCACGGGACTCGGCGCGTGAAGCAGATGAGGACGAGCCGGAACCCGGCTGACCGGTGCGTCCGGCCTGGATCGCGGCGATCAAGTCGCTCTTGCGAAGCTTCGCGCTCGAGATCCCCATGCTGCCGGCGAGCTGCTGCAGCTCCGGCAGGAGCATCGAGGAGAGCGATCCGCCTCGGCGTTTGGCTGATTCCTTGCCGGCCGAAGCAGCCGGCGCGTTGTCTGTCTCCCCAGCGCCTGAGCGCGGGGCTTCACTGGTCGAGGCGAGCACCAGCTGTTCGTTCGTGTCTGTCACGGTTATGAATGGGTCCTTCCGGAGTGATCGGGGAGCGTGAGTCGCTGGGCCGACCGTGTGTGGTTCTGCCAGCCTCGGAGCTATTTGAGCAGGCCGACTTCTAGCCATTGATGCAGAGTGCATCAACAAAGCTGTCAGAAATACTGGTTCTGGCCATTCGAAGGCGTCCAGTCGTTTCGAGTCGGCGCGACGCGATGATTTCTCGCGCCGTGCAAGCTCGGGAGGAGGGCTGGGTTCGTCGGTAGACAAGCCGACATCAGAACCAACATCACGAGCGTAGACGCTGCTATGCACATCAGCAACACCGACCCGCGTCGGCGTGTCCGAGCTGTTATCGCCGGCTGCCGACCTTGACGCGCTCTAGGCGAGTCAGCGTCCGGCGGATGGGCGCTGCAGCCCGGCCGGTTCGCTGTGCACCGGTAGCTGCTCACAGCGCCAGTTCACCGGGCTCGCTGATGTAACGAGCTCCGCCTCGACCGTATTCCGGACAAGTGCCAAGACTGTCGGTCCAGCGCCGGAGATCACGGTGGGGACCCCTCGCTCACGCAGCGTCGCCACCAGCTCGGCCGACTCGGTCATCGCCTCGGCCCGATAGGGCTGGTGCAGCCGATCGGCGGTGGCCTCCAGCAGCGCCTGCGTCGCGCCCGAGAGCGCCGCCACCAGCAAGGCACTGCGCGCGGAATTGAAGACCGCGTCGGCGAAGGGCACCTGCGGCGGGAGCAGCCGCCGGACCTCGGCGGTGGAGGATTCATACGGTGGAATCAGGACAATCGGCGAAATCTCGTCGGCCACGGCGAGCTTCAGCGCGTGCACGCTCTGGTCACCCTCCGTCCACGCGACCGTCATGCCGCCGAGCAGGCAGGGCGCCACGTTGTCGGGGTGACCCTCGATCTCGCTGGCCAACTGCAGGGCGTCGGATTGGGTCAGCGTCGTCTCCCCACCGAGGACGAGACCGCGGGCCAGCAGTACCCCGGCGACAATCGCCGCCGAGGACGAACCCAGTCCACGCCCATGTGGAATCCGGTTGGCACAGACCAGTTCTAAGCCCGGAGGCTGCCCGCCGAGGCGGTCGAAAGTACTGCGCATCGCCCGAACCACCAGGTGAGACTCGTCGAGGGCAACCGACTGCTCCCCCTCCCCCGCCACGTCGATCGCCAGGCCGGAGTCAGCGACCCGGGCCATCACGTCGTCGAAGAGTCCGAGGGCCAGACCGAGTGTGTCGAAACCCGGTCCGAGGTTGGCGCTGGTGGCCGGCACCCGAACCTGAGCGACCCCGCCCCGGAAGGCCGGTCTGGGCACCTCAGGCCAGACCGAGGTGCGACGCTGCGACGTGGCTGTCCACCGGCACGGTGATCGGCGTAGGGGCACCGGAGATGGCCCACTCCGGGTCCTTCAGCCCGTTGCCGGTGACCGTGCAGACGACCGTCGACCCAGCTGGAATGCGTCCGGCCGCGGCCGTCATGAGCAGGCCGGCGACGCTGGCCGCGGAGGCCGGTTCGACGAAGACCGCTTCGGTGCGCGCCAGGAGCCGGTATGCGGAGAGAATCTGACGATCGGTGACCGCCTCAATGAGGCCGCCCGACTTGTCGCGGGCCGCTTCGGCCGAGGTCCAGGACGCCGGATTGCCGATGCGGATCGCGGTGGCGATGGTGCTCGGTTTGAGGACCGGCGCACCGTTGACGATCGGTGCCGCTCCGGCGGCCTGGAAGCCGAACATCTGCGGAGCGGAGTCGACGATGCCGTCGGCGAAATACTCGCTGTAACCCTTCCAGTAGGCCGTGATGTTGCCGGCGTTGCCGACCGGGATGCAGTGCACATCAGGAGCACGGCCGAGCTCGTCGCAGATCTCGAAGGCGGCCGTCTTCTGCCCTTCGATCCGGAACGGGTTCACTGAGTTGACCAGGGCGACCGGGTAGTCGACCGACAGCTTCTGGGCCAGCTCCAGGCAGTCGTCGAAGTTGCCGTCGACCTGCAGCAGACGGGCGCCATGCACGAGCGCCTGCGCCATCTTGCCAAGGGCGATCTTCCCCTGCGGCACGAGCACCGCGCAGGTCATTCCAGCCCGAACGGCATAGGCAGCGGCGCTGGCCGAGGTGTTGCCGGTGGAGGCGCAGATGACCGCCTTCGCCCCCTCTTCGGCCGCCTTCGAGATCGCCATCGTCATGCCGCGATCCTTGAAGGAACCAGTCGGATTTGCCCCTTCGACCTTGAGGTAGACCTCCGCACCGATCTGTTCGGAGAGGCCGCGGGCCGGGACGAGCGGGGTCGCGCCCTCGAAGAGCGTGACGACCGGAGTGGCCGCCGTTACCGGGAGCCGGGAACGGTAAGCCTCAATGAGCCCTGGCCAAGGAGTGAATCCCTCTTTGGTCACCGAAATCTCCTTCAATTCATTGCCGAAAGTGTGATGGTTGGTGCAGCGTGACGTACTGGTGCGGCCGTGATCGGAGTCAGTCGCTCGGCATTCCCTCCACGCGCAGCACGTTTGCCGGGCGGCGCAGGAATCCCATTCCACCCAGTCCGTCGACCGTCTTGGCCAGTGCCGCATCGGTCGCCGAGTGGGTGACCAGCACCAGGGTCGCCGCGTCCCCGCGCCCCTCCTGCCGGACCGTCTGGATACTGACGCCCTGCTCGGCAAAGGCTCCGGCCACAGTGGCGAGCACGCCGGGACGGTCGGCCACATCGAGGGCGACGTGATAGCGCGTCTGGACCTCGGCCATCGGGACCACCCGCAGGTCGGCGTAGGTGCTGGCGCCGGAGCCCCGGCCACCGTTGCGGCGATTGCGGGCCACCGCCACCAGATCGCCGAGGATCGCGCTCGCGGTCGGCGCGCCTCCGGCTCCTCTGCCGTAAAACATGAGGGATCCGGCCGCATCCGCCTCGACGAAGACGGCGTTGTAGGCGTCGGAGACGCCGGCCAGCGGGTGCGTCCGCGGAATCATCGCCGGATGGACGCGCACCGAGACGCTCTCCTCGGTGCGCTCGCAGATGGCCAGCAACTTCACCGTGCAGCCCATCGCCTTGGCGCTGGCGATGTCGGCCGAGGTGACGTCCGAGATTCCCTCCCGGTACACATCCGACGTGGTCACCCGGGTATGGAAGGCCAGGCCGGCTAGGATCGCCGCCTTGGCCGCCGCGTCGAAACCGTCGATGTCCGCACTGGGATCGGCCTCGGCGTAACCGAGCTCGGTCGCCTCGGCCAGCGCCTCGTCGAAGCCCGCACCGGTGGCGTCCATCCGGGAGAGGATGAAGTTGGTCGTTCCGTTGACGATTCCCATCACGCGCGTGATGCGGTCCCCGGCCAGCGACTCACGCAGTGGGCGGAGCAGCGGGATGGCCCCAGCCACCGCCGCCTCGTAGTAGAGGTCCACCCCGGCCCCGGCCGCCGCCTCGTAGAGGGTCGCGCCGTCCTCGGCCAGCAGTGCCTTGTTCGCACTCACCACGCTCTTGCCAGACTTCAAGGCCTCGAGCAGCAGCGAGCGCACCGGCTCGATCCCGCCGATCACCTCGATGACGAGATCGATGTCGGGCCGGGTGACGAGCGCCTGCGCATCGGTGGTGATTAGCGCCGGATCGATGTCCGGGTGACGGTTCGGCCGGCGGACAGCCACGCCAGCCAACTCCAGCGGCGCACCGATGCGAGCGGCCAGGTCGTCGCCCTGCTCGTGCAGCAACCGGGCCACCTCCGACCCGACGACGCCACAGCCCAGCAGGGCAACCTTCAATGAATCACTCATTTGGTCCACCCTGGGTCCAGACGAAGCAGGTCGTCTTCGGTCTCGCGCCGAAGCAGCACGGAGGTCTCACCCACGCGCACGCCGATCACCGGCGGCCGCGGAACTTGGTTGTAATTACTGGCCATACTCCGGCAGTAGGCGCCGGTAGCCGCCACCGCCAGCAGATCACCGGGCGACACGTCAGCCGGCAGCCAAGCATCCCGCACGACGATGTCCCCGCTTTCACAGTGCTTTCCGACCACCCGGCTGCGGACAAGCTCAGCCGACGAGACCCGATTGGCCAGGGTCACCGTGTACGCCGCATCGTAGAGAGCGGTCCGGATGTTGTCACTCATCCCGCCGTCAACCGAGACATAGTTTCGCGTCAGCTGGTCGTTGATCACCACCGGCTTGATCGTGCCGACCCGGTAGACCGTGATCGCACCGGGGCCGACGATCGCCCGCCCCGGCTCCACAGCCAGGCGCGGTGGGGTGAGGTCGGCCGCGGCCGACTCGCGATCAACGATCTCGCGCAGCCGATCCGCGATCTCTTTGGCCGGCTGCGGCTCATCGCCACTGACGTAGGCGATACCGAGGCCGCCGCCGAGGTTGAGCACCTCGACCTCCACACCGGTGAGGTCGCGAAGCTCGCGGGCCAGTGCCACGACCCGGTGCGCCGCCACCTCGAAGCCCGCGGTGTCGAAGATCTGCGAGCCGATGTGCGAGTGCAGGCCGACGAGTTCGAGCGCGCCGGTCTCGATGATCTCCTGGGCCGCCCGCAGCGCATCGCCATCCTTCAGTGAGAATCCGAATTTCTGATCCTCGTGCGCGGTGGCGATGAACTCATGCGTATGAGCCTCGACGCCGACGGTGACCCTGATCAGGACGCGCTGACGCACGCCGGCCGCCTGGGCGATCGAGGTGAGTCGCTCGATCTCGTCGAAGGAGTCGACGACGATGCTCCCGACGCCGACCTCGACGGCTCGGGTGAGCTCCGAGACGCTCTTGTTGTTGCCGTGTAGGGCGAGACGCTCCGGCGGGAACCCGGCGGCCAGAGCGATCGCCAGCTCGCCACCGGTGCAGACGTCCAGGTTCAGCCCCTCGGCCTCGATCCAGCGGGCCAGTTGAGTGCAGAGGAACGCCTTGCCGGCGTAGTAGACGTCGGCGCCGTCGAAGGCCGCGGCGTAGGCCCGGGCCCGGCCGCGAACGTCGGCCTCGTCCATGAAGAACGCCGGTGTGCCGTACTCGCCGACCAGGTCGCTGACCGAGACGCCGGCCAGGTGGAGTTCGCCGTCTATGCGCTCGATGGAGGCGGGCCAGATCGCCGGGTCAAGGTCATGGACGTCGGATGGCAGGCCAAATCCCGAGGATTCGGGTAGCACGTCGGCGTGCCGCGGACCGGCCGGGTGCGCTGATCGGCTCATGAGTCATTCCTCTTCGCGCGAGCGCTCATCGGGGCAATCGCTCCGCTCCTCGCTCGTACCTCGCTGCGATGCTCACTCATGCGTCATTCCTCTTCGCGCGAGCGCTCATCGGGGCAATCGCTCCGCTCCTCGCTCGTACCTCGCTGCGATGCTCACTCATGCGTCATTCCTCTTCGCGCGAGCTCTCACGGCGGCAGAAGCTGCGCTCATCACATGCGGTCCGGCGCGCTCACGCCCAGCAGGCCCAGGCCGTTGGCCAGCACGACCCGGGTCGCCTCGCAGAGCCAGAGACGCGCATCGGTCAACGCCGTCGCCTCCTCGTCACCCTGGGGCAGCACCCGGCAGGCCTCGTAAAAACGGTGGTAGCCCCCGGCCAGCGACTCCAGGTAGTGGGCAATCCGGTGTGGTGAGCGCAGATCGGCGGCCGAGGCGACCACGCGGGGAAATTCGCCGAGCGCCCCGAGCAGGTCACTCTCCCGGTCGTGGACGAGTAGTCCGAGGTCGGGCTCAGCCGAACGGACGATGCCGAGGTCGGCCGCATTCCGCTGCAGCCGGGCCAGCCGGGCATGCGCGTACTGGACGTAGTAGACCGGATTGTCATTCGACTTCTTCGACAGCAGGTCGAGGTCGATGTCCAGCACCATGTCGATCGAGGACCGCGACAGCGAGTAGCGCGCCGCGTCAACGCCCACGGCGTCGACGAGGTCCTCCATAGTGATCACCGTTCCGGCCCGCTTGCTCATCCGGACTGGCTGGCCGTCACGCACCAGGTTCACCAGCTGGCCGATGAGCACCTCGACCACCGCCGGATCATCACCGAAGGCGGCGGCCGCCGCCTTCAGCCGGGCGATGTACCCGTGGTGGTCAGCACCGAGCATGTAGATGCAGAGATCGAAACCACGACTGCGCTTGTCCCGCAGGTAGGCGAGGTCACCGGCGATGTAGGCCGCGTGGCCGTCGCTCTTGATCACCACCCGATCCTTGTCGTCGCCATAGTCGGTGGTGCGCAGCCACCAGGCGTTCTCGGAGTAGTAGAGGGCGCCGGACTCCTTCAGGTACGAGACCGCCTGATCAACCGCGCCCGACTCGTGGACCGAATTCTCGTGGAAATAGACGTCGAAGTCGACCCCGAACTCATGCATCGAGGCCTTGATCTCGCCGAACATCAACTCGACGCCCTGGCTGCGGAAAATCTCCTGCGCGACGTCGGGGGCAGCGGTGAGCACCTCGGGCGACCGGGCCACGACGGCAGCGGCGATCTCGTCGATGTACGTGCCGGCGTAACCGTCCTCGGGTACGTCCTGACCGTGGGCCCGGGCCAGCAGTGACCGCGCGAACCGGTCGATCTGCGCTCCGTGGTCGTTGAAGTAGTACTCCCGGGTGACGCTGGCACCGGTGGCCTGCAGGATCCGGGCCAGCGAGTCACCGACCGCGGCCCACCGCGTGCCACCGAGGTGTATCGGACCGGTCGGGTTCGCCGAGACGAACTCGAGGTTGATGTTGCGCCCGGCATAGGCGCTCGAGTGGCCGAATGAGGGTCCCGCCTCGACGACCGTGCGGGCCAACTGGGCCAGCACATCGGCGGCCAGGGTGATATTCAGGAACCCGGCGCCGGCCACCTGCACCGATGCGATTCCAGTAACCTCGCGCAGCCGGACCGCGATGGCCTCGGCGATCTCGCGTGGCGGCTTCCCCGCGCTCTTGGCCAACCGCAGGGCGATGTTCGTGGCGTAGTCACCATGATCGCGATTCTTCGGGCGTTCGACGTGCGCCTCTTCAGGCAGCATTCCGGCGAAATCACCCGATTTCTGACAATCGGCGACGGCCGCGAGCACGGCGGCGGAGAGTTCAGCAGGGTTCACTCGCATAATCCTAGTGGCGGGGGCGACTCTATTCGTCCCGGACCGGCCGCTCACCGAAGACTGACGGGCGACTTACCAGGCTGACCCAGCCTGGCTCGGGGTATGGTCAGCGCTGTCTTCACGGGCTGCTCTCAGGCGCGACTTCTACACTCAGAGGCGTCGCCTTATCACTTCTGCGTGCCGGACGACACACGTACACCAGTAATCAGCAAGCAAAGGCAGGCCATGGCACAGCGCAACCAACCCGTCCGTCCGGCGACCAAGACGAAGTCCCCCGCCGACGCTCCGAGTACCCCCAAGCCTGCCGCCAAGCCGCCGGTACGTAAGCCGGGCAAGTCGATCGTCAACCAGCGCCAGACCCCGTGGGGCCTGATCACCGTAGCCGTCCTGCTGGTCATCTTCGCCGCGTCCGTCGTCGGGTACGCCGTGCACGCGAGCAACAGCAAGAGCACGCCGAGCGCCGCCGGTGAGACCTCCTCCGGTCCCAAGAAGGACGTCGCCGCGTCGACCGTCTCCAAGGAGCAGATCCTGAAGGACCTGCCTGGCATCACGGTGAAGACGTTCGACCGCAACCACGTCGAGGGCGTCATCGACTACGGTGCCGATTCGCCGCCGTTCGGTGGCAACCACAACCAGAACTGGGCCGAGTGCACCGGCATCGTCTACTCGAAGCAGATCGCCAACGAGAACGCCGTCCACACGCTGGAGCACGGCGCGATCTGGGTCACCTATAACCCCGACCTGCCGGCGGCCGACGTGGCCAAGCTGGCGGCCAAGGTCAGCGGCAACAACTACATGCTGATGACCCCGTACGCCGGCCTGAAGACCCCCGTCTCACTCCAGGCGTGGGGCTACCAGATGTTCTTCCAGTCGGTCGACGACCCGAAGATCGACGTCTTCATCAAGGACCTGCGACTGAACAAGAACACCACCCCCGAGTACGGCGCGAGCTGCGACAACCCGCAGTTCATCCCGTCCCAGAGCTACCCGGGCCACCCGGCGTCGCTTGCCTGACCGCTGGATCGGCGCGCTGCGCGTCTGGCCCAAGCAGCGGTAGGCCGGAACCAGAGAGGAGTCCTCGATGACAACAATCGATGCTGAAGTCGCGTCAGGCGAGCTCACCGCGGGCGAGCAGGCACCGCCGCGTCGAGCCGGCGTCATCGCCCTGGTTGCCGTCTGTCTCGTCTCGGTGCTGGTCGTCGCCGGCGCCGTCGGATACCTCCTGCATTCGCAGAGCTCGTCGACGGCCGTGGCAACGCCGGCTGCCGACTCGGTGGACGCCGGCTTCTCCCGCGACATGGCCACTCATCACACCCAGGCCGTGTCGATGGCCGGCTACACCCGCGACAACAGCTCGGATCCGGCCGTGAAGTTGCTCGCCTTCGACATCGAGACGTCCCAGCAGTTCCAGCTCGGGCAGATGGACGGGTGGCTCACCTCGTGGGGGCTCGGCCGCACCTCCGACCTCCCGGAGATGTCCTGGATGGGCAGCTCGATGCAGATGCAGTCCAACGGGCTGATGCCCGGGCTGGCGACTCAGGCCGAGGTCGCCAAATTGAAGACCCTCAAGGGCAAGGCCCTGGACATCTACTTCCTGCAGCTGATGCTGCGCCATCACCAGGGCGGTGTTCAGATGGCGCAGTACGCGGCCGAGCACGCAGAGACCGACTACGTGCGTACGACGGCGCAGGCGATGGTGGCGGCCCAGCAGAACGAGATCATCGAGATGGAGCAGATGCTTCGGGAGCGCGGGGCGGCGCCACTTCCGGCCACCAGCTGACGGCCGCGCCTGACCGCTGCGAAGCCCGAACAATCCCCTTACATTCATATGCCGGCAAGCTGACCTACAGGCCGCACTGTAGAGCGTGACAGTCAAGTTCAATTCGATGTCACGAGGAGAAGCACCTCATGTGGAAGCAGATTGCCATCGCCGGCGGCGCCGGCGCAGCGGTACTAGGCATAGGCACGGCCGCGCTGGCCGTCAGCGGTTCGCCCACCCCGTCACCGGCGAGCGGGACGTCGCACGCCACCAAGCACAAGACGGCGCGGGAGAACTTCGGCGGCGTCCTCACCCGGCTGCGCAATGTGCAGCACGCCCAGTGGGTCACCGAGGATGCCAAGACGAAGGCCACCGTCACCCATGACGCCATCCGGGGCAGCGTCACCGCCGTCAGCGCCACCTCTATCTCGGTCAAGTCACTCGACGGCGTCAGCCAGACGTACAGCGTCGGTTCGGCGACCAAGGTGCACACGAAGGGCCAGGCGAAGGGAACAACCGGCTCGATCTCAGCAGTAAAGACGGGCGATTCGGTGGTCGTGATCGGCACCGGTACCTCGTCCTTGGCCGCCGTGCGGGTGGTCGGGGTCAGCTAGCAGAGCGTTACTGAAACTGCGGTTCACGGTGTGGGCGTGCCGGTCACGGGGGTGATCGGCAACCACACCGTGAACCGCGCCCCGCCCTCGGGGGCGTGTCCGGCGGCGATCTGGCCGCCGAGCCGGGTGGTCAGGCCCTTGACGATGGCCAGGCCCAGTCCGGTGCCGACCTGACGGACACCGCGGTAGCGCTCATAGAGAACCGAGCGCTCGAAGGCCACGGGCAGATCCTCATCGCGCAGCCCCGGCCCGCCGTCGCGTACCTCAATCACGGCATTCGACGATCCGCCGGTCCACCCGAGGGCCAGCACGATCGGCGCCCCCACCGGCGTGACACGCAGCGCGTTCTCCAACAGGCCGTCGATCACCTGGCGCAGCCGCGCCGGGTCGGTGCGAGCCCAGAGCGGAGTCGGCGGAACCTGCAGCAGGAACTCCACTCCGTTGGCCGCACAACGCGAGCGCCAGACCGCACCGGCCGCCTCGGCCCAACTGGTGAGATCCACATCGATGAAGTCGACCCGGAACTCGGCCGAGTCGAGACGGGCCAGGTCGAGCAGATCCGCGATCATCCGCTCCAGGCGACGGGCCTCCTCCAGCATCACGCCGGCTACTCGGGGTACCTGGTCATCGGTGACCACCTCGTCCACCAGCGACTCGGCATAGCCGGAGATCGCCGTCAGCGGTGTGCGCAGATCATGCGATACGGCAAGGAGAAACTCACGTTGCCGGGACTCCGACGTGGCCAGGTTCGCGGAGAGGACGTTGAGGGCAACCGCGACATCCACCATCTCCGCCGGCCCCTCCGGCTCGACCAGGATGTCCCGCCGACCCACCGCCAGCAGGTGCGCCGCCTGAGCGGTTCGCTTCAGCGGCCGGGAGAGGCGCCAGGTGACGAGCAGGCTCAACCCGATCGAGAGCCCAACGGCACCGGCCAGCGCGAAGAGGATCAACCGGACGGCCCGATCGCTCACCGCAACCGCGTCGGCCCGGCGCTGAGCGAGAACCAAACCCCCAGCATTTGTCGGACGACCCTCGACGAGCACGAGCTGACCGTCGATTCGTCTGGTCATCGAAACCGACTCGCCGGCGAGCAATCGGGAGATGACCGCTGGGGTGGTGGCCTCGACAGCGAGGTTCCCACGCCCAGCCACCACGCCACGAGAATTGACCGTGGCCACCTGGACGTTGATGGCCAGCAGTTCCTGGCGGGCCCGCAGCTGGCTGGTCTGGGCGCTGGCTCCCTCATTGGCCGCGGCCTGGGCCGCGTCGGCCAGTCTGGCCAATGTTTTCTGGGCACTCTGCTGGCTGGTGTGGCGAATCAGCCCGATCGAGATGACGCCGCCGACCAGCGCCGTGAGGACCGAAACCGTGGCCGCGAGCAGCGCGATCCGGTAGGCGAGCGGACGGGGAGCGGCGCTCAATTCGCTGCTTCCGCCGAGTAGCCGACGCCGCGCACAGTACGCACGGGGCTCAATGTGCCTAGTTTTGAACGCAGTTGCGCGATGTGCACGTCGACGGTTCGGGTTCCGGCACCGGCGGCATACCCCCAGACGTGGCTGAGCAGTTGATCGCGATCGAAGACCTGCCCAGGGCTCCGCATCAGGAAGGCCAGCAGGTCGAACTCGGTGGCGGTGAGCGAGACTTCGGACTCGCCGGCATAGACGCGCCGGGATCCGGGCTCCAGCCGCACCGCACCGAGGGTGAGGGTGGCACTGGTGGTGACCACCCCGGCCGCGCGCCGCAGCGCGCTCTTCACCCGCGCCACCACTTCGCGCGGGGAGAAGGGCTTGACGATGTAGTCGTCGGCGCCCAATTCCAGGCCGAGGACGCGATCGATCTCCTCGTCCCGCGCGGTGACGAAGAGGATGACGGTCCAGTTCTGCTCGGCCCGAAGCTGGCGGCAGATCTCGATTCCGTCCATCGATGGCAGCCCGACATCGAGGACCACCGCGGCCGGCTTCAGCGAGCGGACGCTCGCCAGGGCGGCGGCGCCATCGCGCTCGACGTGCACCCCGTACCCGGCCTTGGTGAGGTAGAGGCGCAGGATGTCGGCGATCGAGACATCGTCCTCGGCCACGAGCACCAGGCCGCGCTGCGCCTGCTCCGGGGTCAGCGTCACGTCTGCACTGTAGTCAGCGGAGCTGGGACGACGGGCACCGCTCAATTCTCCGCGTCGAATGTTCGGGGTGTGCAAACGGGATGTCAGAGACCGGGCAGGCCGCGACTGCGATTCGCCGTCGAGTCAGGCGGCATGAATGACCCTTCGACGCTGCTAAGCTCTACTGGTTTGTGGTCGTGCCGCTTGGGCGCTGGCCCCCGTAGCTCAGGGGATAGAGCACCGCCCTCCGGAGGCGGGAGCGCAGGTTCGAATCCTGCCGGGGGCACGCTGTGTTGAGACAGTCCTGGGCCCCGAATTCGTTCGGGGCCTTTGTCTTGCCCGTCTGTGGTGGGCGAGTCGCTCCGGCGCACCCAACCCGACACACCGAGCCGAACGACCGGTGCCTCACTATCGCGCCGACGAGGGGCGGGCATGATGGCGGGGTGAGAGGCTCCGGACGTCAGCTGCATGATGGACAACGTGCGCAGCATGGGGAGTCCTGACGTGACCGGCCTTCCAGTGACGATCTCCTTGCCGCAGACCTCCGACGCGCCGGCTGTCGCCCGCGCCTTCGTGGCAACCCATGTCGCCCGCCTGGCCCCGTCCCTGGTCGATGACGCCGAGCTTCTCGTCTCCGAACTGGTGACGAACGCGCTCGTCCATGGTCGGCCGGCGATCACCGTGCAGATCGCCGCCTCGGAGACGGGCCTGACCCTCTCGGTCAGCGACGCGGGCGACCCGATCCCGCAGAGCCGCGCCGCGGCTCACCCGGGCCTGCCGAACGGGCGTGGGCTGCTCATCGTGGATTCGGTCGCCGCCGACTGGGGCGTGATTCCGGCCGTGCCACTACCGGGAAAAACCGTCTGGTTCGAGCTGCCGCTCGCCTGAGGCGGCTACCCATAGGGGGCTGTTAACGGAGTGACGAGCCTGGGGAGGCTGCGGGCAAGCGTGACCGATCCACAGGAGACACCCAAATGAGCCTGCCTTCGAACCGAGGGAGACCGACGCGATTCACCACGGTCGACAACATCGACACCGAGGCCGTGCCCGACTGGACGACGACGATGGTGAAGCGAGCCGATCTGGCCGGTGAGTCGATTCCGTCGGCCATCGCCATCGCCGCCGACTACGGGGCGCAGCTACCGATTCCCGGCTACGGCTACACATCGACCCGCTGGAAAATACTGGCCCTCGCCGCGCAGGCCAATCTCACCGTGGCGCGAGTCCTGGAGACGCACTGCGACGCGCTCGCCATCCTTGATGAGGCCGGAGTCGCCGATTCGGTGCCGGCCGACGGCGCCCAGGGTTGGGGTGTCTGCGTCGGTGACACTCCGGGCAGCGATCTGACGGCGACCGAAGGACCCGACGGTTTGCGGGTCACCGGGACCAAAGCCTGGTGCCCGCTGGCCGGCGAACTCGGTCAAGCCCTCATCACCGCGCAGGTCGACGACGGCAGCGATACGACCGGCAGGCGACTCTTCGCCGTCCCGCTGCGCGTTGAGGGGGTGCGGGCCGAACCGGCGGCGATCTGGGTCTCCCGCGGGCTGCGCACGGTTACCACCGGGCCGGTCCACTTCCTGCAGACGCCGGCCCAACCGATCGGGGCGGCCGGCTGGTTCGCCCGACGGCAGGGCTACGCCTGGGGCGGCATGGGCTCGGCGGCCTGCTGGTTCGGCGGTGCCCTGGCGTTGGCCGACACGCTGCGCCGAAGCGCCGTCAAACGCGACGACGAACTCACCAGGCTCAGCGTCGGAACGGTGGACGTGGCCCTGCACGCGGCGGCGGCTGCCCTGGCCCGAGCCGCCCGGCTGGTGGACAGCGGACTGGCCGACGGCCGGAACGGCGAGGTACTCGCGCTGCAGGTGCGGGGGGCCGTCGCCGACGCCGTCGAAAACACCCTCACCCAGTGTGCTCACACCCTCGGCCCGGCCCCACTGGCCTTCGCCGAGCAGCACTCACGCCGCGTCAGCGATCTCTCGACGTACCTGCGTCAGCACCGGGCCGAGCAGGATCTGGCCCGGCTGGGCGGGTTGCTGCTTGCCGACTCGGCATAACCCCGACTCACCTCAGCTGGCTCTGATCTACTTACCCGGCAGCCGGTGGTGGCCCCGGCGGGTGAGGAGACTCGAGTGAACGGACCCGCCGATATGACCCCTTCCCGGCCTTCCAGCGATAGCTACTGACCAGTAATGTGGCGTCAGACCTGACATCGATCGAGGGAGCGACCGTGGGGACAGGCACTCTGAGCAAGAAGGCAGCAGGTAGTAAGAAAGCGGCGGTCAAGGCACCCAGCAGCAAGCGCACGACCCCACAGAACGAGGCGACCGGCCCAGGCTGGGTCTCAAAGTACTGGGGCACGGCCGAGCAGCCGACCGAGTTCCGCGCCTTCGTCGGGCCGATCATCGCGCTCGTCCTCGGCCTGAAGCTCTTCGTCTACATGATCGGTGTCACCGCCAACGAGCTCTTCAGCAACACCGGGTTCACCTCGATCAGCGCCCGCTTCGACATCTGGAACCGGTGGGACGCCCCCCACTACCTTTCGGTCGCGCAGTACGGCTATCAGACCAGCGGCGACCCCGCAAACTTCGTGGTCTTCTTCCCCGGCTACCCGTGGATGGTGCGTCTCTTCGCCATTCCGCTGGGCGGCAACTACCTGCTGGCCGCCTTCGCGGTCTCCACGATCGCCTCGATCGCGGCGGCCCTGCTGCTCGGCTACCTGGTCCGCGGCGACAGTGGCGACAGCGAACTCGCGCTCCGAGCCGTCTGGTTCTTCCTCATCTTCCCGACCAGCTACTTCCTACACCTGCCGTACACCGAGAGCCTCTTCATGGCCTGCATTCTCGGCACATTCCTGGCCGCCCGCCTCGACCGCTGGCTGCTGGCCGGAGTGGTCGGCGCACTGGCCACCCTGACCCGGATCAACGGCCTGGTGCTGCTGCCCGCGCTGGCGGTCGAGGCCTACAGCCAGTACCGGGTCAGCGGGCGCATCCGGCTGCAGTGGCTCTGGATCACGCTGGCCGGCCTGGGAATCGCCGTGTACCTCTTCATGAACTACCACGTCTACGGCCGTCCATTCGCCTTCATGACCGTGCAGCGCGAGCACTGGTACAAGACCCTGCAGTGGCCGTGGACCGGCATCCACTCCAAGATCGAAGCAGGCCACGGCGCCAAGCCCAGCGACAAGGCGATCCTGGTCAACCAGGAGCTGCTCTACATCGTCATCGGCGCGGTGGCCACGATCGCGACGTGGATCTGGCTGCGCCCGTCGTATGCCATCTGGATGACCGGTAACTGGCTGCTGTTCACCAGCACCAGCTACATCCTCTCCACCCCGCGCTACACCCTCACTCTCTTCCCGATCTTCATCCTGCTGGCGAAGGTCGGTAAGAACCGCATCGTCGCGATGCTGGTGAGCTTCTGGTCGATCCTCTTCCTCGGCCTCTTCACGTCCCTCTTCGCCATCGGCAGTTGGGCGTACTAGCTGCGAGTCGGGCCTAGCCGTCCCCGACGCCGACCGTAGGCGAGCTCAGCAGGACTTGCGGACGTCGTAGACGCTGTACCCCTCGGGGCCGCCGGCGTTCTTGGCCAGCACGAACTGGTCGAAGAGTGCCGCATTCAGCTTGAAATTGTGGGTCGAACGCTCCTCCGGGCCGACGACGACGTAGTCGATCCCGTTGCTGGTGAGCAGCGAGCAGGCGGTGCTGCGGTCCGTCGCCTCGTAGACGGCCTTGATCAACGCCTCGCGGGGCGCGATGTCATAACCTGCGCTCGAGGCCCATGAGGAGTAACCGAGCACGATGCCCCGTCCGGCCATAGTCGGCGCCGTGTACAGCTGGTCGTAGTCGACCAGAAATATCGACTTGCCTGGTGTGTTTGCGTCGATCCAGTGGATGATTTCGTGCTCGTTGTCGTCACCGAAGACGCTGACCTTGAAGTCGTTCTTGGCCGCCATGAAATCGGGGAGGCCGGAGACGGTCAGGAAGATGAGCATGAAGACGACGCCCACTCTGGCGACCACGGAAACCAGGCGCCGTTTGGCCCGTTCTTCCTTGGCGATCCGGGCCGCGATCGTCCACAGTTCCACCAGAACGAAGCCGACGAAGAGTCCGCTGAGGTTCTCCCAGAGGTTGATGACCTTGTGGTTCTGGCCGCCCAGATCACGTCCAAGCTGGAAGAGGCTCCCCCAGATGAAGATCGCCGTGATCGCCGTGATGACCTTCTTGTCCCGGCGGTTTCCGAGCACGAACGCCAGGATCAGCAGCGGGATCAGTAAGCCTTCGTTGAGCCACCAGTACTGGACGAAGGAGCTCCAGTCGGTGAGCGAGAGCAGGTTCATCTCCCCGCGGGCATGGCAGGGTGCGGTCGTCGACGAACAGACCAGGTAGCCGATGTGCAGCGTCAGTGAACCGCCGTCGGCGCTGCCGCCGTTGAGCCAGATCGCCTGCGGCACGCCGATCAGCAGTGCCGGAATCAGGAAACAGGCGCCGACCTTGATCCAGCGCAGCCCCTCCCGCCGAGCCGCCAACCACTCGCCACCGGACGTGGCGCGGGACGCGGCGCCGGACGCGGCGCCGGACTTCGCGCCGGCCGCCGCATTCTGCCGCTCCCGCCAACAGGCACAGAGCGCGTAGATGGCCAGCAGCGATCCGAAGAAGACGGCAGCCGCAATCCACAGCACGCCGTTGAGCCAGAAGGACATTCCGAAGGTGACGCCGAGGAAGAGCAGCAGTCGCCGGTCCATCGCTACGCCGTTTCGCAGCTGATCCAGCAACGCGTAGGCGATGAAGAGGACGAAGCCCATCGCCACGATCAGGTGCGTCTGCGTCATGTAGACGTTGATCGAGTTGAACATGGAGATGCGATCGTTGGTGTACGGGCCTCCGGAGAGGTATCCGGTGTGCTTCCAGAGCAGGCTCGGATGCAGCGCCGCCCAGATGCTTCCGTGCGCGTCATTGGAGATGAATCGCAACCACTCCAGGGACTGGTTCGTCATGGCCAGCAGCGCGGCGATCAGGCCGGCGCCAATGCCCTTGTCCCGCCACCAGCGCACCGGAGCGTCCGTCTTCGGCCCGAAGAGGAGCCGGGCCGTGGCGAAGAGCATCAACAGGATCGTCGTAAAGCCCAGCGTCGCGGGCAGGTTGAAGGAGTTGAGAACCGACATGCCACCGCTCTGCAGGGCACCGGCGAAGAAGTCGTAGCCGAAGTGATAGCGGATCGGTTCACCGGCGAAGAACGGGTACTCGGTCGGGGCATAGTTGGAGCCCAGCGAGAAGGAGCGGGAGAGCGCGATGTGCAGCCCGAAGTCGCCCCAGGTGTTCGCCGAGACCAGCAGATAGTGCTTGCCGGTCGGGTCGTAGCTGAGGCGATTGCCGATCATCCAGTACGAGAAGACGAACGAGACGACGGCGAAGATCGCCTCGAACCAGCCGACGCGCAGGTGCCGCGGGCGGAGGTTGCGTCCGAAGATCCCGATCACGATCAGGCTGAAGACCAGCGAGGTGACGACTCCATAGAGCAACGCTCGACCGGTGTGCGGGGCCAAGAGGTAGGCGACGCCGAACGTGGTCCAGGCGGTGACGACGATGCCCACCAGCAGGCCGGCCGGCAGCCGCACGATGGTCGGTGCCGCCGGAAGCAGCCGGTTCATGACGGAGAAGCCGGCCACGGTCGCGGCGATGAGGTAGAGAGTCGCTAACACCGGCACAGCCTAGAGGGTGCAGAACGCCGCGGCACGTCTGAGTTCACCCGGCCAGTGGCAGCCCGGCCGCCCCCGCAACAGCCGCCGCCAGACAGGCAATAAAAGTAGGGATGAGCGTGAACCGCCCCGCCTCAGACTGTTCCGCCGGAACAGCAGCCGTGGTTGGATGGCGTTCATGACCGACACAGCCGGTGCGTCGCCTCAGCCCCTTCACTCCGGCGCAGCGCCGGCCGACGGCCGCATCGTCGTCGAGAACCTCACCAAGACCTTCGGGTCGACGCGAGCCGTGGACGCACTCAGCTTCACTGTCGAACCCGGCTCGGTCACCGGCTTCCTCGGCCCCAACGGAGCCGGCAAGACGACCACGCTGCGCATGCTGCTCGGGCTGGTCCGCCCCACCGGCGGCACGGCGACCATCGGCGGCCAGCGCTACCACGACATCCACAACCCGCTCCAGGTTGTCGGTGCGGCGCTGGAGGCGGCGAGCTTCCACCCGGCCCGCACCGGTCGCAACCACCTCCGTGTCTACTGCGCGGCGGCTGGCATACCGGACAACCGGGCCGACGAGGTACTTGAACTGGTGGGCCTCGGGCCGGTCGGGCGCAAGAAGGTGCGGGGCTACTCGATGGGGATGCGTCAGCGCCTCGGCCTAGCCGCGACCCTCCTCGGCAATCCGAGGGTGCTGATCCTCGACGAGCCGGCCAACGGCCTCGACCCTGAGGGAATTCGCTGGCTTCGCGGCTTCTTCCGTCATCTCGCCGCGGAGGGTCGCACCATCCTCGTCTCCAGCCACCAGCTCGCCGAGGTCCAAGCCGTCGCTGATCGGGTAGTGATCCTCAATCAGGGTCGCTTGGTGCGGCAGGGCTCCATCGCCGAACTGGCCGAGAACGGAGACACCGTGGTGGTTCGCTCCCCGTCGGCGCCGCAACTGGCCGAGGCCCTGCGTCGGGAGGGTATCGCCGTCGAACTGCACGATCCGACGCTCGTCCGCGTTCCGGGTGGAAATCAGGCCCGGATCGGTCACACCGCCTTTGTGAACAACATCGAGTTGCACGAACTCAGCCTGGAACGTTTCGACCTGGAGAAGCTCTTCTTCTCACTCACCCAGGGCGCCTTCGCGGCCAATGATCTGACGCCCGGCGCGCAGCAGCCACCCACGGGCTACCCACCGCCGCCGGGATACCAGCCACAACCGGGTTACCAGCCACCACCGGGCAATCAACCGCCACCCGGTTTTCAGCCACCACCCGGTCATCAACCGGGCTACCCACCACCCGGCTACCAACCCCCACCACCCGGGAATCAGCCCCCAAGCGGCCCGGCCGGAGGTGACCCATGGGCCGTCTGATCAGATCCGAGGGGCGCAAGCTGCGCAGTACCCAACTCTGGTTCTGGATGTTGGTGGCCGTCATCGCGCTCACTGCGCTGTCGGTCATCGGCCGGATGATCAGTGACACCCACGACGGCACCTTCGCGCCCAGCGACATCCGAGACATATTCCTGTCGGGGCAGTCGGCCTTCATCGGCTCGCTGGTGCTCGGGGTGCTGGCGGTGACCGCGGAGTTCCGCTACCAGACGATCACCCCGACTCTGCTGGCCACGCCGTCACGGGTGAGGGTCGTCAGTGCCAAGCTCGCGGCCTACGCCCTGGTTGGAGCCGCGTACAGCATCATCGCCATCGTGGTCTCCTGCGCCATCGCGCTGCCGTGGCTCAGCGCCAAGAACGTCAGCGTCTCGCTAACCGACGACCACCTGATCAGCGCCTTCGCCGGGGTCCTCTTCTCGGTGACGCTCTGGGGGCTGGTCGGTCTCGGGTTCGGTGCGCTGGTCCGTAACCAGATCGTGGCGATGGTGGTCGCCATCATCTACGTCATCATCGTCGAGCCGATCCTGTCGATCATCCCGTACGTGCGCAACGTGTATCCGTACCTGCCGGGCGGCGCCTCGGCGGCGATCCTCGATACGACGTCGCGGGCCGGGACGACCGGCGACAACCACTACACGCTTCTCTCCCCGGCCCTCGGCTGCCTGGTACTGCTGGCCTGGGCGCTTGGCCTGTCGATCATCGGTGCGACGCTGTCGATGAACCGCGACATCACCTGAGCGCTGCCGTCGCCGACACCTGAGTGCAAGCACGGCCGCAGGGGACGTCGCCGAGACAAAATTCGAGGAAGGTCACGTCCTCTAGTGGCGAAGTCAACCTGAGGATGAGCCGTCTCCGGCGTAAGCTTTTGGATGGTTCAGCCGCGGATACGCGGCCTCCAACTCAATCTATCCACCGGAAACATCACCCAAGGCGGCCGGACGAACGTGGCGACCAATGAGTCCACTAACAACGAAAGCACAGCAGTAGTCAGCAATGACTTCGGCGCAAACGAGTGGCTCGTCGAGGAGATGTACGACCGATACCGGGAGAATCCGGCCAGTGTCGACCCGGCCTGGCATGAGTTCTTCGCCGACTTCCGCCCGTCCGGTGTGATCGGAGCACCGGCCAACGGAGCGTCGGCACCGGCCGCGGCCGCCGCCCCTAGCGCGCCGAACACCCCCGTTGGCCAGCCCCCGCAGCCGGTCGCCACCCGGCCGGCACCGCAGGCCGTACCGGCACCGTCCGAGGGTGAACCAGCCACCGAGATGCGGACCCCGAGCCGTTCCGACGCCGCTACACCGGCCCCTGTGACCAACTCCACACCGGCGCCCAAGGCTCCGGCCGTGGCGTCCGACGGGCCCCACGAGACGGTCCTCCGCGGCGCGGCGGCCCGTGTGGTCACCAATATGGAGGGGTCGCTCGCCGTCCCGACCGCGACGAGCGTCCGAGCCGTCCCGGCGAAGCTGATCGCCGACAACCGCGTCGTCATCAACAACCACCTGCGCCGCGGGCGTGGCGGCAAGGTCAGCTTCACGCACATCATCGGATACGCCGTCGTGAAGGCGCTGGCCAGCACGCCGCAGATGAACAACTTCTACGCCGAGATCAACGGCAAGCCGAACGTCGTCACGCCGGAGCACGTCAATCTCGGCATCGCGATCGACCTCGTCAACAAGGACGGTTCGCGCGCCCTCGTCGTGGCCAGCATCAAGGCGGCCGAGACGCTCGACTTCGCCGGATTCTGGTCGGCCTACGAGGACATCATCCGCCGCGCCCGCGCCGGCAAGCTCACCGCCGACGACTTCGCCGGTACCACAATCAGCCTCACCAACCCGGGCACGATCGGCACCAACCACTCGGTGCCCCGCCTGATGGCCGGTCAGGGCACCATCGTCGGCGTCGGCGCCATGGAGTACCCGGCCGAGTTCAGCGGTATGAGCCCCGAAGGTCTCACCGAGCGCGCGATCAGCAAGATCATGACGCTCACCTCCACCTACGATCACCGCATCATTCAGGGCGCACAGTCGGGCGAGTTCCTCCGCCAGATCCACCAGGCCCTGCTCGCCGACGACTTCTACGACGAGATCTTCGCGGCGCTGCGGATTCCGTACCAGCCGATTCGCTGGATGGTCGACCGCGACGTCAGCCACGAAGGCCAGATCGACAAGAGCGCGCGGGTCATCGAACTGATCAACGCCTACCGGGCCAATGGTCACCTGATGGCCGACACCGACCCGCTCGAGTTCACCGTGCGCACCCACCCCGACCTCGACATCACCCGCCACGGCCTCACCCTCTGGGACCTCGACCGTGAGTTCCCGGTCGGCGGATTCGCCGGCGAGAAGCTGATGAAGCTGCGCGACGTCCTCGGTGTCCTGCGCGACGCCTACTGCCGCCGCGTCGGCGTCGAGTACATGCACATCATCGACCCGGAGCAGCGGCGCTGGCTGCAGTCGCGCATCGAGGTGTCGAGCCCGCCGCCGAACCGCGAGGAGCAGCTGCACATCCTGGGCCGCCTCAACGTCGCCGAAGCGCTCGAGACATTCCTGCAGACCAAGTACGTCGGTCAGAAGCGCTTCAGTCTGGAGGGCGCCGAGACGGTAATCGCGCTCTGCGACGCCATCCTCTCCCAAGCCGCCGAGCAGGGGCTGGAGGAGGTGGTCATCGGCATGCCGCACCGGGGCCGGCTCAACGTCCTGGCCAACATCGTCGGCAAGCCGTACGCCAAGATCTTCAATGAATTCGAGGGGAACATCGATCCGGGCACCGCTCAGGGCTCCGGCGACGTGAAGTACCACCTCGGCGCGGAGGGTGTCTTCACCACGCCCAACGGCAAGACGATCGACGTCTCGCTCACCGCCAACCCGTCCCATCTCGAGGCGGTGGACTCGGTGCTGGAGGGCATCGTCCGGGCCAAGCAGGACGTGCTGAACAAGGGCGAGGACGGCTTCACCGTGCTCCCGCTGATGATGCACGGCGATGCCGCCTTCGCCGGCCAAGGCGTGGTTGCGGAGACGCTGAACCTCTCGCAGCTGCGGGGTTACCGCACCGGCGGCACCGTGCACGTCGTCGTGAACAACCAGGTCGGCTTCACCACCTCGCCGACGTCCTCGCGTTCGAGCCTCTACTGCACCGACGTCGCCCGGATGATCGCCGCGCCGATCTTCCACGTCAACGGTGACGACCCGGAGGCCTGCGTGCGGGTGGCCAAGCTTGCGGTGGAGTTCCGCCGCGAGTTCAAGAAGGACGTCGTCATCGACATGGTCTGCTACCGCCGCCGTGGTCACAACGAGGCCGACAACCCGTCCTTCACCCAGCCGCTGATGTACGACATCATCGACGCCAAGCGCAGCGTCCGGAAGATCTACACCGAGGCGCTCGTCGGCCGCGGTGACATCACGCTCGGCGATGCCGAGGCCGCCCTGAAGGACTTCCAGTCGCAGTTGGAGAAGGTCTTCCTGGAGACCCGCAACGCCACTGGCAAGTCCACCCCGGAGCCGGAGCTCGATCACCTCAACCCGGCGCAGAGCGTCACCACCGCCACCAGCATGGAGACGATCAAGCGGATCGCCGATGCCTACGCGAACCCGCCGGAGGGCTTCACGATTCACCCGCGGCTGAAGCCGCAGATCGATCGCCGGGTCGCGATGGCCAGTAACGGAGCGGTCGACTGGGCCACCGCCGAGCTCTTCGCCTTCGGCGCCCTGGTCCTCGAGGGACGCGCGGTGCGGCTCGCCGGGCAGGACTCGCGCCGCGGCACCTTCACCCAGCGCCACGCGGTCCTCATCGACCGAAGCGACGGCGAGGAGTACACCCCGCTGCGCTACCTGGCCGAGGACCAGGCACCGTTCTGGGTCTACGACTCACTGCTGAGTGAGTTCGCCGCGATGGGCTTCGAGTACGGCTACTCGGTCGTGCGGGATGACGCCCTCGTCTGCTGGGAGGCCCAGTTCGGTGACTTCGCCGACGGCGCCCAGACGATCATCGACGAGTTCATCGCCTCCGGCGAGGCCAAGTGGGGTCAGCGTTCGGCCGTCTCGCTACTGCTGCCGCACGGCTACGAGGGGCAGGGGCCGGACCACTCGTCAGGACGTCCGGAGCGTTTCTTGCAGCTCTCGGCTGAGAACAACATGACGGTGGCGATGTGCTCGACGCCGGCCAACTACTTCCACCTGCTCCGCCGCCAGGGACTCTCCCCGGTGCGTCGGCCGCTGGTCGCCTTCACGCCCAAGTCGCTGCTGCGGTTGAAGGCGGCGGTGAGCCAGCTCGACGACTTCACCAACGGCTCGTTCCAGCCGGTGATCGGTGATCGCACGATCGACCCGTCCGGGGTCAACCGCGTCGTCCTCTGCTCCGGGAAGGTCTACTACGACCTGCTCGCCGCCCGCGAAGCCCGCACCGACGTGGCGATCGTGCGGGTCGAGCAGCTCTACCCGCTGCCGGCCGAGGAGATCCGCGCCGAGCTGGCACGCTACGGCGACGTGGAGCTGGTCTGGGCCCAGGAGGAGCCGGCGAACCAGGGCGCGTGGCCATTCATCGCGCTCAACCTCCCCGAGCACCTCGACGGCCGTCCGCTGCGTCGCGCTTCACGGAAGGCCTCCGCATCTCCGGCGGTCGGCTCGTCGCGGGTGCACGAGGTGCAGCAGCACGACGTGGTGGCCAGCGCCCTCGGCTAACCTGTCCGGATGAGGCCAATAGCAGCAGATGCACCTATCCGTTGGGGCATTCTCGGAGCTGGCGGCATCGCAGCGACCGTGAGCGCCGATCTATTGGCGCTGCCTGGCAACGAGATCGTCGCGGTCGCGGCGCGCGATGCCGCGCGCGCCGCCGACTTCGCCGCTCAGTTCGGCGTCGCCCGCTCCTACGGCTCGTACGCCGAACTGGTGGCCGACGACGAGGTGGATGTCGTCTACGTAGCCACGACCCACGGGCAGCACTACGAGCACGCGCTGCTCTGCATCCACGCCGGCAAGTCGCTGCTCGTCGAGAAGGCGTTCACCCTCAATGCCCGGCAGGCCCGTGAGGTCGTCGAGGCGGCCCGCCGCGCGGACGTCTTCTGCATGGAGGCCATGTGGCTGCGCTTCAATCCGCTGCTACGTATCGCCGCCCACGCGCTGCACAACGGCGCTATCGGCGACGTGCACAGCGTGCGGGCCGAACTCTGCCGGCACTTTCCCTTCGACCCGACGCACCGTCTCTTCGACCTCGAGGTCGGTGGGGGCGCCCTCCTCGACCTCGGTGTCTACCCAATCAACTTCGTGTGGATGATGCTCGGCCGGCCGCAGGCCGTCTTTGCCAGCGGTGCGCTCTCACCGACCGGCTCGGACGCCACCGCGGCCATGCAGTTCAGCTACCCGGATGGCGTCTACGCGCAGCTCTCCTGCAGCACCCAGGCCCGCAGCGATGCCGTCTCGCTCATCGTGGGGACGGACGGGTGGATCGAGGCTCACGGCTCAGTGCACCGTCCGACCCGGATCGTCATCCACAACAGCGCCGGCGAGGTGACGCATGAGGCCCAGACGCAGGGCAACGGCTATCAGCCCGAACTGGTCGAGGTCGGGCGCTGCCTGCGTGAGGGAGCCATCCAGAGCGAGATCATGCCGTTGAGCGACACCGTGGACATCTTGGAGGTCATCGACGGCGTGCGCCACGAGCTCGGTGCCCGGTACGCCGCGGACGACGAGTAGGAGATCGAATCATGTACTTCACCGATCGGGGCATCGAGGAACTGAGCAGCCGCCGGGGCGAGGAGGAGGTCAGCCTGGCCTGGCTCGCCGACCGGCTGCAGACGTTCGTCGACGAACACCCCGACTTCGAGATCGCCGTCGACCGGTTCGCCACCTGGCTGGCTCGGGCCGACGACGAGCTCGACGAGTAGAGCTACTCGTCCCGCTTGTTGTTGCGTCCCTGGCGCAGTGCAATCAGCAGCAGCGCACCCGCCGCGATGACGATGAGCACGACCCCGATCGTTCCTGTTCCTGCCATGTCCGCGTACCGACCCTTCTGTTGGTTCGGTAAAAGTATCCGGTAATCAGAGTTTCGTAAACATTTGGCGGAGACGGGGCCGCCCGTCCGAGGCGATCGGGGTGGCAGCCGGTGCGTCTGCCTCGACTGGCAGGTCGGCCGGCGGATCGACCGGCGGGTCAGCCGGTGCGGGGATCGGCGGGGCGAAGATGCTGAGGAAGAACTGACTCAAGGGGCCGATGCAGAGCGCGAAGGCCACCGTGCCCAGCCCGACGGTGCCACCGAGAAGCCAGCCGATGAGCAGCACGGTGACTTCGATGCAGGTCCGCGCCAGACGGATCGAGCAGCCGAGCCGGCGGCTGATCCCAGTCATCAGTCCATCCCGCGGGCCAGCTCCGAAGTGGGCGCCGATATACAGGCCGGTGGCCACCCCGCAGAGAAGAATGCCGGCGGCCAGGTAGCCGAGTCGCAGCGCCAGCGGATGAGGGTCGGGGAGCAGCCGCACGGCGAGGTTCAGGGCGGTGCCGACGATCAGGACGTTACTGACGGTGCCGAGGCCCGGGCGCTGCCCCAGCGGTATCCAGAGCAGCAGCACCAGCGCGCCGACACCGATCACCACAACGCCGATCGAGACATGCGTGCGGCGGGAGATCCCCTGGTGGAATACGTCCCAAGGATCGAGACCGAGCTTGGAGCGGACCAGCAATCCACTGGAGAGGCCATAGAGCGCCAAGCCGAGGTACAACTGCCCGAGCCGGTACGGCAGCCCCGGAGAGGTTCGGCGGTGCGGCGGCGAGGCAGGTCGGGACTTCACTCGATCAATGTTTCACGGAACGGAAATCAATTCTCGCCGTGGAGCCCAGCGGGCCAGTAGCGCTCAGCGCAGCACGACCAGCGCTCAGCCGTCTACAACCAGCGCTCAGCGCGTTGCGATGCCGTCGTGTCGGGCCTGCTCGGCGACTGCGGCCGCCACGGCCGGGGCCACCCGAGGGTCGAACGGCGTCGGCACGATGCGGTCAGGTGCGAGCTCGTGCTGAACCACGTCGGCCACCGCACCGGCCGCGGCCAGCTTCATGTTCTCGGTGATCGCGCCGGCACCGGCGTCGAACGCCCCGGCGAAGATGCCCGGGAAGGCCAGCACATTGTTGATCTGGTTCGGGTAGTCGCTGCGTCCGGTCGCGTAGATGGCGGCATACTTCAGCGCGATCTCCGGGGCGACCTCGGGCTCTGGGTTGGCCAGCGCGAAGATGAACGCGCCAGGGGCCATCTTGCTGACGGCCTCCTCCGACACCCGTCCGGCACTCACGCCGAGGAAGACGTCGGCCCCGGCCAGCGCCTCCTCCAGGCTGCCGGTGAGGCCGCTGAAGTTGGTGATCTCAGCCAGTTCCTGCTTGGTCGGGTTGAGGCCGTCACGCCCCTTGTAGAGGATGCCCTTGGAGTCGGCGACGGCGATGTCACCGATACCGGCGGCCAGCAGGATCTTCGTGCAGGCCACTCCGGCAGCACCGGCTCCGGAGACGACGACCCGCAACTGGGAGAGCGCGCGCCCGGTGACCCGGGCCGCGTTGCGCATCGCGGCGAGGGTGACGATCGCGGTGCCGTGCTGATCATCGTGAAAGACCGGAATCGGCAGCAGGTCGCGCAGCCGCTCCTCGATCTCGAAACAGCGCGGTGCGGAGATGTCCTCCAGATTGATCCCGCCGAAAGACGGGGCGATGTTCACGATGGTCTGGACGATCTCATCGACGTCGGTGGTGGCCAGCACGATCGGGACCGAATTCAATCCGGCGAACTCACGGAAGAGCGCGGATTTTCCCTCCATCACCGGCAGCGCCGCGGCCGGGCCGAGCTTCCCCAGGCCGAGCACGGCCGTGCCGTCACTGACGACGGCGACCAACCGTGAACGCCAGGTGTAGTCACGGGCGACCGATTCGTCCTCGGCTATCGCGCTGCAGATCTCCGCTACCCCAGGCGTGTACGCCAGCGAGAGGGCCTCCCGATCGGTGAGCGCGATCGTGGAGTTCACGACGAGCTTCCCGCCCTCGTGGGCACGAAAGACTGGGCTGGACGGATCGAACGGCACTGCGGTCGCCCCACTTCAATGGCGAGGTGCGACTCGTGATCTAGATCGCGTCTAGCTCGTCGTCGAGCCTCGATAGGCCGGATAGGTATGCACCGGGTCCGACCCGGGCATTTGAGTTTGTCACGGACGGGGCGAAGACCGATAGAAAATTCGGCGTGACACCAGCCACCCCATCCACTCAGGATGCGCCGGGCTTGGAAGAATTGCGACCCAATATCCGCGCTCCCCGGCAATCGATCGCCGCCGAGTTTGCTAGCTTCGTCGGGTGCAGACTCGCCCCTTGAAAGTCGACGGCGCGTGGGAGTTCACGCCCAGATCCTTCACCGATGACCGTGGCTTCTTCCTGGAGTGGTTCAAGGCCGACGTATTTGTCGAGACCGTCGGGCATCCACTGACGTTCGCGCAGGCCAACCATTCGTCGTCGGCGGCCGGTGTGCTGCGTGGTGTGCACTCCGCGAAGGTGCCGCCCGGCCAGGGAAAGTACGTCTACTGCCCGAAGGGCAGCGTCCTCGATGTTGTCGTCGACATCCGGGTCGGCTCCCCCACATTCGGCACGTGGGACAGCGTGGTGTTGGACAGCCGCGATCGCCGGGCGGTCTACATCAGCGAGGGCCTCGGGCATGCGTTCCTCGGACTGGAGGACGACAGCAACATCACCTACCTGTGTTCGACGCGCTACACGCCGGAGGCGGAGTTTGGCATCCATCCGCTCGACCCGGAACTCCAGCTCCCCTGGCCGGCCGATCTCACCCCAATCCTGTCGAAGAAGGACGCGGAGGCGCCGTCGTTGAGCGAGGCGGCCGAGCTCGGCCTGCTCCCCACCTACGCCGAGTGCCAGCAGTTCTACGCCGAACTCGGGCGTTAGGGCGTCTACTCCGGCGGACGGTTGGGCAACCGCCGCGGCCACCAGCGTCGGGGCCAGCCACCAGCGGCCGGCAGGTAGCAGACTCCCCGACCCAACACCTCGGCCACACCGTGCACTGCGCTGTCACCGCCCGCGTAGGGGTTGTCGCTGACCAGCCACCAGCCGTCGGCTTCCCGACGCTGCGCGCGCTTGATGACCAGGCGCTCGGGCATCGATCGGAAGCGGGCCAGGGCCACATCGCCGGGCCGCACGCTCTCCCGGTACCGGATCAGGACAAGGTCACCGGAGTGCAGCGTCGGGATCATCGACGGGCCACTAACCCGCACTCTTCCCCAGCCGCGCCACGACGATCCCATCTGCCACATGCTGCCTCACATGCTCCCGTCGAGCCGCTGAAGGCTCAGAGTAGGGTCGGACGGGAGAAGGAATCACCAGTATCAATAGGAGGCACGCTGATGCGCTTGTTCCAGTCTTTCCGTACTTCCACCGCCGTCGCGTACGCGCACTGCGATCTTCCCTGCGGCGTCTACGACCCGGCCCAGGCACGGATCGAAGCCGAGTCGGTCAAGGCGATCATGGAGAAGTACGCCGGAAACGACGACCCGGTGTTCCGCACCCGGGCGCTCATCATCAAGGAGCAGAGGGCGGAACTGGTGAAGCACCACCTCTGGGTGCTGTGGACCGACTACTTCAAGCCGCCGCACTTCGAGAAGTATCCGCAGCTGCACGAGCTCTTCAACAAGGCGACCAAGCAGGCCGGTGCCGCCGCCGGCAAGGGATCAGTCGACCCGGCCGAGGGGCAGAAGTTGCTCGACCTGATCGCCGAGATCGACACGATCTTCTGGGAGACGAAGAAGGCGGCTTGAGCCGATCCCGGCACTGGCCCCAATGGCGATCACCCGAGATCACGCGCCCATGTCGGAGTCGACGGCGGAGCACATCGAGCGCTCAGCACTCACCGACGACAGCCAGGTCTGGCTGATCCGGCACGGTGAAACCGAGTGGAGCCGATCCGGGCAGCACACCGGACGCACCGACCTGCCGCTCACCGAACTCGGTGAGCGGCAGGCGCTGGCCGTGCGTGATCTCGTCGGCCAGCTCAAGCCGAGCCTCGTGCTGTGCAGTCCGCGTCAGCGGGCGATCCGTACGGCTGAGCTGGCCGGACTCCGGATCGATGGCATCGACGACGACCTCGCCGAATGGGACTACGGCGACTACGAGGGATTGACGAGCCAGCAGATCCAGGAGCGGGTGCCGGGTTGGAGCATCTGGACGCACGAATGCCCTGGGGGCGAAACGGGGGCGCAGGTTTCACAGCGCGCCGATCGGGTACTTTCAGTCGCGTCCCGTCACGTAGCCGATGGCCCGGTCGTCCTCGTCGCGCACGGGCACATGAGCCGGGTGCTGGGCATTCGCTGGATCGGGCTCCCGATCACGTCGGGCGCGAGCTTCGCACTCGACACCGCGGCGCCCTCGATGCTCGGCGCTCAGCACGCGGTACCGGTCATCACCCATTGGAATATCCCGAACCCAGTCCGCGAGTAGGACGAGTAGGAGCAGAGCAATGACCGAGTCGTCAACCACCTCCGATGAGGTGGAGCTGACCCTCCCCGCAAAACCGGAGTACGTGTCGGTACTCCGGTCGCTTGCGGCCACCCTCGCCGCCCGATGCGATCTGACCGTCGACGAGATCGACGATCTGCGAATCGCCGTCGACGAGGCGGTGGGTCTACTGCTGCCGCACTCCACCGCCGACACCCCGCTCAAGTCATGGTTCCGGATGACCCCGGGGGGCATCGAGATCACCACCACGGTCTGCGCCGAGTCCGGCGCCGAGCCGGACCGGGTGGGCTTCGCCTGGACGGTCCTCGAAGCGGTCTCCGACGAACTCGGGGTTGAGCACCACGGCGAGGAACTGACGATCCGGGTCACCAAACGTCGCCAGATCCTGACCCCGTGAGCGAACCGGACACCCGCAGTCGGTCGGCGATCACGAAGGAACGCTCGAACCAACTGCTGCAGGAACTGCACGCATCCACCGACGAGACCGAGCGCCGGCGGCTGCGCGATGAACTGGTGCAGCTGCACCTGCCGCTGGTGGAGTACCTCGCCCGCCGGTTCAAAGACCGCGGCGAGCCGCTGCACGATCTGGTGCAGGTGGGCACGATCGGCCTCATCAAGTCCATCGACCGCTTCGAGCCCGAGCGCGGCCTCGAGTTCTCGACGTACGCCACGCCGACCATCCTCGGCGAGATCAAGCGGTATTTCCGCGACTCCGGCTGGTTGATCAAGGTCCCCCGCCGCGCTCAGGAGCTACAGACAACCCTGAACAGTGCCCGCTCGGAACTGAGCCAGAAGCTTGGGCGGGCACCGACGGTCACCGAACTCGCTCAGCACATCGAGGCGAGCGAGGAGGAGGTGCTCGAGGCACTGGACGCCGCGCGCGCCTATTCGGCAGCGCCGTTGGAGGTGCTCACCGAATCGGGCGGGGGGCGCTCGGACCACCCGCTGCTGGCCACGATCGACGACGGGCTGGATCGGGTCGAACAGCGAGCGGTGCTGCGACCGGCGCTGGATCGGCTGGACCCCCAGGAGCGAGAAGTTCTCATGCTGCGTTTCGTCGCCGGACGCACCCAGACCGAGATCGCCGCGCTCGTCGGTGTGTCGCAGATGCAGGTGTCCCGCTTGGTGAGCCGGAGCCTGGCCAAGCTGCGCGGCGAACTGGAAGTTGCGGCCGAGGAGCAGTCGGAGGGGTCAGCCTAGCCGACTGGTCGGACTGGTCGTCCTCAGCCGACGGGCCGGACTGGTCGGCCTCAGCCGACGGGTGCGCTAGAGCTCGCGGTCCAGGGCGGCACGGGCCGGCGGCGTGAAGAGCAGGTAGAGAACGGCCAGCGCGCTCAACAGGATCGGTGCGCCGTAGCCGATGCGCCCACTCTGGAACGCCAGGCTGTAGGAGACCGGAAGGGCCAGCAGCTCAAACACCACGATCGGCGTCCGCGACGCCGGCCGGAGCCTGGTCAGGCCATGTGCACAGGCGAGCAGCACCAGGGCGGCCAGTACCGCCATCGCCGCCCCGAAGAGCGAGCGCCCGGCACTGTCGGGGTGGCCGACGACGGTCTTCACCACCAGCACGCCGGCCGCAGCGACCAGACCGAGCGACTGCAGCACCAGCAGCGCCGCGGCCCAGCGCAGCGCGCTCGGGACCCCGTCAACGCCGCCCCGGAGGGCGCCGGGGACGTCGACGGCCGGTTCAGGTTCGGTCGATGCGGACTCGGTCATGATGGTCGAGCCTACCCAGCCAGGTACGCTGCCCAACGTGCGCGTGCTGGTGATTGTGAACCCACGGGCCACCGGTACCTCCAACCTCGTGCGGGACGTGTTGGCCCATGCGATCGGCAACAGCGCCGAGGTCGAGATCGAGCAGACGGCGAACCGCGGACACGCGGCGGCGCTGGCCTGCCGGGCCATGCGGGATCGGGTCGACGCAGTGGTCGGCCTCGGTGGCGACGGAACGATCAACGAGATCGTCAACGGCCTGCTGACTGACGGCGTGCACGATGACGTGCCCGCGCTGGGTATTGTCCCCGCCGGCTCGACCAATGTATTCGCCCGCGCCCTTGGCATCCCCAACGATCCGGTCGAGGCGACCGGCGCCCTGCTGGAGGCGATGCGGACGCAGTCCCACCGCCGGATCAGCCTCGGGCGTATCGATAGTCGTTGGTTCATCTTCGCGGCCGGCGTCGGCTTTGACGCGGCCATCGTGGAGGGAGTGGAGCGCAATCGACGGCGCGGCAAGCGCTCGACCCACTCCCTCTACGCCCGGGTCGCGCTTCGGGAGTTCTTCGGTTCCGACCGGCGTCACCCCAAGCTGAGCATCGAACTGGCCGACGGATCGACGTTGGAGGGACTGCACAACGCGATCATCACCAACGCCGACCCCTGGACCTTCGCCGGGAACCGCCCCCTGCGCCCGACGCCGAAGACAACTTTCGACACCGGTCTCGGCCTATACGCCCGAACCAGCATGAATTCCCTCAGCGTGCTCCATGGCGTAGCGCAGATGGCGCGCTCGAAGCCCAAGCAGGTGCGCTGGGGTGCGGTAACCCGCCACGACGTGAGCGCGCTGGTGCTGCGGGCCAGCGAGCCGATGCCGGTGCAGGTGGACGGCGACCTGCTTGAACCCCGTGAACTGATCCGGGTCTGGTCAGTTCCCCGAGCTGTCTCGGTGCTCATCTGAGTCGACGCCGCTCGTCCGATCTGAGGCGACGCGCTGGCGGACTTAGGCGGTTCCTCTTAGGCAGCGATCGAACTCACAGCCAAAGGGTAAATGGTTTATGTACCCTTTGTTCCTGAGAGGTACGGTGGGACCCACCGAGATTCTGGCGAATGCCCTTGCCGATTGTCCAAATTTCGGTAAGGCTTAGTGAATGTCGTGAAGCGCTTACGGTCTGTATCCATCGCGTTGACGTGACATCGCCCGCAGCGAACGGCGAAACGCTTGCCGCTAGCGGGAGCTCGTGAAAGAATTCACAAGCACGGCAGAGGAAACAAATCCTCCTCGCCGGCTACCTGAGGAGCGTAATTTCATGGACTGGCGTCACCGCGCGATCTGCCGTGACGAAGACCCCGAGCTGTTCTTCCCGATTGGGAATACTGGGCCGGCGTTACTTCAAATCGAGCAGGCCAAGACCGTCTGCCGCCGCTGCCCGGTAACCCAGGACTGCCTTGCCTGGGCATTGGAGAGCGGACAGGACGCAGGAATTTGGGGCGCCCTCTCGGAGGACGAACGTCGCGCCTTGAAACGGCGCAATGCCCGAGCTCGCGCTCGGATGGCCTGAACACGCAGCAGTAGCAGTACAGAACCTCTCGGTCGGACCGGCGGAATCACCGCCGGTCCGGCTGTAGGTTCGCGGTAATCCTCACCTCGGTCCCGCGCAGTCCGTCTGGACGCGGGTGAATATCGAAGGCGCCACCCAGCTCGGCTGACACCAGAGTCTGGACGATCTGAAGTCCCAGACGATCACTGCCGTCGGCTGTGAAGCCGGCCGGCAGCCCCACCCCGTCGTCAATAACCTTCACCACGAGCATCCCGCCGCGCCGGGTCGCCTGCACCTCGATCGCCCCCGGCTCGCTGTCGGTGAAGGCGTGCTCGGTCGCATTCTGGACGAGCTCGGTGAGGACCAGGACCAGCGACGTCGCTATCTCGGCGGCGATCGCGCCGAAGGAGCCCTCCCGCGAGAGGCGGATCCGCTCCCCGGCCCCGGTCACGTCACTGAGCATCACCAGCAGCCGGTCCACGATGTCGTCGAAGGGCACGGACTCGTCGAGCGAGACGGAGAGCGTCTCGTGTACCAGGGCGATCGAGGCGATCCGGCGCATCGACTCCTGCAGGGCCAGCCGGGCCTCCGGCGCGACCACCCGGCGGGCCTGCAGTCGCAGCAGCGCGGCCACCGTCTGAAGGTTGTTCTTTACCCGGTGGTGAATCTCGCGGATCGTCGCGTCCTTGCTCAGCAGCGCCAGGTCTCGGCGCCGCAGTTCGGTGTTGTCCTGCAGCAGCACCAGCGCGCCCAGTGACTCACCGGCCGGCCGTAGCGGCAGCGCCCGGAAGAGCACCGTCGCGCCACCGCCATCCAGCTCGACGTGGGTCGGGCTACCACCGGCCAGGGCAGCGTCGACCGCGGCGGCCAGGTCCCCGGCGTCGAAGGGGTCATTGGCGATGGAGCTGGCCAGCGCACCGATCGGCTCACCCAGCACGTTTCCGCCGATGCCGAGGCGGCGTAGGGCGGAGATCGCGTTGGGACTGGCGTAGATGATCGTCGAGTCGCGCTCGACCCGGATCAGACCGTCTCCGGCGCGAGGGCCGCTGGCCTGTTCGGGGCCGCTGTCGTCGCCGGGGAACGTCCCGTCGGCGACCATGATGGCGAGATCGGCCGCGCTCTGCAGGTAGACCAGTTCGAGTTGGCTGGGGCTCCGCACGCTGGCCAGGTTGCTGTCGCGACCGAGCACGGCCACGACGTCCTCGCCCACGCGAATCGGGATCGCCTCGCGGCGGATCGGCAGGTCGCCGTCCCAGTCCGGGTCACCCTCGCGGAAGATGCGCCCCTCGGCGAATGCCACCTGCAGCGGCAGCGCCCGGGTGCCACCGATGGTCGAGCCGACCTCGTCATGCAGATAGGCGGTCTGCCCGGTCGTGGGGCGGCATTGGGCCACGCAGAGGAAGGACGCGGGACGACCATCGTCGTCGAGCTCGATGGGCAGCCAGAGGAGCAGATCGGCGAAGGAGAGATCGGCCAGCAGCTGCCACTGGCCGACGAGTCGCTGCACATGCAGCGTCTGTTCGGGCGAGAGCGAACTGCGTTGGGCAAGCAGATCCCCGAGAGCTGCCATCGGTCAGCTCGCGCCGCTACTCGGGCAGGTATTCGCTGTGCGCGATCTCCACCGAGATCTCGGTGATCCGAACTCGAATCCGGTTACGCAGGCCTGAGGGCGCAACGTCGGCGCCGCAGCAGCGGGCGATCAGCGACTTCACGTCCTGCTCGATGCCGAACTGCCGCAGACAGGGACCGCAGTCATCGAGGTGATCGCGAATCCGGTTGCGCATCGCGGCGTCCGACTCGTCGTCGAGGTACAGGAAGACGTCCTTGATCACATCGTCGCAGTTGATCCCACCGGGGCCGAACCCCATCGGCGCGCTCACGATCGTTCTCCGGCCGCGATGAGCCCGCGGTCACGGGCGTAGTCGGCGAGCAGAACCTGAAGCTGTCGGCGTCCACGATGCAGACGCGACATCACCGTGCCGATCGGCGTGTCCATGATCTCGGCGATCTCCTTGTACGCAAAACCCTCGACGTCGGCTAAAAATACCGCCAGCCGGAAGTCTTCGGGAAGAGCCTGGAGCGCTTCCTTCACGTCACTGTCCGGGAGGTGGTCGAGCGCCTCCATCTCAGCCGAGCGCAGGCCCGTCGACATGTGCGACTCGGCCCGGGCCAACTGCCAGTCCTCGACTGTGTCGCTGTTGGACTGCTGGGGTTGACGCTGCTTCTTGCGGTACGTGTTGATGAAGGTGTTGGTGAGGATGCGGTACAGCCACGCCTTGAGGTTGGTCCCCTCGGTGAACTGGTGGAACGCCGAGAAGGCCCGGACGTAAGTCTCCTGGACGAGATCCTCGGCGTCGGTCGGGTTGCGGGTCATTCGCATCGCAGCCGCGTAGAGCTGATCGAGGAACGGCAGCGCGTCACGCTCAAATCGCGCCCTACGCTCTTCTACCGTCTCCTCGCGCACTATCGACCTCTCCTCCGGCCGGTCGAGAATGACCTGCCCTAGCGAGGATACGTGCGCCGCCTCGACTCTCCTATCGGCACCCACCGACGGTCGCCGGCTGGACGACGGGCTCAGTGCTGAAACGGTGGGAACACCTCCGGACGCGGTGAGCGTCCGCGCTGCCGCATCGGCTGCAGCCCGAGACGTGGAGCCCGCGTCCAGTCGAACGAACTCCGACGCCGAAGTCCGCCTGCTCGTCACCACCATGGCCATTGCCTCTTTCGTCGATCTCGGTCGCTCTGCCCGTCCCAATGGGTGGAACGTCACGCCCCTACCGGCTGATTCCCCAAGCCGCCGTCCGATTCCGCAGCCCGCTTCCGCAGACCCCTTTCCGCAGTCAGCTTCGGGCGGCGAAGATCGATACCGGCGGCGGAGGTGGATGCCGTGGCGGCCTGCGTAGCATCTGCGACGTGGCCACCGGAACTCCCGCGACAGCACTGCTGACCAAGCTCAAGATCACGCACACGCTGCATCCCTACACGCACGATCCGCGGGCGGAGGCCTTCGGCGAGGAGGCCGCTGACGCCCTCGGCATCCCACCGACCCAGATCTTCAAGACGCTCATCGCCAATGTGGATCAGCGACTCGTCTGCGGCGTGGTCCCGGTGGCCGGGCGTCTGGACCTCAAGCAACTGGCGGCCGCGGTCGGCGGGAAGCGGGCCCAGATGGCTGAACCGGCGGCCGCGGCCCGGGCCACCGGCTACGTGGTGGGCGGGATATCACCGATCGGGCAGAAGGGCCGCATCGACGTCGTCATCGACTCCTCGGCCCAGGAACTGACCACCATCTACGTCTCGGCCGGGAAGCGGGGATTGCAGGTCGAGCTGACACCAGCCGACTTGATCGCCGTGACCAAGGCCCAGGTCGCGCCGATCTCAGCACCCTGAGGCCAGCAACTCCGCCTAGTGAGCCAGCTCGAGCGAGCGGAGGAACTCGGCGGCCACGTCACCGACGGCCCGAGTGTCCCGCTTCAACGAGTGATCAGCCCCGTGGATCACCACCACCGAACGATCCGCCCCGCCGGAGCTCCGGCCGGGCGGCAGGCCGAAGGCGTCCCGATCGCCCTGCACGACCAGGGTGGGGACCTCAACCCCGTCCAACTCCTCCAACCGGCTCTTCTCCGGCCGCCCCGGCGGATGCAGCGGAAACGCCAGCGCGACCACTGCCGCCACCGCGTCGGGCAGTTCCAGCGAGGTCCGGCAGGCGACCCGCGCCCCGCTCGAACGTCCGCAGAAGACCAGTGGGAGGGCGCTGAACCCGCGCCGGCGGCGGACCGCCGCGACAACCTCGAGCCACGCACTGTCCAGACGTGGCGCCGGCACCGGTGCCCGCTTGCCGGCCACCCGATAGGGCTGGGTGACCCGGGCGACGGCGACTCCGTTCGAGGTGAGCGCCGCGGTGACCGCCTTCAGGTCAGGGGCGTCGACGCCGCCGCCGGCCCCGTGGCCGAGGAAGAGCAGCGACCGCAGTTCGCCGGCCGGACGCTCCAGATCCACCCAGGCATCGCCCTGGGCCGTCGTCACCACTGCGCGCGCCATGGCTACAGGCTAGAAGATCTCGCCACCACCGACCGCGGGAGCCGGAGCGTCCGTAATCTGAAGGCATGTGTGGTCGCTACGTGAGCGTCGCCGCCGACGCGGACCTGATGCTCGAGTTCGAGGTCGAGGAGGCGCCTGAGGACGAACTGGCGCCGTCCTGGAACGTCGCCCCGACCGACCCGGTGCGCATCGTCGTCGAACGCCCTCCGCGTCAGGCAGAGACGGCGACGCAGCCGTCGGCGGTTCGCCGGTTGCAGACGGCGCACTGGGGCCTGGTGCCGAGTTGGTCTCGCGATCGCAAAGGCGGGGCCCGGATGATCAACGCGCGCATCGAGACGGTGGCTGAGAAGCCGGCCTTCAAGACCGCGGCGGCGAAGCGCCGCTGCCTCGTCCCGGCGCTCGGATACTACGAGTGGCAGCAGGACGGCCCCCAGAAGATCCCGCATTTTCTGCATGATCCGGACGGGAACCTGCTGGCCATGGCCGGGCTCTACGAATTCTGGCGAGACAAGTCACTCCCCGACGACGACCCGGATCGCTGGCTGGTGACCTGCACGATCATCACCCAGGAGGCGACGGACCTGCTCGGAGAGATCCACGACCGCAATCCGGTCATCGTCCCGCCGCAGCGCCGGGCGGAGTGGCTGGACTGCTCCAGCGAGGATCTGGCCGTCGCCGAGCGACTGCTCGCTGACCTTCCGGCGGCCCGACTCGAGCCCTACGTCGTCTCCTCCGCCGTCGGGAACGTGCGCAACAACGGCCCGGAACTCATCGAACCGGTCGAGATCGCGACCCAGCCGACACTCGAGCTCTGAATTGGCGCCGACAGCGTTGCCGCAACTGGCAGACTGGCACGCGTGAGTACCGAGAACGCGCACCACACGCACCCCACTTGGAAGGCACCACTCGCCACCGGGCCGGTCGATGCAAAGATCGCGCTGCCGGGATCGAAGTCCCAGACCAATCGGGCCCTGGTGATCGCCGCGCTCAGTGCTGCACCGTCAACGATCAGAGGCGGCCTGATGGCCCGCGACACCGAGTTGATGATCGACGCGCTGCGCGGGCTCGGCGTCCGCATCGATCTGCACTCCGACCGCTGGCAGGTCAACCCCGGGCCCTTCGGCAGCGCGAACATCAATACGGGCCTGGCCGGCACGGTGATGCGTTTCCTGCCGCCGCTGGCCGGTCTGGCCCACGGAGTCGTCCACTTCGACGGCGACCTGTACGCGCGGGAACGGCCGATGAGCACGCTGCTGGACGGGATGCGGCTGGCCGGCATCACCGTCGATGACGAGAGCCGCGGCCGGCTCCCCTTTGCCGTCTACGGCATCGGCCACGTCGCCGGCGGGCGGGTGCTCATCGACTCCTCGGCCTCATCGCAGTTCGTCTCCGGGCTACTGCTGAGCGGCGCCCGCTACGACGCCGGCATCGAGGTCGTCCACATCGGCCACGATCCGGTTCCGTCGGCCCCGCATATCGAGATGACGCTGCAGGCGCTGCGCGCGGCCGGGGTCGACGCCCAGGCCACCTCCCCCAACTCCTGGCGGGTGGCGCCGGGACGGATCATCGCCCCCGACGTGCAGATCGAGCCCGACCTCTCCAATGCCGCCCCGTTCCTGGCCGCAGCCCTGGTGACCGGTGGCCGGGTGAGCGTCCCGGACTGGCCGGCGACGACCACTCAGGGCGGCGACGACCTGCGGGCGCTTCTGGAACGCTTCGGTGCTGAGGTAACCCTCACTGACGGCACCCTCACCGTGGAGAGCACCGGAAAAATAAGGGGAATCGACGTCGACCTCAGCGATGTATCGGAGTTGGGGACGATCATCGCGGCACTGGCGGCGCTGGCCGACTCACCCTCCCACCTCACCGGACTGGCGCACACCCGGGGGCATGAGACCGACCGGCTGGCGGCGCTGCACGCCGATCTGGCTGCGCTGGGCTGCGGCGTTCACGAACACCACGACGGCCTGACCATTGCGCCGAAGCCGCTGCACGGCGGGCTCTGGAAGGCGCACGCCGATCACCGCATGGCCACCGCCGGCGCCCTGCTCGGCCTGCGGGTGCCGGGCGTCGAGATCGACGACATCGCCTGCACCTCAAAGACGCTTCCCGACTTCGTCGCACTCTGGTCGCAGTTACTGACGTCATGAGGATCGCCGTCTGATGCCGCCGACCCGCCGACGCCCGGACGTCCGCGATCTGGACGAGGATGACGTCCGGGTCCGTCCCAACCGAGGCACCCGGCCGCGCTCCAAGCAGCGACCGGCCCATGATTCGGCGCAGCAGGCGATGGTGCTGACGGTCGATCGCGGACGTTACGGGGTACTGCTGGAGAACTCTGACCAGCAGGAGCCGGTCGTCGCCATGCGGGCCCGCGAACTCGGCCGCAAGGGCATCGCGGTCGGGGACGAGGTGAGCGTGGTCGGCGACCTCTCCGGCGAGGCCGATGCCCTGGCCCGGATCGTGCGGATCGCCGAGCGCAGCACGGTACTGCGCCGGACCGCCGATGACACCGACCCCTTCGAACGGGTCGTGGTCGCCAACGCCGACCAGATGATCATCGTCAGCGCGCTGGCCGAACCCGGGCCGCGTTACGGTCTCATCGACCGCTGCGTGGTGGCCGCGCTCTCGGCCGGCATGGAGCCGATCCTCTGCCTCACCAAGGCCGACCTCGCCTCACCCGAAGAGGTGCTTACCCGGTATCAGCCCCTTGACGTGCCAGCGGTGATCACCCAGCGCGGGGGCGATCTGGGTGAGCTGCTGGAGCGGCTGGTCGGGCATCGTTCCGTCTTTGTCGGGCACTCCGGAGTCGGGAAATCGACCCTCATCAACGCGCTGGTGCCAGACGCGATGCGCAGCACCGGTGCCGTCAGCGCCATCGGTAAGGGGCGGCACACCTCCAGTTCCGCAATCGCGCTGCCGCTGCCGGAGGGGGCCGGATGGGTGATCGACACGCCGGGCGTGCGCTCCTTCGGCCTGGCCCACGTCGGCGTCGAGGACCTGCTGTGGGCCTTCCCCGACTTGGAGGACGGCGTCAACCAGTGCCCACCCGGCTGCGAGCACCTCTCGGCGGCCGACGGCTGCTACCTGGATGCCTGGGTGGCCTCCGGAGAGTCGACGCCCGAGCGCCTGGCCGCGTTCCGCCGGCTCGTCGCGACCCGGTCGGCCGCACCGGAGATGTCGCGCAGCGACTAGCCAGCTCTCGCCTGGCGGCCAGCTCTCGCGCAGCGGCTAGCCCCCGGATTCGCTAGCCTTGTCAGGTGCCGATCGAGCTCAGCCAGATCTTCCGTTACCCCGTGAAGTCGACCCGCCGGGAGGAGCTGACCTCCGCCGACGTGGAGCCCTGGGGGTTGGCCGGGGATCGTCGCTGGATGCTCGTCGACGAGGCCGGGAAGGTCGTCACCGCTCGCGAGACGCCACGGATGCTGCTGATCACGGCCCGGGCCACCGAGCTCGGCCTTCGCTTCACCGCAGCCGACACGGACGACCTCGAGGTGACGCTCCCCAGCCGCGAGACGATCCCGGTGACCATCTGGCGCAGCGAGGTGGCCGCCACGCCGGCCGCCGACTCCGCCCACGAATGGCTCAGTTCGTTTCTCGGGCGCCGGGTGCGCCTCGTCTACCTCGACGACCCCAGCCGGCGCCCGACCAACCCGCTCTTCAGCGAGAGCAGCGACCGGGTCTCCTTCGCCGACGGCTACCCCCTGCTGCTGGCCAGCGAGGAGTCGCTGGCCCAGTTGAACGAGTGGATCGCCCTGGGACCACGCAGTGACGAGGGACCGCTGCCGATCACCCGGTTCCGCCCGAACGTGGTGGTCCGGGGCGCCGAGGCGTTCGTCGAAGACCAGTGGCGGCATATCCGGATCGGCGCGATGACCTTCCGGGCGGTCAAGGCGTGCGACCGGTGCGTGCTCACCACCATCAATCCCGAGACCGCGCAGAAGGGCAAAGAGCCGATCACCACGATGGCCAGTCGACGGCGCTGGGACGGCGCCACCTGGTTCGGGGTCAACCTGATTCCCGACCTGTCGGCAGCGCAGTTCGCGCAGCGCCCGGAACCGGGAGCGTTTCAGATCTACGTCGGTGACGAGGTCGAGGTGCTGCGGATGAGCGACGTCGCCGAACCGCTGCGCGAGCCGGAACCGGTCAGCTGAGCCGGGGCTGCCGCTCCAGCCACTCCTGCAGCAGCGAGGTGGCCGTGACGATCTCGTCGCCGTCGCCGGCGAAGCACATCCGGATGAAGCGCCCACCCTCGACCGGGTCGAAGTCGATGCCCGACGCCACCGCTACTCCGGTATCCGCGAGCAGCCGCGCCCCGAGGGAGAGCGAGTCGTGGCTCCAGGCCGAGACATCGGCATAGATGTAGAAAGCGCCGTCGGCCGGGGCCAGCCGATCCAGTCCACACTCCGGTAGACGGGCCAGCATGAAGTCGCGATTGGCCTGATAACGCGCCACATTCTCATCGAGTTCGGCGTAGGCGTCGAAGGCGCCGAGGGCGGCGTGCTGGGAGAGTGTCGGTGGGCAGAGCGCGAAGTTTCCGGCCAGGCGGTCAACCGAATCGACCAGCTCCTCGGGTAGCAGCAGCCAACCCAGCCGCCACCCCGTCATCGAGAAGTACTTCGAGAAGGAGCCGACGCAGATGGCCGAACCGCCGCTCGACGCTGTGCCGAGATGCCAAGCGGTCGTTGCCGCCTCCGCGTAGGTGATGCCGTGATAGATCTCGTCGCTGATGAGCCGAACACCGCTGCGTTCACACCACTCGGCGATCTCACGTAGCTGATCGGCGCCGATCATCGTGCCGGTCGGGTTGGCCGGGCTGGCCAGCACCAGACCGTCCGGAACCGGATCGAGGGCGGCGAGCTGGGCGATCGTCGGCTGGAAGCCGGCCTCGGCCGGGCACGGCAGCTCGACGACCTGACACCCCAATGAATACAGGAGATTCCGGTAGGCCGGGTACCCCGGTCGGGCCACCGCCACGGTGTCACCCGCGTCGAAGGCGGCCAGGAATGCCAGCAGGAAGCCACCCGAGGAGCCGGTGGTGATCGCCACCTGGCCGGGAGCGACCTCGACACCGTAACGGCGCCGGTAGTGCGCGGCGACGGCCTCGCGCAGCGCCGGCAACCCGAGTGCCGGCGTGTAGCCGATGCGGTCGGCGTGCAGCGCCCGGTGCGCCGCGGCCAGCACCGGAGCGGGCGCAGGCGTGAGCGGCTGCCCCACCGACAGGTCATAGACCGGCAGTCCGGTGGCCCGACGGGCGGCGGCGAGTTCCACGGTCCGCATGACGTGGAAGGGTTCGACCGTGCCGCGGCGGGAGATGCGGCCGGCCGATCTTCGGGCGTCGGTGCCTGGTCGGTCGGCGTTCACGTCAACGACGGTAGCCTGCGAAGATGCCGCAACAACACTCTGCCGCTGAGGATCTCGCGCTGGCGCTACGCCTGGCCGACGCCGCCGACACCCACTCGATGCTGCGCTTCGGCGCCCTCGATCTGAACGTCGAGACCAAGCCGGACCTGACCCCGGTGAGTGACGCGGACCGGGCCGTCGAGACCCAGCTGCGCAGCCTCATCGAGGTGAATCGTCCGGGGGACGCCGTGTCGGGCGAGGAGTTCGGATCGACCGGCGACTCGACCCGGCGCTGGGTCATCGACCCCATCGACGGCACCAAGAACTACGTCCGCGGCGTCCCGGTGTGGGCCACCCTGATCGCGCTGATGGACGGCGACGAGGCGGTCGTCGGCGTCGTGTCGTCCCCGGCCCTCGGACGGCGCTGGTGGGGCGCTCGCGGCAGCGGTGCCTGGATGACCGCCCTCGGTTCCCAGCCCCGTCGCCTCGCGGTCTCGAAGGTGGCCGACCTCGCTGACGCCAGCCTCTCCTACGCCTCCCTCGGCGGTTGGGCCGAGCTGGGGCGTCGGGAGGCGTTCGTCGAGCTCACCGATGCCGTGTGGCGCACCCGCGGCTACGGGGACTTCTGGTCGTACATGCTGGTCGCCGAAGGAGCGGTCGACTTGGCCGCGGAGCCCGAGCTCTCGCTCTGGGACATGGCGGCGCTGGCCCCGATCGTCACCGAAGCGGGCGGGCGCTTCACCGGATTGAACGGACGAGACGGCGTGCTGCAGGGCAACGCCGCGGCCAGTAACGGCCGGCTTCACGAGGCGCTGCTGGCCCGTCTGGGCGACTGAGGAACCGAGACCGATCGCGCTTTTTCGGTAGGCTTCCTCAGATGAACGTGGAGATCAGCAGCCGGGTGCTCCCCGGTATCGGGGTGTGCCAGGAGATCGAGCTGCGGGACGAGCACCGCATCGGAATCGTCACCCGCCGCACCGGGCTGCGTGATCTGGTCGTCTACGACGAGGACGGCGACGGCTCGGCGATCAGCATCGCCCTCACCGACGACGAAGCGAACGCGGTGGCCGAGATACTCGGCGCTCCGCAGCTGACGTCCCGGCTCTCGGCCCTGCAGCTGCAGGCCGAGGGGCTGGTCGTCGAGCAGCTGCCGATGCCCAGCGACTCCCCCTACGCCCGCCGGCCGCTGGGTGAGACCCAGGTCCGCACCCTCACCGGCGCCTCCATCGTGGCGGTGCTGCGCCGCAGCGCCGCGATACCCTCGCCCACCCCGGACTTCGTGCTTATGCCAGGCGACCTGGTCGTGACCGTCGGAACCCAGGACGCCGTGGATCAGGTTGCCCACATCCTGGCCGGGACGTCACACCCGGCCCTGCATCCGGACACCGACCACCGATCGAGCGGCTGAGCATGCTCTCGGCGGCCGAGCACGCACCTGCCTCACACACTGCGGTGCTGCTCATCGAGCTCGGCGCCGTGCTCTTCTGCCTAGGCGTCCTCGGACGCATCGCCCGGCGTCTGAAGATCCCGGTGATCCCGCTGTACCTCCTCGGGGGACTCTTCTTCGGCCAGGGCGGCTTCATCTCGCTCACCGCCAGCCACGACTTCTTCCAGACCGCGGCCGAGATCGGAGTCATCCTGCTGCTGGTGATGCTCGGCCTGGAGTACTCGGCCGACGAACTGCGCAGCAGCCTGAAGACCCAGTACCCGATCGGGGCGCTGGACGCGGCGCTGAACGCCCTCCCCGGAGCCGGGCTGGCCCTCATCGCCGGCTGGGGTCCGATCGCCGCCGTCACGCTGGCCGGGGTCACCTGGGTCTCCTCCTCGGGCGTGGTGGCGAAGATGCTGGGTGACTCCGGTCGCCTTGGAAACCGGGAGACCCCGGCGATTCTCGGGGTTCTGGTGATGGAGGACCTCGCCATGGCCCTCTTCCTGCCGCTGCTCACCGCGCTGCTAGCCGGCGGCGGCGCCAGCAAGATCGTCGTCGCCGTCTGCGTCGCCACGGTTGCGGTGACCGTCGTCCTGATCCTGGCCACCCGCTACGGCACCCAGATCACCAAGCTCGTCTCGGCCGAGGACAAGGAGTCACTGCTGCTGGGTGTGCTGGGACTGACGCTCCTGGTTGCGGGCCTCGCCGATGCACTGAAGGTCTCGGCCGCGGTCGGTGCCTTCCTGGTCGGTATCGCGGTCTCCGGCACGGTGGCCCACACCGCGATCGAGGTCCTCGGCCCGCTGCGTGACGTCTTCGCCGCCACCTTCTTCGTCTTCTTCGGCCTCTCCACGGCACCCGGCACCCTCCTGCCGGTACTCCCCCTCGCCGTGGCACTCCTCGCCGTCACCTCGGCCACCAAGCTCGCGACCGGCTACGTCGCCGCCCGGCGGGCCCGCATCAAGCGGCGCGGACGGTGGCGGGCGGCGGTCACACTCATCCCCCGCGGCGAGTTCTCGGTCGTCATCGCCACCCTGGCCGTCGGCGCCGGAGTCGAGTCGAAGATCGCGCCGCTGACGGCCTGCTACGTGCTGCTGACGATCGTCCTCGGAGCCAGCGTGAACAAGCTGCCCGACCGCCTGAAGCCGGAGCGACCACCGCGCCGGCCGCCGCCGGAGTTGCTGGTCGGCGCCCAAGCCCCCGCCGGAAGGAGCTGAGAATGACCGACACCGACGCCACAGTCGCCGAGATTCTCGCAACATTCGCCACCATCACGGTGGTCGGGGCCAGTGCCGACCCGGCCAAGCCCGCGCACTACGTCCCGGCGCATATGCAGCGTCACGGCTGGCAGATCATCCCGGTAAACCCCAGACGCCCCGAAATTCTCGGCACAATCGCCAGCGCCACCCTGGCCGAGGTGGAGCAGCCGGTCGAGTTCGTCAACGTCTTCCGGCCGTCGGCCCAGACCCCGGATGTCGTACGACAGGCCGTCGCCGTCGGGGCCCGGGCGATGTGGCTGCAACTCGACATCTACTCCGCTGAGGCGGAGGAGATCGCGCGCGCCGCTGGACTGCTCTACGTGCAGAATCGCTGCCTGCTCGTCGAGCAGCGGCGCCTCGGGCTTAAGGCACCGGCAGGCTGACCCGCTACTGGGTGGCCGAGCGCCACCGGGCGAAGTCCATCACCTGGGTGGCGACGATCTGCAGTGCCGCGGCGACGTGCTCCAGGGGTTGCCCGGAGTCGTCGAAGATCGGCTCGATGGAGTTCAACGTGGCGGCGAAGGGCGTCGGCCAACCGCGCAGCGCATGCACCGTCGAGCGCAGCGACACCAGAGTCGTCCCCCCGGCCTGCCAGCCGGCCGCGGTGACGATCAGGCCGACGGCGCGGCCGTCCAGGTAAGGCGCGTCGCCACCGCGCAGCCCCTCCAGATGGTCCAGGGCATTCTTCAGCAGACCCGACATGCCGCCGTGGTAGCCCGGCGTCGCCACGATGACTCCGGCCGCCTGGGCCACGGTGTCGGTGAAGTCGCTCTCCTGAGGTAGTTCAGCCGTGCCGTAGATGGGCAGCGCGCCGAGGGCGGCGCCGGTGAAGAGGCTGATCCGGGCGCCCTGACGCTGCGCCTCCTCCAGCGCGAAATGCAGCAGCCGATCGGTGCTGGACCCGGGCCGGTTCGATCCGCCGATTCCCACAATGAGCGGCCGTGGATCGGCACGGTGGTCGGTGTCGCCGGGGCCGTCGCTGGGGTTCGTCATGGGGTGTGAGTCACGTCCGTTGCTGGTCGGGTGCGGTCGACCGCGGTACTGCGCCACGGTGCCTAGAGTTTATGTTTAAGACCGTAACCGCCATCAAGGAGAGTCGATGAGTCTCGAGCGCGCCGTCCCGCCCAATCCTTACGATTACCTTCCCGCCGTACCCGCCTTTCAGCTGACCAGCACCGACATCAGCGAGAGCGAGCCGATCGGCGCCAAGTTCCTGTATGCAGGCACCGCCGACGGTGCCCAGAACCGCTCCCCGCAGCTGAGCTGGTCCGGCTTCCCGGAGGCGACGCGCAGTTTCGCCGTCACCTGCTTCGATCCAGACGCTCCGACGCCGTCGGGGTTCTGGCACTGGGCGGTGGCCAACCTGCCGGTGGGCGTGACCAGCCTCGACACCGGCGCCGGATCGCACCTCCCTGACCTCGGAGCCGCGCTCTCACTGCGCACCGATTGGGGGACGAAGGAGTACGGCGGACCGCAGCCGCCCGAGGGGGACCGCGCCCACCGCTACTACTTCGTTGTGCATGCCGTCGACGTCGACGCGCTGGAGATCGACTCCGACGTCTCGCCGGCGGTGCTCTCCTTCAACCTCGCCTACCACACGCTCGCCCGAGCTCAGCTGCTGGCGACGTACAGACGGTAAGAGCCGGGCGGTCGAGCTGTCCGGCCGGGGCTGCGGCGACCCGCCTAGTTACCAGGCGCCGAACGGGAGCGCAGTGTCGACGAGGCGCCCGGAGGTGACCAGCGAGTGCAGCTCCTCGGCCCGGGCTGCCTTGCGCAACAGGTGCCCTTGGGCTCGCCAGCAACCGGCCTTGAGCAGTGCGCGGGCGACGGCCGGGGTCTCGACCCCTTCGGCGACGACCTCAAGGCCGAGTTCGCGACCGAGCAGCACGATCGCGTCGACGATGGCATGGTCAAACGGGTGGGAGTCGAGTTCGGTGATGAAACTCCGGTCGATCTTGAGGATGTCGAGCGGGGTGTCTTTGATGCGGCTCAAGGAATTGTGTCCGGTGCCGACGTCGTCCAGAGCGAGCTTCACGCCGAGCGCTCGGATGCGCCGCAGGACGTCACGATCCGCCGCTCCGTCTCCGTCTGTCGTAACCGCCGCTCTTGGCTCGGCCAGCGCCACATGCTCGGTGAGCTCGATGCAGAGCAGTTCGGCCCGGATGTCGCCCTGTCGTAGACGCTTCTCGATTCGGTCGACGAACTGGTCGTTCAGTTGCAGCGCCGATACATTCACGCGCACCGGCCAGGCGAACGTGGGCAGTTCGGCGACCCAGCGGGCCAGCTGATCGCAGGCCGCGTCGAAGATCCAATCGCCGAGGACCGGCATCAGCCCGCTCTCCTCGGCCAGCGCGATCACCTCGTCCCGACCCTGGTTGCGCACGCCCGGTGCGTCCCAGCGCAGCAGGGCCTCAAGGCCTAGTAGCTCCCCCGTGGCCAGGCTCAGTTCGGGCTGAAACTCCAGGTGCATCTGCTCGTCGACCACCGCGTCGGCGATGGCCTGGCGAAGCTCGTCGACGCTCAGAGCCTCTGCTTCGCCGTTGGCGCTAAGCGCACCGTTCGCACCGTTCGCTCGCTGCGGCCAGGACGACGCGCCATCAGCCGTCGAGAGGCGCCGGCTGCTGGGCGGACTCAGCGTCAGCTCGGTATCGGAGTGAATGACCAGCTCCACGAGGGCAACTTCGCGAGGTGTCCAAGGGCCGTCGCCGCGGCTCAGAACAACTGCACCGCGCGCACAGCTGGCGGCGAGTACGTGCAGTACCGCGCCAGCGACGGTGACCCGTTCCGTGCGGGTGCCGGATGGCGAGCGCTCGGCGGCGAGGAGTCGAGCCTGCACGCTGGTGTACACCGAAGTAACATCAAGGTCCGGTCCGTCGGCAAATATTTCACCGTACCCGCGCATTTTCAACATGCCAGCGGAGGCGCCCGAGGCGATGACCAGCGAATCGATGAAATCAGCCGCCGCGCGTGCGACCGCCGGCGTCAGCTCCTTCGGAGCCTTCGTCACGCTGCAACTCGCAGGCACCGGGGGCAACCTTTCGACGGGGCAGTCAGGTGGCAATTCAGCAATTCGGTGGGACGGTCGAACGAGAGTTGCGAATTCAACTAAAACTCGCCGCAAGGCAGCAATTACCCTCGGTCGAATTATGCACTACATGAATTGCGAAAGCGCCTAGCTCGGAAGCAATTGAGAACTACTTTTAGCATCCGTGCTACTACCTAGAGCGACAGCTGCTCGCTGGGGGACGCCTGGCGCGGAATCCGGGTGGCGACCAGGGCGGCCCCAATCGCGGCCCCGGCCAGCAGGAGCAGCACCAGCTGCTGGGCCTGCAAGTACTCCGACGCGCCCCGCGGTGATCGGCCCAGGCGTCCGAAGTAGAGCATCGCCGCGACCGCAAATCCGATGGAGCACCCGACCTGCTGCATCGTCGGGAGCGCACCGGAGGCTGACCCGAGGTCACTCGGGGCGACGTCACGAATCACGGTCACCGGCAGCGGGGCGATGAAGACACCGACGCCCGCCCCGGCCAGCAGCAACGCCGGCCAGAGCAGCAGCAATGACCTCCAGCCACCGGCGCCCGGGATCAGCATCGCTGTTGCCAGCAGGGCCACTCCGAGTGCCAGGGCACCGGCCACGAGCAGCCATGAGTCGAAGCGCCGGAACAGACGAGGGGAGAGCGCCGCGAACCCCATCGCCCCCAGCGCCAGTGGCAGCGACATGACTGCACCCTGCGTCGGGGTGAGTCCGATCCCGAGCTGCAGAGTTAGCGACAGCGTGAAGACCAGCCCGGTGAAGACCCCATAGACGAGCAGCGCGAGAAGTGATCCCCAGCCGAAGCTCGGTCGCCGCAGCAGAGCTACCCGCAGCAGCGGGTCGCCACCCCGGCCGTCAAGACGAGCCTCGTGGCTCACGAAGCATGCGAGTACGAGCGGCGCGATGAGCAACGCAGCCAGCGAGTAAGTCCCCCAGCCGAGGCTGGTGCCGATGCTCAGGGCACCGACGAGGAGGAAGAGCCCGCAACCACAGAGGGCGGCTCCGGCCACGTCCGGCCGCGGCCGCGGCCGGACTCGCGACTCGGGGAGGCAACTCCGGCCGAGAACGAGAGCGACCAGCGCGAACGGGACGTTGATGAAGAAGATGAGCCGCCAGCCCCAGCCAGCGAGATTGAGACTGAGCAGCGCGGCGCCGACGTTCGGCCCGATGATGCTGGCGATGCCGGCGGTCGCACCATAGATGGCAAAAGCGGCCGTCCGGGTGGCCGGGGCGAATGTGGTCGCGATGAGCGCGACCGTCTGGGCCGCCATCAGCGCACCGGAGGCACCCTGCAGGAACCGGAGCGCGACGAGCTCTGACAGGTGATTGACGCAGCCGCAGGCGGCCGAGGTCGCGGCGAAGGCGGTGAGGCCGATGAGGAAGACCCGCCTGCGACCGTGACGGTCTCCGATCCGCGCCGCTGTGAGCAGAGAGCAGGCGAAGGTCAGGGTGTAGGCGATCGGGATGAGCTGAAGCGATCGAGCCGGGGCATGCAGGCCGGAACCTATGGCGGGGAGCGCGATGTTGACGCCAGTGACGTCGAGCATCTGCATGAAGACCGCGATCAGGCAGACACTCAGGGCGAGCCGACTGCGATACCCGTCGACCGGCGCCGCCGGGGGCGTGGCGACCTGGAGCACCGGTGACGACGACACGAGCCCGAGCTAGCCGACCCGGGAGGTCTCAAGGCGCCCAAGCGCCAGGTCGCCCGAGCTCATCGCGGTGATGCAATCCGGTGCCGGCGGATGGTAGTCCCCCTCGTCAACGACGCTCTGGAAGATCTCGTTGAGCTTGGCGAAGTAGAGGTCGATCGACCGCCCCGCCTGCTCGGTGTCCGGGTACAGAAAGATCGCGCTGGTGTGATCGGTGAATCGGTTGATCCACATGAAGACATCCTCGGAACTGCCCCGGCTGCCGAAGAGACCCACCTTCGCCGCCGCCAACTCCTCCTCGCCCGGCAACTTCCGCACGTCGACGTAGGAGATCATCGGGGCCGTCCAACCCGGCTTGGTGGTGATGCCGTGCTCCGGAGTCACCAACTCCAGCACCCGGTGGTAGGACGTGTCTCCCAACGCCTTCCCATCGACGAAGGCCTGCTGGGCCAGCGCGGCGAGCTGCAGGAACGAGGTCGCCCCAGCCACACTGAAATGGATCGGAATGAGGCTGGCGAACCAACCGATCGCCCCCCACTCGCCCGGCGTCGCGCGGGTGCTCTTCGGTGTGAGTCCGAGATACACCGACCGGCCGGTCAACTCGTACTGGGCCAGCGCAGCGGCCGCGAAGATCCCGCCGCTGAACTTGGCTCCGACGCCTTCGCAGGCCTCGTCGAAACGCGCGGCCCGGGCTGGGTCAAGCAGCGGATACGCCGTGTCGGCCGTGCGCGTGTAGCCATCCTCGCCAACACCAAGATCCAATGGGAAAGTAGGCAGATCCCCGCCGTTGGACTGGACGATATCGATCCAGCTCCGCACCGTCGGCGACTCCAGATCGAGCTCCGCACTGGCCGCACGCTCCCGCTGGCAGTACTCGACGTAGCTTCCCGGAGTGGGCAGGGCGCTCGCGGTCCGGGTCAGCGCGCTGGTGTACAGCTCGCGCAGCTCATAGATCGTGAGCGCCTGGGAGATACCGTCGGTCGCGATGTGGTCGATCGCTGCATACACCGTAAATCGTTCGGGTTGCTCGATCACACCGAACGTGAAGCACTCCCAGACGTCCGGGCCCGGCGTCGCGGCCTGAACGTGATCGCGGATGAGTTCCGGGTCGGTGAAGTCACCATGATCGGTCGGCGCGAGGTCCACCTCGGCTGCGTCGACGAGGTGCCGCCGCGATCCCTGCTCGCCGGTCGTGAACCAGGTCAGGAAGGTGTCATGACGGGTGACGAACGAGTTCACCGCCGAGGTCATGGCGTCGATGTCCAGCACTCCGACTATGTCGAAGGTGATCAGGCAGAGCCTGGAGAACCGAAAGCCAGAATGCCGATTGCGATAGGCCGACTCGAGGTAGGCCTCCTGAATGTGCGCGGGCGGAGTCGGATGTTCGGGGGCATTTCTGGCTGCTCGTCGCGACGCTTCGGTCGGCGCCCAGGAAATTAACCGCCCGGGAACTGGCATCCACCGGTCTACAAGCCCGAATTTGACCATGACTTTGTCCCCCGATTTCATCACTCAATGCCGAGGGCGACGGGTCGCCATTCATGAATTCCCTCGGGTAGGGCGAGAGTGTATGCGATCGGATCTCCCGAATTCAAGCACGAGATTTCGCGCCCCACTCGGGCAGAACTCCACTTCATTTCACCCTCGCCGGCCCGTCGCGGGAGTTGCCAGACCGCGCGCCCGCTTCGGCACCTAAGCTGACACCAGGTTGGCGACCGACCTCGGGAGTGCAGCGGCAGGGACCTCCCGACCGAGAAGTCTCCCGCGTCAGGCCAGCGTCTGGAGTCTCCGGGCAGTTCGCGGCATTTCTGGCGACTTACCGGCACAGAATGGACAGCCACTCACTACAAGCGCCCAGCCAGCCACCCAATGTGTTGCTGTTGTCAGTAGTACCGACATCGGTACTCGGTACTTTGGTACACATGTGCCGCACGTCACATTATCTGCCTTCGGTACCGCTTTCTTTCGCTCAAAAAGAGCCCTAACTTACGGAATGGTAAGACTCCTTACCGGCCGGTAACCTTCGGTCGCAAATCATGTACGGAAATGTTCAAAACCTGGGCCGGATGCCTCCGACCATCGACGCTTATTGGAATGCGGTCCAAGGGTGCTCAGTTCGGTTCCTCCTGCCTGCGTAATTGTGTGCTGGTGACGGGCGGTGATCGCTCGATTTGGTGCGTTGAATGGGCACCAGATCGGCGGCGGTTGCTCGCCTCAGCAATCTCTTCTACGACACCGGAGGCTCGGATGAGTGCGGGGCAGATTCGAATGCAAAATCACAGTCGGTTGCGGCTACTTTTAGCTGTAGTAACCGTCGCACTCAGCGCCGTCGCGGTCTGTGTAAATGCAGGTCTCCACCAGTCCGGCGCCGGCGCCGACACTGCCACGACTTTTCCGGTCCCGGCCAACGATCCGTTCTACGCCTCGCCGGCCAACCTCGCCGACCTACCCAATGGCAAGGTCATCCGGTGGCGCACGGTCCCGGCCAAGATCGCCTTTCTTGGCATCAACGTCCCGCTCACCGCGTGGCAACTGGCGTACCGCTCCAACGATGCCCATGATCAGCCCATCACCTCGGTGACCACGCTGCTGGTGCCCACCGCGAAGTACACCGGGAAGGCGGCCAGCCGCCCGCTCATCGCGTACCAGACGGCCGAGGACAGCACGGGATCTCAGTGCGCACCCTCGTACACCCTCGAGACCAACAGTTCGGTGCTCACCGGGCAGGAACAGTCACTCATGGCCGAAGCCCTGAACAAGGGCTTCGCCCTCGACGTGGCCGACTACGAAGGGCCGAACTCCGGCTTCCTGGTTGGACGTCAGGCCGCGCACATCGCCCTCGACGGCATCCGGGCGGCGCTGAGTTTCGCGCCGGCTGGATTCAACAGCAATACCCCGGTCGGTGCCTGGGGCTACTCCGGCGGCGGTCATGCGACGGCGTGGACGGCCGAACTCCAGCACAGCTATGCACCTGACCTGAAGATCCTGGGAATTGCCTTCGGCGGGGCACCGGCCAACCTGGAGAACTCCTACAAGCAACTCAACGGCGGGCCCTTCGTCGGGTTCATGCTCGGCGCAATCGTCGGGGTCAGCCATGGCTACCCGGAGTGGGATATCCAGTCCCAACTCAATGCGAAGGGCAAGGCCGTCTACGCGTCGGTCGACCAGAAGTGCACGGCCGACTTCGTGGTCAATGTCGCCTTCACCAACGTCAACGACCTGACCACGGTGCCGAACGGCATCGACCTGCCGCAGAACCAGGCGATCATCTCGCTGGACAACCTCGGCCAGAACATGCCGGTGGCGCCCATCTACGACTACTACTCACTCCTCGACGAGGCCATCCCGACCGCCGACTCGGTGGCCCTGATCAAGAAGTACTGCAGCGCCGGCGTACAGGTGATCGCTCAGCCCGTCGCGCTCTCCGAGCACGTCACCCTCGGCATCATCAAGACGCCGGACGTCCTTAACTTCCTTGACGATCGCTTCAACGGCAAGCCGGTCACCGGCGCCTGCAAGCTCTGATCCGACTCCGATCCGGCTCTGATCCGACTCCGATCCGGCCCCGTAACGGCGAAGGGAACTGCGATGCCACCGGCCAACACACCCCCGAATTTCTACCCGAAGCCCAGGTGGAGCGTCACACAATTGGTGGCGGCGAAGCGGGGCCGGACGATCTCGGTCGTGCTCCCGGCCCTGAACGAAGAGGAGACCGTCGCCAACGTCGTGGCGAGTGTCCGGCCGCTACTGGGCAGCCTGGTCGACGAGCTGATCGTCCTCGACTCGGGGTCGACGGACAACACGCGCCGGGTCGCGGCGGCGGCCGGTGCGCAGGTCTGGACGCGCGAGGAGGTCCTCCCCGACCTTCCGGTGCGTCCGGGCAAGGGCGAGGTGCTCTGGCGCTCGCTCGCCGTGGCCGAGGGCGACATCGTCGTCTTCGTGGACTCCGACCTGCTCGACCCCAGTCCGCGGTTCGTCCCGGCGCTGGTCGGGCCACTCCTGCTGCAACCTGATGTCCAGCTGGTCAAGGGTTTCTACCGCCGTCCACTGACGATCGATGGGCGTACCGATGCCCATGGCGGCGGCCGGGTGACCCAACTCCTCGCCCGCCCACTCCTCACCGGGCTGGTACCGGAGTTGGGCGACATTCTTCAGCCACTCGGCGGTGAGTACGCCGCCAGTCGGCAGCTGCTTCGGGCCATCCCCTTCGCGCCCGGCTACGGAGTCGAGATCGGGATCCTGATCGACGCCTACCGCCGCTACGGCATGGAGGCGATTGCCCAGGTAAATCTGGGTGTTCGCACCCATCGCAACCGTCCGCTGAACGAGTTGGCCGTGATGAGCCGCCAGATCCTGGCCAGTGCCCTGGCCCGCCTCGGGATCGCCGACTCGGGCATCGATCTCAGCACGTTCGGCTACGACGGGACGCGCTACAGCGCCGACGGCGGATCGCTTTCGGTCCTCAACCGGCCGCCGATGTGCAGCATCGATCACGGACAACACGGCTCCAGATCCTTCGCCGACGGCTAAGGATCACAGGCACCGCTGCTACGCCGTCGGAGCGCGGCGGCTCTCCGGATCCGCTCCTCGATGCCTTTCGCAAGCTGGTGAACAAAGTGAGCCCGATCACTTTTGGGTCTTCCCTCGACGCCCACTTAGGGCCAGACTGGATTCACGAGACAACATTCTTCAAGGGGTGAATTCGTGGGCGGATTGGTTGGCGACGCGACACAGTTGAGGGCGGTCAATCGGGCGATCGAGGAGCTACAGGCACGTGTGGGTGAGGCCCGCAACGCCTACGGCAACATCCCTCCGATAAGCCGTCTGGTGAACGATGTGGAGCGGCTGCGCATCGACGCCGGCGACCTCGTCGGCGTGCCCACCCGAGTCCCGGAGCCCGCACTGACGCCCATTCAGATCGACAACACTCCGGCCGACGCGCTCATGTGGCGCGACGCCGACGACGAGGGCATCGGCGGATACCACGGCACCAAGCGGTGACGCGCGCGGACGCACGCGCCGGTGTCTCCGCTCCGGGCCGGGCCCAGGTACCGGCCCGGACGCTGCGCGGGGATCGATGGTGGATCCAGCCGGTTGTCACGGCGACGCTGCTCACGGCTTGGCTGCTCTATGCGCTGATCCGAACGGCGTCCCAGCGTAACTACTTCGTGCCCGAGTACCACTACCTCTCCCCCTTCTCCTCGCCCTGCGTCTCGGCCTCCTGTGATCCGGCGTCACGGGATTTCGGAACCTGGTTCGGCCACTTCCCGCCGTTCGTGCCGTTTGCCTTACTGGTACTGCCCTTTCTCCTTGGCTTCCGGCTGACCTGTTACTACTACCGCAAGGCGTACTACCGCTCGTTCTGGCTCTCCCCGCCGGCCTGCGCGGTGCCCGAGCCGCACACCCGCTATACCGGAGAGACCCGCTTCCCCCTGATCGTGCAGAACGCTCATCGCTACTTCTTCTATCTCGCGGTGGTTATCTCGGTCATCAACAGCTACGACGCCGTCCGCTCCTTCCACGGTGCCGACGGCGGCTTCGGTATCGGGCTCGGCACCATCATCATCGTGGTGAACGTCTTGTTTCTGTGGACGTACACGATCTCCTGCCACTCCTGCCGGCATCTGATGGGCGGGCGCCTGAAGCACTTCTCGGTGCACCCCTTCCGGTACAAGGCCTGGACGTTCGTGAGCCGCCTCAACACCCGGCACATGCAGCTGGCCTGGACGACGCTGGCCACGCTTGTCATCACCGATGGCTACATCGCCCTCGTCGCCTCCGGCACGATCACCGACCCACGACTCTTCAACTGACGGGCATCCTGCAACGATGAGTGCTGAAGTAGAGACCCATGACTACGACGTCCTGATCATCGGGGCGGGCGGCGCCGGTCTGCGCGCGGCGATCGCGGCCCGTGAGGAGGGGATGCGTACCGCGATCATCTGCAAGTCCCTATTCGGCAAGGCACATACGGTCATGGCCGAGGGCGGCATCGCGGCCAGCATGGGCAACGTCAACTCGCACGACAACTGGCAGGTGCACTTCCGTGACACCATGCGCGGCGGCAAGTTCCTGAATTCATGGCGGATGGCCGAACTGCACGCGAAGGAGGCGCCGGACCGGGTCTGGGAACTCGAGACCTACGGGGCGCTCTTCGATCGCACCAAGGACGGCAAGATCAGCCAGCGAAACTTCGGTGGCCACGAGTACCCACGGCTGGCCCATGTCGGGGATCGCACCGGCCTGGAACTGATCCGCACCCTGCAGCAGAAGATCGTCTCGCTGCAGCAGGAGGATCTGCGCGAGAGCGGTGACCTCGACGCCCGGCTGAAGGTCTTCGCCGAGTGCACGATCACCGAACTGCTCCGTGACCCATCTGGATCAATCGCCGGCGCCTTCGGGTACTGGCGGGAGTCGGGACGCTTCGTACTCTTCCGCGCGCCGGCCGTCGTGCTGGCCACCGGCGGGGTCGGGAAGTCCTTCAAGGTCACGTCGAATTCATGGGAGTACACCGGGGACGGGCACGCACTCGCCCTGCGCGCCGGTTCTTCCCTGCTGAATATGGAGTTCATCCAGTTCCATCCGACCGGCATGGTCTGGCCCCCGTCGGTAAAGGGCATTCTGGTCACCGAGTCGGTCCGCGGCGATGGCGGCGTGCTGCGCAACTCCGACGGCAAGCGCTTCATGTTCGACTACGTGCCTGACGTCTTCCGCGGCCAGTACGCCGACAACGAGGCCGAGGCCGACCGCTGGTACGACGACCCCGACAACAACAAGCGAACCCCCGACCTCCTCCCCCGTGATGAGGTGGCGCGGGCCATCAACTCCGAAGTGAAGGCCGGACGCGGATCGCCGCATGGCGGGGTCTTCCTCGACATCGCATCCCGTCGCACGCCGGCTGAGATCCTCAAGCGATTGCCGTCGATGCACCATCAATTCAAGGAACTGGCCGACGTTGACATCACCTCCGAGCCGATGGAGGTCGGCCCGACCTGTCACTACGTGATGGGTGGGGTCGAGGTCGATCCGGACACGGCCGCGGCGGCGGGCGTCGCCGGGCTCTTCGCCGCCGGCGAGGTCGCCGGCGGAATGCACGGGTCGAACCGGCTGGGCGGCAACTCGCTCTCGGACCTGCTCGTCTTCGGCCGGCGCGCCGGTGTCGGCTCGGCCCAGTACGTCAAGTCGCTCGGCGCTGGCCGCCCGCAGGTCAGCCCGGAGCAGGTCGACGCGGCCAGCTCCAACGCCCTGGCCCCATTCGCCAATGAGGGTGGCGAGAATCCGTACACGCTGCACCAGGAACTTCAGCAGACCATGAACGATCTGGTGGGGATCATCCGCAAGGCCGAGGAGGTCGAGCAGGCTCTCGCCAAGCTTCAGGAGTTGAAGGTGCGCGCCCGGACGGTCACGGTGGAGGGGCATCGGCAGTTCAACCCGGGCTGGCATCTCGCCCTGGATCTGCGCAACATGCTCGCCGTGAGTGAGTGCGTCGCCCGAGCCGCCCTGCTGCGCGAGGAGAGCCGCGGCGGCCATACCCGCGACGACTTCCCGAAGATGGATCCGAACTGGCGTCGGGTGAATCTCATCTGCTCCCTGAATGGCGACGGGATCGACGTGACCCGCCAACCGATGTCGACGATGCGCGACGACCTGATCTCCCTCTTCGCCCGCGACGAACTGGGCAAGTACCTCACCGACGAAGAACTCAACGCACTGCCGGAGGCGACCGAATGAGCTATCAGGCGAAGTTCCGAGTGTGGCGCGGGGACTCCGAGGCCGGGGACCTGGCCGACTTCGATGTCGAGGTCAACGAGGGCGAGGTCGTCCTCGACATCATCCACCGACTGCAGGCCACCCAGGCCGGCGATCTGGCCGTCCGCTGGAACTGCAAGGCCGGCAAATGCGGGTCGTGCAGCGCGGAGATCAACGGGCGTCCGCGCCTGCTCTGCATGACCCGGATGTCGACCTTCACCGAGGCCGAGGTGATCACCGTGACTCCGCTGCGGGCGTTCCCGGTCATCAAGGACCTGGTCACCGACGTCTCCTTCAACTACACAAAGGCACGGGAGGTCCCGGCCTTCGCGCCGCCGGCGGGCGTCGCCGCTGGTGAGTACCGGATGGCCCAGGTCGACGTGGAACGGTCACAGGAGTTCCGCAAGTGCATCGAGTGCTTCCTCTGCCAGGACACCTGCCACGTGGTACGCGATCACGAGGAGAACAAGACTGCCTTCGCCGGGCCACGCTTCCTGATGCGCATCGCCGAACTCGACATGCATCCCCTGGACGCCCTCGATCGCAAGAATCAGGCCCAGGAGGAGTTCGGCCTCGGGTTCTGCAATATCACCAAGTGCTGCACCGAGGTCTGCCCGGAGCACATCAAGATCACCGACAACGCGCTGATCCCCATGAAAGAACGGGTGGTTGACCGCAAGTACGACCCACTGGTCTGGCTGGGGAGCAAGATCGGCCGCCGAAAGTAGCGATCGCGCGCGGCCTCACCCCGAGTCGGCGTCCGACAGTTTGAGGCCGTTTATCCAGAGTTTCGTGGTTATCTCTACGACATGCTCCAGCTCGAAGTCGCCCAGCACGAGACAGTCGAGCGCCATCCGGCTCACCATGCTGGAGAGCGCCCGGGAGGCCATCAGCGGGTCGAGCGTCGGATCGGCGAGGCCGCGGGCCTGCAGATCAGCGATGTGCCGGGCGTTTCGGACGGCGAACTTCTCGCCCCGTCGGCTGCGCAGTTCTTGGAACTTCGGATCCACCATCGCCACCTGCTGCAGCAGTTTCATCAGCTGGCCGTTGCGGCGATAGGCCGTCAGGTACGCCCGATTCGCCGCCTCGATGACCCGGGCCGGATCGTCGGTCTCGGCCACGTGCGGCATGCCCGGATGCAGCATGTCATTCTGGGCCTCCTCCAGCACGGCGGCGAAGATCTCGTCTTTTCCGGCGAAGTAGACGTAGAACGTGCCGGTCGCGCAGTGGGCCTCCGCGGTGATGTCGGTGAGCCGAGAGCCGATGAACCCGTCGCGTTCGAAGACGGTCCGGGCGGCCGAGACGAGGGCGGCCCGGGTCCTGGCTCCCCGCGCGGTGCTCGGCGGCTCCTTCAGGCCGGAGGTGTCGGCCAGCGGCGGCAGCGCCTCCTCCCCAGCGGGATCACCGGGATCTCCCTCGGGTTCACCGAGATCGGGCGAGGCTCTCACCGCCGCTTGTTCCACTCCGGTTCGATGCGGCGCAGTTCCATCTGCGCGATGGTGCGCTTGTGCACCTCGTCCGGCCCATCGGCCAGGCGGAGCGTACGCAGATGGGCGTAGAAGCTGGCTAGCGGGAAGTCCTCGGTGACCCCGGCGGCGCCATGCACCTGGATCGCGCGGTCGACGATCTTGAGGGCGACCTGGGGGGCGGCCACCTTGATCGCGGCGATCTCGACGCGGGCCTTCTGGTTTCCGACGGTATCCATCAACCAGGCCGCCTTCATGGTGAGCAGCCGGATCATCTCGATGTCGATCCGGGCCTCGGCGATCCAGTCCTGGATATTGGCGCGATCGGCCACCGGACGGCCGAAGGTCACCCGGTCCTGGGCGCGGGCGATCATCAGGTCCAGCGCCCGCTCGGCCATCCCCACGGCACGCATGCAGTGATGGATTCGCCCCGGTCCCAGACGGGCCTGCGCGATCATGAAGCCGTCACCCTCGCCGGCCAGCAGCGCCGTCTTCGGCACCCGGACGTCCTCGAAGAGGATGTCGGCGTGCCCTTCCCGATCCTGATAGCCGAAGACGGGCAGGCCCCGCAGGATGGTCAGCCCCGGGGTGTCGATCGGCACGACCATCATCGACTGCTGGCGGTGGGTGGCGGCGTTCACGTCCGTCTTCCCCATCACGATGAGCACCTTGCAGTTCGCGTGCAGCGCGTTGGAGGCGAACCATTTACGGCCATTCAGCACGTACTCGTCACCGTCGGCGTCCATGCGCAGCTGCACATTGGTCGCATCCGAACTGGCGACGGCGGGCTCGGTCATGGCAAACGCCGATGCGATCTCGCCGGCCAGCAGCGGTTTGAGCCACCGCTCTTTGTGCTCGTCGGTGCCGAAGAGCTGAAGTACCTCCATGTTGCCGGTGTCCGGCGCGTTGCAGTTCGTCGCCTCCGGGGCGATGGCCGGGCTGCGCCCCATGATCTCGGCCAGCGGGGCGTAGTCGGAGTTGCTCAGGCCGGGCGAACCCCACTCCTCGCTCGCATGCGGGTGGAAGAGATTCCATAGCCCGCGCTTGCGCGCCTCAGCCTTCAGTTCCTCGAGGACGGGCGGGTGAAAGTTCGGGTTCCCGGACTCGATCATCTGCGTCGCGTAGACCGCCTCAGCCGGGTAGACGTGCTCGTCCATGAACTCCAGCAGACGAATCTGGTACTCCTTGGCCCGGTCAGAGATCTCGAAGTTCATGCAGACTCCTTATAAAATAGGGAAAACGTGGACGAGCTAGTTGGCGGCTTCAAGGGTGATGCCGAGGAGTGGTTCCAGCGCCTGCGCGGTCTCGCGGGCGGTACGGTGCACGATGCCGGTCATGCCGAGACGTTCGGCGGCGACGATATTGTGCGGCAGGTCGTCGATCATGATGACCTCGTTCGGCGGCACCCCAAGGCGCGCACAGCCGATCTCGTAGAGCCGCCGCGATGGTTTGCGCACACCCTCCTGCCCTGAGATGGCGATTGCGTCGAACATCGATGGCAGATCCCAGCCGTCGTAGCAGTTGCCGAGCGAGTTCGAGATCAGCCCGACGGGCACGCCTGCGGCGCGCAACTGCGCAACCAGCGCCACGCTCGCCTCGTCGCGCACGGTGCCCCGCTGCAGTTCGACGAGCAGCCCATCAGCACCGATCTCGACGCCATGCTCGCGCAGCCGGGCCGCGAACCCCTCCTCGAAGCCCCGCTGATCCAGCCGCCCCTCCTCATGCTCGGCGAGGAGTCGCTTCGTCACCGCATCGGTTCCGAAGAGACGCATCGGGAGCCCGCGGTCACCACAGACCCGCTCGCCGAAGTCACCGAAGGCCTCGAGGACGCTGGTGGTGAGGACACCGCCGAAGTCGAAGATCACGGCGCGCGGGCGGGCCTGGAGCGGCGTTTCGGTCACTCACCCGACGCTAGTTGAATATGGATTCATGTTCAAGTGCCGGCGCCCTCAGGCTCCCGGAAACCCAGCCGTCGACCAGCGGTGGCCATCGGCGGCGACCGCCGTCGCTTCGATACCCGCAAGCCCCGGTAGCCACGCCTGGGCGCTGGCCCCCATCGCGAAGGCGGCGGTCGCGTAGGCGTCGACGAGGGTGAGATCCGCCCCGACGAGCGAGATGCTCACCAGGTCGGTCGGGGGTCGACGCGTGTACGGATCGAGAATGTGCGCTCCGCGCTCCGCGATACCAGAGGTGGCCAGGGCGAAATCGTGGCCGGCAACGACGCTCAGCAAGCGCTGCGGGTCGGTCGGGTCAGCGATGCCGAAACGCCACTGCGGGTCGGCCTCGGTGGCCGTGCAGCGGATGTCTCCCCCGCCGTTGACGTAGTGACGTGACGAGCCGGCCTGCACAAGTCGCTGATGCAGCCCCTCCACGGCCCACCCCTTCACCGCTCCGGAAGGGTCCAGCTGCCCGCTGGCCCGAGCGTCGAAGTAGCCGCCGGTCTGGCCGCGGAGCTGCTCGCAGAGATCCAGAATCTCGACCACCTCGGGATCGCAGTCGGCCATCCGGAGTTCGCAGCGCCCGAGCCGGCTGATCTGGCTATCCGGTTGATAGGTGGAGAAGAGCCCGTCCATCCGGTGCAGCCACTGCATCGCGTCCGCCAACGCGTCCCGGTCGAAATCACTTGCTATATCCAGTGAGAAGACCGTCCCCATCGCCTGCTCGACGTGCCGCCGACGTTCGCTCAATGCAGGCCGGCCTGATCGAGCGCGCTCTGCAGCGACTGCCGATAGCCGTCCGAGGTGTAGGTCGCTCCCGAGACTCCGTCGATGTTGGCGCTCTGTGCGTTGATGGTCTCCTGCAGCAGGACCGGCCCCGCGTAGCTGTTGATCTGCTGCGACCGGCCGTCGAACGCGGTGAGCTGCACGAACGCGACCGAGTTGATCACCGAGCCGGTGGTCACGACCTTGACCTGCACGACGCCATACCTCGTCGTCACCGCGCTGCCGACGGTTGTCTTGGCGCTCGACGCCTTCGGCGTCGGCGTCGGCGCCGCGGTGGGATCAGGCGGCGCGCTGGACCCGACGCCACTGCTCGACGGGGTGCTACTGGTCGGCGTCGGCGCCGCGGCGAGCGCGGCTGACGGGAGCGAACCCGAGGCGGTCTGAAGCGGGCTGTGCGTCTTGAACGACAGCAGCGCGACCAACGCGGCGATCGTACCGACGAAGGAGAAGAGAACGCGTTTCATGATGACCTTGCTTTTCGAGCAGCGGATTCGGGGATTCGGAACATGCTTTAAAAGGCGAATGATTCGTAGTGGATGCGCCATGGTGGAACTCGAAGCTGGCGCAGGGATTCGCGTACGGCGGTGGTCATGCTCTCCGGGCCGCAGAGGTAGACGTCCCAGTTTCGAATATCACCGAGGGATTGGGAGATGCTGCGCGCGGAGAGGAAGTCAGCCGCGCCGGGGCGGCGCGGTCCAACCAGATAGTGCACCCGGGCACCCCGCCAGGCAGCGATCTCGTCGATCTCATGTTTGAGAATGATGTCCACCGGCGAGCTGGCTCGGTAGATAAGGGTGACGTCACCCGGACGTCCGGGGAGGCTCTCGAAGAGCGCCCGGATGGGCGTGATGCCGACGCCGCCGGCGATGAGCAGGACCTTGGCGCGCGAGCGCTGGGCGCCGGTGAAGGAACCATAGGGACCCTCGGCCAAGACCCGCGTTCCGGGACGTAGCTTGGCCAGCTGCGCGGAGTGTGTTCCCGCCTTCTGCACCGTGATTCGCAGGTGATCGCGGCGGGCCGGGGCGGAGAGCGAATACGGGCTGGCCACCCACCAGAGGTCGCGGGTCAGGAAGCGCCAGCGGAAGAACTGGCCGGATTCGGCGTGGAGTTCGGCCAGGTTGCGGCCGGTGATGTACAGCGAGATCGTGTCGGGCGACTCGGCCCGCACCTCAGCGACCCGGAACTGATGACGCCGCAGCGACAGCAGCGGTGCGACCACGCGATAGCGGATCAGCAGCAGCGCCACCGCGATGTAGAGCGCCGACCAGAGGATCCGCGCTCGCAGGTCGGTGAAGTCGGCTCCGGTCGAGAACTGGTGGCTGAAGGAGAGGGCGACGGCCAGATAGGTGTAGAGGTGGACGTAGTGCCAGGTCTCGTAGGCCAGTCGGCGGCGCGCGGCCCGGGCCGAGGTGATACCGACGAGGAGCAGGAGTCCGAGGGCAACGGTGGCCATCAGCACATCGGCGTACTGCGTATTCAGGTCGGCCGTCTCACCGAAGATGCTGCGATGCGCGGTGAGGGCGTAGCCCCAGGTGATGAGCGCAGTGTGAGCCACCACCAGGCAGACGATGTACCGGCCGCCGATCGCGTGCCACCGCACCAGGCGGTCCGTCCCGACCTCGCGCTCGAGCACCGGCGCCCGGCTCATCAGCGCCAACAGCACGACGATGCCGTAGCCGCACTCCAGCCCGGTGATCCGGCCCGCATTGGTGAGCCAGCCGTCGAGTCCGCTGACGAAGTTCGTGTCGTTCCACCAGAGCGCGAGCACCATCAGGGCACCGACGTAGATCGCCGACAGGGCCACGGCCCGAGTGATCCGGGGGCGCGGAATTACCCGCGACCGTTGGGACGGTCGGGCCGGCCGGGTGAGCTGCGCGGTCACGGGGGCACGTCTCCGATCTGAAGGGGATTTGACGTCCTCCAGCATCGCCCGGGAACTTCTATGTTTCCTCTCAGTCAGCTGAGAGCTGTGAATATTCGCAGATTCGGATCAGGCGCGTCCCGGGGCGCGGCGTGAGGTGAAGGCCCAGACCAGGCCGCCGACGAGCAGCACGGCGAGACCGCTCAGGATCGTTGCCACGGGGAGGCTGAGCGCCAGGACCAGGCAGCCGACCAAGCCGAGGGTGGGCAGCCAGCGAGCCGGCCGGCGCTCCCCCGCCCGCCCCAGCGTGAGTGCGCTGGCGTTGGCGATCGCGTAGTAGAGCAGCACACCGAAAGAGGAGAAGCCGATCGCGTGGCGCAGGTCCACAGTCGCGATGAGGAGCGTGACGACGGCGGCGACGGCGAGCTCGGCCCGGTAAGGCGTCCCGTGCTGCTGGTGCACGGCGGAGAGGGCGCGCGGGAAGTGCCCATCACGGGCCATGGCGAAGGCGGTGCGGGAGACACCGAGGATCAGCGCGAGCAGTGAACCGGCGGCGGCGATCGCCCCGCCGACCTGCACCAGTGGCGCGAGACGGTGCAACTCACCGCCGAGGACCACGTCATGGAGCGGGGCTGAACTGGCCGCGAGCGCCGACTCGCCCAGTGCGAGCAGTGCAGAAACGGCGACTAGGGCGTAGACGCAGAGGGTGATGGTGAGGGCGATGACGATGGCCCTGGGGATCGTCCGGGCCGGCTCTCGGACCTCCTCGCCGAGGGTGGCCACCCGGGCGTAGCCGGCGAAGGCGAAGAAGATCAGACCGCTGGCCTGCAGGATGCCGTGCAGATCACCACCCGGAAAGGGCGACAGGTTGCCGGTGTCGGCTCCCCCACCCAGGAACGCGCCGGCCACCACGATGCCGAGCGTGATGAAGGTGAGGGCGACGATGAGACGGGTCAGCCACGCGGACTTCTGAACCCCGCGAAGGTTCACTGCGGTGAGTGTGACGACGACGAGAACAGCCACGATTCGCAGGTGATGCGGTGCGGCGTAGGAGGCGAACGTCAGCGCCATCGCCGCGCAGCTCGCGGTCTTTCCAACGACGAACGTCCAGCCGGCCAGGTAGCCCCAGAAGGCCCCGAGACGCCGACGGCCATAGACGTAGGTGCCACCGGACTCCGGGTAGAGCGCGGCCAGCCGGGCGGAGGAGATGGCATTGCAGAAGGCGACCACGCCGGCGACGACCAGCGAGATCAACAACCCGGCGCCGGCCACTGCGGCGGCCGGCCCGAAGACGGCGAAGACCCCGGCGCCGATCATCGAGCCGAGCCCAATGACGATCGCGTCGGTGAGGCCCAGCCGTCGGGTCAGCGCATTCTGAGGGCCGGTGGTCATACTCACCTCTCATGACTACAGCACGACGGCCTGCTCCTGATGCAGGCTAGGTTCCTCATCACCGACGGCCACCGCCAGTGCGTTGCTCCTTGGTAGCAGCAGTGGCGTGGTGAGGATCAGTAGACCTATGACGGTGAGAGCGGCCCGCGTGCTGGTGGCGGTGGCGAGCAGGCCGCCCAGCGCAGTGAAGCCGGCGATCGAGGCCTGCTGTCCGATCGACCAGGCCGAGAGCGTGCGGGCCATCCGATGACGCGGCGTGTGCTCGAGCCGGTACGTCGCAAGCACCGGGGTGTAGAGGCTCATGCTGACGATGATCGCCAGTTCGACCGACATCACCACGACGAGCCCGACGACCCCAGGACGGACGAAGGGTAGCCCGATCAGCCAGATTGCGCGGGTCGTCCCGATCCAGCGGAAGACCCAGCCCTGGCCGAAACGGGCCACGCACCGCGGCGCCAGTCGGGAGCCGATGAGGCCGCCGAGGCAGGGAGCGGCGAACGCGAGACCGTACTGCCAGGGCGGGAAACCGAGGTCGCGCAGCATCAGCACAGCGAGCAGCGGTTCGGTCGCCATGATCAGGCCGGCCACCATCATGTTGTTCAGGTAGAGCGGCCGCAGCACGGGGTGGGTCAGGATGTGCCGCCAACCGTCGAGGAGTTCATTGGCCCGAACGCGCGCCTTCTCGCTCCTCGGCGGCGCATCCTCGGCCCCACGGATCGCCGCGATGCCCAGGGCGGAGAGCAGGTAGCTACTGGCATCGATGACGACCGTGATCACCGGTCCGAAGATCGCGATGGCGGCCCCACCCAGCGGCGGGCCAACCGCCATCGCGCTCCACGTTGTGGACTCGAACCGCGCATTGGCGACCAGCAGATCCCGCGAACTGACGATGCTCCGGAGGTAGGCGCCGCTGGCTGAGTTGAACGCGATCTTGGCCGCCGCGACCGTGGCCGAGACGATCAGCAACTGGGCGAAGGAGAGCCAGCCGAGGGCATACCCGAGCGGGATGCTCAGCATGACGGCGAAGCGGGCCAGGTCCATCGCGATCATCACCGGCCGCTTGCGACGGAACTCCACCCACGGCCCGAGTGGCAGCGCGATCACTGCACCGACGGCCGGTCCGACGGCCGACAGCGCCGAGACTTCGGCCGTACTCGAGTGAAGGGCGAGCACCGCAATCAGCGGGAGTGCGCCGAACCCCAGGCCCGAGCCGTAGGCGCTCACCGCGTAGGCCGTCCACAGCAAGCCGAACTGCCGTCCCAGATTCCGACGGCCGAAAGGCAACCGCGACACCTTCGACAGCGGTCGCGGGCTCGGGGATTGACGAGCCACTAGATCGCCAGCCTCCACCCGTCGTCACTGCCGTGAGCGATCTGATTAAACCGACACCGTGGAGGCGGATCAATCACCTGGCTCGGCGAGTCATTCGCTGCCCTCGTGGACCTACGACGGCGGCGGCTCCCAGAGTTCGATCGGGTTCCCCTCAGGGTCGTAGATGCGCGCGAAACTCCCGGTCTGCGGTGAGTTCCACTCCGGATGCACCGTCGCCTCGATGCCGCTGGCCGTCAACGCCTGCAGCAGTCCATCGAGGTCGCTGACCCGCAGGTTGAGCATGAACTGGTGCTGCGCCGGCCAGTAGTCCGTCCCGGCCGCGAAGGGCGCGAAGACGAGTGGGCCACCCTGAACCATCCACAGCGACTCGTCGGGTGGCCCGGCGTTCTCGGCGGCGCAGCCCGCGCCGACATTGAGGTGCTCGCGATACCACGCCGCGAGCACCTCGGGGTCCTTCGCGCGGAAGAAGATCCCGCCCACACCTAGCACCGGCATCGTCACACTCCCAGGGTCTGGTTACTCGGTGGCGCGGCTCGCGCCTGAGCCGATTTAACTACGCGCTCGCTGCGTCGCCCCAGCCGCGCTGATAGACCACCCTCCCAGGCGGGAAGAAACGGGCCATGATGGAACGCAGTGTGGAAGCGGAGGAGTTCTTCACCACCGTCGACGCTGTACCGCCGCAGGCGGTGAGCGCATGCGCGGGATGGACGACGCACGAGGTCGCGGCACATGTCGCCGGTATCGCCGCCGAGGTCACCCGGCATCTAAAGCCGTATCTGGCCGGTGATCCGGTCCCCGAGACGCGCAGTTTCGAGGAGCGTGAGGCGCCGCTGCAGCAACTGGAGCACTCCGCCTTGCTCAGACGCCTTGACGCAGAGGATGAGCGGATGCGGAGCATCGTCGACGACGTCCTCGAAAGCGATCCAGACGCGGTGATCCCGTGGACCGGGCGCCGGATGGCGGTCGCGAAGTTCATCCCGCATCTGCGCAACGAGTATGCACTGCATCGCTGGGACATCGCCGGTGACGACGAGGTGAGCGGACGGCTACTCGGAGACCTCGACCTCGTCGCACACTCCGTCGGCGAGCTCGGCCGGATCCTGCTCGTGGCCGGACGACAGCACGACCCCGACGCGGCATCGGACTTCAACATCCGACTCCGGACACCTGGCCAACCGGATCTACGGGTCGTGGTCGAGGCCGGCCACGCAGCTCTCGTCTGGGGTGACGACGCCGATGACGGCAGCGATGACGCACCGGCTCTGGAGATCGATGCCGGAGCCCGCCACCTGTTCATCTGGGGGCGACGCCCCGATCACCGCGGACGACTTCTCAGCCAGCTTCATCAACCGGAACTCGCGCGTCTACAGGCACTTCTCTCCGGCTACTGACCTTCGCTAGGGTGTCAGGACAATGCGGCCGAAGACGGTGCCGGCGTCCATCTCGCGGTGCGCCTGCGCCGCCTCTTCCAGCGGCCGGACCTCGTGGACGACGGCCTGTAGCTCGCCGCGCCCCGCGGCCGCGAATAGTTCGGCCCGGGCGGCATCCCTGGTCGGAGCAGCGACGGTGTCGAGGCTGAAGGTCGCCACCGATCGTGACTGCTGGAAGGAGCGCAGGAGCCGCAGGCCGAAGTCCGCCGGCGGCAGCCCGCCGACGACGCCGACCAGGACGAAACGTCCATTCGGGGCTAGCCGGTCGACGAACTCAGTCAGTTCAGGTCCGCCGACGATGTCGATGATCACGTCGTAGGTCTCCGGCGCAGCGCCCTCACTCGAGCCGCTACGAGTGAGGACGTGTGTTGCTCCGAGCTCCCTGAGCCGGCGACCGCGTTCCGGGGAGGAGGTGGTGACCGCGACCGCACCGGCCCCGCCGCGGACGGCGAGTTCGATCGTCGCGAGGCCGATGCTGCCGGCGGCTCCACGCACGAGCACTGATTCCCCGGCCGCGAAACGGGCACGGGCCAGCGCGAAGTGGGCCACTGGGGCCGCACTTCCCAGAGTCACCGCGTCGATCGAGCTGAGCTCGTCGGGAAGCGCAACGATGTTGGCCGGTTTCGCCACCGCTTGCTCGACGTACCCGCCGCCGGTGCCGGTGAAGGCCCAGACCCGCCGCCCCAACCACGATCCGTCGACGTCCACGCCGCAGGCGGAGACTGTGCCGGCGACCTCGCTACCCGGAATCAGTCCCTCGGCGAACCCGTACCCGCTGATAGTTCCCCGGCGAATGACTGCATCCACGCCGCCGACGCCGATCGCCTCCGTCTGGATGACAACCTCGCCCGGTCCCGGAACCGGTTCTGGCGCGTCGATCACCACCATCCCGCTGGGGTCACCGAACTGCTGAATGGCTATCGCTCGCACCATCATCTCCGTCCCGTCGCTGCTGATCGCGTACCGTCACGACGGTAGAGGACGCTGCCGTCCACTTATGCGAAGTGAGAATCATGAGCGACGAACTGCCCCAGATGCTGCGTACCGACGCCCGAGACAACCGCGACCGCATCCTCGAGAACGCGCGAATGCTCTTCTCCGAACGGGGACTCGACATCACCATGCGCGAGATCGCCCGCCACGCTGAGGTCGGGCCGGCAACCCTCTACCGCCGATTCCCCACCAAACAGCTACTCATCGACGAGGCGTTCACCGACGAACTCCGGGCCTGTCGAGCCATCGTGGCGGACGGGTGTGCCGACCCGGATGCGTGGCGGGGATTCTGCTCCGTGATCGAAGAGATCACCGCGCACAACGTGCGAAACCAAGGCTTCGTCGACGCCTTCCTCTCCACTCAGACCGACGCGGACTCGTTCGCCACGCACCGCGCTGAGCTGACCAGGATGCTCGCGAAGCTGGCCCGACGAGCTCAGACCGCCGGCCGGCTACGTCCCGACTTCGTAATCGACGACCTGTTACTCGTGCTGCTCGCCGGACGGGGGCTCGCATCGATTCCCCCGGCGAGCCGCGAGAAGGCCGCCCGAAGATTCGCAGCCCTCGCCATCGAAAGCTTCCGCACCAGCGAAACGAACGAGGCCCTGCCCCGCCCAGCCCGACTCATCGACGTCGTCGCCCGACCTGCTAGTGCGCGGCCAGCCGGATCTTGATCAGGGCCACGGCGACACCGAGCGCGGCGGCGGTCAACCCGAGGAAGAACGCCGCGAGGCGCCCACGCCCCGCGGCACGTGCCAGCAGATAGCTGAGGCAGCCGATCAGGACGGCCGGGACGTCGGCGGTGACCTCCTGCGCGTGGACGTCGGAGAGGAGCAGCACCGGCAGGCTGGAGACGGCCGCGACGAATACCGCACCAGCGACCTGGACCAGTCCGACCAGCGTGTCGTGACGGGTGGGACGGTCGCCGCGAAACCCGCGCGCAGCGATGCCGAAGGAGAACCAGTGCGCTAACGCGAGGCCCACCGCGGTGCCCCAGAGAATCAGCAGCAACTGCGAGCCAACCGGACCCGTGACCAGGCCGTGGCCGAGGTGGCGCTCCGGCACCGCGGCGAGTTCCGCGATCTCGACGACCGACACGTACAGCACCATGGTGGCGGCCTCGCGCAGCAACTCGTCGCGCTCGTGCTCGGGACGCCCAGGTTGTGGTGCGGGCGCCGCCGCCGCATCGCTACTGTTCTCCGGCCGTGCCGCGGTACTCGGCTGCGCAAGGCGCGTTCGGGGGGCGGCTTCGGTCTCACCGCCGGCGGCTTCGGCCATCGGTGCATCCTCCGTCCAGGCGACGAGTTCGGCGCGTCGCGATCCTGACGGGCGTCCCCGCGGCGTCGTCTAAATCATAGGCGGGCCGCCATGCCCTGCCCAGGATTGCCGGCGCTGCGGTATCTCATGTCCCCGACGGGTCGGCCGGGCAGGGTGAGGTGGGACGGGCAGCGAGCGCCACCCGCCCCACCAAGGAGCGCGACTCGTTATGCGGTGCGAACCATGTAGCGCTGGTTCTTGCCGCGCCTAGATACGCGGATTGAACTGTCCCTGCGCAACCAACGTGGCGAGCATGAACCATGCACCGGTGACCGGTTCGGACGCCGTCGAGATCAGCGGCAGGTTGTTCGACCAGTCGACTGCCTCACCTGGAGGCTCATAGCCGACCGGCGTGACGCTCGCGTAGTAACGCAGCCTGGCAGCGGCGAGGGCAGCGTTGCCTTGCCAGGTGTTCAACATGGTCATGTACATGACGGGCTGCGGCCACACCGGGTTGGGAACATTGGACTCGTACTGGCCTCCTGGGCTGTAGATGCTGGAGTAGTAGAAGTCGTCATTCTCGTGCCTGGAGATGCCGTAGGTCCCCTTACCCAGCCACTTCAGGATCTTGTCCCGCTGGGCAACCGCGCGGGCATCGGTGGGACTGATCACGCCAAGCACCCAGAGCAACCCGGTCGAGGAGTCCACTTCGCTGTCGACTGAGATCGGCGGGATGTTGTTCGGTGTCTCGCCGCCCTTGTCGAAGATTCCCCGGGCAAAGTAGGGAGCTTTGTCACCGGTCGAGGGGTACGGGGCGTTGCAGTTCGGCCCGTGGAACGTACCGCTGGTCAGGCAACCGATCGGCGGGTTGCCGGCCGCGCCTGGCGTGTACCACAGCCCTGGCTTGCCCGGCGTGTTCGTCGGTCGCAGGATCGCGGCCCGGATCGTCGCCGCGCCGGCCGACCAGGCGGTCGCCTCGGCCGGGTTGCCCAGGACGGTGGCGATCTTGGCCGCGGCCGTCAGACCGGTCGTGTAAGTGACCTGCGTGAACGTTGCGAACTCGAAACGTTCTTCCCAGATGGAGAAGTCCTGCGGCCCGAATCCAAGAGTCGGATCGATGCCGCTCCGGATGAAGTTCGCGCCACGCTTGACGGCCGCACTGATGTCCGGCGAGGCGAGAAATGCCTTTGCGGTAACCGGATTGCTAGCAGCCAACTGCTGATAGTGCTTCCAGACGCCGTCGATGAAGAGCCCGGTCGAGTCAAGCTCCGGCTGGACGAACGCGATCGGCTGGTTGGCGTTCCAGAATGAGTAGTTCGTAAACCAGGTTCCCGGCGACAGGCCGCTATTGGGTGGGCTGGTGGTGTTCTGCACCGACGCCATCCAGTGGTAGTACTTCGCGGCCTCGGCAGTGTGCCCCGCGGCATCCATGCTCATCGCCGTCACCGAAGCGTCCCGTGGCCAGACCTTGTAGTCGTAAGCAGGGCTGGTCGCCGCCACCCAGGAGCCGAACTGCGGCTGCTGAGACTGCTTGAGGGTGACCAGCGTGATGGCGAACGCGCTATTCACACCTTGATCATTCTGGGTCGCGTGCTTACCCAACGCTAGCCAGTTCTTGTAGACGTTGCGCTCGGAGGCCGCCCAGACGGTGGCGCTCTTGGAGAGCGCGGCCCCGATCGCCGATGAGGCGGCAGCCTGCGAGCCCTGCACGGTGTAGGCGAAGGAGAGCGAAGTCGTGGCGTTGGCGGCGAGCGTGACGTGGCGCTGAACCCCGAGGGACACGATCTGACCGGTGTATGTGCTGTTATTGCTGAGCGTTCCCTTCGCCTGGAAGGACCTCACCGTCGACTGGAAAGGGTCACCGGGCGTTGGCGGACCGGCGATGTACCCACCCGCTTGGTGACTTGCCATGGGCTGGTAGGCGCCGGAAGCGAAGTAGAACTGCCCCGATCCGGTCATGTCCGCGTCGTAGCCCCGGTGCGCCGCGTTCCACACCGCGGTCTGGACGCCCACGCTCGGCGCCGGCTGGCCGCCCGCACTGAATTGGGTGTTGTTCAACTCCACGTTGTCCATGAAGTTGAACGTGCGTCCCTGCGCGGTGAGGTTCGTCAGGTCGTAGGTGACGATGAAGAACTCCTGTCCCGGCACGGAGATATAGCTCTTGTTGATCCGGACCGGCTCGGTGACACCGCGCTGGTCCAGATAGTTCTGATGCAGGACTCCCCCGCTGTCGAAGGCCAGGTTGGAGTTCCACGACGGCGGGTAGAGGTCCGGCCCGGTGCCGAGCCCAGCGGTGTAGGCGGCCTCGCTCTGGACTTGGTTCTCGTTCCAATCACCCTTGTATCGCAGTTCAGCCAGCGACGGGCCGAAGATGGTGTTGTCTTTCGGGAACAACGTCGCCGACTGGGCAACCCCGACAAGGTCGTCCCAATTATTGAAGAGTTGACTGGTCGAAGATCGAGTCGATGCCGGCGTGCATGGAGTAGCTGTGCAATGCGAGATCGACGTCGGAGGCTGGGGCGGCGGGATCGCAGCGGTCGCGGCCGACGCCGAGCCGATGACGGATCCGGAGGCGGCGAGGGTGACCACGGTTGCCATGGCCGCGACAGCAGCTACGGCGCGTAGAGAAGCACGTTTCATGATTGACCACATCCCTGTTCTGCTCGAGGGCAGCGCGGGAAACACCGGCGGTTGGCCTTCAGTTGCGCGATTGCCCCTCCGCGGCGCATCGGGCGGTCGCGATCCGCCCGCAACGGCGCGAAGAAGTGAATTCGCGGCTGGATGTCAGCTGCGCACTCGCCAGTCGCGATGAGAACGCGATCATGGGAGCGCGGTGCATCCCGTGCGGCTGCCCGGTGTAGCCGTACGGTTCACTCGCCCGACGGACGGGCGGGTCGGGTACTGGGGCGCATCGGTGCGGATACCTTGCGGACTCCTCGATCAGCGCTGAAGCACAAATTAATCCGCAGTGGCCTGGGTCACAATAGGTAGGCGGAAACCTTACGAAAAGTAAGCAAGTGTGTGTGTCGTCGCGCTAAGTAGCCACGTTCAAGCCTCCTGACAGCCGGACCTAGAAGCCTTCTAACAAAGATTCAGGATGGAATGTATCTGTGTTAATGTGCCGTAAGGCGGCACCAGGGGGTTGCCGCAACTTTCTCCTGAGGAGGATCCATGGCACGCAATAGTCGGTCACATCGCTCGTTCTCACGGCTCGGCGTCGGGCTCATCGCTGCGGTTGTGGGCGGGTTACTGGTACTCGTCGGATCCACCGGCGCCGCCGAGGCCGCGCCCGCGTGCACGCTGTCATACCTCAGCAACTACTCCGGCTGCATCAACGACCTGAGCCTCACAACGTTGAACGCCAACGTCACCAACGGCGCAGTGGTCGAGACGGTGACGATCCATGCCACCGACCCAACCGGTGCCACGAATGCGGGCGTCAGGTATATCGACATCCGCACTGACTTCACCCCGTCGCCCATCGCTTACCCCAACCCTGCGTCGTGGGACTATCCGACGTCGTTCCCCGACATCGAGTCTGCGAAGCTCGTCTCCGGCACGCCGGTAGACGGCATCTGGCAGGCGACGATGACGCTCTATGCGGGGGACGTCGGCACCTATGCGCTGAGCGCCAGCATCGCCACGCGAGGCGCTTCACAGAACCTCAGCGCCTCGGACCTGGCGGCGGCCGGGCTTCCCTCCGCCATCACCACGTATACCACCGCAGCGCCAGTGGCTCCGACCGGAATATCCGGCGGAACCTCGGCTGTCTTCAACACGATTGCCGGCTTCCCGCACTTCGAGCTCGACGGCGTGATCACGTGGAAGACACCGGCTAATACGGCAGTGGCGTCGAACGTCCTGGTCGACTCAGCCTCCACAGCGTGCGGTGTCAACCACTACGGGGCCGGGACGACGCTCACCTTCGTGGACCGCACACTCGGGTTCTGCACGGTCAAGTTCCGCCTCGCGAACGGGTCAGGCTTGTCGCCGCAGGTCAGCGTGACCTTCTTCTAGACCGATCAGTCTTCGGATACGCGAAAACCAGGTTCAGGGGCACCCGCGGTGGGGTGCCCCTGAACCCTGACGGGGGGATCCACGTGGAGCATCAAGCCGAAGCCGAGACGAGCGTGGTGCCGTTCGCGCCGATGACAATCGACCAGTGGCCTGGCCACGTCACAATTGAGTCACTGTCGCGCTCCCGGCCGCAGATCGACGAACCGATGCGAGCGTCCGGAGTGTGGCTTCGTCTCAACCGCCACCCGGGCGACGGATACCGCCTCGCGACTTTCAGCGACAGCCGTATCGTGGCCGCCGCCTCGACCGCGGGAGGAGATGATCTGACGGTCGACGAGCTCGTCGCAGCCGAGGCAGTAAATGCACTCTCCGACTTCACCCTTCCGCAGCACCAGCTGACCGGCCTCATCGCTGCCGAACCCGATCCTGAATTCTTAGGAACGCTCAGGCAATACGCCAGGGGAAAGGCCACCACGATCGCCGACTGGCCAACCGTGGAGTGGACCGTTGCCGGCGTGGCGGTGCCGGCCGCTGTGTGGGAGTTCGCCGGTGCTTGGGTCGGCGTCGCGGCGATTCCAACGTCTGAAATCCACGTCATCGCGTTGGCGCGGAGTTCCGAATCGCAGGCACTCTCGCTCGTGCCGGCTCCCGAGCTCCGGCCACGCATCAACGACGACCCGGACGCGGTGACCCAGGAGCTGGACTTCAAGCTGAGGGCCGCCGCCGGCGTGCCGTTCGCACGGCCGAACCAGGATGCCTACCACCGGGACCATCACGCGGCGGTGGCCGCGCTGCGGCTGGGGCTGCGGCTCGGGCACAGGCGTGGGTGACCGGCGGTAGGAGGTCGACCCAGATCTAGGTTTGGGTGAACCCTGCCGTCGACGCAGCCAAGACCCGCTTTTAGTCGGGAAACGCCTCAGCCCCCACACCGAGGTGCGGGGGCTGAGATAGCGATTTCTCGCTTCTTTGTAGCGGGGACAGGATTTGAACCCGCGAACCTCAGCTTGTCGATCTGGCCGGCCCATGTCACCAGCGAGTCTTTCCCTTCCTAGTGGCGCGACACTATCGGCCAATAGGTTCAGGAGGCCGCCTCCACCAAGCTCCGGTCCGCAGATCGAGGGGTAGCGCTGAACTCTCTGGCTCTAGTCCAAGTTGATCAAGCCGATCGAACCACTGAAGACGCAGAGAGGAGGGCAGCTCAGTACCGCAGAACGGGCAGTAATCAATTGTAAGACTGGCACTGCCGCCATCCTCGACGCGAATCGAATACTCACGAAATCGATCAAAGTAGAGGACAGGCACGTCCAAATCTGCGAGTGCGCGCGCCATCCCCTCACACATGTGCGGCGGTTCATCCGACATTAATACTCCTGCCCGGAACTGCAGGCTTGGTCATATCACCTGTACTTGGATCCATCGACCCAAGATGGCCGCCACGTCTGTTGTACACCTCAATGTCGTTGTGCGTGTAATCCCATTCTTAGTACTGGCGGTCCGGGCCTGACAAACCATTGGGCGGATCATGGACCCTCAACTTCTGCTATCCAGTCCTCGATGTTGCCGGCTATTCCGCCGGCGAGAAGGACATCGCCGGTATCGGCCTCGATGCGCCCTTCCGCCAGGTTGCGGAGAATCCTTGCCAACTGCCGGGCGCCGTCGACTGCGAGATGCGAGGTGAACCATACGCGTGGGTCAGACGTAGATCCATTTGCGGATATCCCGTTGCTTCGGGCGAAGTTCACAACCGCCGACGCACCCGCCTCCGTGAGACCCGGTAGATCTACCGACCAGTACGGCCATTCCGATTCATCGGTACTTTTCATCAGCTACTTGCCAATCCGGTTCAAATTTGCGTCGTATGTACCAAGCCTCGTCGTATCGCTGTTGAGCTCTTCCGACGACCTTGCCATAGCCAAGCTGCATCTTACTCGGACCGTCACATAGCCCCTGGAGGCTGCAACGTATCCAAGTACGCCGACAGAAGATCAAAACAGCACCTCGATAGCCGCAGCGTCTTCCTCAGGTGTGAGAGCGCGCGGGCTTGGCGGATGATCAGTGGAGTAGATCTCGCCGAGCACGAGCCATGACCAGGCAAGCTCGGGGCGAGTCGCACCCCGCTCCACCAACCAGCGATGAAATCCCTTCATCGATTCCCCGCTGCCCGTTGCGTACCCGTCAAGGTACGCGCATACGGTCAGGTACGAGAGACCAACTACATACATACCAGGCCGCTGACGGAGTCGCGGGATGAACGAAATCAGTCCATCCGTCATGTCAGAATCCAAAGTTGATTGCGTCGTTGTAGTCGAACATTTGCCTATAACTGTCGATGCTAACCCCGTTCCGGCGATACTGATCGAAGACCTGGCCGCCGGGGACAACGACAGTGTGGTGACCCCACGACTCATCGACTTGCGAGGTTCCAGGACCGCCAGGCCGGTAAGGACCGATGAATCACCCTCGCTCGGCGTAAAAGTCTTCACCTCGCCGCCAGACTTCTTCGCGAAGCGTGCGCCCACTCATCGCATGGCGCAATCAGTTCGACAGGTTGAAAGCGGACGACGCCAAACGGTTGTAGGACCTCCACCGTGTCGATGCCCTCACCGCCGTTCTAGGCAGAACACACTGTTAGTCGAATAGTCACGCTTAGTGTCATCGACACCCTCGTCCAAGATTTTGCTCAAACCCTCGCCAACGGCGTCAGCTGAGCTGCTGCCAATCGTCGAGGTCAGCACGGATTGGTCCTCGGCGAGGTACACGAGACCACCACCAGGCCTCCGCCTCCTCGTTCTCGGCGAACCGTCGGACAAGACCGTCAGAATCCTCAACCGTCATGTCCGAGAACATCGTGTCGGGACCGGTAAGCACCTCCGCCGCCTCGGCGCGCACTCCTGCCGGCTGTCTGGCGAGCACATCCTCGATCCGGTCGCGGAGCAACAATGCCGCGACCAGATCATGCGCGGTCCAGGCAACATCCCGATTGAAATCAAGCTCGATATGGATCCGTTCGACATGAGCTTGCCACGCTTCGAGCAACTGGGCCAATGTGATCTCGCGCGTGGCAGACAACCGTACAACCACTTGGTCCAATGGCGCGCTCATCGTGAGCGGCCCGTGTAGTAGGCAGTACTGCGCAACGGGTTGTCCTCGCTAATGATCACCTGGACGTTGCCCCTCTGGATTCGTAACGCATTCTGCCCATCGACCGGCTCCGGTGTCCCTCGAGCGATCACGTTTTCGGCGCTCTCCTACCTGACGTCATGCGTCAGCTCGGCGTGCCTTCCCACCCGATCGTCTCGAAGCCCGAAGTCCATTCGTCTCGATCAACGACATACTCGCTCACAAAGAAGCAGTCAGGCTCTTCCCGGAAGCCCGGCATCTCGCGCGCCGCGGCGATTCGCTGCGTCGCTCGCGCTGACGACGAATAGCAGCCAAGCAGCTTGACGTCATCGCCGGCGCCCGAGTCAATGATTAGTTCACCGTCGTCGTCACGATGCATCACCGGCTGTCCAGCCCGCTGATGGCTAATGTGATAAAGGAGAAACACAGAACCCTCTCGAGCGCCCGACTCGGCGGGCGTGTCACGGATTTCAGCCACCGCCGGCACCCCTTCGCGAGATATAGTTCTGAACCTTGTTGAACTCCGTGTTTGGCCCTCTGGGATAGTTGCCCGCTCCGTATCGGTCATCAAAGATACGGGTTGTGGCCTGAGTCGGAGTCTCACCAGCCTCTGGCCCCTACGCATCATTGCGATACTAAGCGCCGGCCGCCAGAAAGTCAGGCTGGTTGATCCAGGTCGATCTGGCCGGGCCCCTGTCACCAGCGAGTCTTTCGCCTTCCTCGTGGCGCGACGCTATCGGCCACTAGGTTCAGGAGGCCGCCTCCACCAAGCTCCGGTCCGCAGATCGAGGGGTAGTGCTGAACTCTCTGGCTCTAGTCCAAGTTGATCAAGCCGATCGAACCACTGGACACGCAGCGAGGAGGGCAGCTCAATACCGCAGAACGGGCAATATTCAATTGCAAGACTGGCACTGCCGCCATCCTCGACCCGAATCGAATACTCACGAAATCGATCAAAGTAGAGGACAGGCACGTCCAAATCTGCGAGCGCGCGCGCCATCCCTTCACACATGTGCGGCGGTTCATCCGACATTAATACTCCTGCCAACCTCGCCCACGTGCGGACTCGCCACCACGCGCTAAAACATGCGACTCTATCCACAAGGTTGATACGGGAACCGTCGCACGCGTTCGTCCAGCGGCGCGCAGGACAACCGTGGCATGGTCTCGCGCCGAACCGTCTATATGTGCGAACCTGGATTGTCCTGCCAGACGAACGGACCTCCTCATGGAAAGGCATGCACGAACAATGCAGTGATCACATCAACTGGATTTCTACCGTGAAACCATCAGCGGTAACCGAGTTCAGGCAGGCAGCGTGCGCGCCAAAGAACTGGCGTGCCACGCTGTATTCATTCGTGAGCTCAACGACTACATAGTCGATCGCATCTTGGGTGTCAAGCCCACATATAAAGCATCTTAGTCTTTCAGTCAAAGGCGCCATCAGCCCCACGCTCCGCTATGGATCTTTCCGTCAACGTACGAGTTGGGTACCTGAATAACTGACGTTGGCTGCCCAGAAGAATTGCTAGCATCGCGAATGACGACATCGCTCGTCCCATTTCCATTGTCAAGGACTCGTACGAGCTGCCCGTCATTCTGAATGAACAGATCGCCGTTTTCGGTAACATACTGCACATCAATGCCTCGACTGGCCACACGGTCTGCGCCGTGCACATCACGCGGATCTACCGGGCAATTGTGGACGAGAGCGTTCGTGACTGAGGAGCCGACGTAGAAGTCGTGGTCGTTGGCGACGGTGAGGTCCCACATGTCCGACGCCCCCGAGATCGCGGCCGTTGAGGTGACGGTGGTGATAGTGGCGTCGTCAGCTCGCAGGTGGTCACCCCGGCCGAGCTGATCCGCCTCTACCCATGCTCTGCGAGTCCCGTCCCAGAATAGATGGTGTTGGGTGGCATGAAGAGTCGAGGTCTTTCCACCCGCGGTTACGGTGACGTCCATCAGGTCTGAGTCGTGGTTTACCCAAATTTTTGTCACCATTTGGATGGCAGTCTTGCCGGTTTCCGGATTGGCAGTGCGTACCCAGTCTCCGACTCTGACTTGTGAGATTGGTTTTCCGATGCCGCCGGCCATGACGACGAGCGTATCGGCGTTGAAGCTATTTGCGCACGCCCCTTCTGGCTCGGGGAGCGGGTCCGCTTCTGGATGGGGTACAACCGCGGCCGCATCTTCGACTGAGTCGATCGCAACAGTGGCCTCTTCCGCGCCTTCACCAACCCGTGCAAGCTCACAGACTCCGTCGGTGAACAAGGCGCAGACGATTGTCCCCACCGCGATCGCTGCCTGGATGCAGTCATGCCAACTTGGGTTGGTAAGGCAGCCCTGGATCGCGGGAATCGGGTTCAGGCTCTTCGCGACCGATACAACGCCGTTGACGACGTCCGTGATCATCTGTTTCGACGCGCACAGGTAATTTTCACAGTCGTTCTTGTCGACAGGCGTGCCAGGCTTCGGGGTCACGTCAGGTACCGGATGCGGCGACGACTTACTCTTGCTCCCCCCGCTGTGTGAGGACATTGCGGCAGTGACTTGGGCCCCTGCAGTAGGGCCGATGCCCGGGTTGCCGCCGCTGCCGGCGAGGTTTCCCTCGTGCGGGTGCGTTGGAGTGATGTTGATGAATGAGCCGGTGCTTGTTTGATGGGGGTCGCACTCACCAAGGTTCACGCACGGCAGCGCGGTGCCTGCCGGATCGGCGTTGGACACCGGGCTGTTCAACGCGTAGGAATACCCGTTGTTCTGTTGTGGGTCGCTTGGCGATAGCACCGGATCCACGGACAGGAAACGGCCCAATGTCGGGCTGTAGTCACGTGCGCCGAGGTGAGTGAAGGTGGTGAACGGGTCTAGAGGGGCGTTCAGGAACCCTCGATCAGTTGGCCAGGTGACTGCGCTGCCGCGGGGGTTGCCGAACGGGTCCATCTTCCGGGTGGTCACGGCTCCGGTTGTCGGATTCTCCGAAATCGTTGCTGTCCCCTGAGGGTCGGTTGTCAGCCAGGTCAGGGTCGAACCTGCCACGCCACTGGTCGCGGTCCGTGACGCTAGGGTGGCACCACCGAGTGTGTAGGTCCGTTGTGCTGTCAAGGTCCCCGTCGGCGAGAGCTGCAGCTCGACATCGCCCAGGAACGCCGTTGTGCCCTTGACGGGGTCAGACTGCACGAGCAGGTTGCCACCTGCGTCATAGATCCGGGTCTGCACCTGCCCAGTCGCGACGTTCGTGACGCTCGATAGGCGCCCATTCGCGTCCCACGTCAACGTTTTACCTGGCATCGGTGAACAGGGGCGTCGCGTCGAGAAAAACGAAAGAAGCCCTGCGCTGACGCGGCCATTGACCTACATATGGTCCAGAAACAACTCAGCCCCCACAAGAAGTGGGGGCTGAGGTAGCGATTTCTCGCTTCGTTGTAGCGGGGACAGGATTTGAACCTGTGACCTCTGGGTTATGAGCCCAGCGAGCTACCGAGCTGCTCCACCCCGCGTCGGTAGATACGACTCTACCCTACCTACGAGACTGCTCTGACCACCCCCTGGCTGACCTCTCAGGAAGAGGCCAGCCAGGGGTCGCGCTACGGGCTCTTCGACGCCGATGCAGCCGACGTCGGGGCCGACGAGGTCGGGGCCGACCCGGACGGCTTCGCACTGGACGGGGACGACTTGCCGCGGGCCGTGATGTACTCATGCGTCAGCTGGGCGATCTGCTGCTGGTACAGGCCGATCTGCGACAGGTTCCCGCTCTTGTAGGCCGCCTGGAGATTGGCGAAGGCGGTGTCGAGTTGCGTCAGGATCGAATCGATCGACGCTGAACCAGCCGGTGGCACCGGCGTCGGGGTCGGCGTCGAACTAGACGGGGCCGCGGATGTCGGTGGGCTGGTGGTGGTGCCGGCCGTCCCGATCCCCTGGCCGACGACCGGTTCGTTCAGGTTCATCAACGCCATCGCCAGCGTCGTCCCGTAGCCAATCTTCCCGCCGTACTCCACGAGCACGCGCTGCAGGATCGGGAACGCGTTGGCGCTCACGCCGCGTACATAGAGCGGCTCCACGTACAGGAACGAATCACCCACCGGCAGGGTCAGCAGGTTGCCGTGCAGCACGGTAGAACCGCTGCCACTGAGCAGGGAAATGTCCTTGGAGATAACGGCATTCGCGTTGAAGGTCGCGTACACCTGCTCTGGCCCGTTCACCGACGAGCCGCTGGGCAATCGGAGCACACTTATCTGGCCGTAGTTCTTCCCCGGATCACTGTTGACCGAGATATAGGCGCCTAGATAGGGACGTCCATTCACCTTCATCGGGGTCGTCAGTTGGAACTCCGGTGCGGCCGACGTGTCTTGCCGATCAGTTGGCGAAGCGGCGAGCACGTAGTACGGCGGCTGATTGGCCGTGTTGTCGGGGCTCGCCGGGTCGGCCGGAACCGTCCACTTGTCGAGCTGGTTGTAGAACTCGACCGGGTCGTCGACGTGGTACTGCTGCAGCACGGCCCGCTGCGCCTCGAAGAGATCCTGCGGGTAGCGAACGTGAGCCACCAGCTGTGCCGGCATCGCCGTCTTGGGCTGGATGAGGCCGGGGAACGACTTGCTCCAGGCCTTGATCAGCGGGTCACTGTTGTCCCACTGGTACAGCTTCACGGTGCCGTCGAACGCGTCGACGGTTGCCTTCACCGAGTTGCGGATGTAGTTCACCTGATCGTCGGGCTGCGCGGCAGTTTTATCCGCGGTGGTAAGGGAGTCCGACGTCAGCGCGGCCAGCGACTCCTTCTCCGAGTAGGGGTAGGCCGCCATCGTGGTGTACGCGTCGACCATCCACACGATGTGGCCGGTGACGCTGTCGACCACCGGATACGGATCGCCGTCGACCTTCAGGAACGGGGCCACCTTCTGCACCCGAGCCCGCGGATCCCGCACGATCATCACCTTCGCGTTCGGCGAGGTGACGGCGTCGTTCAGCAGGAAGTTCGTCTCCTTGTATTTGGAGGCGAAGGCCAGTCGGGTGAGGAAGTTGTCGAGCGGGATGCCGCCGGTGCCCGTGTAGGTCGTTGTCGACCCCTTACCGTCCGATTCGCGGTTGCCCTTGGCCCCGACGACGACGTAGTCACTGCCGAGTTCGCCGTAATAGACCTGCGGAACCTTCAGGTTCAAAGGCCCGGTCGACGGAATGTCCTTCTCGGTGTACGTCGTCGGGAAGTTGGTGATGTCCTGATCGGCGGCGGCGGCCACGAAACCGTAGCCGTGCGTGTAGACGGTGCGCTTGTTGATCCAGTTCGTCTGGTTGCCGGTGAGGTTCTCGCTGTCCAGTTCACGCACGCCGACGACGTAGTCCCGGGTCGAAACCTTTCCGGTGGTCGGGTCAGGGAGCGTGTACCGGTCGATGTCGAGTTTGCCGGGGAATCCGTAGTAGTTCTGCAACTGCTGGGTCGCGCTGAAGGTCGAGGAGACGATGTTCGGATCGAGGATCCGAATATTGCTCACCGTCGGGTCGGTGGCCACGATCGAGTCGGTCGATGGATCGGTGGACGGGTCGAAGGAGGTGTAGCTGACGGTGCCGTTCGGATCGCTCGCACTATTGGTGACCACGCCATAGGCCTGCCTGGTCGCCTGAATGTTCCGTTCGATATAGATGGCTTCCTTGTCGCTGGCGTTCGGCTTCACCGTGAACTGCTGCACCAGCGCCGGGTAGATGCCGTTGATGACGATGCTCAGGATCAGCAGCACCACAAAGGCGATGGCCGGCAGCCGGGCACTCTTGAGCCAGATACTGGCGAAGACCAGCCCGGCGATGATGATCGCGATCCAGAAGAGAATCGTCTTCGCCGGGAGCGAGGCGTTGACGTCGGTGTACGAAGCACCGGTGACCCGGCCCCGGTCGGAGTAGACCAGGCCGTAGCGGTCCAGCCAGTAACCCACAGCCTTGAGCAGGATGAAGACGAAGACGAGCACGGTGATGTGCCGTCGCGCCGGAATCGAGATCTTCTGGCCGGGCGTCTGCAGCCGGATGGAGCCGAAGAGGTAGTGCAGTGCCACCGCGAAGAGAAGCGAGAAGATGACCATGCTGAACCCGAAGCCGAGGAGAATCCGGAAGATCGGGTAGTCGAAGGCGAAGAACGAGATGTCCTTGCCGAACTGCGGATCCTTGATCCCGAAGCTGCTCCCGTTGCGCCACAGCAGCCACGCCTGCCAGTTCGACTGGGCCGACAGCCCGGCCGCGAGCCCGGCGAGTACCACCACGACTGTGAAGGCCAGCTTCTTGCGCGACTCCAGAATCACCCGGTACCGCTCGAGGTTCTGCTGCTCAGCCGACATTGGTCGGAACGGCGGGCGCATCACATACGTGGTGATCAGGTTGGCCGCGATGACCGCGGCCATCACCAACCCGAATACGAGCACCAGGATCGCCCGGGTGAAGAAGATCTTCTTGTAGACGCTGCGGAAGCCGACCTCGCCGAACCAGAGCCAGTCGATGTACACCCCGACGAATGAGTTGGCGAGGGTGAGGAACAGGAAGAGGAGCACCACCGCGGAGATGATGATCTTGCCGCGACGCGACAGTGAGACGGCGGGGATCGGCGGCCGCATTACCACGGGCATTGCTCCTTCATAGTCACTGCAGAGGCTTCGCAATCAGATGCCTGCTAGCTAGGACAACGTACCCAGTGACGACCTGGTTCCGTCCGGCGCATCGCCGATCCTGAGCACCGCATTGGCGCGGGCATAGGCGATGATGGGGAGGTGACCTCTGCCCAGTGGCAACTCGACTCGCTCGCTGCCGAAATCGAAAATCACGTATCGACCGCTGGATGGGACCAGATTCCCCGCCTCTTCGCGATGGTCTCCACCCGGGAACTCGTCGCGAGTGACGCGGGGGCGGCGTCGAGTCTCGGCCTCTCCGAGCACGACGAGATCGCCGCGGATGCGCTCACCCCGATCGAGCAGGAGGACCTGCCGACCGGCGATATCGAGCAGATGCTGGCCCAGATCGGCTGGCCCGAATCCATTCTCGGCTGCGCGCTCTCCCAGGAGATCGTCTTCCTGCCTCCGGAGGCCGACGCCGGCTTCAGCGATGAGGCGATCGCCAGTGCCGTCCAGGCGCACCCGCAGCGACGCGAGGCGCGCTTGGTGGTGGCCGTACTACGCGACGGCACCGCCTCCTCGATGCTGCGCCTGCGCCCATCGGCCACCCCGCCGAGCGCCGAGGCCGCCGACGCCCCGAACGCCGACGACGACCTGCTCACCGGTCAGACGCTGGCGCCGAACCTGGTCGAGGCGCTGCTCGCCACCTTCGCTGAGTAGCTCGAACCTAACCGAGTACCTCGACAGCTAGCAGTGCGGGACCGGCTGCCCCTGCTGGAGCGCTTTCAGGTCCTGCACGGCGTCATGCAGCGTCTGGACCTTCACCACGTTGAGCCCGTCCGGGATGTTGCCCTTGACGTCCGAGCAGTTCCCGGCCGGTGCCAGGAAGACCGTCGCCCCCGCGCGGCGGGCGGCGATCATCTTCAGCGCGATGCCGCCGATCGGCCCGACCGTGCCGTCCGGGCTGATCTCACCGGTGCCCGCGATGAACTTCCCGTTGGTGAGATCGGCCGTCCCGACCTTGTCCATGATTCCCAGGGCGAACATCAGACCGGCCGACGGTCCACCGATCTGGTTTCCCAGTCCGAGGTCCACATCGAAGGGGAAGAGACAACCTTCCGTGACGGTGATGCCGAGCCGGGGCACCGTGCTGCCCGACGCCGGAGCGCTCAACTTCACCTTGGCGGTGTGCTGCACACCGTTGCGCTCGACGACCACGGTCACCACGTCACCTGGCTTCTTCGACTTCAACGCGGCCGACAGCTCGTCCGGCGTCGTCACCGAGACCCCATCGACGGAGACGAACTTGTCACCGCTGCTCAACTGCCCGGCCGCGCCGAGCGTCGAGTCCACGCTGGTGACGCCGAAGCTCTTCGGGTAGCCGAGTTCGCAGGCAGCGGCCGCCGTCGCCGAGTCCTGGGACTGGCTGAAGTCCTGCGTATTCTGCTGATCCACCTGCTGCTGTGACTGTCCGGGCGGGAAGATCGACGCCCGGGGCACCACCACCTGGTCGTCCTTCAGCCAGCCGATCAGCGCCTGCACCGAGGTGATCCGCTGCGACTGCTCGCTCACCGTCGTCAGATTCAGGTGACCCGTCGTCGCCTTCGCCTCGCGCCCCTTGAGGACGATGATCTGCGCGCCGTTGTCGTCGACACCGAGGGTGTTGAGCGTCGGTCCCGGGCTCAGGATCACGTACGGGACGGGCAGCGTGAAGGCCAGGAATCCGAGCAGGACAACGAGAACGGCGCTGATGACCAGGGTTTTAGTACGACGACTCACCCCAGCACCCTAGCTGGAAGACTCCAGGGTGACTTGATTCGCCGGTTCCGGGGCGATCCCGGCGGCCGCCTCAGCGTCCTGTTCGGGGCTGGGTTCCGACCCGGAGTCGCCTCTGCTTTCAGCCGATCCTGCGCTTAGAGGCGATCCAGCCGATGGCTGGAGAACCGGCTGGTTGAGGCTCTCGCCGACCGGTGCCGCCGGCGCTGCGCCCGCTGCGACGGCGCTGAGGGTATCCAGGTATTTGTGGTGGGCCTTGATCGCCGCACCGGCCGCGGGAACTCCTCGGGCCCGTCCGCGCCACCATATCCAGATCGAGGCGAGCAGCACGACGACCAGCGGAGCCGCGAGCCAGATCGCCCACGCGTACTCCCCCGACACTCGCTCGACGAGATCGCTCACTCCGGCGACGCTACCGCTGCCGAGGCGTTCGCTGCGGGCGCAACGCGGCACGCATTCAAACTGCTGCTCGTTGGCACTAACGTGAGACAGGAGAGCCACGTACGACAGTCGCGCGGCCTACTCAAAGCCCGAACAGAACGAGGTCGACGATGAGCATTCCCTTCGGATTCGGACCCAACAACCCGCCCGGCGGCTCCGGCGGCGGGTTCGGCTTCGGCGGACTCGGCGGTGGCGGCGACGACCTCGCCGGCAAGATCCCGCTCTTCGCCGAACTGCAGAAGCTTCTCTCCTGGAGCGGCGGACCGGTCAACTGGGATCTGGCCCGCCAGATCGCCATCTCAACCATCGCGGCCAACTACCGCGCCGTCACCAGCGCTGAGGCGGCGGAGGTCACGGACGCGCTGCGGCTGGCCGACGTCTGGCTGGACGCGGTCACCGATCTCCCCTCCGGCGTCACCACCACGGCGGCCTGGACGCGCGTGGAGTGGATCGAGAAGACCCTCGACGTCTGGGGCACGCTCTGCGACCCGGTAGCCGAACGGGTCGTCGCCTCGATGTCGGCGGCCGTACCGGCCGAAGCGATGGCCGCCGCCGGCCCGATGGCCGGCGTGATGACCCAACTCGGCGGCCTCATGTTCGGCGCCCAGGTCGGGCAGGGTCTGGCCGGCATGGCCACCGAGGTGATCGGCTCCACCGACGTGGGTCTACCGCTGGCCGCGCCCGGAACAGCGGTGCTCCTCCCCGAGAACGTGACCGCCTTCGGTGAGGGCCTCGAACTGCCGGCCGAAGAGGTACGCCTCTACCTGGCGCTGCGCGAGGCGGCTCATCAGCGACTCTTCGGCCATGTTCCGTGGCTACGCCAGCAGTTGCTCGAGACCGTCGCCGCCTACGCACGAGGCATCACTATCGACCCGGAGGCGCTGCAGCGCGCGATGGGCGAGATCGACCCGACGAACCCCGAGAGCATGCAGAACGCGCTCAACGGAGAGCTCTTCACCCCGGCCGACACCCCCGGCCAGGAGGCCGCGCTGCGACGCCTGGAGACCCTGCTGGCCCTTGTCGAGGGCTGGGTCGACTCGGTCGTCGCGGCCGCCGCGCAGGAGCGTATGCCCGGTGCCGCTGCCCTGCGGGAGACGTCGCGGCGCCGGCGCGCCGCTGGCGGGCCGGCAGAACAGACCTTCTCGACGCTGGTCGGACTTGAGATGCGGCCGCGCCGTCTGCGTGAGGCCGCCGCACTCTGGTGGGCCGTGACCGAGAAGCGGGGACTCAGCGCCCGGGACGAGCTCTGGTCACATCCGGATCTGCTCCCCTCCGCCGATGACCTGGACGACCCGCTGGGTTTCGCCGAGCGAGTCGGCTCAGACCCTATGGCTGAGTTGGATGTCCCGTCGGCGCTCACCGACGGCACGGCGACCGACCAGACGGCGACCGACCAGACGGCGAGCGGTGGCCCGGTGGCCGGTGAAGCGGCGACCGACCAGCCCCACGAGCCCGAGACCGGCGCCGACAGCGGGGACCAGTAGCCCCGCCGACTGCCGGCCTAGAACTTTGGCTGCCGAGTTCAGGACTCCGGCGGGTTAGTCGACGGGGGCCGGGTTAGTCGACGTCGTCTCCATCCTCGGCGATGTCGAGGTGAGCCGCCGCGCTGACCCCGTCGAGGTAGCCGCGAGCCCGTTCAGTACGCGGATAGTTCTGCACCAACGCCCAGAACTGCGGTCCGTGACCCGGCACCTGCAGGTGCACCAACTCATGCACCAGTACGTAGTCGAGCACCCAATCGGGCATCGATTGCAGGCGTGTGGAGACCCGGATGCTGCCGTCCAGCGGTGTACAGGAGGCCCAGCGGGTCCGCATCGCCGGAACCCAGCGAATCGACGTCGGGTATGCCCGGCCATCGAGGTAGCGGTCGCTGAGCGACCGGACCCGGGCCATCAGCGCCTCGTCGCTACTGCGGGCCCGTGAACGCTGCTGGCGACGCTCCTCAGTGGCGGTGAGCTGCCCGACCATCCGCTCGACGTATTCACGCTCCTGGGCGCGGGTGAAGCGCTGCGGAATGAGCACGATGACACGGTCCCCGTCACGGTAGGCCGAGACCGTGCGCCGCCGCCGCGCACTCCGCCGAACCTCGATCTCCGGAGGCGACAATCGGGGTACCTCCAGCGGTGTATCCGCCGCCATATTGAGCTGCTCGGTGCCGGCGCCGCGCTTCGTCCGGGTGTGCGGCGCCGGCTCGCTGGCGGCAGTGCCGGAGCTTGCCGGCAGCCCGGCGAGGGCGCCGGAGGAAGCACCGGAATCGGCACCGGAGGCTGGCTGGTCGGGCGCGACGGATCGTCGGCGGGCTGCGGGCACGTGACCACGGTAGCGACTGGGTGTGACATTTTGGCGGCAGGCCGCAGTCCGACCTTTCCACATCGATATCCACAGGTGTGGACATAGGGTTGAGGGTGATCCTTCGCATTTCCTGCCCTCCAGCCCGTCGAACCATCAAAAGTGCTGTGGATAACCAAATGCACCGCGGGGGAAAACCTGCGAAAGTGCAACGCATGTCCGACCCTCAGCCCGACGCCAGCGCCGGCTCATCCCCCGGCTCAGACCTCGACGCTGACCTCGAAGCTGACCTCGAAGCTGACGTCGAAGCTGACGTCGAAGCTGACGTCGAAGCTGACCTTGTCCTCAACCCGAACGCGAGAGTGCTCTGGCGGTCTCCGCAGGCGATCCAAGTGGAACTGGGCGCCCGCCGGATCGTCGTCGACGGGGTCATTCCGCACGAAGTGGCTTCACTGCTGCGACGGCGTCCGAGCGGCGCCGCCGTGCCCATCAGCCGGGAGCGCAGCGAGCGCATCGACGAAGCCCGCAGCGACCTCGACTCCGCGGGCTTCATGGTCGCGGCGCTGGACGCGCTACGCCACCCCGGGCCGCCCCGGTTGGAGACTGAACTGGGGGCACTGCGAACCCGCCGCGGTGAGCAGGGAGCCGACCTGCTCGCCGCCCGCTCCGAACGGGTCGTCATCGTCCAGGGACCTGGCCGCCTGGCCGCTCCGGTCGGAGCGGTTCTCGCCGCCGCCGGTATCGGACACGTGGGCGTGGTCGGCGAGGGCGTCGCCCGGCTCAATCACTGCCTCCCCGGTGGCCTAATGCCGAGCGATGAGGGCACCCGCTTCAACTCCGCCGCCGCCGAGGCACTGCGCCGGGCCGCGCCCGAGGTGAACGCCGGTGCACCACCCGAAGAGCGTCCCGTCGATCTGGTCGTACTGGCCGGTGACGGCCTGGTCGACCCCGACGTGAGCGCGGCCCTGCACCGTCTCGGCCGGGCCCATCTTCTGGTCTGGACGGGCGGCGACCACGCGATCATCGGTCCCACCGTCGTCCCCGGCCTCTCCAGTTGCCTGCACTGCGCCGACCTACACCGTCTGGACCGGGACGGAGCCTGGTCGGCACTGGCCGCGCAGTTGTCGCTCTCGACCCGGCATCCGGCCCCGTCTGACTCCGCGCTGGCCGTCACCGCGACCGGCCTGGCCGCCACGCAGGCGCTGGCCTACCTGGACGGCGAGGAGGTCACCACCCTGGACGCGACACTCGAACTACATCTGCCCGACTGGCGCCTGCGTCGCCGCACCTGGGGCAGCCATCCGCGCTGTGCGTGCCAGGGACACGATCAGATCGATTCAAGGCAATGAACCGGGCGGCGCACATTCCGATGGCCTATGTTGGCAAGGTGAAGGATGGCACCGATATCCCACAGCGCAGGGTTGCGCGCACGGCCCGCTTGGCGACGCTTCCACTCGGCGCCGCCGGTCGGGCAACGGTCGGTATCGGAAAGCGGATCACCGGCAAATCCGCTGATGAGGTGGCCGCCGAGTTCCAGCAGCGCACCGCTGAGCAGCTCTTCACCGTCCTGGGCGAGCTGAAGGGCGGCGCGATGAAGCTCGGGCAGGCCCTGTCGATCTTCGAAGCCGCCCTGCCGGAGTCCTCCGCCGCTCCCTACCGAGAGGCACTGACGAAGCTTCAGGACTCCGCCCCGCCGATGCCGGCCGCCACCATGCACCGGGTGCTCGACGAGCAGTTCGGCAAGAGCTGGACGAAGCGCTTCCGCGAGTTCGACGACGAACCGGCCGCCGCTGCGAGCATCGGGCAGGTTCACAAAGCCGTCTGGAGCGACGGGCGGGAGGTGGCCGTCAAGATCCAGTACCCCGGGGCCGGTCCCGCCCTGATGGCCGACTTCACGCAGCTGTCCCGGCTGGCCTGGCTCTTCGGCCGGATGTCGCCGGGCATGGACGTGAAGCCGCTCATCAGCGAGCTGAAGGAACGCATCCTCGAAGAACTGGATTACGGGATGGAGGCCGACGCCCAGCGCGGCTTCGCGAAGGCCTACGCCGACGACCCCGACATTCTCATCGGTCGGGTCGTGGCCAGTGCCCCGAAGGTGCTCATCACGGAATGGGTCGACGGCACCCCGATCTCCGAGATCATCGATTCCGGCACCCAGGGCCAGCGCGACCGGGCCGGGTACACCCTCGCACTGCTCCAGTACTCGGCACCGGAACGGGCCGGGCTGCTGCACGCCGACCCCCACCCGGGCAACTTCCGGCTCTGCCCGGACGGCCGTCTGGGCGTCCTCGACTTCGGAGCCGTGGCCCGGCTACCGAACGGCTCCCCCAAGCCCCTCGGGCGGATGACGCGTCTTGCCCTGGACGGGCGGAAGGCCGAGCTCATCGCGGAGATGACCGAGTTCGGGTTCATCCGGCCCGGCATCGAACTCGACGCACAGCAGGTGCTCGATTATCTGCGTCCGATCCTCGACCCGCTGACGGTCGAGAACTTCACCTTCACCCGCGACTGGATGCGTTCCCAGGCGGCGCGAATCGGTGACCCCAGGAATGAGGAGGCCAGGGTCGGGCGGATGTTCAACCTTCCGCCCGACTACCTGCTCCTGCACCGCGTCAGCCTGGGTTCGATCGCGGTGCTCTGCCAGCTCGGCGCGACGGCGCCTTACCGGGCTTTGGCGCAGCGCTGGCAGCCCGGGTTTGCCGAATAGTCACATGCCTGAGCGGTTCGAGCTCAGCTAGCGATTGGAAACCCGGAACTGCCGGCGCCGCGGTGTCTCTGTACTCGGATCTGGTTCGTGCTACCGGAGTCGACCGCGCCAAATCCGGGCGCTGAGCGAGCTGTAGCGCCAGGGGCGAAGCTCGCCGGGTGACCGCCGGCGGACGGCACCTTCATGCTTGGCCCGCTCGGCTTCGTGATAGCCGTCCAGTAGTCGTTCTCGCGCCAATGCGGCGTAGAGCGTGTTCATCTGTTCTCCCGTTAAAAGTTGGTTCCCCGCGGTGCGGGGGTTGACGCCACCGTCGCCGGCGGCGATGTCGGCACCACCGCTCATGCGGCGACGCCCTGGTCGGACTTCCGGGGTCGTCCTCGGCCCCGCTTGCGGGCGAGCACGACGCCGTGGTCGAAGATCTCGCCACCCCAGACGCCCCACGGCTCGCGCCGTTCGAGTGCGCCGGCCAGGCAGGCTTGGCGCACCGGGCACTGCTGGCAGAGTGCCTTGGCCGCCTCGAGCTGAACCGGCGTATCGGCGAACCAGAGGTCCGCGTCGCGCACCTGACAAGGCAGGTCCGCCGGGCAACTGGGCGAGAGGGGGTCGAGCACCAGACCCAGCTGGGTCAGTTCCAGCACGCCCCCAGAGGTGATGTCATCGGTGGGTAAGCAGCTGAGCGTCATGTCGGTCCTTCGGTTTCGTATCGGTTCTTAGCGAGTTCTGCGGATCGTCGGGCGGTGATTAGTGGGCGGACATCTGAGGTGCTGCTGCGTTGGAACTAGGCCGAAAACGAAAGAGGCCGCGGTTCCCAAGTGGGAGCCGCGGCCTCGAAGGTTCGAACCTGATCAAGTGATCAGATCTCGTTTCCCTCGAGGCGGGGCGCCGCGCTTGGCAGCCGTTGTCGGTGCAATGCGCGCCGACTTGGCAGCGGTGGCGTTGGCCGATGCGTGTCGCGAAGCGTTGACAGTGAATCCATACCCTGCGCCACTGACAGTGGTGCCTTCGTGGATCGACGTGCCTACGCCGGCGAAGCAGGCAACGGCCTGCATATCGCCGAGATCAACCGAGCGCATGAAGCCACTGGCGTCGCTGACCGGTCGCGCTTCGCGACGCCAACCGAAATCTGCCCCGACGATCGGCGAACCGAGCGCGCTCAGCTGGGCAGACTTCGGCTGGAAGTCAAAGTCAGCGAACTTCGTCGTGTTCGTCATGGGGCACCTCCTTCGGTTCATCGGATCTTGCGGTTCATCAGATCTTGCGACGTTCGGCGCGGGCTCACCCGCGCCTGGCTTCAAAGAGAGGCTATCGATCATCCTCCGGGGGCGCAATCGAATTAATCGTGAACATTCCCGGGAAGATTCGGCGGGGCCGCGGAGGGGGCCGAATTAGCCGACCGCCACCGGGCCGACATCCTCCGGAGCACCGCCGGCCAAGACGGCCAGAATGGGCTCGGCGTAGCGCTCAAGCTTCGTCGGTCCGACCCCGGAGACGGCGGCCAGCGCACTGCGCGATGACGGCGCAACGTCGGCGATGGCGACCAGCGTCGCGTCGGAAAAGACAACAAAAGCCGGCACTTTCTGCGCATCGGCTTGAATCCGCCGCCAGGCTCGCAGACGTCCGAAGAGTTCGGCGTCGTTCGCCTCCACGGCCGCCGCCTTCTTCTTGGGACGGGACTCGAACGCGGTCGACGCGCCGGCCGGACGCAGGCCGTCCAGGAAGCGGCTGGGGCGCCGCCCGCGCCGCTGGCCGGGACTTCGGGCCAGTGCCCAGGAGAGCGCCAGCCGCTCCCGGGCCCGGGTGATCCCGACGTAGAGCAGGCGCCGCTCCTCGGCCACCTGCTCGTCGGTGGTCGCGTGCGAGATCGGCAGTGTCGTGTCGGTCAGCCCGACCAGGAAGACGGCGTCCCACTCCAGACCCTTGGCCGAGTGCAGCGACGAGAGGGTCACGCCCTGGACGGTCGGTGCGTGCTGGGCCGAGGCACGCTGGTCGAGCTCCTCGACGAGTTCCACCAGGTGCGCCTCCGGGCTGCTTGCCAGCAGGTCGTCCGACAGGCTCACCAGGGCGGCCAGCGACTCCCAGCGTTCCCGGGCACTCCCGCCGGCGGGCGGGGAGTCGGGGTGCCAGCCAGTGCTGGCCAGCACCGCGCGGACCGTCTCAGTGAGTGGCAGCGCGCGGTCATCGGAGCGGGCAGCGCCGCGGAGCAGCAGCCGGGCTTCTCGGATCTCGGGGCGATCGAAGAATCGCTCGCCACCCCGAAGAACGTAGGCCACCCCAGCATCCGATAGCGCCTGCTCGTACACCTCGGACTGGGCGTTGATCCGGAAAAGCACCGCGATCTCCGCCGCTGCCGTCCCCTGCTCGATGAGGCTCCGGCACCCGGCCGCCACGGCCGCCGCCTCGGCTGGTTCGTCGTCGAACTCGCTGAACGTGGGGGCCGGGCCGTCTGGGCGCTGGCCGATCAGCCGCAGCCGGCCCGCCACGGGCGATGCCTGCCCGGGTTGGGTTGGCGAGGTCGGTGCGGTAACTCGCGGCTGCGGGGCCGAGGCCACCAGCCGATTCGCCAGCTCCACCACCTGCGGCGTTGACCGGTAATCGCGCTCGAGCTTGACGACCACGGCCTGCGGGAAGCGAGCGGTGAATTCCAACAGGTGCCTGGGCGTCGCGCCGGCGAAGGAGTAGATGGTCTGGTTGGCGTCGCCGACTACGCAGAGGTCGTCCCGGCCCCCCAGCCAGGCGTCGAGAATTCGCTGCTGCAGCGGAGAGACGTCCTGGTACTCGTCGACCACGAAGTGCCGGTAGCGGGAGCGGATCTCCTCGGCGACGTCCGCGTGCTCTTCGATCGCCCCGGCCATGATGAGGAGCAGGTCCGAGAAGTCCAGCTGCCCGGCCCGTCGCTTCGACGCCTCGTACTCGGCATAGACCTGGGCCACCACAGCCGGGGTGAGAGGCGGCTGCCGGCCCGCCGCCTGGGCGCGCTCCGGATAGTCCTGGGGCGCGGCCAGTACGGCCTTCGCCCAGTCGATCTCGGCGGCGAGATCCCTCACTTCGGCTCGGTCGCTGCGCAGCCTCGTCCGGGCCGCGGCGTTGGCGACCAGACGGATCGTGTTGGGGACCACCTCGGGCATCTCGCCGCCGAGTACCCGCGGGGCGAAGTAGGAGAGCTGGCGCAGGGCCGCGGCGTGGAAGGTGCGCGCCTGCACGCCGTGCGCACCGAGGCCCCGTAGCCGGGTGCGCAGTTCGCCCGCCGCCCGGGCCGTGAACGTCAGGGCCAGCAGTTGCCCGGCCGGAACCGCGTCGCTGCCCACCGCATAGGCGATCCGATGAGTGATGGCCCGCGTTTTACCGGTGCCGGCACCGGCCAGGATGCAGACCGGGCCCCGCACGGCCTGCGCCGCCTCCCGTTGCTCGGCGTCGAGGCCTTCGAGCACGTTTCGGGATTGGGTCACCCTGCGATCCTGCCAGCGAGGTGCGACACTTTCTGCACCACCTGCCCCGGAAGTGACGAACTCGGCGCGGCGATGATCGGCCGGCCTGGCTGGCCATGGAAGAACTGCAGCCATCGCGGCGTTGTCCCAGTTGGACCTGACGCAGGTGAGCTCAGGCGAACCCGGGCGAATCCGATACGAGAGGCAATGACCGTGGCAGATGTGACGATGTACTCGACGACGTGGTGCAGCTACTGCAAGCGTCTGAAGACGATGCTCGAACGCGAGGGCATCGCCTTTGACGAGGTGAACATCGAACTCGACGAGGCCGCGGCCGACCTGGTGATGAAGGTCAACGGCGGAAACCAGACCGTCCCCACGCTCGTCTTCGCCGACGGCAGTGCCCTCACCAACCCGTCGGTGGCCCAGGTCAAGGAGCAGCTCGCGTCGGTGGCATGAGCCCCGGGCAACCCGGGAGTCAGCGCCCACCGGCCGCTGGTTTCTCGCCGATCGGTGCATCCGAACTCGTCGAAGAACTCGCCGGGTACCTGACCCGTGTCACGACACCTGCGGCCGCGCTTCGGGTTGCCGTGGACGGCGCCGAGGCGACCCGCTCGCACGAACTGGCGCAGGGGTTGATCGACCCGCTGCGCCGTCTCTCGCGTCCGGCGATCCACATACGCGACGACTCGTTCTGGCGAGACGCCTCGCTCCGCCTCGAGTACGGCCACCACGACATGCAGTCCTACGCCGAAGGGTGGCTGGATCACGGTGCCCTGAGGCGCGAGGTGCTGGAGCCGCTGGGGGCCGGTGGTTCAGGACGCTTCCTGCCGTCTCTGCGCGACCCGGTGACGAACCGGATGACCCGCGCCGCCACTGTCACCGCCGCTCCCGGGAGCATCGTGATCGTGAGCGGAGCGCTGCTGATCCGTCCGGATCTGGAGTTCGACGTCATCGTGCATCTGGCCATGTCCCCGGGCGCGCTGGCCCGGCACACACCGCCCGAGTCCGCCTGGACGCTCCCGGCCTTCGCCGATTACGACGCCGCCGTCGAACCCGACGTCCGCGCCGACGTGGTGGTTCGTCTGGAGGATCCGCGCCGGCCTGCGGTGCGCTTCAACCGCGCCGGGTGAGGAGTCGGCCTACTCCGCCTCGAGCCAGCTGTCGATCAGGTGACGTGAGATCGAGAACTGGGGCGGGATCGCCCGCAGTTTCGCCCCGTTCCCCGGCGCGTCGCCGTGTGGGTCGTCGGTCCAGACACCGGCCCGGCGCACCTCGTCACGGGTGAACCAACCGGCGTCGACGACCTCGTCCTCGTCGAGTTCGATGGTGCCGTCACCGATGACCTGCGCCGTGAAACCGACCATCAGCGAGGCCGGGAAGGGCCACGGCTGGCTGGCCACATACCGGATGTCGCCAACCCGGACCCCGACCTCTTCGAATACCTCGCGGGCCACCGCCGCCTCCAGCGACTCCCCCGGCTCAACGAAGCCGGCCAGCGTAGAGAAGCGCCCCTCGCCCCAGGCGGCCCCGCGGCCGAGCAGTGCCCGGCCATTGCCGTCGTGAACCAGCATGATGACGGCCGGGTCGGTGCGCGGGAAGTGCACGCTGTTGTCCTTCGGGCAGGTGCGGGTCCAGCCGGCCAGCGTCTGGGCGGTCAACTCGCCGCAGACCGCGCAGTGCGGATGGCGCGAATGCCACTGCTGCAGCCCGAGCGCCGTGGCCAGCAGGCTGCCGGTGAGATCGTCGATCTTCCCGCCGATCTCCCGCAGCCCGTGCCAATCCTCGTCGGGCGCGCCGGCGGTGAGGGTCGCGGAGAAGTACGGCACATCGTCGACGATTCCGAGGAAGCGGCGTTCGACCAGCGTTGCGGGATGCTCGTCGGCGAATTGAGCAACCCATTCGGCGTCACTCCACGCCGGCTCCCAGCCGCCGTCGATCTCCACGACCGGTGTGGCCCCGCGCTGGTTGAGCAGCATGACGCGGGCCCGGACCCAGGCCGATGCCAGCCACTCCTCGTCGGTACGACGCGGCGCGGCGCGATCGAAACTCGCCCGGCTCAACGGCGGCTGGTTGTTCATTTGGCGGCTCGAAACCCTTATTTCTCCGGAGATTCGGCGTTCGATACCTCGGCCAACACCCGCAGCGGAGCCGCTACCTGTTCGGCGTCCCCGACGACCACGGTGACCAGCTTGGACGGGGCGAAGAACTCAGCGCTGACTTCACGGATCTCTTCGGTCGTCACAGCCAGGAGACGCGCGGGATGGGTCGCGATCCAATCCGCGTCCAGACCGCTGGCCGAGAGACCCGAGAGCGTCGAGGCGAGTCCGGCCTGGGTCGCCGTGGAGAGGGCGAGGGTGCCGATGGCGTACTGACGGGCTGAGTCGAGTTCCTTCTCGGTGATCGGCAGCGAGGCCAACTTGCCCAGCTCGTAGTAGGTCTCCAGCAGCGCCGGGGCGGTGACCTCAGTGGCCACGTCGGCGTCGAAGATCAGGGCCGACCCGAGCTGGTTGTGCTCGATCCGGCTGTGCGGGCCGTAGGTGTATCCCTTGTCTTCACGGATGTTCTCGTTCCACCGCGACGAGAAGTAACCGCCGAAGACGAGATTGGCCAACTGAAGGGCCGCGAAACGTGGGTCGTCGCGCCGCAGGGCGACTCCACCGAGGCGCAGCGACGACTGCACCGAGCCTGGGCGATCGACGAGCACCACCGGGCCGCCGGTGAAAGTCGGCAGCGGAAGCGACTTCTTGTGCTTGGGGTGCCCAGTCCACCCGTCGAGTGCCTTCTCGATCTGATCCAGTGCCCGGGCCGGCGATACGTCACCGACCACGACCAGGATCGCCTCGGACGGGCGGATCGAGTGATCGGCCAGCTTGCGTACCTTGGCCGCGGTGACGGCCTCGACCTCGGAGACGTAGGGCAACTCACGGGCGTACGGGTGCTCGCCCCACATCCGCGCGGCGAGCGCCTCGGCGGCGACCACGCCGGCCCGGGAGCGAGCGATGCTGAGTCGCTCGATGAGGCGCTCCCGCTCCGCCTTGACCTCGGAGTGGGCGTAGCTGGCGTCGGTGACTACGTCGGCCAGAATGTTCAGCAACGGCACCAGATTCGTCGCCAGCACGCTGCCGGAGAAGATGAGACGGTCGGCGTCAACGCCACTGCCGAGATCTCCACCGAGAGCCTGGATAGCCCCGGCCAGACCGGCGCGGTCATGGCGCGAGGTGCCGGTGAGAGCGCTGTCGGAGAGGACGCTGGCCAACGCCGAATGTCCAGGGTGCGCGGAGAAGAACGGCACGCGCAGGCGCACCTCGACCAGCGGCACGCCGGGTTTGCGCACGACGACGACCCGCAGACCGTTGGCCAGCGTGCGCTTCCCCTCGGTGAGCTTCTTCGCCCGGCGCGGCACCGTGAGTGCCGGCACCACTCCGTTGCTCGTCTCGATCGCAGTCTTCGGGCTCATCGGGCTCCTCCGGCGATCAGTTCGACGACGGCCCGGCGATTCGGTGTCATCTGGGCGGCGGCGGCCTGCACGTCCGCGTCGGTGATTTGGGCTAACCGTCCCGGAAGCTCGGCGATCAGCTCGGCCCGTCCGAAGAGGAGTTCAAATTTCGCGAATTCCAGGGTGCGCGAGATGACTGCGTCCAACTCCCTCAGCATCGAGCTCACCAGCCGGGCCCGCACCCGATCGAGCTCGCCGCTGACCAGGCCGTCACTGCTGATGATTGCGAGCTCGTCGTCGATGGCCGAGAGGATCGTCTCCAGCGAGTCCGGGTCCGGGTAGTGGGCGGTGATGGTGAAGGCCGACGGGTCACGCTCGTCGAACGGGTCACCGAACTCGCCGAGGTAGGCACCGACGTCGATCACCAACTGATCACGCTGAACCAGGCGCCGATTGAGGCGAGAGGCGTCGCCATCGCTGAGCACCTCGGCCAGCAGCACATTCGCCAGGTGGGCATCCAGATTGCCGATCGGGTCGGGGACCCGGTAGCCGAGGGCCACCGCCGGCATCGGGGCGTGCTCGTCGCGGGCCTGGGCCCGGCGCTCAGTGGTCAGAGGTGGCTCGGCGAAACTCGGACGCTTGGGCGTACGTCGGGCCGGGATGGAGCCGAAATGCTTCTCGATGAGAGCGAACGCCTGATCGCTGTCGAAGTCGCCGCCCACGGCCAGCACCGCGTTGGAGGGTGCGTAGTACTTCTTGAAGAAGTCCTTCGCGTCGGCAACCGTGGCGCTCTCCAGGTCGACGAAGCCGCCATAGCCGTTGTGCGCATTGGGGAAGGTGTCGAAGAGAACCGGCGGCAACTCGAGCCAGGGGAAGCCGCCGTAGGGACGGTTCATGACATTGACCCGGATCTCTTCCTTCACCACGGCGAGCTGGTTGGCCAGGTTCTCCTCGGTGATGCGCGGGCTCAACATGCGGTCCGCCTCCAGGAAGAGGCCGCGTTCGAGCGCGTTCGAGGGGAGCGCCTCGAAGTAGTTGGTGTAGTCGAAGTGGGTGCTTCCGTTGAAGACACCACCCGAGGACTGAACCAACCGGAAGTGCTCCAGCTTCTCGAGGTTGGCCGATCCCTGGAACATGAGGTGTTCGAAGAGGTGGGCGAAGCCGGTGCGCCCCTCGGGCTCGGAGCGGATCCCCACGTCGTAGAGCACGGCGACGCCGACGACCGGAGCCGACCGGTCCGGCGCGAGGACCACGCGCAGACCGTTCGTCAGCGTGTGGTGATCAAGGGTGAAGGACGGGGCGGGAAGCTTCATCGCACGTGGCACCGGTTCACCCTACGTGTTCGGCCGGCTGACCCGGCTGGCGACGGCCGGAGCCGCTTCATCGAGTATCCAATGGGCACTCGATGTCATCGCCGTTCATCCTCATCGCCGTTCGTCCTCATCGCCGTTCGTCCTCATCGCTGCTTAGTCTCATGGGAGCACCACGATGCTCTTCACGAGCGCCGCGGCGGCTGGCATCAGCGACGCGGCTTCGTCCGGCACGGAGACGAACCAGACCGAGGCCGACGAGGTGTTCGTGGCGATCGCGACGATCCAGGAGACCTCGGTACGTACCTTGAGCTTCTGCTCCTTCACGAAGGTCGGGTCGATCGTGAAGCGCGTCTGCAGCACATGCGCGCGGTGGCCGTCGATGGTGGTGTCCTTATCGGACAGCGTCGTCACCTTCGGCGATGGACCGTACGAGCCGAGGTTGACTTCCCGACTGCGGATATTGGCCGTCACCGCGGCTAGCGAGTCTCCGTCGAGCGGCCCCCAGCGTCCCGACCCCTCGTCCAACCACCATGAAGTCTCGACCGGCTTGACGAAGACCACCGGCCATAGGTCGTCCTGCCCCAGCGACATTCCGGTGGTGAGGCAGTTGTAGCGCAACTTCGCCGCGACGTGGTTGATCGTCGGGCAGGTCAACGCCGGGTCGGGGGCGGGGTCGGCACCGGTCGGTGGCGAGGCCTGCGGTGCGGTGGGTGACGCCCCGTCCGGCTGCGGCGACGGGCTCGTGCCCTGGAAGAACCCCCGGCTGGCCGTGCCGGAGATCGTCGTCGTACAGGCGGCCAGTGCCGTCACGGCGCAGGTGATCACCGCGGCCCAGGTAAGCCAGGTGCGCATCGCCTTAGAAAATCGGCACAAAGCTCCTCTCATCGGGGTCCGTCACTCCCCGTCGGATGAGTTCGTGGCGTGACATCCCGCAGCGCCGCCGGCCCAACCGCCGCAAAGCGCGCCCAGAGAGTCGCCGCGATCTCGGCCCCCTTGTAGAGCATGGAGAGATTTACCTTCTCGTTCGGTGCGTGGATCTGGTCATCGGGAAGGCCGACCCCCAGAAAGACGAGCGGAACTCCGAGCGCCTGCTGGATGGCGGCCTCGGGTCCACTCCCGCCCTCACGGGTGGGGAGCACCTCGGCCCCGTCGAAGGCCTCCGCAATCGCTGCAACCAGCGCCTCATAGGCCGGCGTTCCGAGCGGCACCAGGCAGGGCGCCACGCCGTCACCGTCCCACTCGACCCGGGCCTCAATCCCCTCCGGCGTGTGGTCGGCGACGAAGGCATCGACCGCCCTACGAATGGTCGCCGGCACCTGATTGGCCACCAGCCGGAAGGAGAGCTTGGCGAAGGCGTCGGAGGGGACGATGGTCTTCCCGCCGTCGCCCTGGTAGCCGCCGCCGATCCCGTTGACCTCGGCCGTCGGACGGGCTCCCAGTCGCTCGAGGGTGCTGTAGCCCGACTCACCGGCGAGCGAACGGGATTTGGCCACTCCGAGGAACTCCCCTTCGGCAAACGGGACCTTCGCGAAGAGGGCCCGCTCCGTCTCGTTCAGCGTCAGCACCTCGTCATAGAAACCGGGAACGAGCACTCGACCCCCGTCGTCATGCAGGGCAGCGACGAGCGCGGCGATGGCGGTGGCCGGGTTGGGCACAGCACCGCCGAAGACACCGGAGTGCAGGTCGAGGTCCGGGCCATGGAAGTGCACAGTGGCCGCCACCAGTCCCCGCATCCCGGTGACGGTGCTCGGGATATCCGCCGCGAGCATTCCAGTATCGGTGATGACCACGACGTCACACTGCAAGCGGTCACGCCGCTCCGCGAGAAGGTTCTCGAAGTTCGGCGACCCGGACTCCTCCTCCCCCTCGATGAGCAGCTTGAGATTCACCTGGGGCGACGTGCGCCCAGTCGCCGCGAGATGGGCGCGTACCGCCAGCAGGTGAAAGAGCAGCTGCCCCTTGTCATCGGACGCGCCCCGGGCCCGCAGCACGTCGCCGTCGATGGTGGGGTCGAACGGGTCGCTGCTCCAGAGATCGATCGGGTCGACCGGCTGCACGTCGTGGTGTCCGTAGACGACGACCGTAGGTGCATCCGGGTCATCACTCGGCCACTCGGCGAAGACGGTCGGCATCCCGGCCGTGGGCCAGACTTCGACCGTCGGGAACCCGGTGCGGGTCGCCGCCGCGGCGAACCACTGCGCACTGCGCATGACGTCGCCATGATGAGCCGGCTGCGCGCTGATACCGGGGATGCGAAGCCATTCGTCCAGGTCGCGGAGCAGGTCGTCGCGGTGATCGGCGATGAATTCTCGGACGGTCGTCATACCCTCCACGCTAGTAGCCCGACCCGCGCGAGCGTCGCCCAGACCTTCGCTGCACCGCGGCCCTTCGTCAATTCTCAGGCGTCCCACTGCCGGCGCGCCGCGGTCCATCACCCGTTGATCAGCTCGGCCAGCCCAGCGGCGTCGAGGAGGTCGACCGGCCGCACGGTCTCGTTGCTGCGGACGTAGTGGAACGCGGCGCCGACTTGGGCCAGCCCCTCGTCACCCAGCCCGAGCAGTTGCGCCCAGGCCAAGCGATAAGCCGCTAGTTGCACGGCCGCGGCGGCCGCCTCGGCACCACGCGGACGGGCACCGGTCTTCCAGTCCACCACCGTCCACTCGGTGCCAGGGCCGGCCGACTCCGGGCCGAAGACAGCATCCATCCGGCCACGCACCACCACCGCACCGACCGCCATCTCGAATCCCACTTCGACTTCAATCGGCGTCCGCGCGGCCCATGGACTCGCCTCGAAGGCAACCCTGAGGGCATCGAAGTCGGCGTCGTCGGCACCGACGTCCGAGGCTCCGGGGAGTTCGTCGATGTCGAGTAGGGACTGGGCCGACCAGCGCTGCTCGAGCCAGGTATGGAAGAGGGTCCCGCGACGGGCCAGTGGCGCCGGGCGCAGCGGCAGCGGCCGGCGCAGGACCCGGGCCAGCTCGTCCGGGCTGCGCCGCAGTGCCACCAGTTGCGACACCGAAAGCATGCTCGGCAGCACCACGTCGGTGGCGGTGGCGCTGGCCAGCCGAGCCCGCTCATCCAGCAGCAGGTCGACGTCACGGCGCCACCGTGCGGTCTCCTCCGTGTCGTCGCCGAGCAGCCCTGGAAGGACGTCGGCCGGATCCGTGCGCCTCCGATCGCTACGGCGGTCGCCGCCCTGGTTGCCGCCTTGGTCGCTGGCCTGAGTCTCCCGCAGCTGCCGCCAGTGCGCGCGCACCCGCTCGGCCCCGGCCTCCACCTCGGCCCGTCGCCGGTGCAGCGGGTCGACAGGCCACGGGTGCACTATTGGTTCGCGGGTGGTCGGGTTCTCGGCATCCGGCTCCGGTGTGAACCACTGCGCCACCGCGGCATGCTCGGCGGCCTCGGCCAGAAACGGTGAGACAACCCGCGGCTTCTTGGTGTTGTCCCAGCAGAAACCGCTGATCAGCAACGTCGAGCGGGCCCGGGTCAGCGCGACATAGGCCAGCCGACGCTCCTCCAGCCGCTGACGGGACTTCACCAGGTCGTTGTAGGTCTTCAGCCCCTTCGACACCTCGCTGCGGTCGGCGCAGCGGGTGAGGTCGAAGCTCGGCAGGTCGGCGTGATCGCCGCGCAGCGGCGCCGGCAGGAGCCCCTTCGTCTTCGTCCAGTCGATGCCAACCGTGCTGCCCGGGAAGATCCCCTCGAGCAAGCCGGGGACCGCGACCGTGTTCCACTCCAGCCCCTTTGCGCCATGCACCGTCAGTACCTGGATGCGCTCGGACTCGACGCTCAGCTCGCCCTGCTCGAGGCCGTTCTCCTCATCCTCAGCAGCATCGAGGAACGTCAGGAAGGCCGGCAGGGAGACCTCGTCCGCCTCAGCCGAGAAGCGCGCCGCCTCGTCGAGGAGCCGGTCCAGGTGCGTTCGCCCAACGCCGGCACGGTCGGCCCGGGCCGCGACCTCGACGTCGATGCCGATCATCGACTCGACCTCGGCGACCAGTTCGGTCAGCGGAGCGGCCAATCGGCGTCGCAGCCGGCGCAGCTCGTCCGACATCGCCCGCATCCGGGCGTACCCCTCGGGCGAGTACTCACTCGGCTCACCCAGATCGTCGATCGCCTCGACCAGACTCCCCTGCTCAACGTTCTCGGCGGCGGCCGCCAGCTCGGCGGCGAGGAGGAGACGCTGCTCGGTGGTGACCGCTCCGGGTAGTCGCTCCGCGCCCTCGCCACGTACCTGCACCAGGCTGCGGGCCCGGCGTCCGAGGACGGCCAGGTCACGTGGGCCGATCCGCCAGCGGGCGCCGGAGAGCAGGCGCACCAGGGCCGGGCCGGCGTTGTGATCAGCCAGTACTTGTAGGGTGGCGCGCACATCCGAGACCTCGGCCGTGGTCAGCAATCCACCTAGGCCGACCACCTCCACCGGCAGGCCGAGATCGAGCAATGCTTCGTGAATAATGGGGATCTGAGCTCGGCGCCGGACTAGCACCGCGGCCGTGCGAGCGCCGGGCGGCTCAGCATGCCAGCGCTCGGCGAGGGTCTCAGCCACCCAGCGGGCCTCGTCGTCGACCGTCTCGGTGACCGCAGCCAGCACTTCTCCGTCGCCAGCCCCCGGCCGGGCTCGCAGCTCGATGGCGAACGGGTCATCATCGCGGAGCGTCTGCGAGATGGCGTTGGCCGCGACCAGAATCTGGGCGTCATTTCGCCAACTGGTCGCCAATGGATACCGGCGAGCCGGAGTGCCGTCGGTGAGCGGGAACCGGTTGGCGAAGCGCCCGATATTTCCGGCCGCGGCGCCACGCCATCCATAGATCGACTGGAATGGGTCGCCGACGGCCGTCACCGGGTGGCCGCCGGCGAAGAGCCCGCTCAGCATCGCGATCTGGGCATGACCGGTGTCCTGGTACTCATCCAGAAGCACCACCCGATAGCGTTCCCGTTCTATCTGCTGCACGTCGGCCAGTTCAGCCAGTCGGGCGGCCAGCACCATCTGGTCACCGAAGTCGGAGACCTGCCGCAGCGCCTTGGTCTGCGCGAACTCCTCCAGCAGCGGCACCAACGCACGGCGAACCACGGTGGCGTCGATGAACTTGCGACTGTCACCCGGGAACTCGACGCGGGTGCCCTTCCCCTGGGGGAGCGTCTCGAAGTAGGAGAGGTCGCGCAGCGAATACTCCTCGAGATCGGCTGGGCTGCGCAGATGATCGGCCAGCTGATCAGCCAGGTCCAACACCTGATTCACCACGGTCGACAGCACACCGGCGGCCACCGGCACGTCTCCGGTGAAGCGGCGCACCACCCCATCGGCCAGCTGCCAGCGCATCGCCGGCGAGAGCAACTGAGCCGAGGGCTCCGAACCCAGGCGCATAGCGTGCTCGCCGGCCAGCCGACCGGCGTAGGCGGCATACGTCAACACCGTCGGCTCACCTGCGATCAGGGCGGCGATCGCCTCGGAGGCCTCGGGCGTCTCGCGCTCCAGAACCATGCGCCACTGGGCGAGGCGACGGCGGATGCGGCGCCCCAACTCGGCCGCCGCCTTACGGGTGAAGGTGAGTCCGAGGACCTGATCCGGGTTCACGAGTTGGTTGGCGATGAGCCAGACGACCCGGGTGGACATCGTCTCGGTCTTCCCCGATCCGGCACCGGCGATCACGACCCCGGGTTTCAGCGGCGACTCGATGACTGCGACCTGCTCATCCGACGGCACCGGCAGGCCGAGCATCGCGGCCAGCTGGGACGCCGACACCGCTGGCGCTGGGATCCGGGGCGTCACGAGGTCACCTGGCGACCGGAGGGGGTGAGTGGGCAGCTGGCCTTCACATCGCAGACCCGGCAGTAGTCGTTCTGGGCGGCGACGAAGGTGAAATCACGCATCTTCGCGGCAACCTCAGCGACGGTCTCAGCGATCCAGGCCGGATCCTCGTGCTCGGCCAACGGCGGCTGCGGCTGAACCCCGACGGAGGCCGCCGAGTCGCCAAGCTGGACGAGCATCGCCCCACCGGCCTCGGTCGAGTCGTCGACCCGGCTGAAACCGCCACCCTCGACGGCCAGCTGATACGTCGCGAGCTGCGGATTGGAGAGGAGGGTGTCGGTCTTGGCCTTGCTCGAACCCGTCTTGTAGTCGACGACGACGAGGCGCCCCTGCGCGTCACGCTCCAGTCGATCCACCCGGCCCCGCAGCACCGCATCGACGACCTCGATGGAGAAGCTCTCCTCGACCGCGACGAGCTGGGAGCTCTTGCTCGTGAGCCACTCGAGGAGTTTCCCCAGCATCTTTCGCGCCTTCAGTCGCTGGTGGGTGCCGACCCAGGCCGCACCGAAGTCGAGACGATGCCAGCGTTCGTCGAGCAATGCCTCGAAGTCGGCCAGCGTGGCCTCCGGTGGTGCGATCGCGGCCACCTCGTGGATGAGGGTCCCCAGCGACGCGCTGAGCTGGTCGTCCTTGCGGGCACCGAACTGCCGTAGCAGCGTCTGCACCTCGCAGCGGAGGAACGAGTCCAGGTGCGACGGGCTCAGCGGAACCGGCCGCTGCGGATCGGCCACCGGTTCCTCACTGGAGAGCGGAAGGATTCCCCACCACTGCCTCGGGTCGGCCCCGGCGACACCCGCCTCGGCCAGTCGGGCCAGCTCTTCGGCGGCGGCCTCGACCCGCAGACTGCTCTCACTCGGATCACAGACGACGGCCCGAAGCTGGGCCACGACGGCCGGGAGATGAACCCCGCGAGGCACCGCGGCGTACTCACGCTCACCGTCGACCGGGTCGATCTCGTCCAGGAAACGCGAGGGTTGCTCGTCCTCGCCGCTGACCGCGGTGACCACCAATTGAACGCGGGCCCGGGTGATCGCAACGTAGAACAGCCTGCGTTCCTCGGCCAATTGGGGTGCGGCGAGCGACACCCCGGCTCCGTCCCGGCCGGCCACCACGTCGACGAGGAGGTCCGCGCCCAGCAGCGAGCCACGCCGTCGCACGTCCGGCCAGACACCTTCCTGCACGCCGGCCACGCAGACCAGATCCCACTCGAGACCCTTACTGGCGTGCGCCGTCAAGACCTGCACCGCCTCGCTGCGCTGGGAGCGATCGGCCAGCGAATCCCCCGGGATCTGTTGGGCCGCGAGGTGCTCGTAGAACTCGGCTACCGACGCTCCGGGTAGGCGGTCGGCGAAGCGGGCCGCCGAGTCGAAGAGCGCGATGACTGAGTCAAGGTCACGGTCGGCGGCCGAACCGATCGCCCCGCCGGCCTGGCTGGAGCGGAACCAGCGCCGGGCCAGGCCCGTGGCGTCCCAGACAGCCCAGAGCACCTCCTCGGCGCTGAGCTTCTGACTCAGCGCCACCCGGCCGGCCTCCAGCACGTCCGCCACCTGCTGGGTTGCGTGGGCCGCTCGTCCGGTGAGGATGCGGCAGGTCAGCGGCTCGGCCAGCAACTGCCCGAGTTCGAGGTCAGTGGTCTCCGGACGCTGCCGCAATTCACGGCGCAGCCGGCGCAGTTGCAGCGAATCGGCACCACCGATCGGGCCGAGCAGCAGCGTCTCGGCGATCTCATTCGTCAACGATTCCGGACGCAGCACGCAGCCCAGGGCGGTGAGCAGATGCGCGACCGCCGGCTGTTCGGCCAGAGGTACGTCCTCACCGGCAACCGCTACCGGGACACCGGCCGTCACCATCGCCCGGCGCAGAACAGCCAGTGAATTGCGGGTTGATCGAACGATCACCGCCATCCGGGACCAGGGCAGGCCGTCCTCCAGATGCGCGCGGCGCAGCGTGGCCGCTACGAAACTGGCCTCCTCACTGGCTGAGCGAAGCATCGCAACCTGCACCCGGCCAGGCGCGGTTCCGGGGGCGGCGGCCAGGGCCCGCGCCCCGACCGGGCCGGGAAGCCGCCGGGCCACCGCCCGGCTGGCTGCGAGCAGGACATTGCCGCTGCGCCGGCTGGTTCGAAGTGCCACGGTCTCCACATTCGCGGCGCTGTGCTCGAAGTCGCTCAGCGCCGTGGAGTCAGTGCCGCGGAAGGCATAGATCGACTGATCCGGGTCGCCGACGACGATCAGTTCCTGGCTGCCGGCGGCGATGAGGGAGAGCAACTCAACCTGGGCCGGATCGGTGTCCTGGTACTCGTCGACGAAGATGTGCCGGCGCTGGCGCCGTTCGGCGGCCAGCAACGCATCATCTGCGCCCAGCGCATCGGTGGCGGCCCGGATGAGTTCCGCCGGATCCCAGGCGCCGGGCTGGGATAGCGAGGTGACCTCCTGATATTGCTGAAGAAACTCCGCCGCCGCCTGCCAATCGGCCCGCGACTTTCGCCGCCCCAGCTCAGCCAGGTCGTCGCCGTCGAGGCCCCGCTCGACGGCGCGCAGCAGCAGGTCACGCAGTTCTCCGGCGAAGGCCCGGGTGCCGGTGGCGGCCTGCAGGTACTGCGGCCACGGCGAACGCCCTCGCTCAGCGTCGCCGGCGATGAGCTCACGCAGCACGACGTCCTGTTCGGGGCCCGCGAGCAGGCGCGGGCTCGGCAATCCGTTGGCCAGCGCGCTCATCCGCAGCACACCGAAGGCGTAAGAGTGGAAGGTTCGGGCGATCGGCTCCCGGACCGTGCGCCCGAGCCGGGCGGTGATTCGGTCTCGCAGTTCAGTAGCGGCTCGCCGGCTGAAGGTCAGCATCAGCAACTCTTCGATCGGAACGCCCGCCTCAACCCGGGCCAGCGCCGCCTCGACCAGGGTGGTGGTCTTGCCGGTGCCGGGACCGGCCAGCACGAGCATCCGCCCACCGCGATGCTCGACGACCCGGCGCTGCTCAGGGTCGAGTTCGGGCACGATCGGTGGCCGGGATGACCGGCGGACCAGACGATACGGACGCTGTTCGTCAGGCGCGGTCATGGCATCCATTCCAGCACGGGGTACCGACAATTTTCGTGGCTGACCTCAGCTCGCCGGGATCCCGTCCCAGCGGCATTCGCGCAGCAGCACCCGGTCAGCGCGGAACGGAACGCCTTCCAGTAGCAGCAGCGCCCGCTGGCGGAGGAAGAGATGCGGCGCACAGCGACCATCGGCCCGCAGCACGCGGTGCCAGGGCAGCGGCTGCCCATCCACCTCGTCACCGGATTCGGCCAGCACCCGGCCGACCTGTCGCGGAGCATTCGAACCGACATACTCCGCGACGTCGCCGTAGGTCATCACCCGTCCACGAGGAATGCTCCGGACGCAGGCCAGAATCAGCTCCTCGATATTCGGCTCAGACTCCACCGCGCTAGTCAGAGAATCAGACACTCAGCCGGTCAGTAGGACGGCAGGCTGGGGTCGACCTGGTTGACCCAACCGGTGACGCCACCCTGCACGTGCACGGCGTCCTTGAACCCGGCCGCCTTGACCGCAGCCAGCGTCTCCGCGGAACGCACCCCCGTCTTGCAGTACATGACGATCTGCTTGTCCTGGGGCAGCGAGGCCAGCGCGTCACCGCGCAGAATCTGATCCTTCGGGATGAGCGTGGCGCCGGGGATGCTGACGATCTCCCACTCCGCGGGCTCCCGGACGTCGACCAAATATACCGGCTTCTCCGAGTCGAGCAGCTCCTTGAGCTCCTTCGGTGTGATCGTCGAGCCGACCGCGGCCGCCTGGGCCTCCTCGGAGACGACACCGCAGAACGACTCGTAGTCGATGAGCTCGGTGATCGGCGGGGTGTTCGGATCCTTGCGGATCTTGATCTCGTTCCACTCCATGGCCAGTGCGTCGAAGACGAGGAGGCGGCCGAGGAGTGACTCACCGATGCCGGTGATCAGCTTGATGGCCTCGTTGACCATCGCGGATCCGATGCAGGCGCAGAGCACGCCGAGGACGCCGCCCTCCGCGCAGGAGGGAACCATTCCCGGCGGCGGCGGGACCGGGTAGAGGTCGCGGTAGTTCGGGCCGTAGTCGTCCCAGAAGACGCTGACCTGCCCGTCGAAGCGGTAGATCGAGCCCCAGACGTAAGGCTTGTGCAGCAGCACGGCGGCGTCGTTGACCATGTAGCGGGTGGCGAAGTTGTCGGTGCCGTCGACGATCAGGTCGTACTGGGCGAAGATCTCGAGCACGTTGTCGTTGGTGAGGCGCTCGTTGTGCACGATCACGTTCACATGCGGGTTGATCTCCTTGACCGAGTCACGGGCCGACTCTGCCTTCGGGCGCCCGATGTCGCTCTGGCCGTGGATGATCTGGCGCTGAAGGTTCGACTCGTCGACGACGTCATCCTCGACGATGCCCAGCGTGCCCACCCCGGCTGCGGCCAGGTACAGCAGGGCCGGCGAACCGAGGCCACCGGCGCCGACGCAGAGCACCTTCGCGTTCTTGAGCCGCTTCTGCCCGGCCATCGCCACCTCGGGGATGATCAGATGGCGGCTGTAGCGGCGGACCTCGTCGATCGTCAACTCGGCGGCGGGCTCGACGAGCGGCGGCAAGGTAATTGGTAGTGACACCGGTGCTGGCACTGGATTTCCCTTCGATGGAACTTCTGCGTTCAACGTCTTCTGGCGACGTGTCCGTCCAAGAGCGTAACGACCGCCCCCAGGTGGGCAATTCCCGAGGAGCGGGAGGTGCCGCTAATTGCGCCGCTAGTTGCGACGCTAATTGCCGGGGACCTGGATCGGGCTGTTCGCGGGGGTGTCGGCCGACTCGACGCCTGGAGCATCGGTGGCACCGACGGGGTAGGGCCACGGATTGGACTGGCAGATCTGGCCGGTGATCGACTTCAGGCCGAGCGTCTGCTGCATCATCGCGGGCGCCAGGCCGTTGGAGAGGCAGACGTGGCTGTGCGAGTGCCCGAGGGCGTGACCGACCTCGTGGTTGATCATGTAGAGGTGGTACGTCGCCAGATCGCCGACGTAGGCCAGGTCGCCACGCACCCAGCGGGCCACGTTCTCGACGACCCGCCGGCTGTTCGAGTCATAGCAGGAGGTCTCCACCGGGATGTCGTAGCCGCAGTATTTGCGGACGGTCATCGACGAGGTCAGCGACACGTGGAAGTCGGCCTGGCTGGAGGTGGAGACACGCTGCAGCGAGACGTTGCCGGCAGCAATCCAGCTGTGCGGGTTGGCGAGCGTGGAGTCGACGGTCGCCGCGAACTTGGCCAGATCGACCCCCGTGACCCCACCCTCGACATCGACCGTGTACTTGAAGAGCTGACCATGACCGATCACCGGCGAGGTGCCCGGCAGCACGGTGAACTTGCCATTTCCAGTGGTCGTGTACGCCGCACCGGCTGGGAGGACGTCTGAGACCAGTGGCTCGTCGACCGCGCCCGCCCCCGGAGCGTCGACCTTGAGCTGGGAACTGGGCAGCGCCGCCGCCGGCGCCTGAGCCACCGGCGAGTGGCTGGGCGAGGAGGCCGACGTCGACGACGCACGCCGAGGGATCTTGTCCGAACTGGCCAGGGCGACCACGGTGACGACGATGAGGATGGGGAGCGCGTAGGCGCGCCAGCCGTAGCGCTGAACGAATCGTCTGGTGCGGCCGAGCATGGTCGGAGTCGAGTCCCCGCCGTCTTCGTAGGCGTCGTAGGAACGCTGGGTGGCCAGCAGGTCGTCCGCCGCCTCCGGCTCGGCCAGGGCGGGTGGCGGGGAGGCTGCAGCGTGCGCATCGGCGTCACTCGGGCGACGGGTGACCGGTCGGCGCGCTGCCACCGCGGGTGGGGCGTGACGGGCGGCACGGGGCGCCGGACGCTGGCTGGCGGAGTGACCGGCGACGTGGGCCGAGGGGGCGCTACGGCGGGCGGAGGACTGACGCACCCGGCGGTCGTACTGCGCGTACTCGGCGTCCAGTTCGGTCGCGGAGCGCTGGGCAGCTTGAATGGACTCGATAGCGGCGCTACGACGGTCATCCACCGCGCTCGCACGACTCCCTTCGGCCTGCTCAGTCACACCGTCCAGAGTGGCACATCATGCTGAGAACCGCTGAATCCACACGCCGCGACGATTACCACTGCGGATTCCCTCAAGTTCGGCGACCTGTTACCGGGCCGCCGGGGGGCTGGCGTGGCGCCCCGCACCGTGCTCACTCTGCGTATCAGCCTCACTACGCATCTGCAGAAACGCCCGCGCCGTGCTCTGCGGGTCCTCCATCTGAGCGACGTGGCCGACTCCGGTAAGGATCAACAATCGCGCATCCGGAATCGTGGTGGCCACCCGCGGAGCCAGTCCGACATCTACCAGTTTGTCGCGATCCCCCCAGACGACCAGGGTCGGAACCGAGATCGTCGCCATCCGCCCCCAGGCGCTGCGGGTGCCCGTCACCAGGTAGTAGCCGACCATGCCGCGCAGCGAACTGAGCAGCGCGTCGGTCGCCCAGCTCATGCCACCGCGCTCCTGCACCTCCGCGATGGCTTCGTCGATTCGGTTCGGCGTGACCAGGCTCGGATTGCCATAGACCAGCTCCAGCGTCTGGCGGGCCCGCGTCCGCGGGCTGGTCCGGGCCAACTTGCGCAGCGCCAGGGTGCCGACACCAGGCACCAGCAGCAGCGGAAGGGGGTTCACCCGCACCCGGCCCGGACGAAGATCCGGCACGGCCGGCGACACCAGCGTCAGTGTCCGCACCAGGTCGGGGCGGGCGGCCGCGACCAGGATCGAAATGAGCCCGCCCATCGAGTTGCCGAAGAGATGCACCGGGCCGCGGTTGGACTGCTCCAAGTACGCGATGACCAGATTGGCGAAGGACTGGGTGGAGTAGTTGTCGTCCCGGGCCGGCCCCGAACGCCCGAATCCGGGGAGGTCGATCGACTCGATGTCGAGCCAGGGCGAGAGCTGCGCGGCCAGATCGGTCCAGTTCGTCGACGAGCCGCCGAGGCCGTGGACGAAGAGCGCGGGCTCAGCCTCGCCCGTCGCGCCAGCCGGGCGCGCGGAGACGGGAGTGGTGCGGACGTAGAGCGCGGATCCGCCGAGCTGCAGCTTGCGGCCGGGCCAGGGCGCCTGGCTGGTATCCAAGGGCGGCAATTGCTCGTCGGAGAGTTGCGCGATGCGGACCGACCGCGGCTGCCCGGAACGGGTCCGCAGACTCGGCACCAGCCGCTGGGGGTTCACCATGGCGAGAGACTACGCGGTACGGCGGGCGCGAGTCGACTCGTTCTTGGCCGCGGTCTTCTTCGCCGCCGCCTTGGCCGGAGCCTTCGTGGCGGCGCTACTGGCCGTAGCTTTCGCCGGCGCTGTTTTCGCCGGCGCTGTCTTCTTGGCCGGCGCTTTCCTCGCAGCGGCCTTCTTGGCCGGAGCCGCCTTCGCTCCGGACGTCTTCATCGTTGCCTTCTCAGCCGTTGCCTTCTCAGCCGCTGCCTTCTTGGCCGGCGCCTTCTTGGCCGACCCATCACTCGTCGCCGACCCAGCCGCCGAACTTCCAGCCGATTCAGTGCCGGTCGCCTCGCCCCGCCCACGCTTCGCCGCGTCCACCGACGCCCGCAGTGCGGCCATCAGGTCGATGACGGTGCCGGACGATGGCTGCGCGTCGACGACCTCGACCACTTCGCGTCCCTCGACCTTGGCGTCGATCACCTGCTGCAGCGCGGCCCGGTATTCGTCGGTGTACTGCTCCGGATCGAAGTCCCCCGACATGCTCTGCACCAGCGACTGCGCCATGTCGCGCTCCTGCGGGCGGAGTGTCACGTCCGTCTCCAGGAAGGCGAAGTCGGCCGCCCGCACCTCATCCGGCCAGACCATCGTCTCGAGCACGATCACGCCTTCCCGCACTCGCAGGGTGGCCAGCTGCTCCCGGTTGCGGATCGCGACCTTCACCACCGCGACCATGCCGCTGTCGGCGAGCGCGTCACGCAGCAGCACGTAGGGCTTCACCGCGGACTGCTCGGGCTCGAGGTAGTAGCTCTTGGCGAAGTAGATCGGATCGATCTGCTCGTCGGGAACGAACTGAAGCACGTCCACCGCCCGCACGGTCGGCAGCGGCAGGTCGGCGAAGTCGTCGTCGGTGAGCACCACGATCTCGCCACTGGGCAGCGCGTAGCCCTTGGCGATGTCGCCGTAGGCCACCTCTTCACCGTCCGCCTCGGCCACCCGCCGGTACCTGATGCGCGAGCCGTCGCTGCGACGAACCTGATGAAAACTCACGTCGCGCTCTTCAGTCGCGGAGTACATCTTGACGCCGATACTCACCAAACCGAATGAGACGGCACCTTTCCAGATTGATCGCACCGGCGAACCCGTCCTCGAATCTGCCGCGTGCGCCCGTCGCCGCGGCGGTGTTACCAGCCGACGCTGACCGACCAGCAGCCGCGCCGACTTACAACATCTCTGCACCATCATGGCGCGTGTCGTGGCTCGGCGCTGCATCGCACGGCAGAATTGCCTGATGCGGCCCATGCTCGCGACTGCGCGATCCGACCTCCCACGCGGCGCCGGGTGGCTCTATGAGTTCAAATGGGACGGCATCCGGGCCCTCGCGGATGTGCACGACGACACGGTCCGGATCACCACCCGCAATGGAAATGACGTGACGGTCGCCTACCCCGAACTCCTGGCGCTGCGGACGGAGTTCTCCGATGCGCTGCTCGATGGTGAGATCGTCGCCTTCGCCGATGGGCGTCCCTCCTTCGAGAGCCTTCAGCAACGGATGAACGTGCATCAGGACGCGCCCGCCCGGGCCCTCGCCACGACGAACCCGGTGGCGTTCATCGCCTTCGATCTGCTGCGTCTCTACGGGGTCGATCTGACCGGTCGTGAGCTGCACGAACGACGCGAGACGCTGCAGCGATTGGCGGATGGATCCGACCCGGCCGACTCCAGTTGGAGCCTCAGCCCGGCCTTCGACGACCCGGACGCGGTCTCCAGCGCCGCTCGGGCGCATGAACTCGAAGGGGTCGTAGCCAAACGAGCCGACAGCCGGTACCACTCGGGGGCTCGCAGCGCAGACTGGGTGAAGGTGAAGTTCATCCAGCGCAGCGAGTTCGTCGTGATCGGCTGGGAGTCGGCCAGCGAGTCGGCTACACGCCTTAGCTCGCTGGTCCTCGGGTACTTCGCCGACGGCCGGCTGCGAGTGGCCGGAAAGGTCGGCAGCGGACTCACCAACGCGACCGCGCGGTCGCTGCAGAAGCAATTGGTGACAGACCTTAGCCCGACAGAACTGGACCTCAAGGCGAGCCCGGGCCGGGTCCTCACCCGGGTAGAGCCGCGGACCGTCGTGGAAGTCTCCTATTCTCAATGGTCAAACGACACCGATCAGGCCCGGCTGAGACATCCCGTCTTCGTCGGAGTGCGGACGGACAAGGATGCGAGCGAGGTGGGACGGGATTGAGTAAACGCGTCGCCGTCGAGGTACAGGGACGACAGCTGAGCCTGTCGAATCTGCAGAAGGTGATGTACCCCGAGCCCGGCTTCACCAAGGGCGAGGTGATCGACTACTACACACGGATCGCACCGCTCATGCTGCCGCACCTCGCGGCCCGGCCCCTCACGGTCAAGCGGTACCCGAACGGAGTGGATGCGCCTTTCTTCTACGAGAAGAACGCGCCGAAGAACACCCCCGACTGGGTTCCCACGGCACGCATAGCGGTACCCGGCTCGACGATGGACCGCGAAACCATCGACTTCCTCATCGTCGAGGAGTTGGCGACCCTGGTGTGGCTGGCCAACCAGGCAGCACTCGAACTGCACACCCCGCAGTGGCAGGTCACCTCCGAATCCGGACGCCGCGGCAGCGGTGCACCGAAGCCGCGTACCGATCTGATCGTCTTCGATCTCGACCCAGGCAAGCCCGCCGGCATCGCCGAGTGCGCTGAGGTGGCGCTGCTGCTGCGCACCGAACTCGTCGACGCCGGCCTCCGTCCGGCGGTGAAGACCTCCGGATCCAAGGGGATCCAGGTGAGCGCGGCGGTGTCGGTGACCGCGCCCGACGAGACGTCCAAATTCGCCAAGCAGCTGGCGACGAGGCTGGCCGAGCGACATCCGAAGCTGATCGTGTCGAAGATGGCTAAGACGCTTCGTGGCGGCAAGGTGCTGATCGACTGGAGTCAGAACAACGCCGCCAAGACGACCGTCGCTCCGTACTCGCTGCGGGCACGCAGCCGCCCGACGGTGTCAACGCCCGTCTCCTGGGACGAACTGCAGTCACCGCAGAACCTGGTCTTCACCGCAGCTGACGTTCTTGAGCGCGTCGAACGCCTCGGTGACCTCTATTCCGACACACTAAAACCACCAAATCACCCTCAGTTGGTCGGCGAGAGGGTTTAGCGTCGTAACATCTGTGGAAATTAGTATCCGCGCGGAGTTTGGGAGCACTGTTGATAACCGAGAGCGAGCCGACGCCGCGGAGTGGACGCCTACCGCGCGCCGAACGGCGCAAGCAACTGCTGGCAGCGGCCCAGAGTGTCTTTATCGCCAACGGCTATCACGCAGCCGCCATGGACGACATCGCCTCCGAGGCGGGCGTCTCGAAGCCGGTGCTCTACCAACACTTCCCCGGCAAGCTTGAGCTCTACCTGGCCCTGATCGACGAGCAGGCTGAGGCGCTGGTCGGAGCGATCCGGCGCGCACTGTCGGAGACCAGTGACAACCAGGAGCGCGTGCACGGCGTGCTGAGCACCTTCTTCAACTTCGTGGAGGGCGCAGAGGGCGGCTCCCCCGGTGCCTTCCGGCTGATCTTCGAGACCGACCTCGGCAACGACCCCGCGGTTCGTGAGCGGGTCGACCGGGTCTCCTCGGAGATCATGCACGCGGTCGCCGACACCGTCTCCGCCGACACCGGCCTCGACCGGGTCCGGGCCGAACTGCTGGCGATGGTGCTCACCGGTGGCGCGCAGATCGTCGCCCGCTGGTGGCTCAATGCCGACCGCCCGATCCCCAAGGACGAAGCCGTCGCGCTCGTCGAGTCCCTGCAGTGGCGAGGAATCTCCAACTTCCCCCTCTTCATCCTGGAGCAGCAGCGTTCGCTCTGAGCGCAGAGCCACACAGGGCCACCACGCGCAGTACCCGCCAGCCTTCGGCTAGCGTGATTACCAACATTCGCTATCAATGGCGGAGTTCCGGCTCGGCCCGCTCCGCAGAACCAAGGAGGCACCTCGTGGAGGTCAAAATCGGCGTTCAGCACACGCCGCGCGAGATCGTTATCGAAAGCTCGCAGACTCCGGCCGAGGTGCAGTCGCTCGTGGCGGACGCCTTGAAGAAAGGCGAAGGTCTGCTGTCGCTGACCGACGAGAAGGGGCGGGTCGTCCTCGTTCCGTCGGCGCTCGTCGCCTACGTCGAGATCGCCGACGCCGACGTCCGCCGCGTCGGCTTCGCCAGCTAGCCGATCACACAGACGGCTCAGCCGCCCGACAACACAGACGGCTCAGCCGTCGAGACCCAGTTCTCGCATGCGTTCGCTGTGCTTGTCCGTGATCCGGGTGATCATCGCCGCCACGCCGGTGAGCCCTCCGGTGCCGCTCATAAGTAGCTCGGTCAGCGCGTCGTTCTCAGCCAGGACGTGCTGAGTCTGGCTGATCGCCTCACCGACGAGACGGCGCCCCCAGAGCGCCAGGCGTCCGGCCAGCGCCGGCTGCGCGGCGATCGCGGCACGTACCTCTCGTACGGCGAAGGCGGCACTACCGCTATCGGCCAGCACCACGCTGATGAGCTCACGCGTCCGCTCATCGACGAACTCGGCCACTTCGCGGTAGAAGTCAGCCGCCATCCCGTCACCGACGTACGCCTTGACCAGCCCCTCCAGCCAGGTCGAGGGCGCCGTCGTCGCGTGAAACGCCTCGAGCGCCGGGATGAAGGGTGCCATCGCCGAATTCGGCTCGGCACCGAGCTCGGTGAGGCGATCGGCGAGGAGCCGGAAATGTGCGATCTCGGTGCCCGCCATCTGGGCCAGGGTGGCGCGACCGACCAGCGTCGGCGCCATCCGGGCGTCCTCGGCGAGGCGTTCGAAGGCCGTCAACTCGCCGTAGGCCAGCACCGCCAGCAGGTCCACCACGGCAGCCGGTGGCGTCTGCTCACCCTCGACATCCGGCGCGGAGACGCGGGTTGGAGCGTCAGAATCGGTGGGCACGGAGAAGTCGGTCACGCGGGAAGAGTAACGCCTGCCGACGCTCACGCCGCAGCGCCTCCAGTCGGTGCCGCGACGCCTGCGACGACGGCTGAGCCGCAGCCCACCGCGCGGAATCCTCGAAAACGCAGCGGTTGAGATAGCATTAGGCTCTGGCGCCCTGAATCTCGGGGCGCCGAATCTCCGCGTTGACCCTCTTCTTCGTCGACCTAGCCACCGCAACTGCGCGGTCTGCAGTCGAATGTGCACCGGATTCACCGGTCAAGCTGGTCGGCGCACCGAAAATGGAAGAGCAACGGAAATATGACAACAGAAGATCTTTCGAGCGCACCCTCCGTCGAAGACGTCGAGGCTGCCCCCATCGAAGCCGAAGTTACGCCGCTGGCCGCCCGGGCCGACGTGAGCCCGAAGAGCCCGGCGTTCTCCGACTTCCCGATCCGTCCCGAGATCGTGAGCGCGCTGGCCGACGTCGGCATCACGCACACCTTCGCCATCCAGGAATTGACGCTGCCCATCGCGCTGGCCGGCAATGACCTGATCGGTCAGGCGCGCACCGGCACCGGCAAGACGCTTGGGTTCGGTGTGCCGCTGCTCAACCGCCTGCAGCTCGGTGACGCCAAGCCGATCAGCGGCGCCGCTCCACAGGCCATCGTCATCGCCCCGACCCGCGAGCTCGCGGTCCAGGTCTCCGGCGACCTCGCCGCCGCCGGCAAGACGCTGGGCGCCCGTGTCCTGTCGATCTACGGCGGGCGCGCCTACGAACCGCAGATCGATGCACTGCGCAAGGGCGTCGACGTGGTGGTGGGAACCCCCGGACGTCTCCTCGATCTCATCAAGCAGGGCCATCTGGTGCTGAGTTCCATCCAGACACTCGTGCTGGACGAGGCCGACGAGATGCTCGATCTCGGCTTCCTGCCCGACATCGAGAAGATCATGGCCACCATTCCGGCCCGCCGCCAGACCCTGCTCTTCTCCGCGACGATGCCCGGACCGATCGTGGCCCTGGCCCGCCAGTTCCTCCAGCAGCCGATCCAGATTCGGGCCGAGGAGGGGAATGGGACGCCGCAGACCGAGCACATCGATCAGTTCGCCTACCGGGCCCACTCGATGGACAAGATCGAGCTCCTCTCCCGCATCCTGCAGGCCCGCGGGCGGGGGCTGACGATGATCTTCACCCGGACCAAGCGCACCGCGGCCAAGGTGGCCGAGGGGCTGATCGAGCGCGGCTTCGCAGCCGCCGCCGTCCACGGTGACCTCGGTCAGGGCGCCCGCGAGCAGGCCCTGCGCGCGTTCCGCTCCGGCAAGGTCGACGTTCTCGTCGCCACCGACGTCGCCGCCCGCGGCCTCGACGTTGATGACGTCACACACGTCATCAACTATCAGGCGCCGGAAGACGAGATGACCTACGTGCACCGGATCGGACGCACCGCCCGCGCCGGCAAGTCCGGCACCGCGGTGACGCTCGTCGACTGGGACGACGTCCCGCGCTGGAAACTGATCTGCGACAAGCTCGCCCTCCCGTTCCACGAGCCGGTCGAGACGTACTCGACCTCCGAGCATCTCTTCATTGAGCTCGACATCCCGCGCGAGGTCCGTGGCACCCTGCCCCGCGCCGAGCGCACTCGGGCCGGTCTCGGTGCTGAAGAGGTCGAGGACCTGGGCGGACGGGAACCACGCGCGCCGAAGGGTGGCGACGGCGGACGCCGCGGTGGACCGGCTCGACGCACACGCAATCAGCGCTCTGGGGGCGAAGGCGTCCGCGGGCGCAGTGAAGCGAGCGCCGGGACCGATGCCGGTTCGGCGCCGACAGAGGGCCGCTCCGCGCGCGGTGAGGGCGGTTCGCCCCGCCCGGCCCGGCAGCGCAACCGCCGGCGTACCCGGGCCGGATCGCCGGACGCGCTTCGCGGCACGGCGGAGTCGACGCCGAGCGAGCAGCCGAAGAGCTGAAGCACCGCCGACCCCGGCGGCCGGCCGTCACCGGTAGGTGGGCGAAGATGTTTCGATGAGCCCGGCCGAACCTGCAACCGAGGACGCGACAAGCAGCGCGGACGAGTTCGTCGCCGAGTTCAACGCCGCGACCAAGCGGGCCCGTCGCCGATACATCGCCGTGGTCACCCTGGTCACCGCGGCCGCCGTGGCCATCTTCGTCACCATCGTGGCCCGCGGCGAGATCAGCCATGTCACTAGCCACACCGCCTCTGCTGCACCGGCCACCGTCACCGCCGCCCCCCGCAGCCAGCCACTCACCGTCGCCTGGCGCACCGACGACACCACCGCCGTCGGCCAGCCGTTCTTCGGCGGCACCGTGGTCACGTACTCCAAGCACACCGTCAGCGGACGCGACGCACGCACCGGATCACCACGATGGACCTTCACGCGCTCAGACCGGGTGCTCTGCTCGGTGATCCAGGAGTCCGGCAAGACGCAGGCGCTGTATTCGGCGAAGGGCGACTGCGACGAGCTGACCACCCTCGACACCGGAACCGGCCAGCGCATTCAGGAGCGCACCCTGGATGACGACGGCAACCTGGTCGTCGGTACGCCGGTCGTCATCCCGGACAGCGACGCCCTCACCCTGGCCACCTCAACCCTGGTCCGGACGATCCGGATGAGCGACGGGCTGAACGGGTGGACCTACGTCGCGCCCGCGCAGTGCCAGAACCTGCGCGTCGTGCGGGGTAGCGCCGGTGTGTTGATCAGCCAGCACTGCACCGACGGGGACTACCTGCTGCTGCGGGACCTGACCGCCCCCGACAAGTCGGGTGAGAACACCACCGATCCGGTGAAGTGGCGCATCCGTACCGCGGCGGTGGTGCCGGCGGCCGCCGATTCCTTCGTCGCCGTGCTGAACCCGGCCACCCGGCAACTCATCCGCTATCAGCCCTCGAACGGCTCGGTGGTGGCGGGCGAGACAGCGCTCACCCCGGCCCCCTCCCCGCTCCGCCCGGTCCTGCAGACGCCGTCGGCCGACGGCGAGCTCCTATGGTTCGGTGAGACCGTCTACGCACTCAACGATCACGGGACCAGGCAGCTCTGGTCCCGTGGCGCCACCACACTCCCCACCTTCAGTGGTCCGGGCACCGCCACCGGCTCCGACGACCTCACCACCCTGGCCATGCCGACCTCGACCGGCATCGCGATCCTGGACCCCACCAGCGGCGCGGTGCGCGAGTCGATACCGCTCAATGCTCCGCCGGCCAACAGCCGGATCATCACGCTGGGATCCGGATTCCTCGTCGCCGCCTCGTCGACTACGGTCTACAAATGATGCAACGACGCCCCGCACCGACGGTCGAACTGGCCGAGCCGCGCCAGCTGGCTGACGTCGATGTGCCGCTGGTCAGCATCGACACCCGACGTGGCAGCTACGCCGCGTTGCAGATCGGTGATCGCTCCGCGCCCCACGTGCTGCTGGTGCCTGGGTTCACCGGGTCCAAGGAGGACTTCGCCCCGATCCTGCGCCCGATCGCCGACCAGGGCTACTTCGTCACGGCCCTCGACCAGCGTGGCCAGTACCAGACTCCCGGTGCCCGCTTGAGCGCAGACGGGGTCCCCAGCGAGGAGGAGACCGACTACAGCACCTCGGCCCTCGGCGAGGATCTTCTCGCCGTCGTCGAGGCGCTCGGTTCACCGATCCACCTCATCGGTCACTCCTTCGGTGGGTTGGTGTCGCGGGCCGCCGTCATCGCCCGTCCGGGGGCCTTCGCATCCTTCGTCCTGATGGACTCCGGCCCGTCCGGGGTCGACGAGAGTCAGCGGGAGCGCCTCGACCTACTCCGGCCGGTGCTCCTCGAGTACGGCATCGAAGCGGTGTACCAAGGCATGGAGATGCTGGCGGCCGGCGAGGAGGGGTACTCGCCCCCGCCGCCGGAGTTGGCGGAGTTCCTGCATACGCGCTTCGTTGAGAGCAGCCCGACCATGCTTCTCGGAATGGGTGACGCGCTCCTGTCCGAGCCCGACCGGGTCGATGAGCTCAAGGCCACCGGGCTGCCGATCGCCGTGCTGCACGGGCGGGACGAGGACGTCTGGCTGCCACCGGTGCAGCAGGAGATGGCGCAGCGCCTCGGCGTCGAGCGGATAGTCATCGTGGATGCCGCCCACTCCCCAGCCGCCGACAACCCGCAGCCGACGATCGACGCGCTCGTCGGTTTCTGGCGAAGGGGTGCGTCGCCGGCCGCAGAAGGTGCATCCTGAGGAGGTGAGTCTTCCCGAGCCCGGCCAGAACCGCGATCTCGGCTACTTCGGCCCACAGAGCGTCACCTGGCGGCTGCACTCCGACCCGCTGGCCCTGATCGGCGGGCTGCGGGCGTTGCTGCTGCAGGCGTTGCATCCGCAGGCGATGGCCCTGCTGGACGCTCAGTCCACCTTCCGGGACGCTCCCTGGCGACGGCTGCAGCGCACCGGCCTCTACGTGGCCACGGTCGCCTTCGCGCCGCAGGCCGAGGTCGACCGGATGGCGGCCCGGGTTCGGGCGATCCACCAGAAGCTCGGTGTCGTCGAGGTCGACCAGCTGATCTGGGTCCATGCCTGCGAGGTCGATTCGTTCCTGGTCAGCGCGCGGCGCTCCGGGCTGCGGCTCACCCCACAGGAGGCCGACCAGTACCTGAGCGAACAGCAGATCGCAGCTGAACTGGTGGGGATCCCGCCCGGCGCCGTCCCCGCGTCCCGGCGCGACCTCAAGGAGTACTTCGCCGCGATGCGACCGCGATTGGATGCCACCGATGCGGCGCGCGCCGCGGCCAAGGTGATCCTTTTTCCGCCCATGCCGGTCCCGGCCCGGTTCGTGCTCCCGGCTCGGCTGGGGTGGACCGCGGTGAGTTCACTGGCCGTCGGCATGCTGCCGGGCTGGGCCAAGCGCATGTATCGGCTGCCTCCGCTGCCGGCCGGCGACACTGTCAATGCCCTAGCGCTGCGAAGTCTGCGGGTGGCCACAGCGCCGGTGCCGGCCCAGTATCGCCGCAGCCCGCTCTACCGCGATGCGCTGCGGCGGGCCGAAGCCAGCGAGCCTGCCGCCTGAGCCGCTACTCCCTTACCCCGCCGCCTCGGCCAGCCCGGACCAGGAGTCCAGCGCTCGCGAGGAGGCCTCCCCCGGCGGGCAGTTGCGCCGGAAGTCGCACCAGCTGCATTGATTGCCGGGCACGGCCGGGAACAGGTCATCGGCCACCGCTGTCTCGGCGGCCGTCATCCCGGGCGGGCGCGGGTTCTCACCGGCTCGGGTGCGGGCCGGTGATTCACTGAGCAGCCCGGCAAGCGTGTCGGTGGTCGCGACGATGTCCTCGGCGCTGGCCTCGGCTCGCGCGATGTGCCGCTGCAGCGATTCGTCGGTGTGCTCGAAGGCTGCGACCGAACCGCTCGGCAGGTGATGCAGCTCCACCCGTCGACACCCCTCACGCAGCGTGCGCCGGGCCCCGAGGGCATAGAGGGCAAGGGCGAGCGACCCGCGGGCGTCATCCTCGGACGGGATGTGCCGGCCGGTCTTGTAGTCGACGATCACGAGTTCGCCCTCACGCCGGTCGATCCGGTCGACCCGTCCGGAGACGGCGAGGCGCTCGGTGCGGGTCGCGACCGTCCGCTCAACCCCGACCGGCTCGTCGTCGGCGTCGACGCCGCGCAGGTACTGCTCGACCCACTCCTTGGCCCGCGACCGCCAGGTCAGCGACTGCTCCAGGTCGCGGAATCCGTCGTGCTGCCAGTGACGCTCCACCAGCCAGCCGCCGTTCTCCGGGTTGCGTTTGGCGCGCGCCAACTGCCACCAGCGATGCAGTGCCAGGTGGACGACCGCCCCCATCGTGTTGTGCGCCCACGGGGCACCTCGCGGCGGTGTCGGGCGATCGAGGTAGGTCATCCGGTAGCGCCGCGGGCAGTCGAAGGTGGTCAACCGCGACGGCGTGCAGGAGAAGAGCCGGGTCGGCATCGAGCCGAGTTGGAGCTGCTCGCCAACGTGCTGACCGGCCTGTGACATAGCGCCACCGTAGTGGATCAGGCTGACAACCTGATCGGAGCGCGGGCCGAGCTGCGCGACACCAGCCGCTCGTACTCAGCCGGGTCGGTAGTGCAGGCGCCGAGCCGGGTCGTCTTGTTCGTCCCGTGGTAATCAGAGGCACCGGTTCCGACCAGATCGAGGTCCGTCGCCAGCCCGCGCAGCGCGGCGCGATCCTCGGGGGCATGGTCGGGATGATCGATCTCGATGCCGTCCAGCCCAGCCGTGGTCATCGCCTCGATGACGTCCACCCCAACCACCGGGCCGCGCCGATGGGCGAAGGGATGGGCGAAGACGGTCAGGCCACCCGCAGCCCGTACCAGCTCGATCGCCGTGAAGACATCGGTGTCGACCTTCTTCGCGTAGTACTTTCCGCGAGCGGAGAGCAGCTCGTCGAAGGCCTCGTTCACCGATCCGACGACGCCGTTCTCGACCAGCACCCGTGCGATATGCGGACGCCCTACGGCACCTCCGCCGGCGAGCTCGGTGACCCGCTCCCAGGTGACGGGGTACCCGTCGGCCTCCAGGTTGCGCACGATCTGCTCACCGCGGCCGAGGCGGCTCTCGCGCAGTCGAATCCGCTCCTGGCGCAGGCCTTCGTTGTCGGGGTCGTAGAGGTACCCCAGCAGGTGCAGGCTGATGTCGAATCCGTCCGGGCGCGTGTAGACGCAGGAGAACTCAGTGCCCGGAACGAGGGTCATCCCGACCGGAAGGGCTGCGGCGGCCTCGGCCCAGCCGCCCGTGGTGTCGTGGTCGGTGATGGCCAGCACCGTCAGCCCAGCCGCCTTCGCGTTCAGGACGAGCTCGGTCGGCGAGTCGGTGCCGTCGGAGGCCAGCGAATGGGTGTGCAGATCAATCGTCACCGGTCCAGCCTATCGACGCCGGGCGCCGGACCTGCTCATCGTGGCGGCTCGCCGGGGTTCGATCGCTGCGTCGACGTTACGTCGATGCGCGGCAGCGGTGACGTGTCGTGCCGTGTGGGGTCGTCGTATCCGCCCCGCGTGTCGAAGTAGTCCTCGTCGAACCCGGGAGTACTCGGCCCCACGTCCAGGAGCAGCTCACGAGGCGCGTCCGGGACGTCGGCGGGGGTGGCGGGGGATGGCGATGTCGGCGGCGGGGCGTCTTCCGGGTCGGTGGTGGCGGCCGTGCCGAAGAGCTGGTTCGAGATCTGCTGATAGTGCTTATCCGGGCCGCTGATGTAGTCGATGCGGCTCAGCGCCTGATCCTGCCCGGCCGACTCGATGATGAAGGTGCCGTAGTCGAGCAGACGCCCCAGCACGCTCTGCTGATACGTCAGGTCGGTGACCTTCGTCAGCGGCATGATGGCAACCTTGCGAGTGGCGATGCCGGAGATCAGGATGACCCGCTTCTTGGTGACGACGAGGCGCTCGATATGCCAGTCCAGGACGATCCAGGCGAACCATCCGGTGCTGAGGATCAGGAAGCTGGCCGCCATGAGCCGCAGAATCTCTACGTCCTGGAAGAAGCCCAGAGCGAGGAATCCACCGATCAGAAATGCCAAGTACCAGAGGCCAGACTCGGCCAGCGAGGCCCAGTGCCGACGGACCTCGAAGACGACGCCCTCGGTCGGCAGCAGGTAGCGCTCGACGACATCGGCCATCGGCTTGATGCCTAGAGCTTGTCGATGAAGTCCGACACGCCGTGGGCGGTGTTCATGACGCCGTGCCAGAGGTTGTGCGAGATTTTGGCGGCATCATCTGGCGACGTGACGATGAAGAAGAGCACGAACGCCACCACGACGGCGCTGATCAGCTTTTTCGTGTCCACTTGCACTCCAGTCCGTATCCATACGACTCCAGTCATGTTTCTATCCGATTCGCGGGCCACCTGCGGCAGGCGCGCCGCTGTGAGGCGACACACATCAGGCCTCGCCGGCGACGAACCGCCAGACTGGTAGCCGTGAGCACGACTCGTATCCGCGCCGCCGGGGGCGTTCTCCTGGACGGTCGACGCCGGCTTCTGGTGATCGAGCGCGCCCGCGAACCGTGGGCCGGCACCTGGTCGATCCCGGGCGGAAAGTGCGATCACGACGAGACGAGCGACGCGACCTGCCGGCGTGAGGTGGCCGAGGAGACGGGACTCGCGGTGACGATCCTGCGACGCCTCGGCACGGTCGAGGACCGGATCGATGACGGCAGCGTCGTCTACGAGATCGATGACTATCTCTGCGATGTCGTCGGCGGCTCACTGCGAGCCGCCGACGACGCCGCTCAGGCCCGCTGGGTCACCCGGGCCGAACTCGAGCAGCTACCGCTGGTGCCCGGCCTGCTGACGGCGCTCACCCGGTGGGGCGTGCTCCCCGACTAGCGCGGGATCGGCGTGGGACGGCCGGGCTGCTCGCCACCGCGGGCGTCGATGTACTCCTTGGTCGGGACCATGACTTTGCGCCGGAAAATACAGACGATTGTGCCGTCCTGCTTGTAGCCGATCGTCTCGACGTAGACGACGCCCCGGTCAGTCTTCGACTTCGACGGAGTCTTCTCCAGCACCTTCGTCTCGCCGTAGATCGTGTCGCCGTGGAAGGTGGGGGCGACGTGGCGCAGCGACTCGACCTCGAGGTTGGCGATCGCCTTGCCGCTGACGTCCGGAACGCTGAGACCCAGCAGGAGCGAGTAGACGTAGTTGCCCACGACCACGTTCTTGCCGAAGTCCGTCGTCTTCTCGGCGTAGTTGATGTCCAGGTGCAGCGGGTGGTGGTTCATCGTGATGAGGCAGAACAGGTGGTCGTCGTACTCGGTGACCGTCTTACCGGGCCAGTGCTTGTAGACCGCGCCGACCTCGAACTCTTCGTAGTACCGACCAAACTGCACGTTGCACTCCTCATACGAATCCGTGTGGATGAATTTGCTCCCTGCTGGGTCAAACGTTGCTATCTTGCACGATCGTTCGCTTCAAGGGGGCAGAATGTGGCGCGTGACTAATCGTGCTCGACGTCATATCCCCCGCCCGAGCTCCTTCCGCCCGGCGGCGCTGCGCCCGACCCAACGCCAAGTCGCCGGCCCTTGGATTCCCGACGTCGAGCGCAGCACCGCCATTGTCGACTGCGCCGTCTATGTCGACGGTGTTCGCCAGGAGCCTGGTCACGACGAGCGGGGACGCCCCGACTGGCGTGCGGCCCACGACCAGGTCGTCTCCACCGGAACGGGATTCGTCTGGATCGGCCTGCACGAGCCCAGCAACGCTCAGTTGGCCGGGTTGGCCGAGCACTTCAACCTGCACCCGCTCGCCGTCGAGGACGCGGTTTCGGCCCATCAGCGGCCGAAGTTGGAGAGCTACGACGACGAGATGCTCTTTGCCGTCGTGAAGACCGTGCACTACGACGAGACCGCGGTCTCTGAGACCGACCCTTCGACAGCGGTTGAGGTGGTGGACACCGGCGAGGTGATGGTCTTCCTCGGCAGCGACTACGTGATCACGGTGCGACACGGAGAGCACGGTGGACTCCACGCCCTGCGCAAGCGTCTGGAGCAGCAGCAGGCCCTGCTGGCCGAGGGCCCGTCATCCGTGCTGCACGGCATTCTTGACCATGTGGTGGACGACTATCTGGCCGTCGCCGAGGCACTGCAGCGTGACATCGACGAGATGGAGGTGGCGGTCTTCGGCGGCGCCGCCCGCTCGGTCGACACCAACCGGATGTACATCCTGAAGCGTGAGGTTCTCGCACTGCAGCGCTCCGCCGCTCCGCTCACCGCCCCACTGCGCTCACTCGGCGGTACCGAGATGCCGCTGGTCGCCGAGGAGTTCCGGGAGTACTTCCGCGACGTCAACGATCATCTGGGGCAGGTGATCGACCAGGTGACGGCCTTCGACGACCTGCTGAATACCCTCGTGTCGGCGCACCTGGCTCAGGTGTCGGTGGTCCAGAACGAGGACATGCGCAAGATCTCGGCCTGGGTCGCCATCGCGGCCGTGCCGACCATGGTGGCCGGAATCTACGGCATGAACTTCACCCACATGCCGGAGCTGCGTTGGCGGTTCGGGTATCCGATGGTCGTTGGAATCGTCGTCTGCGTCTGCCTCTGGCTGCATCGTTCCTTCAAACGGGCCGGCTGGCTGTAGCGCTGTCCGCGGGCAGCACTCCTCGAGCCGCCGACCACGGACTCACTCGAGCATTGCTCAGGCGAGCATTGCGGTCAGGCGAGAATTGCGCTCAGTCCAGCTTCGCGCCCGGCCGGCCGAGGTCGAGTAGATCCACGCCCTGCAGGTTCCAGCGCTCAGTGAGCGCATCGCTGCCGTGCACGCGAGCCCAAGCCAGCTCGTTGGCCGTCGCGGGCAGCAGGCGGAGGAACTCGACCGCACCGCCATCGAAGTCCAGGCGCGCCAATTCTGCCGCCACCACGATGGCACCGGTGCAGCGCGATCCGCTGGCCAAGGGGGTCTCCAGGTCGATCCGCGAGCCGGCCGAGTAGACCAGTCCCTCGACGACCGGCGCCGACGCGAGGACCGCGAGCTGGCGCCAGAGGTCTCCGCCGTCGCCTCGGCACTGCATCACGAGTTCGGCCCGTGGACCGTCCTCGGCTACCACCAACTCATCGCCACCGGTCATCGGGCGCCTCGCCATCCCCAGGCTCACATAGTTGACGACCTCGGCCAGACCTTCGAAGCGGAGCACATCCATCGGCTCGACGCCGAGGAACGAGACCGAGGCCCGGGCCGGCTCCGCCTCGAAATACGCACGGTAGGACTGCTCGACCAGGGTCAGGATCTCATCAGGCGACACAGTTGATAGAGCGTAGTGCAGGGCAGACCGACCCGACGGCGGGCCTCAGCGGAAGGACGCCGCGATCCGCTGCTCCACCTCGGCATAACTCGCGCCGGCCTGCCCCAGCAACCGGCCGATTCCGTCGAGTGCGTCGCAGAGGCCGGCGGCGTGGACATCGAACTGTTCGTAGAGTGCGGCGAACTGCGTTGCCGCCGCCCCCGACCACTCTGAGCCGACGACCGGCGCGAGTTGTCCCTTCAGGCTCTGCTGGGAGAGGCGGATCTCAGCAGACGTTCTGGAGGTGGTGCCGCTCAGTGTCTGCAACTGTTCTGGCGTGACTTTCAATGGCATGGCGAATCCCTCCCGGGCGACCCGTTGTCGCCTCGTTCTCAGGGTCAAAGCTAGCGAGCTCGCCGGTCGTCGGAGCGCGGATCAGGCGCCCTGTGGACGAACCATCGCGTCTGTCCGGTTATCCACAGACTGGGCCCGGTGCGCGGCCGATCATCCTACTTTTTAGGGAGAATGGGGATTCACATGAGTTCGACGAGAGCGGGGATCTCCTGGTTGGCGTACCACGCAAGTTCATAGCCTTCGACGTCGTCGACCAGTTCCTGGGCGTCGTCGTCGCCCAACTCCGCGCGCACCATCGCCGTGGCCGCGGCGCGTACCGCCTCCTCGGCGTCCTCGCCGTCGACGTGCACCGAGGCGATCGCCGACAGGGGCACCGGCACCGAAAGGCGCACGACTCCCCGATCGAGGTCATCGCGGACGGTTACGTCGGCGTCTTCGACGTCGGCGGCTAGCACCACGCGTCGTGCTGCTGTCTCGGGCTCGGCATCGAGTAGGCGGAGCGAAGCCCGGGCCGCCTCAATCATCGCCGCGTACTCAAGCTCCTCGATGTCGTCGTCGCGATACCAGTCACGCAGACCATCAGTGACGGCGAAGGCCGTCGTCGGGCCGAAGCCGATCTCGCCGGCCGTCAGCAGGCTCCCCAGTTGCGTCATCGTGGACGGGATATAGATCCTCATGCTCCTGCGCTCCGCCGGCCGAGATCTCCTGGGCTGCTCCAGCTACGGGAGGCGAGTTGCCGGCGCAGCTGAATAGACGCCGTCCGTTTGGCCATCTCCAGAACCTCGGACCGCCGGCGTGGATTCATCAGGTTCAGTCCGATGACCTCCAGGTCGGCCGGCTCCGGCGTAACGAGGGCAACCCGCTTGCCGCTGGCGCGTAGCAGCTCCACGTCGCTCAGCACTCCCCGAGTGACCGATCGGCGCACTGCGCGCTCGATCCGCCCGACCGGTGAGCGGCGGCGGTCGGCGGTGACCGAGGCCATCGGGGCCAGCACATAGACCTCGTCGACATCGGTGTCGATGAGCACGTCGAGGGAGGCGTTCGAGATCGCACCCCCGTCGATGAAGCTGTGGTCGCCGAGACGTACCGGCGGGTACCAGGCCGGAATCGAGCAGGATGCGGTCACGGCGTCGCTCAGGCTGACCAGCGGATCACCGAAGGGCCCGAGGTCGTCGTGCCCGAAGAGCACCCGCTGACCAGTTCGATAGTCGGTGGCCACGATCCACGGACGGGGCGAGTTCGGCCAGGCGGAGTCGAATCCCCTGTCCGCGGCCACGGCGGCGACCATCTGCGTCACCGGGGCCAGCGTGCCGCGGCCAGCCGGCAGCACACCCGACAGGGTGACGATCGGCCGCACCTTGCCGGGGTGACGCACGGCGTTCAGCAGCAGCTGTGGCGATCCCGGGAGGCGGCCGGGGCGGCGCGGGAGCGCCCGGCCAGTGGCGGCGTCGTGGTCAAAGGCGATGGGTGGGTCAGTCGGGAGCGCTACGCCTTGATGATGACGGCGGATCTGATCGACGGTGATGCCACAGGAGAGCAGGGCGGCCCCGACGGAGCCGGCCGAGGTGCCGACAATGATGTCTACCTCGTGCGCACGGAGCCCGGCCTCGACCTCCAACGCGCTGAGGGCGCCGAGCATCCAAGCGAAACCGAGTACCCCGCCGCTACCCAGGACGATTGCCCGGGACGGGCGTGGAGCCTGTGAACCAACCGCGTGCAGCCGAGACGACCGGCCCGACTTCGCCGTCGCCCGCGCCGTCCGTGCCGCTTTTGCTGTGCCGTTGGTTCCGTTCTCACCCACCGGACGGGGGTCGCTCATTGGGCGACACTTCCGCTCTTCTTCGCCGCCCTACCGGTGCGGGCGGCGGGCGTCTTCGGGGCCTGGCTGGCCGCCACCAGCTCCTCGAGGGACTCTTCGATCAGGGTGGCGAGCACGTCGACGTCGGGCATCGAGTCCCGGTCAGCGTTCAGGCCGTAGTAGACGCCGCCGTTGTAGGAGGTGAGGCCAACCGACACCGCTTGACCAGTGGCCAGTGGAAGAATCGGGTACATCTGGGTCATCTCCGCCCCGGCGGCGTAGAGCGGGAACTGCGGCCCGGGGACGTTGGTGACGACCAGGTTGAAGAGGCGGCGCGTGAATTCGTTCGCGGCCCGCGCGCCCATCGCGTGCAGCGTCGGCGGGGCGAAGCCGGATAGGGCGACGATCGAGTCGGCCCCGACTGACTGCCCGGACTCGCTGTGGGCCTGCATGGCATAGCTGACCTGGGCCAATCGCATCAGCGGGCTGGCCTCCCCGATCGGCAGGTCGACGAAGAACGCCGAGACCTTGTTGCCGAGGGCGCTGTCAAGGTCTGCGTCGGTGCGGACGCTGACCGGAACCATCGCCCGGATCGTGGTGGCCGGGGTGACCGACTCGCCGCGGAAGAGCAGCCAGCCGCGCAGTGCACCGGCGACCGTGGCCAGCACGACGTCGTTGATCGTGCCGCCATGCTGTTTGCGAACCAGCTTGTAGTCCTCAAGCGAGGTCGCCGCGGTGCCGTAGCGGCGCTGCTCACCGATGCCGGTGTTGAGGGGGCTGGGCGGCGCGGGACGAATGGCCACCTTCACCGCCGACGCGATGCTCTCGACGGCGCCGACCAAGCGACCGGCCGTGGAGCGCACGTCGTTCACCCCGAGGCGGACGGTGTCGACCACGGCACCGGGGCGGCGGATGAGTTCGTTGACCGCCTCCACGAAGAGCTGGGTGGAGGAGGGTTCCGGCTCGGGCATCCAGAGATCTTCGGGCACTTCACGAGGCACCGGCGACGCGTCGAGGATGACCTGGCCGATGTCGATCGCGCTGATCCCGTCGACCACCGCATGGTGGGTCTTGGTGATGATCGCGACTCGCCCACCGGAGAGTCCCTCGACCAGGTACATCTCCCAGAGCGGTCGGCTGCGGTCAAGGGGACGGGACTGAATGCGGGCGCAGAACTCGCGCAGTTGCTCCTCCGAGCCCGGGCGGGGCAGCGCCGAGCGTCGCACGTGGTACGTGATGTCGAACTCGGGGTCATCCAGCCATACCGGGTTCGCGATCCGCCCGGGAATGAAGCGAACCTTCTGCCGGTAGCGGGGAACCAGCGAGATTCGCTCCTCGAGCAGCGTCACCAGGCGCTCGTAGTCGAACCCGTCGGCCGGCGGTTCGAAGATGGCCAGCCCGCCGACGTGCATCGGCGTGGTCCGCCCCTCCAGATAGAGGAAGGAGACGTCCAGGGAGGAGAGCCGGTCAGTCATCGCGCAGAAGTCTCCTTCGGGCCGGTTGCCAGGGTGGCTGGCACACTTTTGGCTCAGTCGTACTCGCCGTCGCGGCGGGTGGGTCGCGATGGTGGGCAGGATTACACCAATACGTCATGGTCGCACGCGCCAGCCAGAGCCAGCCACCGCCCGGTCGACACGCACTAGAAGAGCGATAGTTGGTCGCTGTTGGCAGTCTTACGATGCAGCGGCGGGTAGGACTTTCTGCCGTTCGATCCGTAGCGGTATCCGGTCGACTGGTGCCCGCCTTGCTGCCGGCCAGCGCCTTCACTCTCCCCGAATCGGCGGCCGGAGGCGGCGTCGCTGTAGCTACCGGAGAAGCCTCCGTCATATGAAGTGATGGCGGGAACCGGTACCGCAGTGTCGGCCGCGATGCCGGCCAGCAGGCGCAGTGCCTTCGGCAGCGTCCAGGTGAGCTGAAGCGTCTCGAACGCCGGGCGCAGCATGATGGCATCCAATGGCAGGCGCCCCCGTCCGGCGGCGCAGCCCTCAGCCAGTTCCACCTCCAGTGGCACCGAGGTGTGCATCGCCATGACCGCACAGTTGAGTTCCCAGGCGGAGCGGGCTTCCGGGGTGGCGAGCCGGCCCGCTGCGGCCTTGCCCACGGCGGCGATCACCCTGGTGCCGCCGGCATCCAGATCGTCGAACGCGCTACGGGCGGTACCCAGCGCAGCCAGCAACTTGGCGGCGGTCTTCGCGCCGATGCCGTGCACGCCGACGAGGTTGTCCGACGCGTCACCGCGCATCGCGGCGTAGTCCCGGTACTGATCAGGACGGATACCGAGCATCAGCATCAGCCGCTGAGCATTGAGCATCGGAGACGCCTCGACCCCGCCATTGATGATGCGAAGCACCGACGTCGTGTCGTTGATGAGGGCGAAGGCGTCCCGATCCGAGGTCATGACCACGGTGTGGGCGTCCAAGGAGGTCGCATGGCGCGCCGCCGAGGCCAGTACATCATCGGCCTCGAGACCGGCCGGCACGATGACCTCTAGGCCCATGTCGGTGAGGATTTCGACGGCGAGCATCAACTGCTGCTCAAGCGTGGGCGGCTTCTCCGACCGCTGCGCCTTGTACAGCGGCCAGCGATCACGGCGCAGGCTGGCCTGCGGGTCATCGAAGCCGATCACGACGGCGTCCGGCTCGACGCGCTCGACGGCGGCGACGAGCTGTGAGACGAGTCCCCGGACCGCCCACATCGCGCGCCCGTCGCTGGTGCGAAGTCCGGAGGACGCGAGCGCGTGAAAACTGCGGTGAAGCAGCGAGTTGCCGTCCACGGCCAGCAGTACCTGAGAACTCACACCCTCACTCTCCCACCTCAGTACGACAGTTCCGAGTGCCCCGCCGGGACGAGTGCTGTTCTGATGCCATCCGAGCCGCGGATCACGCCCGTGAGCGGCGTCGAGCCGGTTGACTGACGCCTGCGAGATCAGCGGCCAGCTCCGCCGCGGCCACCCGGAGCGGGCTGCGGGGCCGGACGTCGGCGAGCGTCTTCCCGACCCGGAGTGCTGCGTCCAGCGCCTCGACATCGTTCGGCAGCATGGCGGCCGGCCGACACCCGGCGAAGCGTTCGAGCGCCTTCGCCAGTTCCGCCTCCGCGTCCCCGGGGACGGCGCTACTACGCACCTTGTTCAGCACCACCCGTATCGGGGCCGACACCTGAGCATCGCGAAGCTCGGCGAGGCCGCGCACCAGACGCTGCATGCCGATCGGATCGCCGGCGCCAACGGCGATGATGACGTCGGCGCTGTCGAGTACAGCCAGCGTGGCGCCGTTTCGCCTGGGAGCGACCGTGTCGAAGGAGAGCTCCTCGTCCGATTCGAGGTTGAAGCCGCAGTCGACGACGGTGAAGTCGGCCAGACCGCGGGCGGCTTCGAGCACCGACTCAACCGCCGCGGGTCGTAGTTCGGGCCAGCGCTCGGCCCGCGGCAGCCCGGTGAGAACTCGCAGCGACGGGCTGAGCTGCCAAGCCAGGGCCGCCAACGAAGCCGCGTCGAGACGGGACGAGCCGGCCTGACGACACGCGGCGGCGAACCCGGGTGACTCATCCAGCAGGCCGAGAACCGACGCGACAACTCCGCCATAGACGTCCGCGTCTACGAGGAGGCTGGATCGGGTGAGGCGGGAGAGCTCGTCCGCCATGAGCACTGCGACGGTGGTCCGTCCGGGCGCCCCCGTCGGCCCCCAGACCGCGATTACGGTTCCACGTTGGGTCGGCAATTCGACCGGGAATGCGCCCGGCGTCGGCGGGATCGCCATCGAGATCGAGGCGGTCGGGTCGCCGAATCCTCGCGGGGCCCGCTCACCACTCTCGCGGGCGGCGATGGCGTCGCCGATGACGCCGGCGATCACGGCGGAGTCCGCGTCCTCAGGCACGACGAACCCGACGCCTATCGCGGCGAGCCGTTCCTGGGCCGCCTCGTCACCTCTGCGGACCACGCCGATGACCGCAACCTCGGCCGCAGCGAGCCGGTCGATGGCGTCCGCGTCCAGGCGCCGTAGCCCGGCCGCGACGAGGGCGGCTCGGGCCTGGCCAGTGGTGGCGACCGCGAGCAGATCGACGACGTCGACGCAGCGCCGCACGACGCTCACCTCGTGGTCGCCGCGGTCCAGCGCGACGACCAGCCTCGCCTCCCAGTCGGCCCCGTCGGCCGCCGTGAGGACCGGCGTCTTCACGACGAGGCACCTCCGCAGTCGGCGAGATCAGGCAATGAATCATTGCTGTTTGACGCTGCCCGGCCGGTGACCACCCCGGCTCGAAGCGTGGCGTCGGTGATGCCCAGCGCCGTGACGACACGCTGGGCGAGTTCCGGCGTCACCCGTACCACCGCGCTCTGTCCGCCGTCCGCCGTCAGGCCCCCGCCGGTCGACTGGACGTCCTGCACCGTGACGTCGTTGAGTACGACGGTTGCCGGACAGGTCTTGGTCGAGATCCACAGTTGCAGCCGTTCACCGCGCGTCAAGCTGGGGGCCTCGCCGGCCTGCAGGGGCACAGTGACCGTGGTCGTGCGCGTGATCGCCCCGATCGCCGAACGCGGGATGAGCTCACCGGCACCGATGTCGCGGGTGAGTACCTGCCCGGCAACGGACGTCGTCGCCGGCAGGTATGCGCTCGACCCGGCGGGCAGATGCACGCTGACCGGGGCCAGGTCCGACGGGCTGATCACGGCTCCGGCCGAGAGGCTGCGCGACGACGTCCACATGCGGACGGTGGAGTCGGCCGAGGCGACGACGGTGGCACCGATGGCGACGCTGGCGAGTACCAGCACCACACCGGCGATCAGCCTCAGATCCAGCCAACTGGGCGTCTTCACGCGGCGTGGCGTGGGAGATGGAGTAGTCACGCCCAACATGCTGCAGTAGAGCCAAGCCGATGAAAATATCGTCACCGAAACTGTGGATAAGGTCATCGCCTGTGAACGACGAGATGTCACACTGGGTGAAGGCAAACGCATGATTCTGACCCGAAATGAGTTCTGACCATGGCATCCGATCGGTTCCTCACCCTGCCTGACGTCGCCGAGATCCTGAATATTTCGGCATCTCAGACGTACGCACTGGTGCGCAACAGCGAACTGGACGCCATCAAGATCGGCGGCCGGGGGCAGTGGCGCGTCGAGCGGGTAAAGCTTGAGGAGTACATCGCCCGGATGTATGACGAGACCCGCAAATTCGTCGAGCAGCATCCGCTGACGGAGAGCGAGCCCGAGCTCAGCTGACCACCGCGTGCCGATCGGCGGGAGCCTAGCCCGCCGCGCGCCGGAGAACGGCCAGCGCTGCGAACGGCACCGCCAGCACATCGCGTACCTCACGGTGCCGGCGTAACTCCCCAGGGGCGTGGGTAGCCAGCTCCAGGAAGTCACGTCCGACCCGGTCGACGGTGCCATCCAGCATCGAGCCGTCGACCAGGCTGACTCGAACCGCGGATCGATCGCGCGCGATCCCGCGCAGCGCGTGGCCCAATCCCAGCCTCGACTCGATCAGCGATTCGGACTCTGGCACGGCAGCGGACCGCCCGAGCCCGCTGATGCTCAGCGCCGGGGCGAGCAGCGCCAATGCGTCCCGCCCCGAACCTTCATCCAGCAGCAGCCAGTCCGGACCGACTCGCTGCAGGAGACCTCCGACCAGGACGCCTTGCGGGTAGCGGATACGAAGCGTGGCTCCCACGGACGGTCGCAGTCGATCGATGAGACGAAGCCGGCTGACCTCGATTCGGACCTGATCCTCCACCTCGGCGGCCCGCTGCGCCGCGGCCAGAGCATCGGCCTGAGCCTCCAGGTCGGCGAAGAGCCCATCCCACCTGATCGTCTCCGGCACCCGCGAATTCTCGCAGATCCGCTGAACGCCCCGAACGTGAGACAAGCTTCCCTACGGATCTCTATCAGGCTTGACCGATGGTTATTGCATGTATCAGAATGCAAATGAACGCAAACGAAGGTATTGAATGATGAACGCTCTCAGACGGTCTTCACTTGTCGCATTTCTCTGCCTCGGCGATCTCTTCGCCTTGACGCAGCTCAGCCCCGATTGGCGTCTCCTGATACGGAGCGCCAGCGCTCCGCGGGCCTGGGTCGCGGCGGAAGGGGCCGACAGTGTCGCCGCTAAGCTCGCCGGCTGCGGGCTCTGGCTGATCGCTGTGTGGTTCGGCCTCGGGATGCTGAGCGCGGTGGGGATGGCCCTTCCCGGCGCCGCAGGGCGGACGCTGCAGCTCCTGGCCGGGCGCATCCTGCCACGGGCGCTACTTCGTCTCGTCGCCGGAGCCAGTGGGCTCGGCGTCCTCCTGGCACCGGTGGCGGCGCAGGCGGCGCCGGCTGCACTCGTCGGCGTTCATAGCGTGGGCGTTCATACCGTCGCCGCCACCCCAAGCCCGACTCCGCTCCGAGCAGTGGGGGCTGTTGTCCTCCCGGCGCCGGTGGTGCCGACCGACCCGACCTCAGTGGCGGCATCTGCGCCCGAATCGTCGACTACCGTCCCCGCATCACCGACCACCGCGCCCGCGACGACGGTGACTCCCCAGCCGAGCGATGCCGCGCCGACCGCTTCCAGCTCGACCGGCCCCGTCCCAACCGCGGCTCCCTCCCCGGCCGTCGCCTCGGGGGCGTCCGGGTCGGCCGTCCCACCCTCGGCGGCCGCGTCCACTCCGTCTCCCCCGTCCAGCCCGGCCATGCCACGACCTGGTTCGCGAGCCAGCGCCACCACCGCGTCGACCGAGCAGTCAGTGACGGTGGCGCCCGGGGACTCGCTCTGGAGGATCGCGGCCGACCGACTTGGAGCGAATGGGACCGACGCCGCGGTGGCGCTCGAATGGCCGCGCTGGTACGAGGCCAACGCGGCCGAGATCGGCTCCGACCCTGCCCTCATCCAACCCGGAGTCGTCTTGCACGCCCCTCCGAACGCACAGCAGTGACGACAACGAACCCAAGGAGAAGCCGATGAATACCGCCTCGCTGGCCATTGCCGACCAGGAACCGACGTCCCACCAGCACCGGGTCCAACTTGGTAGGTCGCGGTCGCCTCGCACTGCGATCACCGTCCGTCCGGCTCCGCGCCGCGAACCGCCCTTCGACGACGAAGGGGTCACCCTGCACCTGGTCGGGTCGCGCGATCAGCTGCTCCCGTTCGTCGAGCCATCGAGGGACGGTCACACATCGACGGTCGCCGCCGACGGGTGCCAAGCGCCGCCCGACAGCGAGCTTCCGGACCCGGTCGGCTTCAGCCGTCGTCTCCTGGTGGGCACGATGGAGGCCTTCGCCGGACACCGGTCGATGGCACAGCTGGCTCCATACCTGAGTCGTGGAGTCTTCGCCGGCCTGGCTCGCGACTGCGAGAACGCGACGGTCACCAACCGCTGGCGCGGTGGGGCGGCCGTGCGGTCCATTCACCTCTGTGAACCAGCCGAGGGCGTCGCCGAAGTAGCCGCCGTCATCGCAGTGCGCGGACGCAGCCGTGCTGTCGCCCTACGGTTAGAGGGACAACATGGACGATGGCGCTGCGTCCGCCTCCAACTCGGCTGAACGCCGGTCGGGGCACGCGGCGCAACACGCGAGGCTGCGCAGCCCCGTCAGGCCGCGCAGCATGTCAGGCCGCGCAGCACGTCAGGCCGCGCAGCATGTCAGGCCGCACAGCACGTCAGGCCGCACAGCACGTCAGACCGCGCGACACGTCAGACCGCGCGGCCGCTCAATCGGGGCGAAGCCGGTGCGTCAGCGCTTGCGGCGGCGCGCGTTGCTGCTCTTGTTGCCGCGACTGCCACGGTTCGGATTGCTCCTCGCCGCAGCGGTGCGAGGTGCTGGCTTGGCGGCACCGTCGCCGGCATCGCCGATTCGAACCTCAGGCGTGTCCGAGCCGAGCGTCGGGGCGGTATAAACCAGCGGCGCCGAGGACTTCGTACGCTCCAAGCCCTTGGCGTTGAAGGCCGGAGTCGCCTCGTGCTCGTGCTGATCCTGGGCAGCGGCGAGCGCAGCGAAGTCGATCTGCGGGCCACCCTCCTCGGCCGCACCATCCGCGGCAGCCGGAACCTGACTCGGCGCAACCACCTCGGCGGCCGCGGCGTCCGGATCCTCGACCTCGACCTCGAGGTTGAAGAGGAAACCGACCGACTCCTCCTTGATGCCGTCCATCATCGCGCTGAACATGTCGAAGCCTTCGCGCTTGTACTCGACGAGCGGATCGCGCTGGGCCAGCGCGCGCATCCCGATACCCTCCTGCAGGTAATCCATCTCGTACAAGTGCTCACGCCATTTGCGATCGAGGACCGACAGCAGGACGCGTCGTTCCAGCTCTCGCGTGACTTCGCTGCCCAGGTCCTCTTCGCGAGCGTTGTAGGCGGCCTGCGCATCTGCGACGAGTTCCTCGATCAGGAACTCCCGAGTGAGATCCGAGCGATCACCGCCAGCGGTCTCGATGGCCTCGTCAACGCTGAGCGACACCGGGTAGAGCGTCTTGAGCGCCGTCCAGAGCTGGTCCAGATCCCACTCCTCGGCGTAGCCGGCGGTACCTGCCTGAATGTAGGCCGTGACGACGTCTTCGATCATGCCGCTGATCTGGTCAGAGAGGTCGGCGCCGTCGAGAACGGTCTTACGCTCGCCGTAGATGACCGCGCGCTGCTTGTTCATGACCTCGTCGTACTTGAGGACGTTCTTGCGAATTTCGAAGTTCTGCTGCTCGACCTGGGTCTGCGCCGATTGGATTGCCCGTGAGACGACCTTGCTCTCGATGGGGGTGTCCTCCGGCAACCGGCCCAGCGACATCGCGGCCGCCATCCCGCTGAAGCGGACCATCAGGTCATCGCCCAGCGACAGGTAGAAGCGCGACTCACCCGGGTCGCCCTGGCGTCCGGCCCGACCACGCAACTGGTTGTCGATGCGCCGCGACTCGTGACGCTCCGTGCCGAGAACGTACAGCCCACCCAGGTCGACGACCTCGTCGTGTTCCTTCTCGATGTCGGCCTTGGCCGTGGCCAGCGCGTCGGCCCAGGCGGCCTCGTACTCGTCGGGCGTCTCGTCCGGCGAGAGCCCGGCTTCACGCAGCGCGGCATCGGCGGAGAACTCGGCGTTGCCGCCGAGCATGATGTCGGTGCCTCGTCCGGCCATGTTCGTAGCCACGGTGACCGCGCTGCGGCGGCCGGCGTTGGCGATGATCGCGGCCTCACGGGCGTGCTGCTTCGCGTTCAGGACCTCGTGCGGAATGCCCTTGCGCAGCAACAATGCCGAGATGCGCTCGGACTTCGCGACGCTGGCCGTTCCGACCAGGATCGGCTGACCATCTTCGTGCCGCTCGGCGATGTCGTCGATGACGGCCGAGAACTTGGCCTCTTCGCTCTTGTAGATGAGGTCGGTGCGGTCGGCCCGCACCATCGGACGGTTCGTCGGAATCGGGACGACACCGATCTTGTAGATCTGGTGCAGCTCGGCCGCTTCGGTCTGGGCCGTACCGGTCATTCCCGAGAGGCGCTTGTAGAGGCGGAAGTAGTTCTGCAGGGTGATCGTGGCCAGCGTCTGGTTCTCGTGCTGGATGGCCACACCTTCCTTGGCCTCGATCGCCTGGTGCATGCCTTCGTTGTAGCGACGACCGTGCAGCACGCGGCCGGTGAACTCATCGACGATGAGCACCTCGCCGTCGTTAATGATGTAGTCGCGGTCGCGCTTGTACAGTTCCTTGGCCTTGAGCGCGTTGTTCAGGTAGCCGACCAGCGGGGTGTTCGCCGCCTCGTAGAGGTTGTCGATGCCGAGCTGATCCTCGACGAAGGAGACACCCTCCTCGGTGATGGCGACGGTGCGCTTACCCTCCTCGACGTCGTAGTGCTCGTCCTTGCGCAACCGCGGCGCCAGTCGGGAGAACTCGAGGTACCAGCGCTGGTTCTCCTCGGCCGGACCGGAGATGATGAGCGGGGTGCGGGCCTCGTCGATAAGGATCGAGTCGACCTCGTCGACCACGGCGAAGTTGTGGCCCCGCTGCACCAGGTCATCGAGCGACCAGGCCATGTTGTCGCGCAGGTAGTCGAAGCCGAACTCGTTGTTCGTCCCGTAGGTGATGTCGCAGGCGTAGGCCGCGCGCCGCTGCTCGGGAGCGATGTCGGAGAGGATCTTGCCGACGGTAAGACCGAGGAAGCGGTGTACGCGCCCCATCCAGTCGGCGTCTCGGGCGGCCAGGTAGTCATTCACCGTGACGACGTGAACGCCGTCGCCGGAGAGCGCGTTCAGGTAGGCCGGGAGCGTCGAGACGAGCGTCTTGCCCTCACCGGTCTTCATCTCAGCGATGTTGCCGAGGTGCAGCGCAGCCCCACCCATCAGCTGCACCTTGTAGTGGAACTGGCCGAGCGTGCGGCGAGACCCCTCACGCACGACCGCGAAAGCTTCTGGAAGCAGATCGTCGAGAGTTTCACCGTCGGCGATACGCGCCTTGAACTTGTCAGTCTCCTGACGCAGCTCGGCATCGGTCAGGTCGACGTAGTCGCCCTCACGGGTATCGATGTCATCGGCAATGGACGAAAGGCGCCGGACCATCTTGCCTTCACCGGCGCGCAACAATTTGGCTAGAACCACGCCGCCATCGTACGGGGCGCGCCTCACCAGCGCAGCGGGCGGCACTCAGCCGAAGTTAATTTTCCGCGGATTTCACTCGCAGCGGACACACGTCCAGATCTATATGGCCTGCAAATGGACGGATCGGCGTCAAAGCGTGCCGACCGGGGCACCTGAATGACATCTCGAATTCGGTTCGCGTTGGTCAACCCGGACGACGGATCCGAGTTGACCAACGCGAGCGCACCAAACGATCTTGGGGGCGTCAGTCCTGGCGACGCGTCGATTCCTCGAGGCTAGCCGGTGCCACCGATGAAACGTATGGGAACGGGGGATGATTCTGCTCAGCCGATCAGGCTGCAGAGAACGGAAGACGGAGGGCCGGCCGATCTTGGCCGACGCCCTCAGCCGGTGAGGCGGAGTACGCCGTAGTCGTAGGCGTGGCGTCGGTAGACGACGCTCGGAAGACCGCAGTCCACGTCGGAGAAGAGGAAGAAGTCGTGTCCGACCAGTTCCATCTCGAATAGGGCCTGGTCGACGGTCATCGGCTTGGCCGGGTGCTCCTTCTCGCGGACAACCTTGCCCGGGCCGTCGTCGGGCTCCTCGACCTCGGCGGCGTTGTTCGCCTCGGAGATCGCCATGGCGTCGGCGGCGGCGGTAGCGATAGCTACTGACACGGGGGTGCGCCGTCCGTGGTGTACACGGCGACGATCAGCGGCGTGGCGGAAACGGCGTTCCAGCTTCTCGGTCGCCAGTTCGAGAGCCTTGTAGAAGTCATCGGCGCACGCTTCGGCGCGTACCACCGGGCCGCGGGTGCGGCACGTAATTTCGATGTGTTGGCAGTTGTCGTGCTGTCTGCGGTTGGGTTCGTGGTTCAGTTCCACGTCGGCGCGGCTGATCTTGCCGTCATACCGCTCGAGGCGGGCCAACTTCTCGGAAACATGAACTCGAAAGTGATCGGGCACCTCGACGTTTCGCCCTCGGACGACGACTTCGATCCCGCTCATGGTTGTGTGCATACGACCTCCACCACGTATTGCGGCGATCAGCCGTACGTTGGCAGAATCGCCGACTCGGTCAGGGTGCACCTGACGCTAGACCTGAAAGCTGGTCACTGCTAGTCATATTGTGTTTCTATTTGTGAAGTCACTGCGTGTGCTCAGGGCTTACATGGGTGAGATTCCGGCCAGCGTCTCAGCCGGACGTTTGGCGGTCTATGCCCGCTTTGGGACGTGTTGCCGCGACGGTCGCGGCCCCTGGCACAGTCCAGCCGCCGTCCCGCAGCGCGCGGGCGGCCTCTACGACCGTCGCACCGGTGGTCACGATGTCATCGACGAGCAGAACCCGGCTGGCGCCGTCGGCCACGGCCCGAACGACCATCGCCCCGGCCAGATTCGCCGCCCGTTCATCGCGGGTGAGCCCGGCGGCGTCACGAACCCGCCGGTTGAGGGCGAGCAGCCCGACAACCGGGGGCGCGACCCCGTCGCTGGTGACGGTGAGACTCCGGGCAGCCGACTCGGCCAGCCGCCGGACGTGATCGCCACCGCGCCGTCGGCTGGCACCACGGGCCGATGGGATCGGGACGAGCAGGAGCTCATCGAACCCTCCAGCTATGCCGGTGACCGCGGCCTGAACCGCGTCGGCCAGCAAGTGACCGAGCGCCGGGGCGGCATCGTGGCGCCCCCGCTCCTTGTAGTGCAGCAGGGCCCGCCGCAGCGCACCCTCGTAGCGCGCGGCCGCGAAGCAGCGCACGCCGGGGACGGGTACCTGAAGCAGCTCACCCCGGGGATGACAGTTCAGGCAGAGCAGAGGCCCCGGACGGGCGCACCCCCCGCAGTAGTTGGGGAAGAGGAGGTCGGCGAGCGGGGAACGACTCAGCAGGGACATACCTGCATCGTCGTAGAAGCGGCACCAGGTTCTGAGCGGAGACCGCCTCCTGTGGACCGGCCGCCCGCCTGTGGAGATCTCCGGGGAACTGCCTCAGGCCGCCGCTACCACTACACGGCCACTACCACTGCACGGCCACTACCACTGCACCGCTACTACCACTGCACGTAGGTCGGGCTGATTCCACGCGCGGTCGCATCGGAGGGCCCAGACCAGGTATTCGACCGCGACTGCTGGAACACCGCGCCACCGGCACTGACCCAGGCCACCACCCGGCTCGCCGCGGTGATCGAATCCGGCGCCTTGGGCAGTCCCACGTGGGAGCGCTCGTCCAGCGCAGACCCATCACTGCGCACGGACCAGATGCCGTAGCTGCCGGTGTTCAGGTTCGTCCCGATGGCGAAGAGCGCCGACTCACCGCTCCACGCCGCATCACGAAGTGCCAGCTGAGGTGGGGTGACCGGAGTCAGGGTGTCGACCCGGACCGAGTCACCGGCCCGGACCAGCGTCGCGATCCAGAGCTGAGCAGTACCGTCGGCGGCCGCAATCACCATAGCGAGGCGGGACCCCTCGGGGCTGAACTTCACCGAGCGGATGCTGCCACTGGTGGGGCCGCGGCTACCCAACGAGACCGCGACCGCGGGGTGGCCGACCGAGATCCGAAGCAGCGTCAGCCCCCGGCCAACCCAGACCTCGTTCGCGTTCGGCGCCCAGGTCGGCGCACTCAGCGGACCGGGCGCGATGCCGGTGTCCTGCAGGGAGGTCGCCAGTGTGCCCACCAACAGGTGAGATTTCAACGTCGTCCCGACAATGCCGGCGACCCGGTACGTCGACGGGGTGGCGCCGGCGATGGCAACACTGGTCAACGGATAACGGCCGGTGGCCAGCGCGCCGGGGAGCGGGGTGCCGTTCTGGTCCACCAGCACCGATCGGTCGTTGAGGTAGTAGAGCGGAGGAGTGGCCGTCGTCGGCGGCTGGGCCACCGAGAACTGGTTCCGGCTGAACGTCTGTCCGACTCCGGGGATCGTCACCGGCTTGCCGCCGTCAGTGATCCGCAGGTTGGCAAAGGTGGCGTCGGGGTCGAAGTTCACCGCGAGTTGTGCGGCCAGACGGGTCAAGGTCTCTGGTTCGAGCTGGCTGCTGCCCGGGAGTTCGATGACGACCGGATCGCCGACGGTGACGGTGGCCCGGGTGGCGCTCGTCTGCAGGGGCAGCTGCTGCACCGCATTGACGAGCTCCGGGCGGGGCCCGGTGATCAGCTGAGTGAGCCGCCAGGAGGCGATCGCCTGTGGGTCGGCCAGCGACGTGTAGCGGACATCGGGTACCAACCGCTGCTGGGCCAGGTCGAAGAAGTACAGCGTCTGCAGTGAATACCGGGACTCGAAGTCCGAACGCTGCACGATGAGGCCGTTGGGAGGCTGCTGGATACGCCACTGGCCGTTCTCCTGCCGCATCACGAAGGTGAAGGCAACACTGTCGCCAACCGACCCGTCGCCGCTGAGATCAGCGGTATAGATGCCGCGCGCGTCGATCGAGCCCACCTGCTGTCCGGTGACCGCAACGTTGTTGGCCGGATCGCTGACCCCGACGGTATAGCTGTCGACGACGGTGATCGTGTTGTCGTTCCACTTGCCGCGGGCATCGACGGTGAGGAAGGCTCGCGCGGCCGCGTGATGATCGTCGACATCACTGATGTTCGCCTGTAGGAACCCCTGGACGATCGTCCGCGGATCGGCGTTGGGAATCGGCGCTATGGATGGAGCCGAGGCCGAGGTGACGTCACCGAGCCCCCGCACGACCTGCGGGCTGGACTCCGTCGGCACGCCGGTGCAGGCCGCGCAGAGCAGCGCGACAAGCGTGATCAGCGCGACGCAGATCTGTCGGTTGCGGGTGCGACTCATCATCGGTCCTGCCTGACGTCGAACTCGATGAGTGCCTCCGGCTCGAGCGGGAGCGGCGAGGAGACCAGCGTCTCCCCCTGCTTCAGTGGCAGGGTGAGCCGGAACTGCGCCCCCAAGCCACGCTCCCCCCAGGCCTGCAACCAGCCGCCGTGGAGGCGGGCATCCTCCAGGCTGATCGCCAGCCCGAGCCCGGTGCCACCGGTGAGGCGGCTGCGGGACGGGTCGCCGCGCCAGAAACGATTGAAGACGAGGGCGGCCTCCCCTGGACGCAGCCCCACCCCGTGGTCGCGCACGGCGACGGCGGCGGAGTGTTCATCGGCGGCCACGGTGGCGACGACCGGACGACCGTCGGCGTGATCGAGTGCATTGCCGATCAGGTTGCGCAGGATCCGCTCGACCCGCCGGGCGTCCATCTCCACCAGCACCGGCGAGGCCGGTACGTCCACGACGAGCTCGACGCCATGCCGCTGGGCCAGCGTGTTGCTGGCCGCCACCGCATTGGCGAGCACACCGCGCAGGTCCGTCTGCTCCGAGTCGAGACGCGCGACACCGGCGTCATAGCGGGAGATCTCCAGAAGGTCGGCCAGCAGCGCCTCGAAGCGGTCCAGCTCGGCCAGCAGGAGTTCAACCGAGCGGGCCAGCACGGGAGCGAACTCCGCGCGCTCGGAGTGCAGCAGCTCGGTGGCCATCCGGATCGTCGTCAGGGGCGTGCGCAGCTCGTGGGAGACATCGCTGGTGAAGCGCTGCTGCAGACGCGATAGGTCCTCCAGCCGGCGGATCTGCCCCTGCAGGCTGCCGGCCATGTCATTGAAGGACTGTCCGAGGAGGGCGATGTCGTCGGTTCCGTGCACGGGGATCCGCTGAGATAGGTCGCCAGCGGCGAGGCGCGCCGCGGTCGCTGCGGCCACCTGGACGGGACGGACCACCTGCCGGGTGACGAGATAGGCGATGCCGGAGATGAAGATGACGAGGACGATGCCGGAGATGAGGACGGTGCGCTGAACCAGCGAAATCGTGCTCTGCTCGGCGGTCAGCGCGAACAGATAGTAGAGCTCGAAGACCCCACCGGCGGCCGAGATGGGCTCGCCGACGATGAGCCCAGGAACCGGATCACGGTGGCTCGGCTGCGATATCAGCGAGTACTGGACGGCCAGATTGCCGCCCTGGACCAGACGCCGCAGCTCGATCGGGATACCGGTCTCGGACTGCGGTGTGCTGAGCGGCGCGCTCGTGGACTCGATCTCGATGGTGAAGAGGCCGGCTGACGGGCCGGTGGCGGTGAGGCTGGCCTGGATCTGATCAACGGCGGCGCTGACCCCAGCCACATCACCGACCCCGACGCCGGAGAGAACCCGCTGCGCCGTCTGCAGACCGGTGTTCGCCTGGGCGATCGCAGCGTCACGTTTGGCCCGCAGGATTCCGGCGCTGATCTGATTGACCAGAAAGACCCCGACCAGGATCACCACGACCGACGTGACCGTCGCCGTGGTGACGCCTACCCGCAACTGCAGCGAGCGGCTCCAGGTCTGTCGCAGCCGATTGGCGAGCTGGGAGGCCCGCGAACCGAGCGCCCGCCAGGTCGGATGCTGAGGTGAACGCAGCGCAGCGATCCTCTCAGCGAAGGCGTTCATAGCAGGGCTCCCATAGCAGGGACGTTCATACCAGGATTTGTCGCGGGCGGCGCTGCGCACTCAGCGCGGACTAGGGTGGGCCGGCCTTGTACCCCACGCCACGAATCGTGAGGACGACCTCCGGACGCTCCGGATCACGTTCGATCTTCGAGCGCAGGCGCTGCACGTGGACGTTCACCAGACGGGTGTCGGCCGCGTGCCGATACCCCCAGACGCGCTCCAGCAGACCCTCGCGGGTGAGCACCTGACGAGGCTTTCGGGCCAGCGCCACGAGCAGGTCGAACTCCAGTGGGGTCAGGCTGACCAACTCGCCGTCGCGGGTGACCTGGTGGGCCGGGACGTCGATGGTGACCGGTGAATCGGCCGGGCCGATGGTCAGCGTCTCGCTCACCACCTCGTCGTGGTGACGGAGCCGGGCCCGCATCCGGGCGATCAACTCCCGTGGCTTGAACGGCTTCACCACGTAGTCGTCGGCACCGGACTCCAGGCCCAGCACCACGTCCACCGTGTCACTCTTGGCCGTCAGCATGATGATCGGCGTGCCGCTCTCGGCCCGCACCGCCCGGCAGACGTCGAGTCCGGAGAGTCCGGGCAGCATCAGGTCGAGCAGCACGATGTCCGGGGTCATCTCGCGGAAGGCGGCCAGTGCCCCGGTGCCATCGGCGACGAAGCCCGGCTCGAAGCCCTCCGTCCGCAGCACGATGCCCAGCATCTCGGAGAGGGCGAGGTCGTCGTCGACCACCAGGACACGGGGTTTCATTCGTACATGGTGGCACTTTTTCCGCGCGCGGTGGTGCAACCGGTTCCGCGTGTGTGTTGCGAGTTGGGCCACCCTGCGGCGGGTGACAAGATTGGGGCGCGTCGGCGGCCTGCCGGCGGCTCAACTCAGCGAGAAGGGTGGGGACGCTGTGGTAGACGCTGGTCCGGACGAACCAGGCAGTGGGAGTTCCGAAAGGGATGATTTCGAACGCGACGATCAGGTGTCGCTGGAGAAGTCGGCTCCGTCGCCAACATCATCGCCCGCGCCACCGCCCGCGTCCGGACCGCCTCCTGGCACCGTGCCGTCCTCCGGTTATCCGCCACCGGGGAATCCGCCGGCCGGTTACCCACCGCCGGGCTACCAGCCACCTGGCTATCAACCACCCGGCTATCAACCACCGGGATCACCGCCGCCGATGCCGCCGAACTATCCCCCGGCCCGCTACGAGCCCCCCGGCTACGCGCCGCCGGGCTACACGCCACCGGCCGCCTACGGGCCGCCGACCTACGCACCGCCGCCGGGATTCAACGGCCCCGGCGGCTACCCGGGCGCCCCGCAGCTCGATCAGTACTACGCACAGCTGGCTCCGAAGCCGGGGTCGATCCCCCTGCGGCCACTGGGGGTCGGGGAGATCCTGGACGGCAGTTTCCGCACCATCCGGCGCAATCCCAAAGCGACGCTGGGTCTCGCGGCGGCTGTAGGCGTGGCCCAGGCGTTGATCATCGCGATCCTTGAGTTGGCGCTCCACCACACCCTGAGCGTCAACAACCTGTCGTCGACCAATGATGACGGCAGCTCGGTCACCATCAGCGCCGGTCAGGTGGTCGGCGCGCTCGGCGGAGGGTTGTTCACACTCATCCTCTCGGTCGTCTTCGCCGCAATTCTCACCGGCATGCTCACCATCGTGATCACCGATGACGTGCTGGGGCGCCGCATCGACCTGGCGCAGGTCTGGCAGCGAACCCGCCCCAAGCTCTTCGGTCTCATCGTGCTCTCCATCGTCATCGGCGTCGTCCAGGTGATCGGCCTCGCCATCTGCGTCGTGCCCGGAGTCTGGCTCTGGGGCATCTGGGCGCTGGCCGTACCGGCGTTCATGGTCGAGAAGATCTCGATCGGTGGCGCGCTGGGGCGCTCCAAGCACCTCGTCGACGGGTCATTCTGGCGCGTCTGGGGTATCCGGGCACTGGGTTGGCTCATCGTCACCGTCATCTCGCTGATCATCGCGGTGCCCTTCTCGATCCTGGCGGTGGTCATCTCGGGCCGCAGCCTTTCCGGCGACGGCGGCGGCAGCTTCGCGGTCTACGTCCTGATCACGTCGATCGGCTCCGTCGTGACGAGCACCTTCGTGGCGCCGATCAAGGCCGGCATCGACTCGCTGCTCTATGTTGACCAGCGCATGCGCAAAGAGGGCCTCGACATCGTGCTGCAGCAGGCCGCCCTGCACCCACCGCAGTAGCTGGTCATGGTCGGACCTCACGCTCTCACGACGACGCTGCCGGCCGTCGGCCACGCGACCGGCCTCCGGCTGCTCAATCCTGGGGGCGATCCGGTAAGTGGTCCGGCGGCCCAGGCCGCGGCCCGCCAGGAGCTCTCGAACCCGCGCTATCACCGCGACGACCCGACGCTGACTCAGCGGGTGCTGGAGTGGATCGGCCAGCGGCTCGACGCGCTGCTCTCGCACGCGGCGAACGGCAACGCGGTGGATGTGCTGATCCTGCTGCTCAGCGGTGCCGCTCTGGTGTTTCTGGTGCTGGCTATCCGCCGGGCCGGGCGACTGCAGCGCGAGGCGAGGGCACGGCACCTCGATCCGCTGAGCCCGCAGGGCGAGGTCGATCATCGCCGCGAGGCCGAGCGGTACAGTGCCGCCGGCGAATACGCGCTCGCCATCCGCGAATGGCTGCGAGACTGCGCCGCCACCGTAGAACGACGGGGCATCCTCGACCCGCTGCCCGGCCGCACCGGTTCGGAGTTGGCCCGGGCCGCGGGCGCTGCCCTACCCAGCGCCGCGGAGACGCTCGCCGCGGCCGCGGCTGCCTTCGACGAGATCTGGTTCGCCGACCGCCCGGCGACGGCCGCCGACGACCAACTCGGGCGCGCGGCCTCTGAAGCGGTGCGACGATCGCCGGCGGAGCACGTCGACGCTGCCCCGATCAGCTACGCGGTGCCTTCGTGACGTCGTCGCGTCCGACCGAGGCGCCGGACGTCGCTGCGCCCGCTCTGCTGCGGCCGTGGTGGCGACGCAGCCGGATCTGGTTTGCCCTGGCGGCACTCGTCATCTGCGCGGGCTTTGTGCAGACGGCGGTCGCGAACCCACCGCCAGGCCGGCCGCTCGATCCGAACTCGGCCAGCAAGAACGGCAGCCTCGCCCTGGCTCAACTCCTGCGTCAACGCGGGGTAGCTGTCCACCGCGAGACGTCGCTCGACGCGCTGCCCGAGGTGTCGACGGTTCTCGTGACCGACCCGGAGCTCTATACGAACGATCAACTGCGCCTACTGGCCGCCCATCATCGCCTGGTGCTGGTCGAGGCGGGCTCCGATCAACTCGCCCTCATCGACAGCGGGCTGGCCCAGGTCGACGACGAGGTGGCCGGGGCTCGGGTGCCACCGGGTTGCCGCGACCCGGGACCGGTGGCGGCCGGAGTCGTCGCCTTCAGCAGTGGCCTCAGCTACGCCGACGAGTCCTGCTACGAGGGGCGCGTCGTGATTCGCGATGGGTTCGTCGCGATCGGCAGCGCCGACCTGCTGACCAATCGAACCCTGGGGGCTCAAGGTGTTGCCGCACTTGCGATCAACCTGATCACCAATGACGGCCAGGTCACCAGCGTCTCCTGGCTGCTCTCCGCCGACGATCCGGCCGCCAGCCAGACGAAGACGGTCTGGTCGCTCTTCCCGTATTGGACCCCGCACCTCGTCTGGTGGTTCGCCGGCCTCGGCCTGCTCGTCGCGCTCTGGCGCGGCCGCCGGTTGGCCCCCGTCATCACCGAGCCGCTCCCGGTCGTGGTGCGCGCGGCCGAGGTCGTCGAGGGTCATGGGCGCCTGTACCGCCGGGCTCGGGCCCGGCAGAGCGCCGCTGCAGCTCTGCGCAGCGCCGCGACTCGCCGCCTCGCTCTGCTGCTCGGCCTGAGCACCACGACGGAACCGGCGACCGTTGCCGCGCTGATCGACCGGCCGGGGGCGAGCGATCTCCTCGTCGGCCCCGTACCGGCCGACGACGCCGAGCTGGCTAGGCTCGCGCAGGGCCTCGCCGACCTGGAGGATGCCGTGGCGCATAGCGCCGCCGGCTCGTCGACCAGTCGAACCGTAACGAAGGGACTGAACTCGTGACCGAACCAGCCGCAGCCGTGGATGCTCGCGCAACCCTTAGCGCGGTGCGAGGCGAGGTGAGCAAGGCGATCGTCGGGCAGGACGCCGCCGTGACCGGGTTGCTGGTCGGTCTGCTCTGCCGCGGTCACGTACTCATCGAAGGTGTCCCCGGAGTCGCCAAGACCCTGCTGGTTCGGACGGTGGCCGCGGCACTGGACCTGCAGACCGCACGAATCCAGTTCACGGCCGATCTGATGCCCGGCGACGTCACCGGTTCGCTCGTTTACGACTCGGCGAACAGTCAGTTCAGCTTCCGGCCGGGCCCCGTCTTCACCAACCTGCTGCTGGCCGACGAGATCAACCGGACACCCCCGAAGACACAGTCGGCGCTGCTGGAGGCGATGGAGGAGCGTCAGGTGTCGGTCGACGGCCAGCCACAGCGCCTGCCCGATCCGTTCTGCGTTATCGCAACGCAGAACCCCGTCGAGTACGAGGGAACGTACCCACTCCCCGAGGCGCAACTGGATCGGTTCCTCCTCAAAGTCACGATGCCGCTGCCCGACCGTGAGACTGAACTGCGGATGCTCACCGCTCACGCCGCCGGCTTCAATCCGAGAGATCTGGCCGCCGCCGGAGTCCGCCCGGTGGCGACGGCACGCGATCTCGCCGCCGCCGCTGACGCGGTAGCCGCCCTGTACGTGGCACCGGAGATCCTCGCCTACATCGTCGAACTGGCCCGGGCCACGCGCGCCGCGCCGGCAACGGCGCTCGGCGTCTCGCCCCGAGGCGTGATCGCGCTGCTGGCGGCGGCGCGAGCCTGGGCCTGGCTCTCCGGGCGCCAATTCGTCACCCCAGACGATGTGCAGGCCCTGGCACCGGCCACCCTGCGGCACCGCATCGTGCTGCGGCCGGAGGCTGAACTCGAGGGTGTGACCGCCGATTCGGTGCTGAGTTCGGTGCTTGCCTCAGTCCCGGCGCCGCGCTGAAGTTACCTGCGACAGACGTTATCGCGTACTTCTCTTTACAGGTACTGTCGGTACCGCTAATGTTCTCCTTGTCAGCAAGTAGCTGACCCGAGAACCCAAGGAGTACCGACCATGATCACGTCAACCGCAAGCGGTGAGATCCTCTTGGTGATCGCGATGATCGCGTTCATCGCACTCAGCATCGTCGCCGGATCACGTCGCTCTTAGGCCGCAGCATCCCGCTACCCATAAGCTTTGCCGGTGGCGATCACCGGACGACTTGTAGCCATCTTCGCGTGCTGCCTGCTGCTCACGATGCTCCCCCTCCCCATCCTCTTCGGCTGCCTGGCGCTGCTGGTGGTGGCCGTCCTCGCCGACCTGGCGATCGCAGCCCGAATCGCCGACCTCCGCTTCAACCGGGAGCCGAGTGCTGCGGTCCGTCTCGGCACTGAGGGGCAGACCGTACTGCGGGTCGTCAACTCCGGCCGCCGAACCTTCCGCGGAGTCGTCAGCGACGGATGGACACCCTCCTCCGGTGCCACCCCGTACGCCACGCGGGTGACCGTTGCGCCGGGAGACCGGTACTTGCTTCGGACCCAACTGATTCCGACCCGCCGGGGCGAACGGCGCAGTGTCACCGTTTCGATCCGCTCGCTGGGGCCGTTCGGCCTGGCCGCTCGGCAGCGGCGCGTTCCAGTGCCGGGCACGCTGAAAGTGCTCCCGACCTTCGCTTCGCGCAAGTTCCTGCCTGAGAAGCTCTCCTGGCTGCGCCAACTCGACGGTGCCGTGCTCGTCCGGCAGCGAGGGCAGGGCAGCGAATTCGATTCGCTGCGCGAGTACGTGGCCGGTGATGATGTCCGCTCGATCGACTGGCGGGCCTCGGCCCGCCACCGGGACACCGTGGTCCGCACCTGGCGTCCGGAGCGGGACCGGCACATCGTGCTGGCCCTCGACACCGGCCGCAGCGCGGCGGCCCGGATCGGTGACGCGCCCCGGTTGGATGCTGCGCTCGACGCCGCGCTGCTGTTGGGCGCGCTGGCCGCTCATGCCGGGGATCGGGTAGCGATGATCGCCGCGGACATCCGGGTTCAGGCGCGCCTTCCACTCTCGGGCCGACGTGACACGCTGGCCCGACTCGTCGGGGCGCTGACTCCGCTGGAGGCGTCCCTGGTCGAGACCGATCCACAGCTACTCGCCGCCGAGATCCGCCGGACCAGCTCCAAGCGTGCCCTCGTGGTGCTCTTCACCAGCCTCGACGAGACCGCCGCCGATGGCCTGCTGAGCGCGGTCGCCGCGCTCGCGCAGCGTCACTTCGTGGTCGTCGCCAGCGTCACCGATCCACGCCTGGTCGAACTCGCCGCGACCCGGGGCAGCGCCACCGACGCCTACACCGCCGCGGCGGCCGAACTGGCCCTGCAGGCCCGCAGCGCGGTCGCCGAGCGTCTTACCCGGCTCGGGGCGGTCGTCGTGCAGGCCCCGGCCGAGACATTCGCCTCGAAGGTGGCCGACAGCTACCTGGACCTGAAGGCGGCCGGCCGCCTCTGAAGGCGTCAGCACCGTGAACCTGTGCTGGGCTCAGGCGACCGGCAGGTAGTCCTCCTGCTCACCCAACGGCAGGTCTCCGGTGGCCCCGGCGGCGACCCCGCGGCGACCGAGGACGATCACGTAGGTCAGGAAGACCACCTCGGCCAGAGCTCCGATCGAAATCCGCGCCGCCGTCGGCAGGCCCGACGGCGTCACGAAAGCCTCCAGCACCCCCGAGACTGCGAGCACCACGACGAGCCCGAGGGCGATCGTGACCGCCGAGCGACCGGCCTTCGCCAGCGCGCGGGAGCGTGGCTGCCGTCCGGGGGCGATCCAGGCCCAGCCCACCCGTAGCCCGGCACCCGCCGCGATGAAGATTGCGGTCAGTTCGAAGATTCCGTGCGGCAGGATGAGGCCGAAGAAGATGCTCGCCTTCCCGGCCGAGAGCATCGCACCGCCGACCACGCCCAGGTTGAGGATGTTCTGGAAGAGCACGAAGATGGTGCCGACCACGCTTACCCCGAGAAATAGGGCCAGCGCCGCGACCAGCGCATTGTTCGTCCAAACCTTGAGGGCGAAGGAATGTGCCGCATTCTCACGGTAATAGTCGGCGAAGTCGTGGTTCACGAGTTGCTTGACCTGACTGTCCGACAGCACCTCGGCCAGCTTTCGCGGGTGGGCCTGCAGGTACAGCATCATCGCCGCGGCAACCGCGATGTTCGCCGCGGCCACCCCGACCCACCACCGCCAGGCCAGATACACCGACACCGGAAAATCCACCACGACGCCACGTTGCAGCGCCGCCCACCCCCGGACCCCGGGTTCGCCGACGACGGCGGACCGGGCCCGCGAGAGCAGACGCGAGAGGTGGGCCGTCGTCACCGGATCGGGGGTGCGAGAGCGGACCAGGCTGAGATGAGTCGCGGTGTGGCGATAGAGGGCGATCAGCTCGTCGGTCTCGGCCGGAGTGAGGTGTCGACGGGCTGAGAGCTGCTCCAGGCGCGCCCACTCCGCGGCGTGCGCCGCCACGAACGCGTCGAGATCCACGTTGGGAGTCTAGATGCCACACTGTGCAGCGACAGCTGGCACGAGAGGATCGGCAAGGAATGAGCAGCATCATCACCGGCGAGGGCGTCTGGCTCGACCTCGCCCCAGCCGGCGTCGGCACGCGCATCGTCGCCGCCCTCATCGACCTGGTGGTGGAGATCGGGATTCTGATCGCGTTCGGCATCGCCGCGGCGGGCTTCGACTCAGCCAGTGGCGCCGCGGTGATCGTCGTCGGGTTGGTCGGGGCGTTCGCGGTGTACCCGACCGTCTTCGAATGGCTGACCAACGGCAAGACGATCGGGAAGTTCGCGCTGGGGGTGCGCGCAGTGCGCGACGACGGCGGCCCCCTCGGATTCCGCCGGGCTCTCGTACGAGGCCTATCCGGGCTGCTGCTGGAGAAGCCGGGACTCTTTCTGCTCGTCGGCACCTCCGCCGGCATGATCACAGCGCTGTTCTCCGAGCAGAACAAGCGAATTGGTGACCACATGGCTGGGACCTTCGTCCTGAACGAACGAGCTGGCACTCGCGCCTCCGCGCAGGTCGTGCCGCAGTTCTGGGTGCCACCGCAGCTCGTCCCATGGGCGCTCTCACTGGACCTGACCCGCCTCGACGATCAACTCGCCCTCAGCGTCCGGCAGTTCGTGATGCGCGCCGGTCAGCTCTCCGGGCCAGCGCGCGACAGCCTAGGCAACGATCTGCGGGCCCGGCTGGAGGCCGTCATCGCGCCTGCCCCACCGCTGGGCACACCCACTCCCCTGGTGCTCACGACGGTGCTGGCCGAACGGCGGCGACGGGCCGAGGCGCTACAGCCTCGACACCAGTAGAACAGCCGGTAAAAGACTTCGGCCCAGGACGCATGAATGCGTCCTGGGCCGAATTAGCTAATGATCTTAGCTATTTAGCTCGCTCAGTAGCGGTAGTGCTCGGGCTTGTACGGTCCGGCGACGTCGACGCCGATGTACTCGGCCTGCTCCTTGGAGAGAATCGTCAGCTTGGCGCCGACGGCGTCGAGGTGCAGACGGGCGACCTTCTCGTCGAGGTGCTTCGGCAGAACGTAGACCTTCTTGTCGTACTCGCCGCGCTTGGTGTGCACCTCGATCTGGGCGATCGTCTGGTTGGCGAAGGACGCCGACATGACGAAACTCGGGTGGCCGGTCGCGTTGCCGAGGTTCAGCAGGCGACCCTCGCTCAGGACGATGATCGAGTGCGCCGGACGGTCAGCGGTGGCCGGGAAGACCCACTCGTGAACCTGCGGCTTCACCTCGTTCTTGACGACGCCGGGAACCTTGGCCAGACCGGCCATGTCGATCTCGTTGTCGAAGTGGCCGATGTTGCCGACGATGGCCTGGTGCTTCATCTGGACCATGTGCTCGGCCATGATGATGTCCTTGTTGCCGGTGGTCGTGATGAATATGTCGGCCTCGCCGACGACGTCCTCCAGCGTGACGACCTGCAGTCCGTCCATAGCCGCCTGCAGCGCGCAGATCGGGTCGACCTCGGTGACGACAACGCGGGCACCCTGGCCCCGCAGCGACTCAGCCGAGCCCTTGCCGACGTCGCCGTAGCCGAGAACAACGGCCATCTTGCCGCCGATCATGACGTCGGTGCCGCGGTTGATGCCGTCAATGAGCGAGTGGCGCACGCCGTACTTGTTGTCGAACTTGCTCTTGGTGACCGAGTCGTTGACGTTGATCGCCGGGAAGAGCAGCGTTCCGGCCTTCTCGAACTCGTACAGGCGGTGGACACCGGTGGTGGTCTCTTCGGTGACGCCGACGATGTCGGCGGCGATGCGGGTGTACTTGCCCGGGTGCTCAGCGATCGAGCGACGCAGCGTGTCGAGGATGATGCCGTACTCCTCGGAGTCGTTCTCATCGGTGGAGGGGACGGCACCGGTGGCCTCGAACTCGACGCCCATGTGGATGAGCAGGGTGACGTCACCGCCGTCGTCGACGATGGAGTCCGGTCCGGAGCCATCCGGCCAGACGATCATCTGCTCGGTGCACCACCAGTACTCCTCGAGCGTCTCGCCCTTCCAGGCGTAGACCGGGATGCCCTGCGGGTTCTCCGGGGTGCCGTTCGGGCCGACGACGATCGCCGCGGCGGCGTGGTCCTGGGTGGAGAAGATGTTGCAGCTGACCCAACGCACGTCGGCGCCGAGCGCGGCCAGGGTCTCGATGAGCACGGCCGTCTGGACCGTCATGTGCAGCGAACCCGCGACCTTCTTGCCCTTCAGGGGCTGCGAGGCACCGAACTCACGGCGCAGCGCCATCAGGCCGGGCATCTCGTGCTCGGCGAGCTGGATCTCTTTGCGACCGAAAGCGGCGAGGCTGAGGTCGGCGACCTTGAAGTCGGTGACCGAGCCGGCGCTGTCCGGGGTAAGGGTGACGCTCACTTTTTCTCCTGTTTGTAGGCGGTGATCCTGTGATTGTTGCTGAGCGGCGAGACGTCGGTAGATACCGGCGTGCTCGGGGGCGGCGAACCGGTGAACTGCCCCGAACCAGTCGTCCACCGCTCGGGCCAGGCTCGAGTCGGTGCGCATACGCAGTTCGAAGGCAATGTCGGTGATGCCCAGGTCATGGACTCCGATGAGTTCGCGCAGCTTCTGTAGCTGTTCGATCTGACGGGGTCCGTAGTGGCGGTGCCCGCCGGGTGACCGCATCGCAGTCACCAAGCCGGACTGTTCCAGGTAACGCAACATGCGCTGCGACCAACCGGTGGCCTCGGCGGCCTGCTGGATGGTCAACGGTTTCATCGTGGCCAACCCTAGCACAGTTGTGTCAGGTTTTGAGGCGCTGGCGCTACAGGCCTGTCGTGGCGCGGAAGACGGTGCCCTTGCCGCGGAGTTTCGCCGGCGTCACCGCTGGCACAAAGGCTGCCTCGCCGACGGCTAGCGCCAGTTGCGAATCATCGAACTCGACCGTGGCGGCGCCATCCGTGCAGAGCAGGATCACCGAGGATGGGCCGGCCAGCTCATGTACCGCTCCGTCCAGGGTGAGTTCAGTCAGCGCAAAGTCGGCCACCGGAACCGCGAAAGTGCGCTCGGAGGTACGGCCGATGGGCGCCCAGCGCGGGTCGGGAAGCGGTGTGAAGTCAGTGATCCGGAGCAGTTCGTCCACGTCGATGCGCTTGGTCGTCAACCCGCAGCGCAGCACATTGTCGCTGTTGGCCATGATCTCGACGCCAAGCCCCCGTAGGTAGGCGTGCACATTTCCGGCGGCCAGGAAGATCGCCTCGCCCGGCTGCAGCTCCACGACGTTCAGCAGCAGCGCCACGACGGCACCGATGTCGCCCGGGTAGTCCGAGGCGGCCAGCACGGAGGCAGCGGCCTCCCGCCGCCAGCCGCCGGCTGAGTCGGTGGCGTGCTCAGCGGCAAGTAATTCGGTACAGGCCGCGACAACGTCGGCGACGAGCTGCTCGGCCTCCGGCTTCGGTAGGCGCAGCAGCCAGGTGAAGGCGGCCCGCAGGCCGTCCGTCGAGCGGAGCTCATCAGCGAGTCGACGCAGGCCCGGCACCGGCGCCCCGGCCCCGTCGAGCGCGGCCAGGTACTGCAGGGTCGCCTCGATTGGCCGGAAGCCACAGAGCGCTTGAAACGGGGTCAGCGCGCAGAGCAGCTCGGGCTTGTGGTTCTCATCCTGGTAGTTGTGCGGCCCAGCGGCGCCCGCGGCCCGCTCCGCGGCGAAGCCCCGCTTGGCCTGGGCGATCGTCGGGTGCACCTGAATCGACAGCGCCCGGCTCGCCGCCAGCAGCTTGAGAAGGTACGGCAGCTTCACGCCGAAATGTTCGACGGAAGACGCACCCAGCATCCGCACCGGATCGGTGGCGATCAGTTCCTCGAGCGATTTGCCGGCGCCGACGACTTCAGCGGGGTCGTCCGGGTGGGCACCGAACCAGAGTTCAGCCACCGGCTCGCCCGTGGGCTCAACCCCGAGCAGTTCGGGAATGGCGGTCGGCGAACCCCACAGATAGGCGCGGGTCACTCCCTTGAGGCGGACCACGGGCGGCGCCGTCACTACCGACGCGGTCTCCGTCGAGTCGAACAAGACTGGCTCCAGCGGAGGTTGGGCAGCCGGACCCCGGTCGAGATCCGGCTCGAGGTAAATGACGCGGGCCGCGGGTACGGCGGTGCGCACGCGCAGTTCGGCCGAGTCGATCGCCTTCGCCACCTCGGCCAGGGTTGTCGCGGCCGGCATGGCCAGTTTCGCCGCGACCAGCAGTTCCTCCGGGCCGAGATGCATGGTCCGGAGGTGGATGACCCGGTCGACACCGTGGCCGCGTAACGCACCGGCGATCGTGGCGACCACCTCTGGTGCCGCCGCCTCGCCGAGCAGCAGGCTCTTCGTCTCGATCACGAGCACGACGGCGACCGAAATCAGCAGCGCGCCGATGCAGACGGTCGCGACCCCGTCCCAGATGCCGTTGCCGGTGATCACCGAGATGGCGACGCCGATCATCGCCAGGCCGAGACCGATGAGGGCGGCGAAGTCTTCGAGGAGCACCACCGGAAGATCTGGCACCTTGGCGTGCCTGATGAACGCGGGCCAGCTGTCATCGCCCTTCAGCGCACGCGACTCCCGCACCGCCGTCCGGAACGAGAATGACTCGAGAAGTATGCCGATTCCCAGCACTGCGAAGGCGACCGGCGCGCGCTCGATCGGGTGCGGATGGAGCAGTTTCTCGACGCCTTCGAAGACGGCGAAGAGGCCACCGGCCGAGAAGAGCATGAGAGCGACGAGGAAGCCGTAGACGTAGCGATCACGCCCGTAACCGAACGGGTGCTCCGGTGTGGCCACGCGGCGGGACCGACGGGCACCAACCAGCAGCAGCACCTGGTTGCCCGAGTCGACCACCGAATGCACCGCCTCGGCCAGCATCGACGACGACAGCGTGACCGCGTACGCGGCGAACTTGATGGCGGCGATCGACAGGTTCGTAGCCAGCGCGGCCAGGACGGCCTTCGACGAGCTGTGATCGCTCACAGCAGCGAACTCTCGGTTTCTGCCGTCGACCGCCCGGTTGCCAAGGCAACGTAGGTCGCCGCGAAGTCACCGAAGGTCGTCGCCACAGCGAAGCGGGTCAATGCCGGCGCCTCTGGCACTTCGACCGGCCACGATCGCAGGTTCGACCTCTCGGCCATGGCCTGCAGCCGATGTAGTGCCTCTCGGGCCGCTGCCTGGTCCGGCGACTCCTCGACGAGCGCCGCCGTCGGGCCGAAGTCGGCCGGGAGCAGCGGAGACCGTTCGCCGCCGACCAGAATCAGCCTTGGTTTCAACACAACTTCCTCCACCCGGTCGGCGAAGAAATCCTCCTCGGCCGAGGTGGTCGTGTCTTGAGCGAGGACAGCGGCGATCCGATCGACACCGTTGGGCATGCTCGCCCACAGCGATCGCAGGCCGGCGATCCGCTGAAAACTATGGGCAATCGTCTCGGCAGCGACGGCCGCCAGGGTTCCGGTGCCGACCACCACCGGAAGGCTCTCCATCAGCTGCAGGGCAAGCGACTTGGCTTGGTTGGCGTAGCTGTCGGCCCCCGGACGGCAGTCGTAGCAGGTCGAGTCGAGTTGGTCGGCCAATTCGCTCCAGCGTGGCGGCGCGATCAGGCCAAGTTCGGTGGCCGCGCTCAGCAGTGCTGTCAACACGCTCCAGCGAGCGGCCTGCGGGTGCGTCAACGGATCCACCGGCACCAGCGGCTGCCGGCCGGCGGCCTCACCCACGGCACTCTCCGCCGGTGCCGCCACCGCGATCGCCAGACCACGGCGCTGCGCGGCGTCGACCAGCGTCGCGAGACGAGCCGACATGCCCTGCTGACAACCGACGAGCAGCGCATCGGCGGAGCCGGCCCACTGGGGAAGTTCGGAGTCTTCCCAGACCATCGCCGGAGCCCGCGCGGCCGCGGCGGTGGCCACCAGCCGTCCGGAGTCGGCGTGCACCCCGTCCGTTGCTACCAGCAGGGCGCGGGGCGGGACGTCAGAGCGCAGCCGGACGAGACCGGTCTCGGCGCTCGCGGTCTGGGCCCGTCGCACCTCGGCGCCGGCGGTGGCCAACTGCCAGAGCAGGTTTCCCGAATCGCGGGCCGCCAGTGCGTCCGCATCATCGAGGATCTCCGGCTCGGGGACGCTCACGTACCCGCAGGTGCCGATGCCGGAATGCCGAAGCCGTTGGGTCCGGGCGTCGCTTCGTCCAGGAGGAGAACCGGGATGCCGTCGCGGATCGGGAAGGTCGAGAGGCAGCTGGTACAGACCAGCGTGTCGGCGTCGACCCGCAGTGCGGCATGGTCGTCACTCGGGCAGGCCAGAATGGCCAACAGTTCTGGAGAGATCGTCATGCGGTGTGACCCTTCGGGAGTGCCTCGGAGCGGATGACGGCGAGTGCCTCATCGCGCAGGGCCGCCATCTGGAGTTCGGTCGGGGCCTCTACGTTCAATCGCAGCAGCGGTTCGGTGTTCGAGGCCCGAACGTTGAACCAGCTCCCCTCGCCGAGGTCGATGGTGAGTCCGTCCAACTCGTCCGTGCTCACCGTCCGCTGCGCGAACGCGTCGCGGATGGCCGCGATCCGGGCCGGTTGATCGTCGACCGTGGAGTTGATCTCGCCCGAGGAGACGTACCGCTCGTACTGGGCACTGATCTGGGCCAGCGTCTCATCCTGCTCGCCGAGCGCTGCGAGCACGTGCAGTGCGGCCAGCATGCCGGTGTCGGCCCGCCAGAAATCGGTGAAGTAGTAGTGGGCCGAGTGCTCGCCCCCGAAGATCGCTCCGGTGCTGGCCATCTCGGCTTTGATGAAGGAGTGCCCGACCCGGGTGCGTAGCGCGACCCCACCCGCCTCACCGATGACCTCCGGCACGGCCCGCGACGTGATCACGTTGTGAATCACGGTCGCACCTGGGGACTTGGCCAGTTCGCGCACCGCGATCAGGCCGGTGATGGCACTCGGCGAGACCGGGTTGCCAGCGGCGTCGATGACGAAGCAGCGATCGGCATCGCCGTCGAAGGCCAGGCCGATGTCGGCCGCCTCCTCGACAACCTTCTTCTGCAGATCGATCAGGTTGGCCGGCTCCAGCGGGTTGGCCTCGTGGTTGGGGAAGGATCCGTCCAGTTCGAAGTAGAGCGGGACGATCTCGAGCGGCAACCCGGGCAGCAGCTCATCGCCGAGAACGGCGGGGACCGTGTAGCCGCCCATTCCGTTGCCCGCGTCGACGACGACTTTGAGCGGCCGGATCGCGGTGAGGTCGACCAGCGACCTCAGGTAACCGGCGTAGTCGCCGAGCATGTCACGCTTCTCGATGTCGGGTTCGGCGTCGGGGACCGATCCGGAGTCCAGCAGCTCCTGGGCCCGGAGCCGGATCTCGGTCAGACCGGTGTCCTGACCGATCGCGACCGCGCCGGCCCGGCAGAGCTTGATGCCGTTGTACTTGGCCGGATTGTGACTGGCCGTGAACATCGCACCGGGAAGGTCGAGGACGCCCGCCGCGTAGTAGAGCATGTCGGTGGAGGCGAGGCCGGCCTCAATCACGCTGGCCCCCGCCGCCGCGGCCCCACGCGCGAAGGCACCGGCCAAGGCGGGACCGGATTCGCGCATATCGTGCGCGGTGACGATTCGACTGGCGCCGGTGACCTCGACAAAGGCCGCGCCTAACGCCTGGGCTACTTTCTCGTCGAGTTGGTCGGGGTACGTGCCGCGCACGTCGTAAGCCTTAACAAACTCAGCGAGGTTGACCATGTGGAGAGTTTAGCGGCGTGGAGGCCCCCGACCGAAGTCCCCCCGGGACCGGGTGACATGAGGCTCAGCGCGAGGGCGGGACCACGCTCAGGTGGCCGCGACGGGCTACCCCGAGCTGGCTTGCCGGGGGTGTCGGGCCGTCTGCGGTGACGGCGTACGGTGCGCCGCCGGGCATCGGGCCAGCGTCCGAACGGGCCGCCTCGCGGACGGCGTCGGCCAGTGCCTCGAGGTCGTCGGCCTGCGGCACCGGGGAGGGGAACTCACCCGTGTGGCGCACCACCTCCCAGCCCCTGGGCACGGTGAGACTCATCGCGTGCTGCTCACAGAGGTCATAGGAGTGCGGTTCGGCGAAGCTTGCGAGCGGGCCGACAACAGCCGTCGAGTCCGAGTAAACATAGGTCAGCGTCGCCACCGCCGACGTCCCGCAGCCGGTGCGGGTACAGGAACGCAGATGCCTCACAGTCGCTGACGATAGCGCCTCGACGCCTCCGCCGCCCGGATGAGCCGACTCCCGGCGCCCCCGTGTCGCTGTCGTGCGCGGCGTCACTCTCGCCACGAGTAGCTGTCGGACCGGATTGTCAGCACCCCGGCGTAACGTTCGTTTCGTGTCGGAGACAACCGAAGCGCGTTCCCCCCGCCGTCGGCGGCGTGATCGTCATGGCCGCGGGATGCGCGGCGTGCTGGCGCCCAGCGGCGTGCCGATCAGCCGGACGCGGGCCCAGAGCTTCGACGAGGTGGTTCTGGACGCAGTCGAGCATCTGGAGAGCCACTGGCCAGGTGAACTCGACGGCATCGAGTTCGCCGTCGATGACGTGCCCGTCTTCGCCACAGCAGACGACATCGAGTTCGACACCGATGTCGTCGCCGACCACGGAGTCGCGCTCGGCCGGCTACTTCGCCCCGGCGGGCGAGACTCGGCCGACTCGATCCAGCCGGTGGTACTGATCTATCGACGCCCGATCGAGGCGCGCACCGCGACCGGCGATGAACGATCGAGTCTCGTCTTTGCCGTCGTCGCCGAATTAGTGGCGCAACTCAACGGCAAGGATGTCGACGACATACACCCGCTCTGACGAGCGGTAGTTCTAGCTAGTCCGAGGTCAGATCGCCATACGCTTCATACGGCGGCGCTCGCGCTCGGAGAGGCCGCCCCAGATGCCGAAGCGCTCGTCGTTGAGCAGCGCGTACTCCAGGCATTCGGTGCGGACTTCGCATCCAGTGCAGATGCGCTTGGCCTCGCGAGTGGAGCCACCCTTCTCGGGGAAGAATGCCTCAGGGTCTGTCTGCGAGCAGAGGGCGCGCTCCTGCCAACTCTCTTCGTCCGGGAGACCGAAGATGGAGGTCAGTTCGTCGTCGCCTGCCGCAGTGATATCAGTCTGGTCACCGATCAAGTCCGTCACTGCGACTCCCTTTGGTTCATGTTCGTTCTACTCATTTTTGTGTCTTTTCGGGGGATTGATGTGGACACGGACCCCAAGTCTTTGCCGATTCACTCCGGAACTCTCCGGCCAACTTCAGCCAAGAGAACCTGACCGCCGATCAGTGGATCGCTACTCGTCTCGGGTGGATAACACTGAGGGAATTACACCCATGTCGTTACCCCTAAGTCAAGCCGAGATCTGATAATGCTGGGATTTGATGTCAGCTGAGCGTTAAGCAACGACTGACGGGCGGCCGTAGAGCGTGCTCCGCTGACGGGCCGGGCGCCCGATACTGGCCGCCAATTCTTCGAGTTCGTGGATCTCGCGGCGAGACCCGTTCTCCGACCCGGCCATCCGGCTGATCGTCTCCTCCATGAGCGTGCCGCCGAGGTCATTGGCCCCGCTTCTGAGCATGTCACGGGTGCCGTCGTCACCGAGTTTCACCCAGCTGGTCTGGATGTTGTGGACGCGGCCGTGCAGCAGAATCCGGCTCATCGCGTGCACGGCGCGGGTGTCCCGCGACGAAGGGCCGGGCCGAGCCAGGCCGGCAAGGTAGATCGGCGACTGATTGTGAACGAAGGGCAGTGGGACGAACTCGGTGAAGCCCCCGGTCTCGTCCTGCAGCCGGCCGATGAGCTGGATGTGACGCACCCAGTGATCGGGTCGGTCGACGTGGCCGAACATCATCGTGGCGGTGGATGGGATGCCGAGGCGGTGGGCGGTGGTCACCACCTCGATCCAGGCGCTGGTCGGGAGCTTCCCCTTCGTCAGCACCCAGCGCACTTCGTCGTCAAGGATCTCGGCGGCGGTTCCGGGGATCGAGTCCAGCCCGGCCTCCTTGGCCGCGCTCAGCCAGTCCCGCACCGAGAGGTCGGCCCGGCTGGCGCCGTTGATGATCTCCATCGGGCTGAAGGCGTGCAGGTGAATCTGGGGGGCGGCAAGCTTCACCGCACGGGCCAGGTCGAAGTAGGCCGAAGCCGGCATCGCCGGATCGATCCCACCCTGCATGCAGATCTCGGTCGCTCCCTCGGCCACGGCTTCCCGGACGCGGTTGGCGACGTCCTCACCGGAGAGGGTGTACGCGTCGGCGTCGGTGGCCCGCTGGGCGAATGCGCAGAAGCGGCAGCCGGTGTAGCAGACATTGGTGAAGTTGATGTTCCGGTTCACCACGTAGGTGATGTCGTCGCCGACGGCATCGGCGCGCAGGCCGTCGGCCAGCGCACAGATCGCATCCATGGCGGCTCCGTCGGCCGTCATCAGCAGCAACGCCTCGGCCTCGGTGAGGGCACCCGGATCCCGTTCAGCGGCCCGCAGCGCCGCGGCCACCTCCGAATCCAGCCGCTGCGGCTGCCGGTCGGCGGGCTGCGGAATGATCCGCGTCGCCACCTCCTGCCAGTCGCCGTAGACCTCGTCAAAGTCACCCCGCCGGTCGGTGGTGCGGCCCGAGGTGTCGATCTCGGTGTGCAGTTCCACGCGCCCGGAGGAGACCCAGTGCGCGTCCGGCTCCTGCCAGGGCTGCCCGCTGACCGTGGCGTCCTCGCGGGCCAGCCCGTCCGGTTGCGCCAGGGCACGGACGTGAGTGAGCAGACGGGGGTCGAGCCACGGCGTCTCGGCCCGGACGTAGGGCGGATGTGCGGTGAGGCGCTCGCGGAGCGTGAAGCCGGCGGCGGCACTCACTTCGCGGAGGGCGTCGATGTTCGGCCACGGACGCTCCGGGTTCACGTGGTCGGGCGTCAGCGGGGAGACGCCACCCCAGTCGTCGATCCCGGCGCCGATGAGACGGCTGCACTCATCCAGATCGACCAGGTTCGGCGGGGCCTGGATGCGCATGGAGGGGCCTAGCAGCAGGCGGCTGACAGCGATCGCCGCCACGAAGCTGTCGAGGTCGGCATCGGGCTCGTTGCGCATCGCGGTATCCGGTTTAGCCCGGAAATTCTGGACGATCACCTCTTGAATCCCGCCATATTCGCGGGCGACCTGACGGATGGCGAAGATCGACTCGGCCCGTTCGACCCGGGTCTCGCCGATGCCGACGAGGATCCCGGTGGTGAAGGGAATCCCGAGCCGTCCAGCGTCCTCCAGCACCCGCAGCCGTACGGCCGGGTCCTTGTCCGGACTCCCGAAATGAACCCCGCCGGGCTCCTCGAAGATCCGCCGCGAGGTCGTCTCCAGCATCATCCCCATGCTCGGCGCGACCGGCTTGAGGCGCTGCAACTCCGTCCAACTCATGACACCCGGATTGAGATGCGGCAGCAGCCCGGTGCGCTCGAGCACGGCGATGGCCGCGGCCCGCAGGTAGGAGAGCGTGGAGTCGTACCCGCGCTCCTCCAGCCACTGCGCCGCCTGCGGCCAGCGATCTTCGGGGCGGTCACCCAGGGTGAAGAGCGCCTCCTTGCACCCCATCAAGGCACCCTGCGCCGCAATCTCGACCACCTCGTCGATCTCGAGGTACGCACTGGGCAACCGGTTAGGTGTCGTCACGAAGGTGCAGTAGTGGCAGCGGTCGCGGCAGAGTCTGGTCAAGGGGATGAAGACCTTGCGCGAATAGGTGATCAGGCCTTCCTGACCGGCGGCCCGCAGCCCGGCGTCCCGGACCCTAGCGGCGATGCGGCTGAGCTCCTCTAGGTCGGCACCGGTTGCGGCGAGCAGGACGGCGGCCTCGGTGACGTCCAGGGTGGCTGCGTCGCGGGCGCGACGAAGGGCCCGACGCATCGCCGAATCGGAGGGGGCGGACTCGAGTGATGCGAGCTCAGCTGTCACCGGCCCAGCTTAATCATCGAAGGGCACGGCTATGACAGACGTCGCACAAACGTCGGGGTGGCGACGGTTGCCGCACCTCACACGGCGAGCTGGAACCAGACCGTCTTTCCCGGCGCCGGACGCCGGACCGAGACGCCCCACCGTGCGGCTATCGCGTCGACTATGCGCAGGCCCCGACCGCCGGTGCGCTCCGGGCCGGGGTCGGCGACGGGTACGACTTCGCTCACGTCTCCCCCGTCACTGACCTCCACCTCGATCCCGGATGGATTGGCCCGCAGGCTAAGCGCGATCTCCGGCCGGCCGTGGCGAACCGCGTTGGTCACCAATTCGGAGACGAGCAGTTCGGCGTCCTCGACGAGCCCCGGCGGGATGGCGTCCGCCCGCTCGGCGAGGTAACTGCGCGCAAGTCTCGGAGCGTCGTCCGTCTGGGGTAGCCAGATATCGCCTGACACAGTTATCGACCTCGCACTTCGACTGGGCATTTGGGGGTTCACTACATTCATGCCCGTCATCGGCCGTTCTCTATCAGTTACCTCAGACGGACGGCTCGGGCGGCTCAGGACCAGCCGACTTCGGTCGATAGTCACGCTATGGCCCTCTCCAGTCCCCTGAGACGCCTGACCGCCGACGGCGGAAGCCTGCGGGTATGGCTCCTCTCGCTACTGATCGTTCCGATCGTCGGTGTGCTCGTCGCCACCTCATTGCAGATCAGGACTCAGGCCCAACTGGTCGGGGATGCCAAAGCCACTCAGCGACTCATCCGTTCGGCCGCCGAGTTGCACGACGTGCGCGAGGCACTGGGGGCCGAGATCGCCCCAGCCATCGGGGCCACGGCGCTAGAGGACCGCAAGACCAGCGCGACGCTCGGGCTCAAGCCCGATCAGGCCCTCAAGCTGATGTCGCAGTACGAGCTCGTGCCCGCGCTGCGGGTCAAGACGAACGCGGCCGTCGCCACGCTCGCCAGCAACCCCGACTACGCCGTCCGCGCCGAATCGGCACGCAACGAGATCGCAGGTATTCGCCTGAAGATCGACACCGACGCCGGATCGCAGGCCAAGTTCCAAGCGGCCGTCGTCTTCCAGCAAGCCGTGGATTTCATGACGGACCTCGGCAAGGTCGAGAATGATCTGCTCGGGCGAGCCGGCCGGTCGGGTCTGGGCGCCGCGACCAACCAGGCGATCACCGACCTTCGCATCGTCACCGAGGCCGTCCAATTCATGTCGAGCGAGATCGCGTTCTTCACTTCGGCCGAGCACCCGGGTGTCTTCGCCAGCCCGGATCTGGCGCCGCGCTACTGGGCGCGTGTCTGGGGCGGCACGCAGTCCTACTCCGACGATGCGTTGAACGCGACGTCGGCGACGATGAGTGCGATGTGGCGTCAGGCCATGCAGAACCCCAAGGTCGCGTTCGTCAACTCCGAGCTCGACAAGTGGGCCGTGAACCCGCAGAAGATGCCGATCAGCGAGTCGGTGAACATGGTGCTGATGACCAATGATCGCGACGCCGTGCTCCAGGCGCTTCCGATCGTTGCCATGGCACGGGTACATGACGCGGCTCGCAGCGAACAGTCGAACGCGCAGCTCGCGCTGGCCGGGTTGGCGGTCTTGATCCTGGTCGTTGCGCTACTCAGCCTGCTCGCCGCCCTGCTGGCCGTCCGTAGCTTCGGCCGGCCACTGGACAGGCTGGCCGATCAGGCCGGAAGGATCAGCGACGGCGAGCTCGTCGAGGTGACCGCGAGCGGGCCGCGAGAGGTCCGCACCGTGGCCCGTGGCCTCTCCGCCTCGGTCGACAGTCTGCGCCAGGTCGAGGCGAAGGCGGCCGCCCTCATCGGCGACGACGCACTGAGTCGCGACGAGCTGGTCGCCAGCCTCCGCGACGCCGCGCCGGGGCCGCTGGCCGTGACGATGAACGCGTCCCTCAACCGCATCATCGACGAGATGCGCAGCCGCGAAGAGGCGCAGGAGGCATTGACCCACCGAGCAACGCATGATGCCCTCACCGAACTACCGAACCGGGCTGAGGCGATTCACCTCACCGACCTTGCCCTGCGAAGCGCGGCCGAAACCGACACCTCGACCGCCCTGATGTTCGTCGACCTCGATCATTTCAAGATCGTCAACGACAGCTTCGGGCACGCCGCCGGAGACCTGGTGCTGCGCACGGTCGCCGCCCGGATGCGTGCGGCGATCCGGGAGGGGGACATCGCGGCCCGTCTCGGCGGTGACGAGTTCGTCGTGCTCTGCGAGAACATCGCCGACTCCGACGAGTGCGTGCTCATAGCGAATCGACTCGTTGAGTGCGTCACCGATCCGATCGACATCGGCATCGATGAGGTCGTCATCGGCGCGAGCGTCGGCGTGGCGATCACCCGCGGCCACTCCACCGACGCCGACCAACTGATGCGCGAAGCTGATGCGGCCGCCTACCGCGCGAAGAAGTCGGGCCGAGGTCAGATCAGCATCTTCGACGAGACCCTGCGGATGGAGATCGAGGAGCGCTCCGCGCTGGAGCGGGCCATCAGCGACGGGCTTCGGGACGGCGAGTTTGTCCTGCACTACCAACCGATCGTCGATCTGCAGACGTCGACGATGACCGGAGTCGAGGCGTTGATTCGCTGGAACCGGCCGGGCTTCGGTTTCATGCAGCCGGACTCGTTCATCCCGGTCGCGGAAGCGTCCTCGCTCATCAACGACATCGGTCGCTGGGTACTCACCGAAGCCACGGAGCAACTAGCCCGGTGGCGACGACTCAGTCCGCCCGACGATGCTCTGACCATGGCGATCAACCTCTCCGCACGGCATCTCTCAGACCGGGCGATGCCGGGCGAGGTGCGAGCCGCGCTGGAGGCCAGCGGCATCCCGGCCGAACTGCTCACCGTCGAGGTCACCGAGACCTCGCTCATCGACAGTGGCGTCGCGCAGAGCAACCTACGTGCGCTTCGCGAGTTGGGGGTAAAGGTGGCGATCGACGACTTCGGCACCGGATACACCTCGATTGGCCAGCTACCCACGCTGCCCGCCGACATTCTCAAGATCGACCGTAGTTTCGTGGCGGCGCAGAGCGAAGGGAGCGCCGAACTGGTGCGCCTCATGGTCGCCACCGCGCACTCGTTCCATCTCTCCGTAGTAGCCGAGGGCATCGAGTTCGAGCAGCAGGCCGAACAGATGCGTGGCGCTCAGATCGAGACCGGGCAGGGGTTCTTCTTCGCCTACCCCACCTCCGCTGAGGAGATCACCCAGCGTCTGCGGGAACGGGCGACGGCAAACCACGCCGCACACTGAGTCCCGACTCAGGTCGGCGGGTCCAGTCGCCGTCAGTTGAGGGCGGCGGGAGCGCCGCAGGCGGTGAGCGACTCATTGCGCCCGTCACCGATCCAGAGCGTCGTGAAGCTTCGCTCTGACCAGAACGGATCAGCCAGACAGGCGCTGTAGACCTGGCTGGAGCAGAGGTCGGCGGCAGTGCCACCGGCGATACAGCCGCGCATGGTCTCGGCGTAGTTCGACAGGACGCGGGCCTCCCGCGCGCTTCGATGGTCGACGAAGACCGCCCGCGAGACGAGGGCCACGCCGACGAGGAGTGCCACCAGCAGGGCGGAGACGGCGATGATCATGACGGCCACCCGGCTCCGGCTGACCTCCTCGTCGCCGGGCTCATCCGACGGTGGAACCCATTCCGGCGGGAGGCTCCAGTCCGGGCCTGCCTCCGGTCGGAGTTTTAGCTTCACGGCTGCAGTATGCACCGGTTTAACGCATCGGTCGCGATCATCGACGGCGACCGTTGGGCCGTGTCGCGGCTCAGTGGAGCAGCGTCGGCGTGTGACTACGCCACCAGCGACCGAAGCCCCAGTAGTTCGACGCCTGGATCCACATCATCAGGAAGATCGCGAGGGCGAAGGTGACGTGTTCGGCGTCGATGAGTGGGTTGGTGCTCGGCGGGAACGACGAGAGCCAGATGAGCAGGTTGAGGATGAGACCACCCCAGCCGGCGATGGTGCTGAAGACGCCGAACATGAGGGCTATGCCCAGGCCAGCCAGCGCCAGCATCCAGCCGAAATCATCAATGCCGGTCGCGAGGTGCTGCGGGATGAAGGCCAGCGGACCGTGCAGGCTGCTGACGAAGCCGGACGTCGGGGACGCCTTGAAGCCCGAGCTGATCCACCCCTTGCTGCTGTCCACCGCGAAGTGCCATCCGTAGTCAGCCGGCGCGGTAGGGCTACTACCTGGCGCCGGGGTGGCCTGATTGGAGTACGTGATGCCGAAACCTTGACTGATGAACGCCCACAGGTACACGAAACCCAATGAAATGCGCATGAATGCGGCGGTGATCGCGGCGGCCCGGGGAATCTGGATGCGGCCGGCCGCGTCCATCGCCACCATGCCGGTATTCGGCGTGGCGGTGCCGGGCGTCTCTGTAGGAGTGGTCATGTGGATCGCTCCATCCGTTCAGTTCATGCGATTTCACGCGGGGTATCCGCGACGAGCACGTCAAACGCTTCCGTAACGGGCGCCGGCGGTCTTCATGCCTTCCGGGTGAACGCTCTGGACCGCACCGACGCGCCCGCGCTAGTTTCGACGAGTGGCGACGGCTGATTCGACCCCCTGGGAGCCTCCCCTCGCCGGCAGCGAGGTAGCGCACCTGCTCGGCGCGCTCAACCGGCTGCGGACGACATTTCGATGGAAGGCCGGCGGCTTGGATGCCGCAGGCCTGAACACCCGGATCGCAACGTCGAGCCTGACGCTGGGTGGGCTGCTCAAGCATCTGGCCTGCGTCGAGGACTTCACCCTTGGCGTCAAGCTCTCCGGTTCAGGTCCGGGCGAGCCATGGGAGTCGGCCCCTTGGGAGTCTGAGCCGAATTGGGACTTCACCTCGGCCGCCGCCGATACTCCGGAGGCGCTCTATGCACTCTGGGACGCCTCGGTTGCCCGGTCGCAGCAGCGGGTCGAGGACGCCCTCGCGGCGGGCGGTCTCGACTTCGAGGCCCACGTCTCCAACGGCGAGGGCGTACACGCCAGTCTGCGGCGGCTCACCTTTGATCTCGTGGAGGAGTACGGGCGGCACACCGGGCACGCAGACCTGCTGCGGGAAGCAGTTGACGGACTGGTCGGCGAGGACCCACCGGCCGGCTGGGTCGCGCGATAGCCGAGCAGTCGCTCAGGTAGCCTCCGGGCATGCCGAAACGACACAGCCAGATCGACGAGGTATCCCGGTACTGCCTGGTTATCGGAGCAGTCCTGCTCCTGGTCGCGAATCTGCTCCTGGTGGCCGGCGCTCGTGGCGTCCTGCTGGTGCTGGGTGAGATCTTCGTGATTGCCGGGATCATCGGCATGGTCGTCGCGTGGATGGCCGGCAACGACAAGAAGCAGCAGCAGCGCTCGAAGGGCAGCTCGAAGGGGAGCAAGCAGCGCCGTACCCAGCGCCGCTGAGTCGAGGCCCGGATGGGTTCGCATCCCGAAACTGACGCCGCGCCAGCCGTGACCATCACTGAAGGTCCACCCCTCTCGCCGCAGCGAAGCACGATTCTGACGACTCCTCGCCTGGCGCTGACCACGTGGGTGCCGGCGGATTCCGCACCTCTCAACGTCGTGCACTCCGATCCGGAGACGATGCGTTTCATCCGATCAGGGCGTCCGGAGAGCCTCGCGGAGACCGAGCAACTGGTCGCCTCGTACATCGAGGAGCAGGAGACCCGCGGCTGGACGAAGTGGCGACTCACCGACGCTCAGGACCGACTGGTCGGGCGCGCGGGCTTCGGCCCGGACGGCCACGCGCGTGAACTGGGGTACACGCTTCGACGAGACGTGTGGGGCCAGGGCCTTGCTACTGAGATTGCCGCCGCCCTCGTCGATTGGCATCTGAACGACACGAGTTTTGCTGGTGGACTGTCGGCCATCGTCATCGTCGGCCACAGCCGCAGCGCTCAAGTCCTCAAGAAGGTGGGGTTCTCCGAGGTCGGCGAGCGTGACGTAGCAGGACAGCGGTGCTGGTCCTACCGACTCGGCTAACGACCAGCTACGTCGGTAAGTCAGCAGCGACCGTCTGCGATCGCCGGCGACGCCTGGGTGAGCAGCGGACGAAATCCCGGTGAAGTGTCACAGCAGGGCGTCAATTCCGCGATTTGCTACAACGGTGCGTAGCTAACCTGGGTGCTCCATTGGCACGAAGCGACGGGTACTAGGTGTGGTTGAGGGCACGGGCGACAAATCAACGAGCGGCGACCCGGATCCGTTCGACGGTCTGACGTTGGACGAAGCATTCATCCGCAGCGGGCGCCACGAACCGCCGGCCCGGACGAGGGAAGCGATCAGCCGCTACGGCCAGGGGCAGACCGAGTGGCGCACAGCGACCTCCCCGTCGCACAAGTCCACCCAGGAACCGTGGCGCGCAACGGGGCGAGGCTCATCCCATCGGCGTTCGAAGAGCATCGCCCTCTCGATCGGTCTCACCATCCTCGCGTCCGTCCTGCTCTACGCGATCACCTCCGGCCATCGATCGCAGTCCGCCCGTGGAGGCGCGCTCCTCATGGGCTCCGCGGGCGCTCCCTCACATGCACCGATCGCGCCAGCTCAGTCCGCGGCGAGCCGCACGTCACCACCGACCCAGGGGACTCAGATAGACGGCATTTCGCCGACTACGGCAGTCGGCACCTGCTTCACCGTCAGTGGTCCGCACAGCGAACATATGCAGCAGACGCCCTGCTCGAAGCCGCACACCCAGGAACTAGTTGCCTTCGAAGAGGCGATGGGCGGCGACACCTATCCGGACGACAGCTACTGGAACGGCCCGGTCGCGTCCACCTGCTTTCACGACCAACTGGACTACACCGGATTGGCTCGCAGCGCCTGGCCGCGTGGCCTGCAGTCCAGCGAATTGGTGCCGCAGCCAGTCGGCTGGGCGAACGGCGACCGGACCGTGTACTGCATGGCGGAATCTGCGCCGGCTCAAGTTGGCTCGCTCCATCACGCGGCGGCCGCCAGCCGGTCGAAGAGCTCCGGCGCACCTGCGTAATGGACGGCTGAGTGAATCGCCTGGACTGTTCATGTGAACTTGTCCGTTCGACTCGGAGGTCTTGGTGCTGTCCCGGCACCAGTGAAGCCCAGGCTTCGGTGTAGATCCTGAGTTCCGCTCGACGGCGCGGCCTGTGGGAAGCCTGCACTTGGCCGCTTCGTTGCCGTTCGGCCCCCTTCCCCAGGGCCTCGGTCTATCCGCGAAACGGCATAGTGAGATCTCCGTCTTCGAATAGCTCACTGCGCGAAAGTTCAAAGTCGACCAGGTTGCCTTCGGAGAAGGTGTCACATAAGCGAACCGCCACCAACGGTGACTCCACAGAATCAACAGTGCCGCTCTCTCGCTTCGCGATTCTCAGCGCAACAATGACCGGGTGCGTGCTGTCAGGTCGCACCAATCTAAGATCATCAACGAATATCGCAGTCTTATCGACGAAAGTGTGAGTAATGCCGTGACCGTCCACGAGTTCAACACGAATAATTCCGGGCTGCGGCTCATCCGAAACGTACTCTACTGCAACACAGCGTGCATACCCATCTGGCCTACTCCTCGTATTCGCCACCGGAGCCTCCTCGGCCAACTATATCGATTTGATCCAGTTGTTCCTGGGACTTTTCCTATGATGGGAATTCACCATTTGCTGGGACCATCTCAAAGTGATTCGAATTCTTTCCGCGATTGTTCGATCGACACACTGTCCGGGACGGTGCTCAGATCAACATCATACGCAACGCCCCGCCACGACGAAATTGGTAGGCCTCCACCCACGACGAGAGTCACGATCCCATGAGAGATGACGCTGTGTTGCCTGAACCACTGATTGTCGGCCAGCAGACACGACTGCGATATCTATCGAGTCGTTGTCATGGTTGACCATAAGGGCGGATGCCGGGTTTGACTCTGACTTTCCAGAGCGCGTGTCAGTCGCCCGAACCGTGTCGCCGACATGTACTTAGCCCCGACCATGCGGACGTTTTCGGCGACACCCTCCTGCACGGGCTGATGGACCCGATGCGGGCGAGGCTGCTCATGGTGCCTGCATAGCTTGAGTTTTCGCGACCCACGTGTGGTGCACCACGGCGATCTTCAATGCGCCTCTGGGCTTGTCCCCGGTTTCGTTCGGTCTCAAGACTGGCCGTCCCAACTCAGAGTCGGCTCATCCGGCAATTCTGGCCCCCCTCAGGGTAACTTGCAAGCCACGTAACCTGCTGTCATGACGAGCCTTGATCTGCTCCCCTCCTGGGCCAAGATGCGCCGCGCCGCGGAACTCCTCGCAATCCTCGAGCAGGAGGTCTTCGGAGGAATGAAGGTCGACGACTTTTGCACGATTGAGACACAGATCGACCCCGATACGGGATGGGTCACAGTCGTCGCGAAGGCGATCCCCGTCGAACTCCGGACACCCATCCTGCTCGGGGAGTTCGTGCACGATCTACGGTGCTCGCTCGACTACATTGTCACGGCGCTGGCGGATCAGCAGCAGGTCCAGCTACTGAAGACCCACCAATTCCCGATCGCGGAAACACCCAGCGAATACGCCAAGCTGGTCAAATCCTGGCTAAAGGGCATTGCCAATGTGCCGCCGGTTATCGATCTCGTGCAGCCCTATCACTACCCAGATCCGTCCACACACCCTCTAGCTCTGCTCAACAGGCTCTCAAATGCGGACAAACATCGATCTTTGCTCCGCCACGTGCCCACGCCGGAGAGTCACAAGGTCGAGGTACAGACGGCTTCGACGCCGTTGGAGACCACGCACCCTGTTGGCCCGCTCACATGGGACGAAGGCGGCGAAGTAGCGCTAATGCGTCTCCGGTTTGCCAAGCCCTACCCCACGGACATCAAAGCGACTGTGCACTTCAAGTTCGTGCCCTGGTTTGCCGTTGATCCGTTCCCGCCGGACTTCCCCGACAGGCGTGTTGTTGATTTCAAGGATCTCCGTGTCACCTATGAATGCGTCAGAAACCTGCTTGCGGCTCTCGAACCGATCACACCTGATCAGCAGGCACGGTTAACCAAGGGGACGTGGGTCGACTTGCCTCAGCAATGAGGTGCGGCGGCGCGTGGATGACCCGGCCGCACTGCCCCTCGCCGTCGTCCGCCCGACACTCGTACGTACGTTGCCCGCGGTTGATGGTTCTCGACGTCGCGGCGGTAATTCACTGTGGTGCCAGCTGGCGCGGATGCGTGCGTTGATCGACCACTGGGCGAACCCTTCGAAGTTCGTGCCGCCGGTTCTCTTCGGCACGTGGAAGCCCGCGCCGGGCGGTGGGCCAGCGCTGCTCGGATCCGTCGACCAGCAGCTTGAACTTAGCGGCCGCGTCGGCGGTGGTGAAGAGCTCTCGCTGGGTTCCCCGTGCTCGCGCCAGAGGACTCTCCAAGTGGTCCCCGCGCCGTGCTGTGGCTCTTCGATCCATGACTCCGGCGCACCTGCGTAAGACAACTCTGCCCCCGAGACCGACGGTCTAGGGGGCAGATTGGTGGAGGTGGGGGGAATCGAACCCCCGTCCTCTGTCGCTTCAACAGGACTTCTCCGGGCGCAGTGTGCGCTGCCTCTACTCGGCTTCCCTGGTCATGCACACGAGCCAGGGTGACAAGCCCAGTCGCTGTGAGATGTCCCGTCCAAGCCCGCGACCGGCGAGGACAGTGAGTCACCTAGCTGATGCCAGCATCCGGGGCGGCAACAAACCCGGGCTGACAGAGTCACTCCGCTACTTAGGCAGCGAGAGCGAACTCAGCGCGATTGGAATCGGCGCTTATTGGTTTTGCATCGCTTTTTTAACGAGGTCAGCAATGCGGTCCTCGGCCCGCTTCTCCTGCATCGACGGCCAGAGTCGATACCGTTCACCCCCAGGTTGTGAGTTCTACATCTTCAGACTAGTCGGGTGCGCAAGTTAGGCTTGAGCCGTAGCGGGCAGAACCGGGGGTGTACCGCAGTGATGACGGAGATCGAGACGAAGTTCGACGTCTCCCCCGACTTCGTCATGCCGACATTCACGTCGTCCGCCCTCGGCAGCGCCGAGGACGACGCCCACGCACCCGATCCCGCGATCGACACCGTGGCCGTCGCCAGCACGTACTTCGACACCGAGGACGACCGGCTGCTCAGATTCACGATCTCGCTCCGGCATCGCGAGGGGCAGGCCGACACGGGCTGGCAGCTGAAAGTGCCCTCCGGTGAGGACCGAGCCGAGCTGCACTGGCCCTCCATCGTCGACCACTCCGCCATGACGGACGGGGTCGTCCTCCCCCACGAACTGGATCAAATCCTCGCCCCATTTCTCGGTGGTCGAAGCGTTGCCCCCAGCATCCGTCTGGACGTCAGTCGTACCCGTTACCGCTTCTGCGACGCGAAGGGCCGCCTGCTCGTTGAACTCGCCGACGACGAGGTCCGGGCCTTCCCACTGCGGGCTGAGGTTCGGGCGCCGCGGTGGCGTGAACTCGAACTCGAGCTGGGTGGCGAGGGGAAGCGGCGCATGCTCAAGTCGCTCGGCGCGGAACTGCTGGCCGCTGGGGCCTACCCCTCAACGAGCCGCTCCAAGCTGGCCCGCGCTCGCGTCGGAATCGGTAACGAGGGTCTCGGCGGGGCCCGCGCGTCGGCCGGCGCGGTCTTGATGGACTACATGAGTGGGCAGGCTCGGACGATCTTCGGCGGGCACTTCGCGATCCACGCCGGGCGTCCCAGCGCCGTCCACCAGACGCGGGTCGCGACCCGCCGGCTGCGCAGCACCCTGCGCACCTTCTCGGAATGCTTCGACGCCGACCAGGCCGCAAATTTCGAGGCCGAGCTGAAGTGGTTCGCGGCGACGCTGGGCGAGGTGCGAGACCGCGAGGTGATGCTGACCCGCCTCAGCGGTGCCGTCGATGAGCTCCCGGACGAACTCGTCATGGGGCCGGTCGGCGAGCAGATCAAGACCCGTCTCACCGACGAACTGACCCGGGCCCAGCAGGTGCTCATCACCGAGATGGGCGGGGCGCGCTACAGCGCGCTGCTCGGTGAGATCCTCCGGTGGCGCGACGATCCGCCCTTCACCGCGGCGGCGGGGCGGCCGGCCAAGACTCTGAACGACTCCGTGCGCAAGGTGCAGAAGAAGCTGAGCCGGCGCCTGACCACCGCGACCCGTTTCGACGGTACGGACGAGGATCTGCACTCGGCCCGCAAGGTCAGCAAGCAGGTCCGCTACGCCGCCGAGGCGGCCGAGGATGCCCCCGAGACCGTGGCCGCCAGCAGCGACCTGCAGGACCTGCTGGGCGAGTTCCACGACAGCGTGGTGGCGGCCCAGGTGCTGCGGCGGCTGGCCGAGGTGGCATCGACCGAGGCGGAGGACACCTTCACCTACGGCGTGTTGGTGGCCCAGCTACGCCAGAACGCCGAACGCGACCGGCAGCAACTGCGCGACACCAACTAGACCCCCAATGCGGGTGGCCGCTGTGTCAGTCGGTCATGCCCTTGCTGCGCCGGCCAAGCGCTCGGGTGACCTCGCGGTCGGCGTCCCGCTTGGCCATGTCCTGACGCTTGTCGTAGGACTTCTTGCCCTTGGCCAGCGCGAGTTCGACCTTCACCAGGCCGTCGCGGAAGTAGATGGAGACCGGCACCAGCGTCAGGCCGCCCTCGTGTGTCTTGCCGACGAGGCGGCGGATCTCCTCGCGGTGCAGCAGCAGCTTGCGGGTGCGGCGGGGCGCGTGGTTGGTCCAACTCCCCTGGCTGTACTCCGGGATATGGACGTTGTGCATGAAGACCTCACCATCGTCGATGGTGGCGAACCCGTCGACCAGCGAAGCCCGTCCCATCCGCAGCGCCTTGACCTCAGTTCCGGTGAGCACCACGCCGGTCTCGAAGGTGTCCATGATCGTGTAGTCATGGCTGGCCTTGCGGTTCTGCGCGACGATCTTCTTCCCGGGATCGCGGTTGCTGGAGGACTGGCTCATCGGATCTTCACGGTCCCTCGGCCTACAGCCGCACGTAGGCGCGCAGCGTGATGTAGGCCGTCAGTATCGCCAGCACCAAGCCGATGCCCAGCGAGATGCCGCTGGCAATCAGCACGTCATTGATGTTCAGACCGGGGAGCACCTGGTTGCGCACCGAGTTGTGGAAGATGTCGTAGAGCACGCGCTGCTTGGCGTACCAGAGCGCGGGGACCGTGAGCAGCCCACCGATGGCCACCGCGATGATCGCCTCGATGATGAACGGCAACTGCGTCATCCAGCGCGAGGCACCGACCAACCGCATGATCGAGGTCTCCGCCCGTCGCTGCTGGGCCGCAACCTGGATCGTGATCGCCATCAGGATGATCGCGCAGATGAGGATGAGCAGCGCGAAGACGAAGGCGGCGGTACGAGCTGAGTCGAAGATCCGCAGGAAGGTCTTCAGCGTCTCGTTGACGTTCTGCACCTCGTGGACACCTGGCTCGTTCTTGTAGTCGGCGGCCACTGCGGTGTAGTCCTTGCTGAGGTCGTGCAGCTTCAGGGTGAAGGAGTCCGGGAAGTCGCTCGGGCTCAGGAACTTGGCCGCATCGACCCCGAGCAGATTCTTGTTCTTGGCGTACGCGTCTTCCTTGCTGATGAACTCGACCGTCTTGATCCGCGGGTCGGCGGTGAACTTCGCCTCCAGCGCCGCCTTCTCGGCGTCGGTGACCGGATGCGTGCAGTTCTCCGACGGAGTCGTTCCGCAGAGATACACGGAGACGTTCAGCTTGTCCTTGTACTGATCGTTGAACTTGCTGATCTCCATGCTGGTGAGGATGGCCCCACCCAGGAAGAAGAGAGAGATCGTGGTGGTCAGCACGAGCGCAATCGTCATCAAGAGATTGCGCCGGATGCCGGTGGCGACCCCCGACATCACAAAACTGGCTCGCATGAGTTCCTAACTGGTTATGGCGCTTAGCTGACTGGCGGTTGCGACCTTACGGCGGGCGGTTGTCTTCGACGCGACCTCAGCGCCCGACGCCGTAGACGCCACGGGTCTGGTCGCGGACGATCTTGCCGCCTTCGAGTTCGATCACCCGCCGGCGCATGGCGTCGACGATGTTGTTGTCGTGGGTGGCCATCAGCACGGTGGTGCCGGTGCGGTTGACCCGCTCCAGCAGACCCATGATTCCCTGGCTGGTGTCCGGATCGAGGTTTCCGGTGGGCTCGTCGGCCAGCAGCACGAGCGGCCGGTTCACGAAGGCCCGGGCGATGGCGACCCGCTGCTGCTCACCTCCGGAGAGCTCTCCGGGGAAGCGCTTGGCCTTACCCTCCAGCCCGACGAGGTCGAGGACCTCCGGGACGGTGCGCTTGATCTGACGCTGCGACTTGTTGATCACCTCGAGGGCGAAGGCGACGTTGTCGTAGACGGTCTTCTTGGGCAGCAGTCGGAAATCCTGAAAGACGCAGCCGATCGCGCGGCGCAGGTCGGGCACCTTGCGCTTGGGCATCTTGCCGACGTCGAACTTGTCGACCTTCACCTTGCCGGAGTTGGCCAACTCCTCGCGCAGCAGCAACCGGAGAACGGTCGACTTTCCAGAGCCGGAGGCACCGATGAGGAAGACGAACTCTCCCTTGGCGATGTCCAGCGACACCGAGTCCAGCGCCGGGCGAACCCCGGCGGCGTAGACCTTTGAGACGTTCTCGAGCAGGATCACAATGATGAAGTTTACCGAATGGTTACTTGCGATCGCCCCAACCGCACCGGCGCGGACTCAACAACTACTCAGCTGGAGCGACGCCACCGGATTCCGGCCTCGATGAAGCCGTCGATCTCACCGTCCAGCACCGCTTGGGGATTTCCCACCTCGTACTCAGTTCGGAGGTCCTTCACCATCTGGTACGGGTGCAGCACGTAGCTGCGCATCTGGTTGCCCCAGGAGTTGCTGCCGTCCTTGAGTGCGTTCATCGCCGTCTGCTCCTCTTCCCGGCGGCGCTCGAGCAGGCGGGCCTGCAGGACGGCCATGGCCGAGGCCCGGTTCTGGATCTGGCTGCGCTCGTTCTGGCAGGTGACGACGATGCCGGTCGGCAGGTGGGTGAGGCGCACCGCCGAGTCGGTGGTGTTGACGCCCTGACCACCCTTGCCGGAGCTGCGGTACACGTCGACCCGCAGGTCGTCGTCCGGGATGTCGACGTGGTCGGACTGCTCGACGACCGGGAGCACCTCGACCCCGGCGAAGCTGGTCTGACGGCGCCCCTGGTTGTCGAAGGGGCTGATCCGCACCAGACGGTGTGTCCCCTGCTCGACGCTCAGCGTGCCGTAGGCGTACGGCACCTTCACCTCGAAGGTCGCCGACTTGATGCCGGCCTCTTCGGCGTAGGAGGTGTCGAGGACTTCAGTCGTGTAGTTGTGGCGCTCGGCCCAGCGCAGGTACATGCGCAGCAGCATCTCGGCGAAGTCCGCCGCGTCGACGCCGCCGGCCTCGGAGCGGATGGTGACCAGCGCCTCGCGGGAGTCGTACTCGCCTGAGAGCAGGGTGCGGACCTCGAGCTCGTCGATGCGCTTGCGCAGGTCGGCGACCTCAGTCTCAGCCTCGCCGCGCGAGGACTCGTCGTCCTCGCCCTCGGCCAGCTCCCACAGCACCCCGGCATCGTCGACCCGGCGCCGCAGCTCCTCAACACGGCGGATGTCGCCCTGGACGAAGGAGAGTCGGCTGTTGATCTTCTGGGCGTTCTCGGGGTCGTCCCACAGGTTCGGCTCGCTGGCCTGGCGCTCCAGATCGTCCGCCTCGGCCTGCAGCTTGGGGAGGTCCAGCACCGATTCGATGCTGGCCAGGGTGGCGGAGAGTTCTTTGAGCTCGGCGGGGACATCGGTCACGTCGTTTTACGTTACGCGAGTTGCGGCCACGATCCGGCCTCTGGTTGGCGCCTGTGGGCCATGGGCGGTGCGGTGACGTAGCCGAGAACACACTCTGGAGCGCAACTTACAGTCCGAAATGTTTGTAAACTCTCTCGCTGAGGAGGCTCGGCATCTGTCGGGGATATGCCGGGCCTTCTCGCAGGGCATTGGGTGAGTTCCGGGCACCGCAGCCAGGCTCGATCCTGTACGAGCAGGTCGCCGTCCGGGCCCGCGGGAGGGATTTCCGGCCCTGCGCTCACCGGGGAGAAGTCCGAGCACGATCTGAGGGGTGTGCTCGGCTTCTCTCCCAAGTTCCCGGTGCTCTTCCGGACGTGCTCCGATGCGCGTGACAACCACCCGCCCGCTCCGCCATTGTTGGGTTGTGGCCAGCGTGGGTCGCGGCGAAGGCGAGGAGTTTCGGCTATGGCAGATTTCGAGCGGGTACTGAGGACGGCGTTCGCCGGCCGGGAGTTCACCGATCAGCCCGTCACCGACGCCGACATCGGCGCGATCCTCGACGTCGCCCGTTTCGCCTCCAGCGGAGGGAATCGGCAGGGTTGGCGCGTCGTGGCGATCCGCTCGGAGGAGACAAAGCGTGCGGTGATCGGGGCCGCCGACCCCGTCCTACGCCGGTACGTGGCCCAGGGGAGGCTCGGCGAGACGGCGTTCAACACGATCACCCCGACCCGAGTGACTGAGGCTGACGTTGCCGCCGTCGAGGATGGTTCGCTGGGCTGGTACCGGGCCCTGGCCAACGCACCGGTGCTGCTGGTGGTCGGTGTCGACCTGCGGCTGGTCTCCTCGATCGACGCGTCCCTGGATCGAGTGGGGATCGTCAGTGGGGCATCGATCTACCCGTTCGTCCACAACATCATTCTGGCCGCCCACGCCCGTGGGATGGCCGGCGCGCTGACGACCTTCACCGCTGGAGCGGAGGCAGAGGTGCAGGAACTTCTGGCGTTTCCGCCCGAGGTCGCCATCGCCGCCGCCGTGCCGCTCGGCTATCCGACGAAGTACCTGACGAAGCTCTCCCGCCGTCCGGTCGAGGACTTCGCCCACTGGGAGCGCTGGGACGGACCAGCCGTCCAGAGCGGCTGAGCGAGGAACTACTTCGTTTTGTTGGTCACCGAGTCGATCGCGTTGCTGACCGCGGTGATGCGCCATCCTTGAAATCCTGCTCCTCGTTATGGCGGCGCGTACTCACCACCTCTTCTGAGGGTGTCGAACCGTCGATGTTCCACGTCGCAAGAAGGGTCTTCACATTCGCGGTTCGCGTGAGGCCCCAACGGGACATATCGCTCCGCGTAGACGGCCATCCGCGTAGCAGAAGGTGTGCGTGGCTGCGGTTCGACTTCTGGCACGGACCAAATCCCAAGCTCAGTCGAGGAGTTGCTCCCGCGACTGGCAATCCATCGCACCCAATCGTCCAGCGCCAGAGCCAGCCCCTAGGTGGCGATCACTGACCTTCTCTGACCACAGCTGACCCTGTGGCCCCATCTGTCATTTCCTGAAAGCCTTCTGGCACATCGCGCACACCAACGCTGGCGGCGCCAAGAAGAAGACCAAGCGAAGCAACAATAAGCGCATCGAAGATTTCGCGCAATGCCCCGAGCAGCCACGAACATACGGGGCGCTCGGGACATTGCATTAAACAGACAAATGCCTAGTACCAAGGGTACGTAAATGCAATAAGAACTATCTCATCGGGGTGTCATCTAGTTTCCAGTGGCAACGTGGACGTGCAATACGGTAGTAGCTCGCGTAATTCCGACATAGTAACTTGTGGTAGAAGATGGGGCACCGGTCGGAGAGTAGTGGCTTTCGTGGATTCCGTACACAATGCCTCCGGAGAATATGGGAGCACCACTGTCTCCACTGCCCCCGAGATAGCTCGCCTCTCCCATTCCGGTGATGCCAGACGGGCCAGTGGCATTTACAGCGACGACTGTACCGCAAGTTGTCCCGTAGTATGCACCAGCCTTGCATACACGCATCCCCACAACGGATGTGCCTGTCCCGGAGACTGGATAGCCTGGGCTGAACGTGGTGTTAGCGCCCGCTTGCACGAGAATCTCGGCTCGAGGCGTCCAGCCAGTGGGATTGTTGATAGAGATGATCCCCTCATCGTCGGAGCCCGTGACGCCGGGACCGTTACTCCAGCCGGTGCCGATCAGGTGATTCTCACCGTTTGTGAACGTCTCCGTCCATGGTTGTCCCGCAGCGTCATCCAAGCAGTGGCCCGCAGTCAACACAAACAGCGCGTTGTCTACGTTGGATCTCACAATCGGCCCAGAGGTGCAGCCGTATCCATTGCTCAGAATTCTCAACCCGGCGCGGAGCGGCGGGTCACATGACTGCGGCGTGTCGCAGCTGTCCAAGGATGCCCTGTTGCTTCCAGCGACCGTCTTGACGATGATTCTCGACCCGAAGCGCGAACGCGCATTTGCGATAAACGTTCTTTGGTGCGCACTTAAGCCGCCAGTTCCCGTCACGATCTCAACGGCGTTTTCGGAGGGCACAGTTTGAAGCGTCACTGATACCGGCATGCCCTTATTTATCCGAGGGATGTATGGGCTTAGGGCAACCGTCACAGCTTCGAGGTCACCTTCCGACCAATGAACAATATTTAAGTCTGTTACGTCCGATAACTGGTGTGCCATAATTCCGGGAATTGCCGGGACACTCACAGCTCTCATCGTAGACGAACTGGCCACGGCGATATGCATTCGACTATTTGCGTCGAACCAAACTCCGGCGAACCGATTGCCAAAGTATTTCGCAACTTCCGGAATTTCGAGCACGCCGGCATGCTGAACACCTATTTGAGCTGCCGCAGTGGCTACCGATATATTTCGTTCTTTTGCAAGGCTAATGACGCTGGTGTCGTTTACCGGAGCGGATTCTGGGACGACTGCTGCGGTCGTACTTGCGCTCGCACTGCCGGGCGTGGAAATGGCCGCAAAGATAGCGCCTATTGGCATGACTGCCATACCAATCGCACGGTACGTGCGGAACAAATAAGTGCGCTTCACTAGCACCCTCCAAATAGAAATAGGTTCTCGGCGATTTGCCGCGACATTACAGTACCTGAACGGGCAGCCGCCCGAAGTCAAGACGATTGCCGGGAAGAATCGCATACGACGATCGGACCAGCCGGCGTACGATACGACGCCAAAGAAATTTCCGGCGTCGTCAGACGACGCCGCCGCGCGCGCCCATCGACAGAAACAAGAGAGACACATCCTGGGCCGTCTCAAATGGGCTGGGCTGACGGGCCCTTGCGGCCGGGAGGTTGTGCGGAACGCCGTTTTCAGGGGACCGGTGTCGGCTCCAGTGCAGGGGCAACTCGCCGTCGCATCCGACGACAAGCGCGGGCAACGTCCATCTGCGCACACTAGGGACTTGAGATCTCGCAAACACGTGGCACAGCCGCTCACCGGCGAACCCTGGGACACGTACTAGTTGGCTCATTGCGGCCCCTGCCATCGAGGAATGGCTGCAGCCCGAAACCGGATACCTTGTCGAGCACTGAACGGAGCCACACGGTCTAATCCCGAGCGGCGGGAGGGATGACGTGACCGGCCGGTCGAGGTACTCGCTGATGACCTCTTCTATGAGGCGACGAGTGGTTGCCGGCTCCGCGATCGGGTCGATGCCGCGGCGCTGAATGAGCTGCCGCACTTCGCTCTCGACGATTGTCTGCCCAGACGGCATCGACCCTCCCCTCCCCCAACACTTGGCCCGAGCTGACTCGGCGAATCGCGCTAGAGCCGCACGCTATACGACTACACAGCGAAGCCAAATGACGATCACCACAGCTGTGGATGGACACCGACTCACCTCACGACTACTTGACGTGTCGAGCAGCTGACTCTCCGGCCGGGGGTGGCCAACTCACGGTCGAGTCCGGCGCGACTACGACGTGAGCGCGCAGGCCCCTCGGTCGCCCCACTGGGGTCCGGCCGCAGAGGGAGTGATGTCGAAGTCGAAGATCTGCGTCGGCAGGTAGAGCGAACAGCAGGCGTTGGGGATGTCGACGACGCCACTGATTCGGCCCTCGATCGGCGCCGATCCCAGGATCAGATACGCCTGCTCGCCGGAGTACCCGAACTTCTTCAAGTACTCGACGGCGTTGAGACAGGCTCGTTTGTAGGCCAGGGCCGCGTCCAGGTAGTGATTCGTGTCGGTGTCGTGATCGACCGAAATTCCAATGAAACTAAGGAACTCCGAATACCGTGGTTCGACTCGCCCGGGCATGAAGATCGGATTCGTGGTCACTCCGTAGGTCTGCATACCTCCCTTGATGAGGTCGACGTGGAAGTCGATGAAGCCACCCATCTCGATGGCCCCGCAGAAGGTGATCTCACCGTCGCCCTGGCTGAAGTGCAGGTCGCCTCCGGAGAGCAGCGCACCCGCCACGTGAACCGGATAGAAGACCCGCGATCCCCGGGTGAAGTTCTTGATGTCGTGGTTGCCGCCGTTCTCGCGGGCCGGGACGGTGCGGGCGCCTTCGGCCCCGATGCGCTCCAGGTCGGAGCCGGTCAGCAATCCGCCCAGCACCCCGGCGGGCTCCGGCGGGAGCGCGAGATCAGGGACCCGAGTGGGGTCGGTGGCGATGAGGGCACGTTCCCGGGCGTTCCACCGGGCGAGCAGCTCCGCCGACGGCGCGGTGCCGAAGAGACCCGGATGGGTGATGCCGGTGTAGCTCACCCCAGGGATATGGCGCGAGGTCGCGACCTGGCCGTGAAAGTCCCAGATGGCCTTGGCCGCGTCCGGGTAGTAGTCGGTGAGGAATCCGCCCGCGTTGTTCTTGGCGAAGATGCCGGTGTAGCCCCATCCCTGCCCGGGCGCCGGTCCGACCTCCTGCGGCACCGGGCCGAGGTCGAGGATGTCGAGCACCAGCAGATCTCCGGGCTCCGCCCCCTCGACTCCGATCGGACCGCTGAGCATGTGCGCCACCGTGAGGTCGACATCCCGCACATCATTGGCCGAGTCGTTGTTCCCGATCTGATTGTCGGTCCACTCCTTGCACTCCATCCGGAACTCGTCACCCGGCTTCACCCAGGCCACGGCGGGAATGTCGGGATGCCAGCGGTTGTGACCAGGGACGGTCTGATCCCGCATTGACTTGGACTGATCCACCGAGAAGACGACTTCGGGCACAGGGAAACCTTTCGATCGGTTCGACGAGAAGAGACTGCTTGAGACGAGCTGGAGCTGGTGGGCGACCGGCTCAGCCGGGCTTAGGGCCTAGGCAGAGCGGGCAGGTGCGGCCGAGCCCGGACGACAGGGCGTTTCCCGCCGGCGTCACCGGCAGCGGCTCGCCGCACCACCTGCGGCTGGTCCCGACTCGCCTCCTCGAGGCTGCGGACCACGGCGAGACCGCCTGGCGTCCGGGCCACGCCCGGCGCCCGGAACACTCGCGGTGAGTGCTCCGAGCAGACCGGGCAACGTACCGGCGCCGACGTCTCGGCCGCTATCGGGAGACGGAGACGAAACTCAGCGCAGGACGGGCAGCGGAACTCGTAGATCGGCACGGTGGGGCCGGGCGATCTACCGAGCCGCTTCGGCGGCCGGCGGCGAGGTGAGCTGGATCAGCTGCGCGTCGGTCTTCTTGCACATGTCATGACACTTCTTGTCCAGGCTGCAGCAGAGCGAACAGATCGGGCCGCTGTGGAACGGGCAGTTCGCCATGTCCGGCCGCTCGAAGGTCGTCGTGCAGACGCTGCACTCCAGGGTGACCGCGGAGAGTTGGCCGTCCACCATCAGCGGCTCCGCCAGTGTGTCCTCCCGCGCGATGTAGTACTTCCCCTTCGTCACCACCGCCAGCAGGGGCGAGAGGACGAAGGCGAGGGCGAGCGCGATGAAGGGCGAGAAGGCCTGGGGATAGGCTCCGAACCAGTTGTAGAAGGCCATGATCGACACGGTCGAGGCGACCACCATCGACCCGAAGCCGACCGGGTTGAAGTTGTAGAGATGGGCTCGCTTGAACTCAATTAGTGGTGGGCTGAGGCCGAGCGGCTTGTTCACCACCAGGTCGGCGACCAGCGCACCGATCCAGGCGATGGCGACGTTCGAGTAGAACCCGAGCACCGTGTTCAGGAAACCGAAGACACCCATCTCCATGAGCGTCAGCGCGATACCGACGTTGAAGAAGATCCAGACCACCCGGCCGGGGTGGTAGTGCAGTACTCGCGAGAAGAAGTTCGACCAGGAAAGCGACCCGGAGTAGGCGTTCACGACGTTGATCTTGATCTGCGACAACACCACGAAGAAGACGGCCAGGCCGACGACACCCGTGGTCATGAAGGCCCCGAAACCACCGATGTACTGCTCGATCGGCTCCCCGGCCTTGGTGAGGCTGACCCCCTGGGCGGCGACGTAGAAGGCCAGGAAGGCACCGCCGAGTTGTTTGGCCGCGCCCAGAATGACCCAACCGGGGCCGGCGGCGATAACGGCCGTCCACCATTTCTTGGCATTGGCGGCCGTCTTCTGCGGCATGAACCGCAGGTAATCCACCTGCTCACCGATCTGGGCGATGAGGGAGAGAGCAACGCCCATACCCAGGCCGAATCCGATGCCACTGAAGTCCGAACTTCCGTTGTTACCGGCGAAACTCGTGAAATCGGAGTATTTACTCGGCTCAGTGAAAGCGATGTAGACGAACGGGGCAAACATCAGAATCAACCAGACCGGTTGCGTCCACACCTGAAGCTTTGACATCGCAGTCATTCCGAAGACGACCAGCGGAATGACGATCAGCGACGCCAGGATATACCCGAGCGCGAGCGGCAACCCGAATCCGGTATTGAAGGCCTGGGCCATGATCGAGCCTTCAAGGGCGAAGAAGATGAAGGTGAAGCTGGCGTAGACGATCGAGGTGAAGGTCGAGCCGAGGTAGCCGAAGCCGGCCGCCCGGGTCAGAAGGTCCATGTCGATCGAGTACTTCGCCGAGTAGTAGGCGATCGGGACCGAGGTCAGGAAGATGACGAGCGCGGCGACCAGCACCGAGGCGAGCGCGTTGGTGAAGCCGTGGGTGATGGCGATCGAAGCACCGATCGCGAAGTCGGCCAGATAGGCGATTCCGCCGAGCGCGGTGGTAGCGACGGTGAATTCGGTCCACTTCCTAAAGGACTTGGGAGCATACCTAAGCGAGTAGTCCTCAAGAGTCTCGTTGTCGACCATCGAGTTGTAGCTGCGGGCTACCTGCTTCTCCATTGCCGAGTGCGGCAGTGACGGTGGGACGACGGGTGGCGGCGGAACTTCTGAGATATCCGAGGACATTGCGATCTCCTTCTGCGCGCTGCGACGGTCGCGCTATCACGGCAATACGTGGCCCGCTTCCAACGGGGAGAATCCGGTTCAAACTGTGGATTCGGTAAGCGGAAGAATGGCGAGATCAAATTTCTGACGTGCGCGATTCCTATTACCAGTGAGTAACGGTCTGCTCACTCACACGGAGCGCACCACTCGCGCGGGCCGCGGACTCAGCCGCAACTGCGGTGGCGTCATGGCAGCGGACGCTGCGGTGGCGTCATGGCAGCGGGCGCTGCGGGGCGTCAGGGCAGCGGGCGCTGCGGCGGCTGGGGTGGCTGCACAGGCATCGCCGGGTAGACCCCGACCTGGTCGGAGGGCACGATCTGCCGGCCGAGCGGGAGCAGCGAGATCGGGACGAGTTTGAAGCTGGCCACGCCGAGAGGAATCCCGATGATGGTGAGACAGAGCAGAATGCCGGTGACGATATGCCCGATCGCGAGCCACACCCCGGCCACAATCACCCATAGAACGTTGCCGATCACCGACCCGACTCCGGCATCCTCTCGGCGAATCACACTGCGTCCGAACGGCCAGAGCGCGTAGTTCGCGATCCGGAAGGAGGCTATGCCGAAGGGAATCGTGATGATCAGAATGCAGCAGACAACTCCGGCGACCACGTAGGCGATCGCCATCCAGAATCCGGCGAGCACCAGCCAGATGATGTTGAGCAGCGTCCTCACGCGATCACCATCTCAAACGCGTCCACGCCGGCACCGCTACCGTGAAGGTCATGGTCGACGCCCCGCAAGCCGCCAACTCCGATGTCTCCCCGTCCGAGTACGACGTGATCGTGATCGGCGGCGGACCGCCCGGCGAGAACGTGGCCCAGTTCGCCATCCAGGGCAGCGATCGCACCGCCGTCATCGTGGAGCGTGAACTCGTCGGTGGCGAATGCTCGTACTGGGCCTGTATGCCGAGCAAGGCACTGCTACGCCCCCTGGACGTGCTCGCCGCCGCCCGTGCCCTCCCCGGCGTCGCCAGCCTGGTCGGCGACCAACCCATCGACGCCGCCGCGCTACTGGCCCGGCGCGACGACTTCACCAGCCACCACGACGACTCCTCGCAGGTCGAGTGGGCCGAGAAGAACAACATCTCGGTCGTCCGGGGCCACGGCCGTCTCGACGGCTCCAAGCAGGTCAGCGTGACGGCCAGCGACGGCTCGGTCCGGACCCTGACCGCCCGCCACGCCGTCGTGCTGGCCACCGGCACGACCGCCGCGATTCCGCCCGTCGACGGCCTGGCCGAGGCACTCCCCTGGACGTCACGCGATGTGACGAATCTTCATGAAATCCCAGGACGAATCGCGATCGTCGGTAGCGGCGTAGTGGCCTGCGAGGCGGCCACCTGGCTGCGCGGCCTCGGAGCGGAGGTGACCGTCATCGGCATGTCGGAGCGTCCGCTGGAGAAGAACGAACCCTTCGCCGGTGACCTCGTCGCCCGGCAGTTCGCCGACTCCGGAATCGTGCTCCACAACGGGGCGAGCGTGGAGCAGGTTCGGCGGGCCGACCCGCAGGATCGGGGCGAGGGACAGCTGCACGGCGGGGTCGTCGAGGTGAGCTTCAGCGGTCACACCATCGAGGTCGATGAAGTGCTGGTCGCGGCCGGTCGCCGCCCGGCCAGCGGCGACCTCGGGCTAGCCTCGGTCGGACTGGAGGAGATCGTCGCGGCGAACAAGGGCTTCGTAGCCACCGACGACCATCTGGCCGCCAGCGGCCTTGAGGGCGACGCCCCTCCCTGGCTCTACGTCGTCGGTGACCTGACCGGACGCGCTCTGCTGACCCACATGGGCAAGTACCAGGCCCGCATCGCCGGAGCCGTCATCGCAGCCAGGGCCGAGGGACGCAGCCTGGACTCCGACCGGTTCCGCGATCGCGCCGATCACGACCAGGTCCCGCAGGTCACCTTCACCGACCCGCAGGTCGCGTCAGTGGGGCAGACCGAGGCCGGTGCGCGAGCGGCCGGCATCGATGTCGAGACCGTCGAGTACGACCTGGCCTCTGTGGCCGGTGCCTCCCTCACCCGCGACGGCTACCGGGGGCGGGCCAAACTCGTGATTGACCGGTCGAGCAACGTGATCGTCGGGGCGACCTTCGTCGGGCCCGAGGTGGCCGAACTCGTGCACGCGGCCACCATCGCAATCGTCGGACGGGTCGGGTTGGAGACGCTCTGGCACGCCGTCCCGTCCTATCCGACGGTCAGTGAGATCTGGCTGCGCCTGCTGGAGACTCTCGACAACCAGCGCCGCGGCGAGCGCTCCCCCAGCTGACACGTAGCGCCGGAGGGTCCTAGGCGCAGACTTGATTCAGCAACGCGACGTAGCGCTCGCCGATTGCCTCGACCGAGAACAGCTGCGCGTGTTCAGCGGCGTGCTTGCCCAGCTCCGTACGCAGTTCGTCGTCCGAGAGCAGGTCATGCAGCGCCTCCGCGATCTCTGAGGCCGATCCGGGCGCGACCAGCCGACCGGATTCGCCGTCCTCGACGGCATCGGCCAGACCGGGGAGTCGAGACGCGATGATCGGAACCCCTGCTCCCATCGCCTCCAACAGCGCCACCGGAAGGCCGTCCTGATCGCCGGAAGCCGCCTGAATCGACGGGAACACCGCTACCGCCGCGGCCCCGTACTCCCGCGCCAACTCGGCTCGGCCGAGCGCGCCGACGAACGTCACCGGCAGGCCAGAGGCCTTCTCCTCGAGTTCGGCGCGGAGCGGGCCGTCGCCGACGATACGCAGCTGCACTCCTGACAGATCCAGCTGCCGGAGAGCCTCAAGAAGGTGCGCCAGGCCTTTCTTCTCGACCAGGCGACCGACGAACAGCACTCTTCCCGATTCGCGTTGCATCGTCTCGGCAACCCGACTGATTGCTTTCAGGTCCGCACCCATCGGCAACACATGCGTCGTCTGCGGGTCCGAGCCAAGGGCCAGAAGCTGATCCCGCATCTCCGAGTTCATTGTCGTCGCCGCGGTAGCGTTGCGCAGCACCAGCCGGATAAGTCGACGGCTGATCGGATCCTTCAGACCGTAGAGGTCCCCGCCCAGGGTCGTGACGACCTTAGGGATTCGCGGTGCCGCCAACAGGGCCACAAGCCCTTGCGGAATAAGCCAATGAACGTGCATGACGGTCGGCTTGACCCGTCGCACGGCGCGCCGCACCGCAAGGAACTCCGCGATGAAGAAGAACGGCACCTGAAGCCACCGGCTCGGGCGGCTGCGCAAGTTCTCCAGGATGGCGCCGTCAGCCAGATCCTCCCAGCGCCGGAAGAAGTATCGAAATCGGATCACTGACAGCGCGCCGTCGATCTCGGTCGGACGACCGCCGGGAACCGCCGGAACCACCACCGTAGTCGCGAACGCCTCGGACTCGAACGTCGCCAGATCGCGGACGAACGCTGGGACGCCGTCAGCTGGGTTTGTCGGATAGGTCGAAGCGAGAATGAGTAGGCTTCGGGGGTTCATGCAAGACATTATTCATCAGAGGATTGACATGCTCACGGTTGGCTCATCCTTCGCGGTACTCGGCGCCTCAGGATTTATCGGAGGTGCGCTGGCCCAGGCGATCGAGGAGCGGCAGCAAGAGTGCTCACGTTTTACGCGCTCATTACCGTTCATAGTCGACGGTGAGCTGGCACCCGCGCTGCAGACGGCCGACGTCGTCTTCTGGTTGGTCAGCAGCATCCGGCCGGCGACCTCCACCAAGCCGGGAACAGCCTCGCAAGACCAGCACGCCTTGGAACAGCTTCTCGACCTGCTCGATCGTCGCCGATCGCCGGCACCGCGGGTGCTCGTAGTCAGTTCCGGAGGCACCGTCTACAACACCGACGCGCCACCGCCCTACACGGAGTCCTCGCCGACCCGCGGTGCGAACGAGTACGGCCAGGCGATGCTTGCCGTCGAAGAGTTGGTGCGTGAACGGTGCGCCGACCATATCGTTCTGCGGGCGTCGAACGTGTACGGTCCCGGCCAACGTATACGCCGTGGCCAGGGAGTCGTCGCTCACTGGCTCGACGCGGTCCTACGCCAGGAACCGATTCGCGTGATGGGCGATCCGTCGATCCGGCGCGACTACGTATACATCGATGATGTCGTCGACGCGCTGCTCGCTGCGGCGGTCGCCGACCAAGCTCCTCGTATCGTCAACGTCGGGTCGGGCCACGGGACGTCGCTTGGCGAACTGCTGGACCTGCTCGTCGAAATCATTGGCCCGGACGTGGACATAGAGCGCAGTCCGGCCCGGACCTTTGACGCGCCGAGCACCTGGCTGGATGTCAACCTCGCCCGCGAAGCGCTCGGCTGGAAGGCGACAACGAGCTTGGAGGAGGGGCTGCGGCGCAGCTGGCAGGCAGCTTCGGCCGCCTTCAGCTGAGCGGCAGACGAGCAGGCCGCCCCAGCTACAATACTGAAGCGCTAGAGCGTAGCGGCCCACACGAAGACGAACTACCTGAACCTTGGAGTGCTGCATGGAATCCGCCCGCATCCGGCATCGCCAGGGCCCAGTCCACGTCATCGACGGGGTGCCCTATCCGGACCGCGCGAGCACTCTCTCCGTTCTTCCCGGGTCGGTCGTCGGCCAGTGGCTGGCTGACAATGCGGGCGCTGTGCGAGGCGATCTGCTCGATCTCGGCGCGGGAAACCAACCCTTTCGGCCGTGGTACGAACCGCTGGCGAAGTCGGTCGTGGCACTCGATGTCGCACCGGCGCCGGGCCTGTCGCTGCTGTCGATGGCCGCGCCGCTGCCCTTCCAGGCAAGCTCCTTCGACACCATTCTCTGCACCAGCGTGCTGGAACACGTCGACAACGCTGAGAAGGCCGTCGCCGAGATGGTGCGGGTTCTACGGCCGGGCGGCCAGCTGATTATCACGGTGCCGTTTCTGTACCCGACCCACGAAGCGCCGTACGACTTCTGGCGCACCACCCACATCGGGCTCCGCGCTGTGCTCGAGCGACACGGACTCGAAGTGGGCGAGGTGGCCGCCCAGGGTGGTCCGTTCCTGCTCGTCAGCCATTACTTGACCGCCGGACTGGTCCAGGCGCTCGGTCTAGCCGCGCGACGGCTCGGATCGATCGGCATCCTCTTCGACAACCCACTGATCCGAGCGATCATCGCGGCTCCGCAGCGAGCAGTGCAGTCGCGGCTCAGCTATCGGCTCAGTGCGCCGGCCAGGATCGCCAGCCTCGGCTACATGACGATCGGCCGCAAACCCTAAGCATCTGAAGCGTCAATGCCGACCTGCGCCGTGGCAACTGCCGGCTCGATGCTCGGCTCGGACCGCTAAACCGCTAGCGGCTGTGGATGCCCGGGACCCTTAGTGGCGGCGGGCCACCACGAAACGATCCCGCCCGGTCAGGTCGATCCGGGTATGAACATCCGTAAATGCTTGGGTCTTCTCGATGAGAGCGCGGGCCGACGCACCCTGTGAGTCGTCGTGCTCCATCACCAGCAGCCCTCCGGCGCGCAGCAGGCGCGCGGCCGCTGCCACGACGAGCGCCGGGGTCGCGAGCCCGTCCTCCCCACCCCCATAGAGCGCGAGCTCGGGGTCATGCCAGCGCACCTCAGGCGGTAGCGGCTCCTGGGGAACCGGCACATACGGCGGGTTGGAGACGACGACGTCGACCGACGCTTCGAGCTCGGCCAGCAGCGACCGATCGGCGACGTCGCCGGCCACCACCGTGAGATTCAGCCCCAGTCTCGAGGCGTTCTCCGACGCCAGCTCGATCGCCTCGGCTGAGATGTCGACGGCGACCACCTCGGCCGACGGCACCTCCTGTACGACTGAGAGGGCGATCGCGCCGGTCCCACTGCAGAGGTCGAGCACCTGTGGGGTGCGGCCGGCGGCCAGTACCGCGAGCGCCTCGTTGATCGCCGCCTCGGCGACCAGTTCGGTCTCCGGCCGCGGGATGAAGACACCAGGCCGGACGGCCAGCGTGAGGTAGCGGAACGGCGCGCTCCCGAGGATGTGCTGCAGGGGCTCCCGCCGCGCGCGCCGCTCGACCAGCTCGGTGTAACGCTCCTCGAAGTCGTCGCCGACCTCCGGCGCCATCGCGATGACCAGCCGCGGCACTTCGAGAACGAAGGCGGCCAAGGCGAACGCGTCGACCCGAGGGCTGTCGACGCCGGCCGCCTCCAATCGGCGGCCGGCGTCGTTCACCGCGCGCTGCAGTCGCTCCCGCGAGGAGCTCGTCACGCCCGCCGGCTCAGCTCGAACAGGGTCAGGCCCGGTAGTCGCGCAGCAGGCCGCGGCTGATGATCGTCTTCTGGATCTCTGAGGTGCCCTCACCGATGAGCAGGAACGGCGCCTCACGCATCAGGCGCTCGATCTCGTACTCCTTGGAGTACCCGTAGCCGCCGTGAATCCGGAACGACTCCTGGGTGACTTCGGCGCAGTACTCGCTGGCGATGAGCTTGGCCATACCGGCCTCGACGTCGTTGCGCTTGCCGGAGTCCTTGAGGCGAGCGGCGTTGACCATCATCCCGTGGGCGGCCTCGACCTTGGTGGCCATCTCGGCCAGCTTGAAGGCGATGGCCTGGTGCTCGACAATGGCCTTGCCGAAGGTGCGCCGCTGCTGGGCATAGGCGATCGCAAGCTCGAAGGCCCGGATCGAGATGCCGCAGGCGCGGGCCGCGACATTGACGCGACCGACCTCGACGCCATCCATCATCTGGTAGAAGCCCTTGCCCCGACCCTCCGGGCCACCCAGGATGTCGTTCTCGGTGACCCGCACGTTGTCGAGCACCATCTCGGTGGTCTCGACGCCCTTGTAGCCCATCTTGTCGATCTTGCCGGGGATGGTCAGGCCGGGACGGGTCTCGCCGAAGCCGGCCTCCTTCTCCACCAGGAAGGTCGTCATGTTCTTGTAGACCGACTCGGCACCGAGGTCGTCGCGGACCAGGGTGGCGACCACGCCGGCGCGGGCGCCGTTGGTCAGCCACATCTTCTGGCCGTTGAGGATGTAGAACTCGCCGCTCTCGTCCGAACCGGGCGTGGCCTTCGACTTGATCGCGGCGACGTCCGAACCGCACTCCGGCTCGCTCATCGAGAAGGCGCCGCGGATCTCACCGGTGGCCATCTTCGGCAGCAGTCGCTGCTTCTGCTCGTCCGTGCCGTGCTGCGCGATCATGTAGGCGACGATGAAGTGGGTGTTGATGACACCGGAGACCGACATCCAGCCGCGGGCGATCTGCTCGACGACCAGCGCGTAGGTGAGGAGCGACTCACCGAGGCCGCCGTACTCCTCGGAGATCATGAGGCCGAAGAGGCCCATCTCCTTCATGCCCTCGACGATCGCCTCGGGGAACTCGTCCTTGTGCTCCAGATCGGTGGCGTAAGGGATGATCTCCTTGTCCACGAAGCTCTTGACCGTCGACAGAATTTCGGTCTGGATATCCGTCAGACCGGTGGTCTGGGCAAGTCGTGCCATCTGGGGCGAACTCCTTCAATGAACTCCGCGCTCGGCGCGGCGGTGGCACCGGGTCGATTTCTTCATCGAACTCCCGGCGAAAGTGTCACCGGCCAGTATCTGCCGTAACGGGCTCATCTCCAATGCTTCGGGGTGAGAGGACGCTCACTGTTGGCCAGTGCGCTCCGCTCACCCCGAGGCGTGGAGTCAGGAGGTCAGGACGCGGTGACGGTCTTGTAGTCGACGACCTGCGAAGCGCTCGGCAACTGCGGCGAGAACGGCACGTCGTACTGGTCGATCGTCGTCGAGCCACCGGTGGTGGCGCCGGCGCCGGTCGTCTTCACCGGACGACCCTTACCCGTGGACTCGACGTACCAGGTGCTGCCGTTGTTGCCCTTCAACACCGTGGTCGTCACGCCGTTGACCTTCTGCGTGCCGGCGAGGCCGTAGTGCGTGGTCTGCGACTTCAGCTTGGCGATGTACTTGTCCTTGCTGGTGAAGATGTCGTAGCTGCTGAAGGCATCCAGCGTCGTGTCGATCTTGACCCACTTGCTGCTCAGCAGCGCCAACTTGGCGGCCGGGTTCTTGACGCTGCTGTCCAGGTTGGAGGCCCAGAGCGCGGCCGGCGCCTTCATGTAGACGTTCGTGCCGTCTGAGACGAGCGTGAGGTTCAGCCCGGTGCCCTGCACCGTCGCCTCGGAGCCGGTCTGACCGAAGTGGATGTCGAACTTCAGCGGGTTGGCCGAGCCCGCGTCGCCCTGAGCCAGCGCGTGGAAGGCCGTGGAGGTCGACAGGGCATCGAGTGCCTTCGCGTAGGCCGCGTCCCCGGAGGTGTCCACCGACGGGGTGGCTACGGCCGTGGGCGTCTTCGGTGCCGGCGGCTTGCTGTCCGAACTGCAGCCGGTGGCCAACAGAGCCACCGTCGCGACGGCTGCAGTGAGATGAACACCCGAGAAGGGCAATTTCCGCATAACTATTCTCCAGAGATTTGGTGAGACGCCCGCCACCTAAACGGGTCCAGACCGGCGACGCTAACAGAGGGACCGCTGGTACCGCGTAACGAATTGGACTCGACTCAGCGGACTCTGAGGTACTCCCGCCGGCCGACATCGCTTACATCGGTCGAAGCGGCCCCGGCTGAAGGCGGATCAGCTCTCCGGCGGTGTGAATTTGGAGCTACGCACGAGTCCGGCTGCCCGTCCCTTGGCTGAGATCACCAGCGCCATCTTGCGGGACGCCTCGTCGATCATCTCGTCGCCGAGCATCGCCGAGCCCTTGGCCCCGCCGGCCTCCGACGTGTAGTAGTCGTAGGCGTCGAGGATGAGTTCAGCGTGGTCGTAGTCCTCCTGGGAGGGGGCGTAGACCTCGTTGGCGATACCGACCTGGTCGGGGTGCAGAACCCACTTGCCATCGAATCCGAGGGCGGCGCTGCGGGAGGAGACCCGGCGGAAGCCCTCGGGGTCGCGGATCTGCAGGTACGGTCCGTCGATGGCCTGCTTGTTGTTGGCCCGAGCCGCCATCAGGATCGACATCAGGATGTGGTGGTAGGCGTCGCCCACGTCGTAGCCCGGCGGCTGCTCGCCGACGACCAGGGACTTCATGTTGATGCTGGCCATGAAGTCGGCCGGGCCGAAGATGATCGTCTCGACGCGCGGGGAGGCCTTGGCGATCGCGTCGACGGCGATGAGCCCCTCGGCGTTCTCGATCTGCGCCTCGATGCCGATGCGCCCGACCTCGAAGCCCATGGTCTTCTCGATCTGCGTCAGTGTGAAGTCCAGCCACTGCACCTGGGCGGCGCTCTGCACCTTCGGCAGCATGATGCAGTCGAGGTTCGGGCCGGCGCCCTCCACGACCTCAATGACGTCGCGGTAGGTCCAGTGGGTGGTGAGGTCGTTGACGCGGACGACCCGGATCTTGTTGCCCCAGCCACCCTCGTTCAGCGCGGCGACGATGTTCTTGCGGGCGCCGGGCTTGGCCAGCGGAGCGCAGGCGTCCTCCAGGTCGAGGAAGACCTGGTCGGCGTCCAACCCCTTGGCCTTCTCGAGGAAGCGAGGGTTGCTTCCGGGGACAGCGAGGCAGGAGCGGCGCGGGCGCAAGGTTTCAGTCATGTTGCGAAGCATGCCTACTGCTCGCCGCCGTGCCAAGGCATGCACCAGACACTGTTGCTGGTTTCACATCGGGTCGGCCGCACGCAGCCTGGACGGGCTAGTCGACCAGCTCCAGCTCGGTCTCGGTCAGCGGGGTGGAGCTCGATCGCGCCCGGGAGACCAGCACCAGACCGACCAGCAACCCGAAGACTCCGACGAAGGCGAGTGGCTCGGGAACCTGATGCAGCCAGATGAAGGCGACGATCGCCGCGCCCGGTGTCTCGAAGAGAATCGCCAGCCCGACGACCGTGGGGCTGATGGAGCGCAGCACCAGGTTGATCATGCTGTGGCCGAGGATCTGCGCGCAGATGGTGACGAGCACGATCTTCACCCAGGCATTGGCCGAGTAGCCCGACAGCTGCACCCCACCGAGAAGGCAGACGAGGAGCAGGACGGTGGAGCAGGTGCTGTAACAGGCCGCCGTGTACAGCGAATTGGTCATGCTGGTGCGGGCCGACGAGCCGAACGTCACGTAGAGCGCTGCGGCCAGCCCACCCAGGATGGCCAGCAGGTCGCCGAGCAGCGCCCGCGGAGTGCTGTTCAGATCGGCGCCGGTGATGAGCGCCGTCGAGGCGGTCGAGATGCCGATACCGATCCAGGCCAGCCGCGGGAGTCGCTGGCCACGGAGGTGGGCGATGAGCGCGGTGAAGATGACCTGCGTGGAGACCAGCGCCGTCGCCGAGGCGACCGACGTCATCGTGACGCTCGGCACCCAGGCCGCGAAGTGCGCGGCGAGCGCGACGCCGGCCACCATCGAGACCAGCCAGGCCCGTCGCGGCACCAGGCGGATCGCCGCCCGGTCACGCAGCCCGGCCACCGTGAGGGTCAGGCCGGCCCCCATCGCGTTGCGCCAGAAGGCGATCGCCAGCGCCGGCGCAGCGGTCGCGGCCATGAGCGGGCCGGAGAAGGAGACGCCGGCGATGGCGAGGACGAGCAGCAGTCCGTCCCGCAGCGGGGGCGTCGCCAGCTGGTCGATCGGGGCCGCTGCAGTGGGGGATTCTGACACAAATGCATCCTCTCAAGTGCGGCGATGCCAAGCGAATGCATTACGGCTACTAATCTTCGAAAGTATGAGCGTCGGTACCCGGGTCTTCATCGCACGGTTGTCCGGCGTGGGAGTCTTCGATCCGAGCGGCGATCAGCTCGGACGCATCCGCGAAGCGGTCGCCACCCTGCGCATCGGGCGCCAGCCACCGCGGGTCCTCGGCCTGGTCCTGGAGATCCAGCACCGGCACCGCATCTTCGTCCCGATGGGGCGAGTGACCCGCATCGAGCCGGACGCAGTGACGCTCTCCTCAGGCATCGTCAACATGAAGCGCTTCGAGCGCCGCTCTAGCGAGCTACTGGTGCTGGCCGAGGTCCTCGACCGCACCGTCACCACCACCGACGACCAGCAGGCGGTCTCGATCGTCGACGCAGCCATGGAGCAGACCCGCAGCGGCGACTGGGAGATAACCCGGCTAGCCGTCCGCAGCGGCGGCGGGCGCCTCTCCCGGCGCCGGGGACAGCTCTTCCAGGTCGCATGGGATGAGGTGGACGGGCTCGCGCTGGCCGAGAACTCTCAGGGGACCGACACGCTCCTTTCCGTACTGGCTGGGCTGCGCCCGGCCGACGTCGCCGCCGCGCTGCAGGACATGCCGGCCAAGCGTCGTCTTGAGGTGGTCGCGGCGCTGGACGACGAGCGCCTGGCCGACATCCTCGAGGAGTTGCCGGAGGACGACCAGGTCAGCCTGCTCACTTCGCTGGCCGACGAGCGGGCAGCGGACGTCCTGGAGGCGATGAACGACGACGACGCGGCCGACCTGCTGGGCGAGATGGCCACCGTCGACCAGGAGCGCCTGCTGAAGTTGATGGAGCCCGACGAGGCCGAGCCGGTGCGCCGCCTGATGACCTACGGCGATTACAGCGCCGGTGGCCTGATGACGACCGAGCCGGTGATCCTGCTGCCGGACGCGACGGTGGCAGAGGCGCTGGCGCTGGTTCGAAACCCCGACCTCTCCCCCGCGCTGGCGGCGCAGGTCTTCGTGGTGCGCCCCCCGCAGGCGACCCCGACCGGAAAGTTCCTCGGAACCGCGCACCTGCAGCGGCTGCTCCGCGAGCCTCCCTCGGCCCTGGTGAGTGGTCTGGCCGAGCGCGACACCCGGTCACTGCGCCCGAACACCCCGATCGCCGACATCACCCGGCACCTGGCGACCTACAACCTGGTCGCGGCTCCGGTGATCGACGAGAACGGACGCCTCCTCGGCGCGGTCTCGGTCGACGATGTGCTGGACCACCTACTGCCGGAGGACTGGCGCGACGTGGACGCCCAGGACGAACATCGAGAGACCGAAGCCGCGGCGGTCGGCGACGGGGCGGGCTCAGAGCTGAGCGGCCGGCACGATGGCTGAGCGCCGCGAGCGGCTCGATCAGCCGAACCTGCCGCGGCGGGGACTTCGGGTCAACTACGACCCGGAGGCCTTCGGCCGCTCCACTGAGAGAATCGCCCGCTTCCTGGGCACCGGTCGCTACCTGGTGCTGCAGACGATCGTCATCGTGCTCTGGATGGGCTACAACGCCCTCCCAGGCGTGCCGCACTTCGACGGCTACCCGTACCAGTTCCTCACCCTGGTTCTGTCGCTGCAGGCCGCCTACGCCGCGCCGCTGATCCTGCTCGCCCAGAACCGCCAGGACGACCGGGACCGCGTCAACCTCGAGGCCGACCGCAGCGAAACCCGCCAGTCGATGGCCGACGTGGACTACCTGGCCCGCGAGCTGGCCGCGGTACGCATCTCGCTCGGCGAGGTCGTCACCCGTGACTTCCTCCGCTCAGAGCTGGCCCGCGCCATCGAGGATCTCGGTGAGGACCTGGCCGAGGCCAGTCGCGAGGATGACTTAGACCAGCCGGATCAGCGCCGCGGTCGCGCCCGCGACTAGCACCACGACGAGAAACGGCGCCCGCCGCCAGACGGCCACCGCCCCCGCCGCGAAGCCGGCCAGCCGCGCCCCGTCCAGGTCGATGTGCCGTCCGTGGGCGAGTAGTTCGACCACCACCAAGGCACTGAGGAGCGCCACCGGCAGCACCTCGACGACCTGACGGACCTGGGGCGACTGCAGCAGACGGGCCGGGACGAGGTACCCGGCGAGCTTCAGCAGATAGCAGCCGGCACAGGTGGCTATCACCAACACCCATAGATTCACGGCAGATCAGGCTCCTCGGCCGGCGCGGCGGCCATCGGGCGGGGCGCGGAGCCAGGGCCTACGGCGAGCAGCAGCGCCGCACAAGACGCGAGCACCGGCACGCCCGGCGGGGTAAAGGGAATCAGCACCAGCGCGATGAGCGCGGCCAGCAGCGCCACGCGACGCTCCAGCGCGCCGCTACGCAACCGCGGAGCCAGCAGGGCGAGAAAGGCGGCCGGCACCACGGCGTCCAGCCCGAACCTGGTTGGGTCGCCCAGCGCCTGGGCCCCGACCGCGCCGAGGAGGGTGGCCAGATTCCAGAACGCGTAGACGCTGGCGAAGGTCCACCAGAAGGCGAGCCGGCCCAGCTTCGGGCCGGGCTGGGCGATCGCCATCGCCGTCGACTCATCGATGGTGCCGAGGGCGGCCAGCAGCCGACGCGGCCCGCGGACCCGCAGCAGTGGCGCCAGCCGCATGCCGTAGAGCGTGTTGCGAGAACCGAGGAGCAGCCCGGAGCCCAGCGCCGTGCCGAGGGTGCCGCCACCGAAGACGACACCCACCACGGCGATCTGGGTGCCCCCGGTGAAGGCGAGCAGTGACAGCAGCGAGGTCTGCAGGACGCTCAGCCCGGCCGAGACCGAGGAGGCGCCGAAGGCCACGCCGTAGGCCCCGACCGCGACGCCGACCCCGAGCGAGTCACCCAGCACGGCGCGCTGCGTCTTCTCCTCCACCGCGCCCACGCTAGCCCCGCTGTTTAGTCGGGCGGCGAGCCGGCGCGCTCGGGCCCGCTGCGCCCAGCGGTGACGCGATCGGCCGACGCGGCCTGCACGACCCGGTCGAGCATGGCGCCGAGTGATCGCAGTTCGTCATCGCTGAAGCGACTCAGCCAGAGCGCCTCGACCCCGGCCAGGTGCACCGGCGTCGCCGCGCGGAGCCGGGCCAGACCCTCCCGGGTCAGCACCGTGTAGGTCCCGCGCGCATCACCGGGGTAGGGCTCACGGCTCACCAGCCCCTCCTTCGCCAACCGGTCCACGAGGCGGCTGAGCCCAGAGCGCGAAAGCAGCACGTTGTCGGCCAATTGGGCCATCCGCAGCCTCCGCTCCGGAGCCTCGGCGAGCTGTACGAGCACGTCGTACCAGGGCAGCGGCAGCTGGGCCTGCGTCGCCAGGTCGTTGGCCAGCAGATCATTGACTCGAGCGTGGGCGGTCAGAAAGGAACGCCACACGCCCAGTCGCCAATCCTGCGGGCTGATGGATTCTCCCTCGGGGGTCATGGCTGGGAATTCTAGACAGTCAGTAACCAATGCCGTACAGGGAGCGTCATACGCAAGATCACACTCGCGGTCGTGGATGCCGCCGATTCGCCACTACGCCGTAGGATCATCGGCGTGCCTCAACCTGAAGAATCCGCGATCCGTGCTGCCCTGGCGACGGTGCAGGACCCCGAAATTCGCAAGCCCATCACCGACCTCGGAATGGTCGAACGCGTCGAGACGAGCGCCGACGGCTTCGTCGCGGTGCACGTACTGCTGACGGTCGCCGGCTGCCCGATGAAGGAGCAGCTCACCAAGGACGTGACCGAGGCCGTGCGCCGGGTCGAGGGTGTCTCCCAGGTACAGGTGAACCTCGGGGTGATGACCGACGCCCAGCGCACCGAGCTGCGCCAGTCACTGAAGGGTGACGCCCCGGCCAACGAGATTCCCTTTGCCCAGCCGGGCTCCCGCACGCGCGTCTACGCGGTCGCCTCCGGCAAGGGTGGTGTCGGCAAGTCGTCGGTGACGGTGAACCTGGCCGTTGCCCTGGCCGAGCAGGGCCTCTCGGTCGGTGTCCTCGACGCCGACATCTATGGCTTCTCGGTGCCCCGCATGCTCGGCGTCCAGCACAAGCCGACGCAGGTCGAGACGATGATCATGCCGCCGATCTCGCACAACGTGAAGGTCATCTCCATCGGCATGTTCACCCCGGGCAACACCGCCGTCGTCTGGCGCGGCCCGATGCTGCACCGTGCCCTCCAGCAGTTCCTGGCCGACGTCTTCTGGGGCGATCTGGACGTGCTGCTGATGGATCTCCCGCCGGGCACCGGCGACATCGCCATCTCGGTCGCCCAGCTCGTTCCGTCGGCCGAACTGCTGGTCGTGACGACCCCGCAGCTCGCGGCCCGGGAAGTGGCCGAGCGGGCCGGCTCCATCGCCCTGCAGACGCACCAGCAGATCGTTGGCGTCGTCGAGAACATGAGCTGGCTCGAGATGCCGGACGGCTCGAAGATGGAGCTCTTCGGCAGCGGCGGCGGGCAGGCGGTGGCCGATTCACTGGCCGCCTCCACCGGTACCCGGGTGCCGCTGCTGGGTCAGATCCCGATCGACCAGGCCGTCCGCGAAGGCGGCGACGACGGCACGCCAGTTGTGCTGGCCCATCCGGAGTCGGCGGCCGCCGAGGCGATGCGCGAAGTGGCGAAGAAGCTGGCCGGTCGTCAGCACAGCCTGGTCGGGCGCTCGCTCGGACTCAGCCCGGCTCGCGGCTAGTAGCAGCCCACGGCACGGCCGGGTAACTGCGACTGAGGGCCGTGCTCAGGTCGCATCGTCGTCGAACGGCGCGATCGCACCCTTCTCCAACGACACCGGCGGCAGTGGTGCCGCAGCCGGTGGAGCGGAGAGCGGCGGGGCCGACTGGGGCTTCTGCGCCACCTCACCGGCCGTCGAATCGGTCTCGTCGAAGAGCGCCTTCATGAGCGCACTCCGCGGATTCAACGAGCGCAGTTCACGCAGCGCGTCCAGGTTCAGGTCGGCCAGATCCGGACCGAGCTCGTCGCGGAACTGGCCGCGGGCACCGTTGGCCATCTCGCGCAGGGAGCGGATCATCCGGGCGGCGTCGCGGGCGTGCTGCGGCAACTTCTCCGGGCCGATCACGATGAGCGCGACGAAGCCGAGAACCACCAGCTCCAGCGGCCCGATGTTGAACATGCTTGGAGTCTAGGCGACTTAGCCCATGACCGGTCGGCTCAGGCCGATCCGAGGGTGACCGGGATATCCAGCTCCTTGGCCCCGCGCCAGATGTGCAGCTTCACCACGTCACCCGGCTTGTCGTTCTGCACCTCGACGCTGAGCATGTCGGCCGAGAGGATCGCGTTGCCGTCGACCGCGGTGATGACGTCAGCCGCCTTCACACCGGCCTTGTCCGACGGTCCACCCGGGCTCACCTGGACGACGTAGGCGCCATCCCGCGTGCCGTCGGTGACGCTGCGGGCCGAGAGTCCGATCGAGGTGTGCACGACCTTGCCCGTCTTGATCAACTGGGTGGCGATGGAGCGGGCGAAGTTGATGGGGATCGCGAAACCCAGGCCGATGCTGCCGCCCGAGCTGCCGGAGTCCGTCCCGAGCGAGGCGATGGCCGAGTTGATGCCGATGATGGCCCCGGTGGAGTCGACCAGCGCACCGCCGGAGTTGCCCGGGTTGATCGCGGCGTCGGTCTGGATGGCGCTGACCACCGCGTCGGTGTCGCTCCCCTCGCCCGACAGGTGTACCGGGCGATTCAGAGCGGAGACGATGCCAGTCGTGACCGTGCCCGTGAGACCGAGTGGCGACCCGATCGCCACGACCGGATCGCCGACCGCGATCTTTGACGAATCGCCTAGCGTCGCGACGGTGATGTGGCTGTTGGTGACCTTCAGGACGGCGAGGTCGGTCATCGGGTCGCGCCCGACGATCTTCGCGGCCTCGGTCGAGTTGTCGCTGAACGTCACCTTGATCGTGCCGTCGCTGGCCGCGGCCGAGATCACGTGGTTGTTGGTGAGGATGTAGCCGCTCTTGTCGATGATCACGCCGGAGCCGGTGCCGGCCTCGGTCGAGGTGCGGATGTCGATGGAGACCACAGCCGGCGATACCCGCTTCGCGATGTCGGCCACCGAACCGGGGGCGCGCACGATCGCGTTGGAACCCTCGGCCAGCTTGACGTGACTGTCGTGGACGGCGTCGGCGGCCCGGTGCGCGAGCCAGAAGCCGACTCCTCCGCCGAGTACGCCGGCCAGCAGCGCGACGACGATCGACAGGGTCAGCGCCCGCAACCCGAAGCGCGCGTGCCGGCCACCGGTCGACTTCTCGGAGGACGCCTCCTCAACCGGCTCAACGATGGCATCAGGATCCGTCTCGACGTCCTCTTCAGGTTCAACCTGAGTGAGGCTTCCCGCCGTAAAGACGGCCGGACGTCCGAGCCAGGCCACCGAGTTCGGGTCACGCCACGGGTCGGCGGCGGCGTTCGCCCGCCACCACGGCGATCCGGGCTCGTTGCGAGCCAGCAGCCGGGAGCCGGCCGGCGCTGCGAAGCCTCGCTCATCGGCGTCGGCCGAACGTCCGAAGGCCGAACTCAGCGCCGGGTGCACGGGGGCAGCGATCGGGGTGTGGCGGGGATCGAGGCGCTCACCCAGCGGGGCGTTGAACTCCAGCGTCGCTCCGGCCGGGCGACCGAAGGCGGCCTGCTCGGCTGGTGAGGCCACCGGCGGCGCAGGACGCGGCTGCGGTGGAGCCGGGGCCACGCTGAAGGAGCTCGACACCCCCGGGGGGCGCGCATAAGCGCCCGACCCATCCGGCGCGGGGGCAGGGTCGCCCTGCTTGCGCAGGCTGTACTGAGGCTGATCCGGGTTCACCTCAGCGGCGCTCGCGTGCTTTCCAGCCGAATCGGCCGGCACGGCGTCGTCGTTGTCGGTCATCGATCTCCTCAGTGCGGTCCACCGCGTTCGTCACGATTCTGCCAGCGCGGAGCGGAGTGCGCCCCACAGGCGGCGACCAACCCGGCAGAGCTCGACTACATGCGGACGGACAGGTGCTGTCTGGTGACGGTAACGACGCCACCTATGCGGCAGCTGAAGGCCCGAGCTGGAGCAGCACCGCGGCGGCTACGGCGGCTCAGGCGTGGCTGAGGCCGACCAGGCTCGGCATCGACGGCGTGGCGGCGTCCGAAGTTCCGGAGTACGCGGCTCCGGCATACGCGGCATCCGAGAAGGCGGCCGGGACGAAGAGCGCCGGAGCCGACGGGGCCGGCGCGTCCTGGGCGACCTGTGACGGCCCGGCCGCAACGGCGACACTGGCAGCACCCACCGAGACGAAGGCAGCGGCCGTGACCAGCAGCGCCCGGGAGTGCCGCCGGACCGAGTGCTGCGGTGCCGCTCCTGGCGGCTGGGTCCGGGGCGCCTGCGGCGAAGCCGGCCTGAAAGTAGGGAAGACCGCGGTCCCCTCCGGGGAGAGGGTGAAGTCGTTGGGCGGTAGTTCGGTGGTCTGCGGGACCTCGCGCAGCCGCTGCATCAGGCCGGACGGCAGCGTCGGCGCAGCGGCGCGCCGCAGGGCCCAGGCCGCCTCCTGCTGCTCCTGCACCGCACGGCGGCACTCGGCGCAGCTGGCCAGGTGACGCTCGGCCCGCAGCCGGGCCGGCGCATTCAATGCGGAGTCGGCGCAGGCCGCCACCGCCTCGTCAGAGAGATGCTGGGGGGCGAAGTTCATCGCAGCACCCCCGTCAGACCGTCCAGGCCAGCGGTCGCGTCGGCATCGGTGGCGGCAGCGAACTCCGCCTCGTCCATGCCCGGCTCGGCCGGACGCAGCCCCGGCGCGCGGTGAGCCAGCGCCTCGCGCAGCAGCACCCGGCCCCGGTGAATGCGCGAGCGCACGGTTCCCACCTTGATGCCCAGGGTGGCGGCGATCTCCTCGTAGGAGAGCTCCTCCAGATCACAGAGGACGACGGCGGCGCGGAAATCAGCCGGCAGCGCGTCGAGGGCCTTCTCGATCTCGGGGTCGAGGTGAAGTTCGGCGTAAGCCTGCTCGGGGCCAGCGGAGTTGGAGGCGAGGCGCTCACCGGCGTCCTCGGGGAGGGCGTCAAAGCGGATCCGCTGCCGGCGACGGACCATGTCCAGGAAGAGATTGGTGGTGATGCGGTGCAGCCACCCCTCGAAGGTGCCGGGTGAGTACTGGGCGAGCGAGCGGAACACCCGGACGAAGGTCTCCTGGGTCAGGTCCTCGGCGTCGGCGCGGTTACCCGAGAGGCGGTAGGCCAGGCGATACACGCGATCGGCGTGCTCCCGCACCACCTCGTCCCACGACGGCGGGGTCCAGCCACTCGGGGCCACAGCGGGCTCGGCGGCAGCGTCGGCCGGCAGGTCCACAGCTCGGTGGTTCACGCGATGTTCCCTTCTCGCAGCCGAAGAAATACGACTGCTCTGCGAACTTCAACTAAGACGAGGAACGTCCCATTCCGGCTTCGAGTTCCCGATCCAACGGCTGCGATCGGCTCCCCGGGGTCGGCCCCGGCTTGGCTCGACGGGCTCAAGTGCCCGTCCGTAGGCATTGTGGCGCGGCTTCCCTGACACAACGGTGAGATGTTTCTGTGGGCTGCGTGTGAGAGATCGGGTATCTAGTCTGAGTGCATGTCCGGTTACGAAGCGATGCACACCTCAACCCCCGACAGCGAGGCCACCGCCAGGGCGCTCAGCGACTACTGCCTCGGCCGGCTGGCCATGGACGCTCCCCTGGACCGTCCAGTGGCGCCGGCCGAACTCGCCGCCGCCGCCGGCGCGACCGTCACCGCCGAGGGCCTCGGCAGCGCGGAGGCCCTGCGTCTGTGGGCGGACGTGCTGGGGCCGGCCTGCATCTCCGTCGACCATCCCCGCTTCCTCTCCTTCATCCCGAGTGCCCCGACCAAGGCCGCCGTCTCCTTCGACATGCTTCTTGGTGCCTCCAGCATCTACGGCGGCTCGTGGCTGGAGAGTTCCGGCGCCGTCTACGCCGAGAATCAAGCACTCAGCTGGATCGCCGAGCTCGTCGGGCTTCCCGAGGAGGCGGGCGGGGTCTTCGTGCAGGGCGGCACAGTCGGCAACCTCTCGGCGCTGGTCGCCGCCCGCGAGTGGGCGCTGAGCCGGCGCAGCGGGGTGCGCCCCGACCGCTGGGCGGTCTGCGTCACCGCCGAGACGCACTCGTCGGTGAAGCATGCGCTGCGGGTAGTGATGGACGTCGACGTCATCGAGATTCCCGGCGACGAACGTGGCCGCATGGTCGGCGCCACGCTGCGCCGGGTCATCAGCGAACTCTCGCCAACCATGGTCGACGGCATCTTCGCCGTGGTGGCCACGGCCGGCACCACCAATCTCGGAGTGGTCGACGATATCGACGGGATCGCCGACGTCGTGGCCGAGCACGGCTGGTGGCTGCACGTGGACGGCGCCTACGGCGGGGCCGCGCTGGCCGCTCCCAGCGCGCGGCCCCTCTTCGCCGGGGTGGAGCGGGCCGACTCCTTCATCGTTGACCCGCACAAATGGTTCTTCGCCCCCTTCGACTCCTGTGCGCTGATCTACCGTGACCCCCGGCAGGGGCATGCCGCACATACCCAGCGGGCCGGCTACCTCGACCCGGTCACCATCGACGGTGAGTGGAATCCCTCGGATTTCTCTATTCAACTGAGCCGCCGGGCCCGCGGCCTGCCGTTCTGGTTCTCCCTCGCCGTGCACGGCACCGACGCCTACCGGGACGCGGTGGAGCACACCCTGGAGGTGGCCCGCAGCGCCGCTCAACTGATCCGCGACGCCCCGCATCTTCGGCTACTCGTGGAGCCGGATCTGTCGGTGGTGATCTTCGAACGTCTCGGCTGGGACGACGCGGACTACACCCGGTGGAGTGCGCGGCTGCTCGAGGAGCAGGTGGCCTTGGTGACGCCGACGAAGCACCACGGCCGGGTCTGCACCCGGTTCGCCATCGTCAACCCGCGCACCAGCGTCGCCGACATCGAGATGCTCATCGACTCGATGCGCTGAAACCCCCGAAACTCGCAGGCATGCACGGATTTGGCCGGTCCGCCGGATAGCATCGTCAACTATGGCCGACGCAATGCTGGGTGAGAACAGTCTGACCTTCGTGGAGAACTGGCCCGACACCAGCGAGGTCGTCACCTCCGCCCGCGCCCGGTCGACCGAACTCGGCTGCGAACCGATCAGTTCGGCGGCCGGAGCCGCTCTGCAGGTGCTCGCGGCGGCCTGTGCGGCGAAGGCAGTCGTCGAGGTCGGGACCGGCGCCGGGGTGTCGGGACTCTGGCTCTTCGCCGGTATGCGCCCCGAAGGAATCCTCACCACGGTCGATATCGAGGCCGAACACCAGCGGGCGGCCCGAGAGGCCTTCGCCGAACGGGGCGTCCCGACCACCCGCTACCGGCTGATCAATGGTTCGGCGACGGAGGTACTGCCCCGGCTGACCGACGGCGCCTACGACCTCGTCTTCGTCGACGCCGACACCGCCTCGAACGCCATCTACCACGAGCAGGCGGTCCGGCTGCTGCGCAGTGGAGGTGTTGTGGTCTTCTACAACGCACTCTGGCAGGACCGCGTCGCCGATTCCTCGGCCCGTGACGCCGACGCCGTGGCCCAGCGCGACCTCGGCCGAGCGGTCCGCGAGGATGACCGGCTGCTGGCCGCCCTCCTGCCGGTCGGCGACGGGCTCCTCGCGGCGGTCAAGCGCTAGTCCTCAGGCCACCCTGGTCAGTCCCCGGTGGCGTCTCGCGTAGCTTGGAACGCGTGCAGATCACAGTTCTCGCCGGGGGCATCGGCGGCGCCCGATTCCTCAGCGGCGTCCGCCACGCCTACCCAGAAGCCCAGATAACCGCAGTCATCAACACCGGTGACGACATCACCCTGCACGGGCTGCGGATCTGTCCCGACCTCGACAGCGTCATGTACACCCTCGGCGGCGGCACCGACACCGAACGCGGCTGGGGACGGGCGGATGAGAGCTGGCGGGTCAAGGATGAGTTGGCCCGCTACGGCGCGGAGCCGACGTGGTTCGGACTCGGCGACCTCGACCTGGCAACGCACCTGGTCCGCACCCAGATGCTCGACGCCGGCTACAGCCTCACCGACGTCACCAGCGCCCTCTGCGATCGCTGGCAGCCGGGGATCCGGATGCTGCCGATGACCGATGCCCGGTGTGAGACGCACGTGGTCGTGGAGTTGGAGGGGGCGCGGCGCGCGATCCACTTCCAGCAGTGGTGGATCAAGCATCGCGCCCAGCTGCCGGCGGAGAGCTTCGTGCAGATCGGGCTGGAGGACGCCAAGCCCACTGAGGCCGTCCTGCAGGCGATCGCCGACGCCGACATTCTCCTTATCGCGCCGAGTAATCCGGTGGTGAGCATCGGCACCATCCTCAACATCCCGACGATGCGCGAGGCGCTGCGCGCGAGCCGGGCGCCGATCGTCGGCCTCTCCCCCATCATCGGCAACGCGCCCGTTCGCGGTATGGCCGACTCCTGCCTGCCGGCGATCGGCGTCGAGGTGAGCGCCGAGGGGGTCGGGCGCCATTACGGGGCGCGCAGCGCCGACGGAATCCTGGACGGCTGGCTCATCCAGACCGGAGAAACAGCTGATATTCCCGGGGTCTCTGTCCGGCCGACACCGCTGCTGATGAGCGACGACGCGGCCACCGCGCAGATGGCGCGTGATGCCGTCGCGGTCGCCGGCCTCGGCTACTCACAGGCTTCGGCGACCCAATGAGCAATGAAAACCGGGCGTCTGAGCATGCCGAGCGATCGCCGGTGAGTCCGCGGGTGGAGATCCTGCCGGTCGTCGGCTTCGGCGAGATCGGCCCGGGCGATGACCTGGCTGCGCTCATCGCTACCCATGCCCCGCCGCTGCAGGACGGCGACGTGCTGGTGGTCACCTCCAAGGCGATCTCCAAGGTGGAGGGGCGGATCATCACCCTCGACACGGCCGATCCGGAGCAGCGGGAGGTGGCCCGACAGGCGGCGATCGACGGCGAGACGGTGCGAGTGGTCGCACAGCGCGGGCCGCTGCGGATCGCGCAGACCCGTCACGGGCTGGTGCTGGCGGCGGCCGGTGTGGATGCCTCCAACGTCGCCCGCAACGAACTGGCCCTCCTGCCGCTAGACCCCGACGGCTCGGCCGACGGGCTACGGAAGGCCATCCAGAGCCAACTCGGGGTCAATGTCGCCGTGATCATCAGCGACTCGATGGGGCGGCCGTGGCGGGCCGGGATCACCGACGCCGCAATCGGGGTGGCCGGCCTGCGCGCGGTGAACGACGAGCGCGGGCAGCTGGACGACTACGGCAATCTGCTGGAGGTCACCCAGGTCGCGGTGGCCGACGAGATCGCCGCCGCCGCCGACCTGGTCAAGGGGAAGCTGACCCGGGTGCCGATCGCGATCGTGCGTGGTCTGGCCGTGGACGGGGAACTCCCCGACGACGGCGCCGGCAGCCGCAGCCTGATCCGCGGGGCCGACGAGGACCTCTTCCGATTGGGAACGGCCGAGGCGATCGAACTCGGACGCGAGGACGTCGGCGTGGGGATGGAGGCGGCACCGCCCCTGCACGGCGACGCGGTTCGCACCATCACCGCGATGGTCCCTGCCTCGCGCGAAGATGCGCTGCTGCAGCAGTCGTTCCTCGGCTTCCTCGGCGCGCGCACCGACGCGATGTGGCGCCACTGCGTTCCCGGGCACCTCACTGCGAGCGCCCTGGTCATGGATCCGGCGCAGCGCAATATCCTGCTGACGCTGCACCCGCGGGTCGGGCTCTGGGTCCAGGTCGGCGGCCACTGCGAGGTCGGCGATCAGACGCTCCTCGACGCGGCGGCCCGCGAGGCCCGCGAGGAGAGCGGGATCGGCGCGCTCTCCTTCGATCCGGTGCCACTGGGGCTGGATCTGCACCCGCTCACCTGCTCGCTCGGGGTGCCGACGCGTCACTTCGACGTCCGCTTCCTGGCCATCGCACCAGAAGGCGCACAGCCGACTATCAGCGACGAATCCCTCGATCTTCGTTGGTTCTCCTGGGACGATCTCCCGGAGGGAAGCTCGCCCGAACTACCGGCGCTCATCCGGGTGGCCCGGGAACGGCTCGAAGCCTGGTGAGTGCAGCAATAGACCCGACGTCGGCCCAGCAGGTGCTGAGGCGAATCGACAGCTGGCCGGTCGGTTCACCGGCGGCGGCGCTGGTGAACACCGACGGGGTCATCGCCACTGCCGGCGACGTCCACCGAGTCTTCCCGCTCGCCTCGGTGACCAAGCCGCTGAGCGCGCTGGCCACGCTGGTCGCCGTCGAGGAGGAGGCCGTCTCGCTCGACGATCCGGCCGAACCTCAGCTACTCCCGGGGGCCACGCTGCGTCACCTGCTGGCTCACGCCTCGGGGGTCGCTCCCGAGCGGCCGCTGCGCTCCTACGCGCCGGCGGAGCGAAGGATCTACTCGAACGTCGGTTTCGACCTCATCGGGGAGCTCGTGGCGGCGGCCACCACGATGCCCTTCGCGGCTTACCTGCACGAGGCGGTCGCAGTCCCGCTCGGCCTCAAGGACACGGAGCTGACGGGTTCGCCGGCTCGAGACGGGCGCTCGACGGTGGCCGATCTGGCCGTGGTGCTGCGTGAGCTGCTGGCCCCCCACGGACTACTGCATCCGAGCACGCTGGCCGAGGCGACCAGCCTGCAGTACCCGGGGCTGCGCGGGGTACTTCCCGGTTACGGCATGCGGGACCCCAATGACTGGGGCCTCGGCTTCGAGTTGCGCGCAGAGAAGTCGCCGCACTGGACGGGGACGAAGAACTCCCCGCAAACTTATGGGCATTTCGGCCAGAGCGGCACGATGTTCTGGGTCGACCCGCAGGCTGGCCTCGCCCTCGTTGCGCTGGCCGACCGGCCGTTCGGGGGCTGGGCCGCGCAGGCCTGGCCGCTGCTCAGCGACGCGGTGCTCGGCCTGCTCGACTGACGTCACCTCGCCATCACCTCGCCATCACATGGAGCGGATGTCCAGCGGCGCGTACCTGGGTCCGTACCTCGGCTTACGCACACCGGAGAGCTCGATCAGCCGCACCACTCGCTGACGATGCCCGGCCCACGGCTGCAGGAGTTCCAGCATGCGGGTGTCGTCGCCTCGAGGCTCACCGGATAGGGCGAAGACGACGAGGTCATGCAGGTGATAGTCGCCGGTGCTCACCGTGTCGGCGTGGCCCAGCGCCCGCTGCGCGGTCTCGGCGGCACTCCACTCCCCGATTCCCTGTACGACCCGCAGTCGTCGCAGCGCCTCGGCGTCCGACATGGTGACGATCTCCTCCAGGCGCGGAGCGACGGTGGCCGCGGCCCGGATGGCCCGCTGCCGCTGCAGATCCACCCCGAACAGGTGCCAGTCCCAGGTCGGCACCTGCAGCAGCGTCGCCGGCGGTGGTGGCACCCGCAGCCTGGGATTGGGCCCGGGCGCGGGCGCACCGTAGCGGCGTAGCAGCAGCCGCCAGGCCGAGCGGGCCTCGCCGCCGGTCACCCGCTGCTCGAGGATCGTCGGCACCAACGCGTCGAGGACCCGCTGGGTCCGGACCAGCCGCAGCCCGGGCAGGCCCCGCAGCAGTTGGGCCAGCCGCGGTTGGGTGCTCAGGTCCAGGCCTGACCAGTCATCGCCGTCGCCCAGCAGCGTCGGGATCGATTCCAGCGCCCACGCCGCCCCGTCGCCCCAGGCGGTCGCCAGGACGTCGGACCCGGATGCGCGCAGCGCGAGCGTCGCCGGGCCCGAGGGGGCATTCAGGGCCAGCCAGACCACGCCGTGTTCGTCGACGTGAAAGGCCGGATCCCCGGTGCCCCGGCGCAGCGGGCTCAGCGTCGCCCGGATATCCACCGGGCGCTGCGCAGACCAGCGTCGCTCCAGTCGGGCCTCCGGCGGCGTCATGCCGACCGGCCGCGCTCAGCCGTCGGTGGAGAAGCGCACACTGCCGTCGGCGAGGACCGCCTCCGGCCAGACGCGTGCCCCGGAGCGCAGTTCGATGTTCGAGCCGAGCTGCGCGCGGTCACCGACGACGACCTCCTCCAGCACCGTCGACGATCCGACGACGCTCTCAAATCCGAGCACCGAGTTGCGAACCTCCGCGCCACTGCAGACCCGTACTCCGTCGAAGAGGAGCGCGCCGTCCAGGGTCACCCCGGACTCGACGATGCAGTCGGCGCCGACCACGGTACCGCCGACGAGCTTCACGTCGTCGGCCACCTTCGCCCCGGGGAGCACCAGGGCGTCACCGGCCGGCCCGGGCATTGCCGAGGAACTGATCCGGCCGAGTACGAGATCGGCGGAGCCGGCGATGAAGTCGGCCGGCGTGCCGAGGTCGCGCCAGTAGCTGGACTCGACGTGACCGACGACCAGCGCCCCGTCGGCCAGCAGGCCCGGGAAGGTCTCCCGCTCGACCGAGACCGGACGGCCGGTGGGGATCTGCTCGAGAATCTCCCGCCGAAACACGTAGGTGCCGGCGTTGATCTGGTCGGTGATCGGGTTCGGGTCCTTCTCCAGGAACGCGGTGACCCGCCCGTCGGCATCGGTGGGCACACAGCCGAAGGCCCGCGGGTCGGCGACCCGGGTCAGGTGGAGGGTGAGGTCGGCCTCGGCGGCGCGATGGGTCGCGAGCAGGGCCGGCAGGTCACAGCCGGAGAGGACGTCGCCGTTGAAGACGATCGCCGTGTCCCCACGCAGGTAGGGGGCGACGTTACGGATCCCGCCTCCGGTGCCGAGCGGCTCGGACTCGAAGACGTAGTCGATCTCCAGTCCGAACCTCGAACCGTCACCGAAGTACTCGCTGAACACCTCGGCCTTGTACGAGGTGCCGAGCACGACGTGGCCGATCCCGGCGTCCCGAACCCGGGCCAGCAAGTGGGCGAGGAACGGCACGCCGGCCGTCGGCAGCATCGGCTTGGGCGCGGAGAGAGTCAGCGGCCGCAGTCTGGTGCCCTTTCCGCCGACCAGGATGACCGCGTCGACTGTGGGTTCGACGTTGTTGCCAGTGGCCTCGATCAAGAATCAGTACCTTCCGCTAGTTCGTGACCCAACCATCATTTCGTACTTTCGGCGTCTGGACGTACCCCGCGCCGTTACTTCGCTTACTTCCCGGGCTTGTTGGGACGGGCTCCAGCAGCGATCGAAGGCGCACGCCGGGAGAGGGCCGAACGCAGCAGCAACCCGGTATGCAGCACCAGGCGCACCGGCGCCCACCGCCAGCCGGAATAGCGCCCGCTCAAGTAAACCCAGGCGCTGCGATGGTGCTCGGTCGCCATTCGCGCCGGATCCCTGGACGTTGCGTGCGCCCCGATGTGGGTGACTTCGGCCTCCGGAATGAAGACGTTCTGCCACCCGGCCCGCCCGAGCCGGTCGCCGAGATCGACGTCCTCGAAGTACATGAAGTACTGCTGGTCGAAGCCGCCGATCGAGTGAAAGGCGCTGCGCCGCAGCAGCAGGCAGGCGCCCGAGAGCCAGCCGACGGGCGTCTCCCCGAGCGCTCGGCGCTCATTGCGGTAGCTGGTCGTCCAGGGATTCGAGGGCCACCACCACCCGCAGATGGCGTGCCCGATGCCCCGCCCAAGCGAGGGCAGCGCGCGGGCCGAGGGGTACACGTCGCCACCCTCGGTGAGGATGCGGGGGCCGAAGGAGCCGGCCTGGGGCCAGCGACGCGCCGCCGCCAACAAGACGTCCAACGAGCCCGGGCTCCACACCACGTCAGGATTGGCGACCACGATGAATTCGCTCTCCACGGTGGCGGCGGCGATGTTCACCGCGCTGCCGTAGCCGAGGTTCGCACCGGTGCGAACCACTCGAACCCACGGGCGCTCCTCGGCGGCCGCGGCAACCACCGGATCCAGCTGCTCACCCTCACCGTTGTCGGCCAGCACCACTTGCGGGGGGCCACCGGCCGAGGCCGACAACAACGAATCCAGGAAGGTGCCGAGGGAATCACCGGGCGCGAACGTAACGGCGATGACGGTCACCTCGTCGCCGGGCGGGCGCAGCTCGCTCACGTCAGACTCATTTCGTCGTCACCGAAGCCCGCTCGTAGGCCACGACGTGCCGCTCAGCACAGGCACTCCAGGTGAACTCCGCCGCCCGGCGCAGCGCCGCCGCACGCAATTCAGCGCACCGGGACGGGTTGTCCAGCAGCGCTGTCAGCTCGGCGGCGATCGAGGGCGCGTCGACGTCGCAGTACTGCACGGCGTCGCCGCCGACCTCGGGCAGCGGTCCGCGGCGCGACGTGAGCACCACGCCACCGCAGGCCATCGCCTCCAACACCGGTAGGCCGAACCCCTCGAAGAGACTCGGGTAGCAGACCACCTCCGCGCCACCGAGGAGCCCGGCCAGGTGCTCAAGCGGGAGGTAGCCCGGCCGCAGCACTCGAAGCCGCGGATCGACGTCACGCGCTGCGGCCTCGATCGTGTCGTCCCAGCCCGCTCCGCCGGCCAGGACGAGGGCGGGCGGGTTCGGTCGCGAGGCGACCGCGGCCGACCATCCGGCGATAAGCGCGGGGACGTTCTTGCGGGGCTCGAGGGTGCCGAGAAACGCGACGTAAGGCTGCTCTGGAGCCAGCCCGACCGCCGCCGCGGCATCGGCGCGCTGCTGAGCCGAAGGTGGCCGGAAGGTATCAGTGTCAACGCCGTGATGGGCGACGATCAGCCGCTCGGGATCGGCGTTGGCGACCCGGACGAGCTCGTCGGCGGTCGCCTGCGAGGGGACTATGCAGCACTCCGCCCGGCGCAGGGCAAGCTTCGTCGCCGAGCGGAAGAACGGACCCTTGACCCGGGAGTGCAGGGCCTCGTCGGTGAAGAATGTCGCATCGTGAAGCGTCACCACGCCGGGAACGCGGGACAGGATCGGTTCGGTGTAGTGCGGGGAGTGCAGCACGTCGGGGCGTACCCGATTGACCAGCCGGGGCAGCTCAACCTGTTCCCAGACCAGTCGAGCCGCCGGGTGATCGGCCAGCCGTCCCGAGATCACCGGATCGAGGGCGCTACGCGCGGCGTAGAACTCAGCGTCCGGCGGCCGGCAGGCGACCTGGGTGCGGACCCCGAGCTTGGTCAAGGCCGGCACCAACTCGTCCACATATCGACCGACTCCACCCCGATTCGCGGGCACGGCGGTTGCGTCGATCAGCACGCGGACCAAAGCATTGCTCCCAGCTGATCGAAGGAATTGCGTCGCCGACAGTCTACCGACAGGGGCTGCGCGTCCGAGGGAGCGTCGATCCAGCGCTGCGGTACTGTGCGACGGGTGAACGAATCCGGCGCCGCTTCCGGCGGTTCGCACCTGGAGCAGCCGAGCGTCGATCATCTGCAGCGCGAGAACGCGGCGCTGGCCGATGAATTGACGGCGGCGCGGGCTGACGTCGAACTGCTGCAGACCCAACTGGCTGAGATCGGCTCGCTGAGGCGGCACGTCATCCGGACACTGGTGGACCGGTTACATGCCGGCGATCAGCAGGTGAGGCAGGCCCTCGCTACGGCGCATCCATTCGAGCCGGCGTCGGTCGAGACTCCCCCCGCACCGGATGCAGAATCGTTGCTCGGCGCCGCAGCGGCAGCCGATCGCCGCTCGGCGGACGCCTACCTGGCGCCGGCTCCCCGTTCGCGGCTGCTGAGGTGGTACGAGCACACCTCTCGCCGGGCCTACGGCGCCGCGGTGGATCGATACCGGCGACGGCGCCGGAACTCGCGGTGAACCGTCGGCGGTGGGTCGTCGACGGGCAGGTTCTCCAGACCGGCGCTCGGCACCGCGGGATGGGCCTCTACGCGCTGGAACTGCTCTCCGCGCTGGATCAGTCCGGGCAGAGTCGCATCGAGGTTCTCCTCTCCTCGGCCTTCGACGACAGCGAAGCCCGGGAATCACTGGCCATCCGGGTACCGGGCGCCCGGGTTGACACGCTCGACCTGCGGGCCGACACCCCGGGTGATGCCGGGGCCCTGCTCCATAACCGGCGCGTACTCGATGACTACCTCTCCGCGACGTCCGAAGCCGGTTCCGCGGAGCTCGAACCCGAGGTCTCGTTCCTGCTCCTCTCTCCCATGCAGGGCACCACCCGCCCCGCTCTGCCCAGTGCAACGACCTGCACCCGCTGGGCGCTGGTCTTCGACCTGATCCCGCTGCTCTTCCCTGACACCTACCTCCGCGTCCCCGAACTCCGCCAGGAGTACGAAGCGAGGGTGGCCGAGCTGCTACGCGCCGACGGGTTCCTCACCATCTCCCGCACGGTGAGCAACGACCTGGCCAGCTACCTGGGCATCGCTTCGGAGCGCATCGTCACGATCGAGGGCGCACCCATTCCGGCCAGCGGTACCGCCGAGAAACTCGGGGGAATTCGCGAACCATTCATCCTCATGCCGACTGGAAACGACCGGCGCAAGAACAACCGCCGCGGGGTGCTGGCCTTCGCCCGATTCAACGCCGCCAAGGCGGTGCCGTATCAACTCGTCGTCACCTCGAACTTCGAACCGGACGAAGTCCACGCGTTGCAGTCGATTGCGCCCGACGTTCATTTCACCGGCAGCATCACCGGCGCCCAGCTGGCTGACCTGTACCGGCGCGCCGACGCAGTGCTCTTTCCCCCGACCTACGAGGGACTTGGGCTGCCGGTTCTCGAAGCGCTGCAGGCCCGCACCCCGATCGCCTGCTCGGACATCCCCGTGTTTCGTGAAATCTCCACCGAGGCGATGCACTTCTTCGATCCGGAGTCGGTGCCCGAGATGGCCCGGGCGCTCGAACGAGCGGTGGCCGACGGGCCACCGGGTTCGAATCTGACCCAGGCGATCGGAGCGCGCTATAGCTGGGGCGAGGTGGCCCGCCGACTGCTGGACGGCACCCTCAACTCTCCCGCCTATCGAGCACCCCGACCTGAGATCACCGTGGTGGGACCTGACCCGGCCACCGACGACCGGGCCGGGCGAGTTCTGAGCAACAGCCACGCAGCCCTCGCCCGCCGGGCCCGGGTCCACTGGGTCCTCGAATCCTCTGCTTCGACCCGCGGCCGCCTGGACTACCTCCCGGCCGCGCTCGCCGCCACCACACTGCAGGCCGGGGCCGTCATCGGCGAAGATCGCCCGCTGCTCTACGTTCTCGACGGCACGGCCGCCTGCGCTCGCTCGCTCGTGCTCGCCCTCGGGCGCCCCGGGACCGTCCTGCTGCTGGATACCGACCTCACCGAGGCGTGGGAGGCCGCGCACGCGGCCGGCCTCATCTCGCCGTCCCGAGCCGACCTGGAGACGCGCCTGGGTCAGCTGGAGGTCCCCGGTGCGGCGCATTCGGCGGCCCTGCTGGCCGTATCGACCCGAATATTGACGGTGAGTGAGGGAGATCGCCGACGCCTCCTCGCCGTAGCCGACCGGATGGAGCGCACGGTCGAGGTCGAGGTCGTTGCCCTTCCCGAGCCGAGACTCCCCTTTCCGGAGCTGTTGCCGGCCAAGACCCGCCCGTTCGTCGAGCTCCCGCCGCGGAGCACCCCGGGCTTCAATGCCGAATTCGTCGCCGAGCAGCAGCTGACGCGCTCCGCCGCCGCGATCCTCTCGGACGCCGACCCCATCCAGGCGCTGCGAGCTCTGGCCCGAGGGGCGATTCCGGTTGTCGCGAGCGGCCGGGATCTGGGCATCCCCGCCGAGTTCGTCCAGGCCTCACCCGCGCCCGGCGGCGACCTCCCGGCGGCCCGGAGGCTGGCCGGGGAAATCGCCGCCGACACTTCCCGTCGAGAAGCTCAGGCCGCCTCCGGGCTCGAGTACGTGGCCCGGTACCACTCCCCGGACGACTTCGCCGCCGCCGTGATCGCCCAGCTGGTGCAATGAGCGATCGACGAGACCCTCTGCGACTGGCCCTCTTCGCCGATCCAACCGACGAGGACTGGCAGAGCATGGCGGTGGCGGCCGACGGGCTGGCCGAGGGCCTAGCTGCGGTGCCCGATGTTCAGGCGAGCACGATCGTCCTGCCGATGCCGCGACTCGCGCGCCGCCTGCCGGTTCTCGGGGCTCGCCACGCAGCGCTGAATGCCGACCGGCTGGCCGGGCGGTTCGGCGCGTCGGTGCTGCGCGCGCGCCGGGAGCGGTCGCGCTTCGATGCGTTTCACATCGCCGATCACGTCTACGCAAACCTGGTGACGTCGCTCCCGGCCGGCCGTACCGGTGTCTACTGCCATGATCTCGATGCCTTCGCCGCTCTCCTCGACCCGGTGGCGCATCCGCGACCAGCCTGGTTCCGCGCGATGACCAGCCGGACGCTAGACGGTCTGCGGAGCGCTGCGGTGGTCTTTCACAGCACTCAGGCCGTGCGGGCGGAACTGCTGGCTCACGACCTGGTCGACGAGCGGCGATTGGTCTGGGCTCCCCCCGGGGTCTCCGCCGTCTTCTCGCCCGGACCGGTGGAGGATGCTCACGCCCGGCGGGTGCTGAGCCCGTTGCAGGGAAGGCCGTACCTGCTGCACGTCGGCAGCGCCCTACCGCGGAAGCGGGTCGACCTGCTCTTCGACGTGTACGCCGAGCTGGCAGACCGGTACCCCGATCTCTGGCTGGTTCAGCGCGGCGCGGAACTCACCCCGCAGTTGCAGGAGCAGGTGAAGCGGCTGGGGTTCTCCGACCGATTGCTGCAGCCCCCTCCCCTCGATCGCCAGGCCCTGGCTGGGCTATACCGGGGTGCAAGCGCTGTGCTCGTCACCAGTGAGGCTGAGGGCTTCGGCCTGCCAGTGATCGAGGCGTTGGCCTGCGGCGCCGCGGTGGTGGCCAGTGACATCCCCGTCCTCAATGAGGTCGGAGGGACCGCCTGCACGTACCGAGAGGTCGGGGACGTCGACGGATGGGTGGCGGCGCTGGCCGCAATCCTTGACGGAGCGGGTGGGGACGACGGCGGCAGCTCGTCACGACTGGCCCAGGCTGGGAAATTCTCCTGGGAGGCTCACGCCCGCACGGTGGCGCGGGCGTACCAGTCGCTTCTCGATCACTGATCCGTCGGGGTACCCGCGCGTCCTCGCGCTCCGACCACTGCGCTGAGCAGGGCCAGGATCAGGTCGGTGGAGATGAGGACCAACCGCGACGCCACCACGACGGCCAGAATCTCCCCGCTGCCGTTGAGCACCGACCCGAGGACGACCCCCAGCGTCACATCGCGGATTCCGGCACCGGCCGGAGCCGGAATGAAGAGGACCCCGAGCGTGACGGCCAGCGTCATGGCGGCCAGGCAGCCGGCGACGTCGGCGGCGGTGAGCGGGCCGAACGCGGCACAGAGTATGGCGAGGTGAATCCCGAGCGCGAGCCAACTCAGCGCGATCCACCCCATCGCCCGCAGCATCCGGCCGGGGTCGACGCTCTCACCGAGCGGCTCCCGCCCGATGAGCCCATAGAGAAAGTCGATTAGCTTCGGCACGGCTCGCGGGTGCAGCAGCGGGAGCAGGAGCAGTAGCGCGAAGCCGAACCACCAGTAATGGCCGAGGACCTTTGGCTGGGCCAGGGAGAGCGTCAAGCCACCGATGATCAGCCCGACCGTGCAGGCGAGCACCAGGGTGATGACGTTTGCCGCCAGCATGGTGCGCCGTTTGACTCCACGTTCGTAGCCCGCCTGCATCTGCAGGGCGATGGGCCACACGGAGCCTGGGAGGTACTTGCCGAGCTGGCTGACGAAGAACACCTTGCCCGCAGTGCGGTTTCCGAGACGAACGTCGAGCCCGAGCAGGACGTCGTTCCAGCAGAGGAACGTGGCGAATACACCCAGCATCGCCAGCGGAAGGCTCAGCAGCAGCGGCACGTAGCCCATCACCTGGACGCCCGCTACGAAGGCTTTCCGCTGGTCGTAGATGGCCCAGGTGGCCGCGATACCCACGACGACGAAGACGGCCACGCCGGCCACCGCCCGGCGACGGTCCAACCCGCCGGCTACGCCCTCGGCTTCCGTCGGGTCGTAGCCGAGCTCTGACTCCTCAGCTGAGTTGGCCGGTTCCATCCCTTGAGACGACTCAGTCGTCACGGGAGCGGACGATCAGGTCCGCGAGCAATGCGATAGCTCCGATGATCAATCCGGCCAGAATCAACAACACTGCGTTCGTAGTCAGGCGGAAGTCGTAGTGGAACATGTCCACGATGCCCTTGACGACGCCGATCGCGACGATCCACAGGGCCAGCGGCATCAGGACCTTGATGGGGTTGAAGTACATGACCATGCGCAGCACCTGCAGGATGTAGCGGTAGGCGTCGCGGAAGAAGTGGAACTTGCTCACCCCGGCCCGCTTCGCGTAGTCGATCGGCAGGTAGTCGACGCCGTGCTGGTTGGAGAGAAACGACATCGTGATCGTCGTCACGCAGGAGAAGCCGGGGGGGAGCAGCCGCAGGTACGGCAGCGACACCTCGCGCCGGAAGGCCCGCAGTCCGGAGTTCAGGTCCGGGATCTTCGTCGAGGAGAGCGACTCGGCGACCTTGCGGATGGCCCACTTGGCCGGCACCCGCAGGTATTTGTGAGTTCCCTGCTCACTGGTGCGCGCGCCGACGACCTGGTCGACGTCCTCGTTGTCGAGCAGGTACTGCACGAACTCGGGGATGCGCTCGTTCGGGTAGGTCATGTCGGCATCGGTCCAGACCACGATCCGCCCCGCCGCCTCATGCGTCCCGATGCGACGAGCGGTCCCGGAGCCGCCGTTGCGGCGGAAGGGCAGGATCCGCATGTGCGGGTACCGGGTGGCGGCGGCACGCAGTACCGCCAGCGTATTGTCGGTCGACTTGTCGTCGATGACCAGCAATTCATAGGAGAATCCACTGGCAGCAAGTGCTCTGTCGATTCGCTCCAGCTCTGCCTCGACATGATCCTGCTCGTTGTAGCAGGGCAGAACGACGGTCACGTCCAGGGTGTTCGGCGCTCTGCGCTGGTGTGCGACACCGAGTCCTTGCTCAGACAAACTCTTCAACCTCGATTAGACGGGCACGGCCACCGGATGGTCGTGACGACCTGCACAGTCTAGGCAATGCCTCAAGGTCCACGTGACAAAATCGCTGGACGCGCTCGCCCGGCGACCCACCAGCCAGTGCCGTCGACGACCACCGCCTGCCCGGGAACTACGATCTACGAAAGAGATGTTGATGACACAGAAGCGCGCCGTGGTTACTGGGGGTGCCGGTTTTCTGGGCAGCCACCTATGTGAACAGCTGCTGGAGCGGGAGTACGAGGTGCTCTGCCTCGACAACTTCTCCACCGGAACGCCGGCGAATGTCGACCATCTGGTGCAGCATGAGGACTTCCACCTCATCCGCGCGAACGTGACCGAGTTCATCCACGTCGGCCCGCGGGTGGACCTGGTACTGCACTTCGCCTCGCCCGCGTCGCCGATCGACTACCTGCAACTACCTATCGAGACCCTTAAGGTCGGCTCGATAGGCACCCTGCACGCCCTCGGACTGGCCAAGGAGAAGGGCGCCCGCTTCGTCCTCGCCTCGACGTCTGAGACCTACGGCGATCCGCAGATCCACCCCCAGCCGGAGAGCTACTGGGGGCACGTCAACCCCGTCGGCCCGCGCGGTGTCTACGACGAGGCGAAGCGCTTCGGGGAGGCCCTCACCATGGCCTACCGGCGTACCCATGGCGTCGACGCCGGCCTGGTCCGCATCTTCAACACCTTCGGGCCACGGATGCGCCCATTCGACGGTCGGGCCATCCCGACCTTCATCCGCCAGGCCCTAGCCGGCGAGCCGATCACGGTGGCCGGCGACGGTTCCCAGACCCGTTCCGTCTGCTTCGTGGACGACCTGATCGACGGAATCCTGCGCTTCGCGCTGAGCGACCTCTCCGGACCGGTGAACATCGGCAATCCCCATGAGTTGAGCGTGCTGGCCCTGGCCGAACTCATCCGGGATCTCTGCGGCTCGAGGTCGCCGATCGAGTTCATCCCGCGCCCCCAGGACGATCCGACGGTGCGCCAGCCGGACATCACGCTGGCTCGCGAGCAGCTGGGCTGGACGCCGACCACCGAGGTGGTGGAGGGGCTGCGGCGTACCGTCGCCTGGTTCACCACCAGCGGCGTCCTCGGCGCCATCGAGGAGCCGGCGAGAGCCGCCACGTGAGCGCTGCCGCCGCGGCGGAGGCCGACGACCGGCCGGGGCGCCGCGAGTGGAACTGGCCCCGTCTCTGGTACAGCTACTGGCTCCCCCCGCTGGTCTGGCTGGCGCTGGCCTGCGTGGCCTTCTCGAAGTTCCTGGCCCACCCCACCCGCAGCATCCCCGGCGGTGCTGACGGCGTCCTCTTCGCCTGGTATTTCGAGTCGGTCCAGCACTCCCTCTGGCATCTGCAGAATCCGCTCTTCAGCGACGCCATGAACACCCCCACCGGGCTCAACGTCATGTGGAACACGGCGCTGATCATCGTCTCGACGCTCATGTCGCCACTCACCGCCGTCATCGGCGCGGTCGCCACGGCCGGTTTGATGATGCTGCTGGCGCCGGTGCTCTCGGCGACCTGCGCATATCTGGTCTTCCGGCGTCTGAGCGGGCTCCCGCTGGCCAGCGCACTCGCGGCGACCCTCTACGGCTTCGGACCGTTCTTCGTCGGGCAGGCAGGGCACCTGCACCTCACCTTCGCCGCCTTCACCCTCCCGTTGATCTACTACCTGGGGTTTCAGCTCTTCGTCACCCAACCCGGCAACGCGCGCCGGGTCGGCTGCCAACTCGGGGTGGTCGTCGCCGTCGCGATGCTGATCTCGGAAGAGGTCGTCGCGATCGCCGCGATCATCGCCGCGATCGCGACGATCATCGCCGTGCTGCTGAACCTTGACGTGGTGCGGGCCCGGCTGCGGTACGCGGCGATCGGACTCGGCTGGGCGGTGCCGGTGGCGGTGGTGCTCCTCGCGATCCCGCTGGGATATCAGTTCTTCGGCCCGTTGACCCTCGACGAGGGCATCACCGGGTACCAGTCGCTGGATGTCGCCGGGTTGGTGACGCCCGGAGCCCTGCAGCGATTCGCCACCTCCGCCGACGTAGTGGCCAACTACACCTACCCGGCCAACACGGTCGAGAACACCGGGTACCTGGGATGGCCGCTGCTGGCCTTCCTCGCCGCACTCGTCGGGCTGCTCATCGTCCGGCGCACGCGTTTCGCAATATGGTGGCTGGTCACCCTGGTGGCGACCATTTCGCTGAGCTTCGGTGCCGTGATCTACATCAACGGCCGCCGGACGGGCGTGGCCGGGCCGTGGCGCCTGCTGGCCGATGTCTTCCCGCTGCTGCAGAGCCTGGTCGCCGTCCGGATCACGCTGGCCACCACGTTCCTGGTCGCCCTGATGATCGTCATCGGGTTGGCCGCGATCGAACGCCACCGCAACTACCTCATCGGATGTGCTGGCGCGGCCCTGGCCCTGCTGACGCTCTTCCCGGCCCAGCGCTACGACCAGATGCTCGACCTCACCCATTCGAGCTTCTTCTCCGGCTCCGGGGTGCAGGCCATTCCGGCCGGGGCGGACACTCTCGTGCTGCCACTGCGAGCCGAGCCGAACGCCGCGGCACAGGTCATGTACTGGCAGATCCAGAGCCATTTCCGTTTCAAGATGGTCGGTGGCTACAGCGTCTTCTCCGTAGACGGGACGCCGGTCTACCTGGTCGACCTGCCGAAGTACGCCACCGTGCTGCAGGACACCGCCGACAGTGGCCGTCCACCCGCCGACAGCGAGGTGACGCTGGCTCGCATCTCGGCGGCGACGAGTGGGGTGCGTTACATCGTGCTGTCGCCGAAGCTCCACAATCGCGACCTGGTAGCGGCGGCCGCGACCCAGATCACTGGCTGCACACCGCGTCCCGTCGCCGACGTGCTCCTGTGCCAGGTCGCGCTAACGTAGGCTGTCGCCGTGAAACTCTCGATTCTCATGCCGGTGTACAACGAAGTCGCCACCCTGCAGGCCGCCGTCAAGGACGTCCTCTCGGTGAACTACCCCTGTGAGATCGAACTGGTGATCGTCGACGACGGAAGCACCGACGGCACTCGCAAGCTCTACGCCGACATCGAGACCGACCCTCAGGTCCGGGTCCAGTTGCAGCCCCAGAATGCCGGGAAGGGCGCGGCGATCCGGGCCGCCGCCGAGATCGCCACCGGTGACTACGTCATCATCTGCGACGCCGACCTGGAGTACCGCCCGAGCGAGATTCCCAGCCTGCTGCAGCCCATCCTCGACGGCGACGCCACGGTCGTCTACGGCACCCGAACCTTCGGCAGCCACAACGCGTACTCCTACCTCTACGTCCTGGGCAACCGCGGCGTGACCCTGGCCGCCAACGTCCTCTTCAACTGCTACATCAGCGATCTGGAGACGTGCTTCAAGCTGATGCCCCGCGATCTGTACCGCTCGCTGGATATCCGCTCGGCTGGATTTGGCATGGAGGCCGAGGTCACCGGCAAGATCCTGCGCCGTGGCCTGCGCCCGTACGAAGTGCCGATCACCTACCGGGCACGCAGCCGCGAGGAGGGCAAGAAGCTCACCTGGCGCGATGGGGTCGAGGCGATCTGGATCCTGCTACGCGAGCGCACCCGCCGCCCGGCCTGACGGCACGGCCGACCCGGCCGGCGGAAGGCGCTATTCGGCTGGCCGGAAGGCGTCCCGGTGCTGGGCGAACGCAGTGGCCAGGGCATCGCGCCACTGCGGCATCGGCGTCAGTCCGGCCTCGACCCAGGCCCGATCGGAGAGCACCGAGTAGCTGGGCCGCGGCGTCGCGCTTCCGTACTCGGCCGACGTGGTCGGGAGGACGCGCTGCGGATCTGCTCCGAGCTCGGCGAAGATGGCTCTGGTGAAGTCGAACCAGGTCGTCTCGCCGGCGCCGGTGCAGTGGTAGATGCCGGGTGCCGCATCCGACAGCGCTAGTTCGATCAGCCCGGTGGCCAGATCAACGGTCCAGGTCGGCGAGCCGCGCTGATCGTCGATCACCTTCACGGTGTCGTGGGTCTTCTCCAGCCGGGCCATCGTCTTGACGAAGTTCGCGCCGTTCGCCCCGTAGACCCAGGCCGTCCGTACGACAAAGGAGTTCTCCGGCAGCAGTTCCCGGACTGCCACCTCACCGGCGAGCTTGGTGCGCCCGTACGCGGTTGCCGGACCGGTAGCGTCGGCGACTTCGTAGGGCCGCGTCGCGTCACCCGGGAAGACGTAATCGGTGGAGACGTGAATCAAGCGGCCCCCATGCGCGGCGAGCGCCGCGGCGATGATCGCCGGACCGGTCGCGTTGATCCGGTACGCGTTGTCCTCGTCGTTCTCGGCGGCGTCGACCGCCGTGTACGCCGCGGCGTTGAGCACAACGTCGGGCCTGAACTCGGCGACCGTCCGGGAGATAGCCGCCGAATCGAGGATGTCCAGGTCGGGGCGATCGGTCGCGAGCACCTCGGCACCGGCCCGACTCAGGATCAGATTCAGATCGTGCCCCAGCTGTCCTAAACAGCCGGTGATGAGCCAGCGTCTGGCCGCGATTTCGGTGTCGGCGGGCATCGGCTAGACCAGCGCCGCGCGGGCCTTCAGCGGTTCCCACCAGGCCCGGTTGTTGCGGTACCACTCGACGGTCAGCGCCAGACCCTCTTCGAAGGTCACCTGGGGGGCGTAGCCGAGTTCAGCCGTCTTGCTGTAGTCGACCGAGTAGCGACGATCGTGGCCGAGGCGGTCCTCGACGTAGGTGACCGCGCTCCAGTCCCGACCGGTGGCGTCGAGCAACTGCTGGGTGAGCTCCTTGTTGGAGAGCTCGCGGCCGCCACCGATGTTGTAGTACTCGCCGGCCTCGCCCTTCTCAGCGACGAGCTGAATTCCGCGGCAGTGGTCGGCGACGAAGAGCCAGTCACGGACGTTGAGCCCATCACCGTAGAGCGGCACCGACTTGCCGTCGATGAGGTTGGTGACGAAGAGCGGGATCACCTTCTCCGGGAAGTGGAAGGGCCCGTAGTTGTTGCTGCAGCGGGTAACCGAGACGTTCAGGCCGTAGGTGCGCGCGTAGGCGCGGGCGAGGAGATCGGCGCCGGCCTTGGCCGCCGAGTATGGAGAGTTCGGCTCCAGGATGTGGTCTTCCCGCCAGCTCCCCTCGGGGATCGAGCCGTAGACCTCGTCGGTGGATACGTGCACGACCCGCCCGACCTTGTGCCGCAGCGCCGCGTCGAAGATCTGCTGGGCGCCGAGGAAGTTGGTGACGGCGAAGTCGGCGGCCCCGGTGATCGAACGGTCGACGTGGGTCTCGGCGGCGAAGTTGATGAGCACGTCGTGCCCCGGCAGCGCCGCGTCAAGAGCAACCGGGTCGCAGATATCACCCTTCACGAAGCTGTAGCGCGGGTTGTCCCGCACCGACACCAGGTTCTCCAGATTTCCGGCGTAGGTGAGCTTGTCGTAGACGGTGACGTCCGCATCGGCGTACGCGGGGTACGCCCCGGCGAGGAGGTCACGGACATACTGAGAGCCGATGAAGCCTGCGGCCCCAGTAACGAAAACGCGCATGCCAGGAGTATTCCAGATGAGCTCAGCACGGTCGGCGCGCTTGACCGGATCAGCGACACGCCCCGGTTAACCTCGATGACATGTCCGATCACCGTAATGACCTCCCCCAGGTCGGAGCGGACACCCCATTGGCGCCACCCGAGCTACTGGAGGTGCGTCCGAACGGGGTGGGGAGCCGAAGTTCGCTGGGCGCCGGCATTCGTGCCGCGGTCGCGCTCGTCTCCCTCATCACGCTGGTAGCCAGCGGTATCGCCTGGGCCAGCTATCAGAAGTTCACCTCCGACATAGGTCACGGCGCCCCCGTGCCGGCACTGACCGGCACCGACGCCGACGGAGCCGACCAGAACATCCTGCTCATCGGGGACGACAGCCGCGCCGGCGCCAACGCGGCCGAACTGAGGGCCCTTGGCACCACCCAGGACGGCGGCAGCGTCAACACCGACACGATGATGATCCTGCACGTTCCGGCCCGGGGCGGGAAGGCCACGATCGTCTCGGTGCCACGTGATTCCTGGGTCGACATTCCCGGCTACGGCAAGGGCAAGATCAACTCGGCCTACGGCGACGGGTACAGCACGGCCCGGAGCAAGGGCGCGAACGAGACCGCGAGCGAGAGCGCCGGGATCATGCTGCTCATCCAGACGCTCAACGCGCTCACTGGCCTGCACATCGACCATTACATGCAGGTGAATCTCCTCGGTTTCTACCGGATCAGCATCGCCATCGGCGGCATCGATGTCTGCCTCAACGCGGCTCAGAATCCGTCGACGGACTCCGATGCCAACGGCCGCGGTTACTCCGGGATCAACCTGCCGGCCGGGCACTCGGTCATCATGGGGACGCAGGCGCTGGCCTTCGTCCGGCAGCGCCACGGCCTGCCGCAGGGCGACCTCGACCGGATCAAGCGGCAGCAGTACTTCCTCTCGGCCGCGTTCCGCAAGGTCGCGACGGCCGGCGTACTCATGAACCCGTTCAAGCTGCGGGATCTTCTCAAGGCGGTGAGCAGTTCGCTGATGATCGACCCCGCCCTCAATGTGGTCTCACTGGCCGGCGAGTTCCAGAACATGTCGGCCGGGAACATCACCTTCGCCACCATCCCCAACGACGGCTCGCAGACGATCTACCCGGACGGTGTGCAGACCTCGATCGTCGCCATCAACACCGCGGCCCTACCCGGCTTCATCCGGACCCTGCAGGGCAAGCCCGCCGACTCCGCCTTGGCCGCGGCCCCGGTCGCCGCACCGAGCAGCGTCGCGGTGGACGTGCTCAACGGAGCGTCGATCACCGGCCTCGCGGCGGCCAACGGCGCCGCGCTGAAGAAGCTCGGCTTCCACGTCGAGACGATCGACTCGACCGACCCGATCCCGCAGACGAGCGTGGAGTACCCGGCGGGCCTGCAGGGCAAGGCGAAGGCGGTGGCCGCAGCCACCCCGGGCGCGAAGCTGGTCCTGACCACTGCGGTCAACAAGGTCACGCTGGTCCTCGGAGCGAACGGCGTACAGGTGAAGGGGCTGGCGAGCCAGGCCGGCCCGATCTCGACCAGCACCCCTGCGGCGAGCAACGCGACGAGCAACGCGGCGAGCAGCTCGCCGGGGACGGGCGCCCGAAAGGCACCCGTCGCCGCCGGTCTCGGCTGCATCAATTAGCCAAGCCAGCAAGCGGCGCCTCCATAGGGCCACAGTCATGAGCGGCACCTGAACGCACCCCAAGTACCGCGGGGATTCTTAAAGTCGCCCCGGTAATCTAGAACGGTGACTTCACATGGCGGCGAACCGCCCTCCTACGGATGGGGCCCCGAGGCCGATCCAGGCATGGGCGCACCGGCCACCCCGCAGCCCCTCCCGCCGGAACTGAATCCACGCGGTCGCCGCGCCGGTCGGGCCGAGCAGCGCGCTGCCGCGGCAGCTCAGAAGTCCTCCGCCGCACGGCCCGTCGCTGCGAAACCCTCCACCCCAAGCCCGGCTTCAGGTGCCGCCAACGGCCGTCCGGGGGGCCGAGCCGCCCGACGCGCCTCCAACCGCAGCGCGGGGGCCGAGATCCGGCGTGGCGCCACCCTCGGCGCCATGACCATCTCCGCCCTCCTCTCGATCGCGATCGTCCTCGGCAGCGGCTATGCCTGGTACACCTGGAAGGGTCTGAACAGCAACATCCGCCGCCTGGACGCGATTCCAGCCTCCAATGTCGGCGGCAAGGCCGGCTCCAGCACGGTCAAGGACGTCGATGGCACCGATCAGAACATCCTGATCGTCGGTAACGACGACCGGGACACGGCCACCGCGGCCGAGTTGGCGGCGCTCGGAACCACCCGCGACGGCGGCAGCTACAACACCGACACCATGATGATCCTGCACGCGCCGGCCGACGGTAAGTCGGCGACGGTGATCTCCCTTCCGCGTGACTCGTGGGTCGCCATTCCCGGCCACGGCATGGGCAAGCTCAACTCCGCCTATCCGGACGGCGTGAGCGATGGCAACGGCGACAAGGCCGCCGGCGCGCAGCTCATGGTGAAGACCATCGAAAACCTCACCGGTCTCAAGATCGACCACTACGTCCAAGTCGATCTCATCGGTTTCTACCGCATCAGCAAGGCGATCGGCGGTGTCACCGTCAACCTCTGCCAAGCGGCCAAGGATCACTACTCAGGTATCAATCTCCCTGCCGGCAAGTCCACCATCTCGGGCACCCAGGCGCTGGCCTTCGTGCGTCAGCGGCATGGTCTGCCGGCCAGCGACTTCGACCGGATCAAGCGCCAGCAGTACTTCATCTCGGCCGCCTTCCAGAAGATCAGCAGCGCCGGCACCCTGCTCAACCCCTTCACCCTGAACAAGCTGATCAACGCGGTCACCTCGTCGCTCACGATGGACAAGACGCTGCAGCTGACGAAGCTGGCCAGCCAGTTCCAGGGGCTCGCGGCCGGAAATATCAACACCCAGACGATCCCGAACAACGGAACCGGGATGGAGGGGAGTCAGAGCGTGGTCGAGGTCGATCCGGACACCGTCCGGGCCTTTGCGCAGAGCCTCGACGCGCCGAAGCCGAAGGCGACCCCCAAACCCGCCGCTACCTCCACGGTCTCCCCGGCCAGCGTCACCCTCGCCGTCCTCAACGCCGGTGCCGCCAACGGCGCCGCGACGTCGAACGGCACGGCGCTGCGGGCCGTCGGCTTCAACGTGACCACCGTCGGCTCCGCCTCGTCGGCGAGTCGCACCACGACCGTCGAGTACCCCTCGGGCGAGCTGGCCCAGGCTCAGGCCGTCGCCGCCCACGTACCGGGCGCGACACTCACCCCGACCTCGTCGGTCTCGCAGGTGACGCTGCTGCTCGGTAGTGACGGCATCTCGGCCACTGGCGCCTCCACCTCCAGCTCGAGCAGTGCCTCGGCCACGCCGAAGCCGAGCCCGACGCCGAACGCCGCCGTCACCGGCGCGTGCATCAACTGATGGCGGCCATGACACCCTCGGAACTCTTCGACCGGGTGCTGAGCAGTCAGCCGTCACTCCCCTTCGTCACCTTTTACGACGAGGCGACCGGTGAGCGGGGTGAACTCTCGGCCAAATCGCTGGCCAACTGGGTCGCCAAGACGCACTTCCTGCTCCAGGATGGGCTCGGTCTCGGTCCGGGTTGCGTGGCCCAGGTGGCCCTGCGCTCGGACTGGTTGCGGGTGGCCGTTCTGCTCGGTAGCTGGAGCGCCGGACTCAGTATCAGCGCTCCTGGCGCCGGCAACCGGCCAGATGTGGCCTTCGTCGAACCGCAGACCCTGGCTGACGGTCTGGACGCGGCCGAGATCCTGGCCGTGAATCCACTGTCGCTCAGCCGGAGCTTCGGCGGGCAGCCTCCCAAGGGCAGCGAGGACTTCGTCGCCTCGGCCCGTCCGCAGCCCGATGCGTGGGGCAGCGTCCGCTCTGCGGCCAGCGCCGACGCACCCTGCATCGCCGAGCTGACTGGGGCCGAGGTGCTCGACCGGGGCGCGACCCGAGTCGCCGCCCTCGGCCTCGACGCCGGAGCTCGATTGCTCTACTCGGTGCCCGGAGAGGCCGCGGCGGCTAGCCCCGAGCATTGGATCGACTTGGTGGTGCTGCCGCTGATGCTCGGCGGCTCCGTGGTGTACGTCGCCAACGGTGATGCGGCAACGCTGACCCGCCGGTGCGAACAGGAACGGGCTCAGCTCATCAGTTGAGGGCGACCGGATGTCCCTGCTCGTCCACCGTGGTGAGGTAGACGCTCACCTGACTGCGCGCCGGCGCCGTAGGCACCTTGTTGAGCAGGCTCGGCCAGCGGGTCATCTCAACGCTCGAGAGTGGCTTCAGCGTGGCGGCGTCTATACCTGGGAAGGCCGACGGGTCGGTGGCCATCACGTAGAGGCGCCGGCCGGAGGCGATGACCTTCTCATTCACCTGGCTCAGCGTGTCAGTACTCACGTTCTTCACCGAATTGGTCGGAACGCCGCAGTAGGAGCGCAGCGTCTGTGAATAGCTGATCCGAGCCGTCTCGTCGATCATGAGGACTGCGGCGTCGCCATCGAGTGCGTTGCAGATCGCCTCGACCTGTTGCAACTGGGGAGCCTCCTCGCGCAGGCCCCGCACCGGCAGCGAGATGGCCAGTGGCACACCGACCAGCAGCAGCGTCCCGAAGACGACGATCCCGGCCCGCAACCCGCGCACGCTCCGCCACCGCCTGGCCAGTAGCTGCAGCAGCGCACAGGCGGCGACGATCATCAGCGGCAGCACGACCGGGACGAAGCGGCGGATCGCCCACGGCTGATCGGGCGTGATCTCGCTGCTCCACAGGTACAGGCCGGACATCGACAGCCCCATACAGACCGGAGCAACCAGCGTCAGCTGCGGGCGGCGCAGCGTGCGGTTGATCAGTGTGACGTAGCCACCCAGTCCCAGCAGTAACGCCGGCCAGCCGTAGTAGAAGGCCAGCCATTGCAGGGTGAACTCGTTGTAGAGACGGGCTCCATTGACGGGCAATCCCTGCTGCTGCTGAAGATCCGCTACAGATTCGTTGTCCCCGGCCACGCTCGTCATCCATAGAGGCCGGCTCCAGAGCACGACCGCGACGATGAGCACAGTCACCGTCAGCACTGTCGCCAACTGGCCTCGCCGCTGGGGTGAACGCAGGAAGGCCTGCGCCCGGTGGGACCAGGCGAGCGCAACGAGCGGTACTGCTACCACCACGAGCGCGAAGGCCGCGATGAAGAGCATCAGGATGTGCGAGCGTTGGTCGCGGTAATACCCGTAGGAGAGGTGGGTCACGTCCAACCAGCCGAGAAACATGGGGATCGCACCCACCCCGAACAGCAGCAATAGCTGTGTGACGGTGATCCGCCGCCGTTCGGGAGGAGCCACCGCGGCGATGATAATCGCCGTCAGGAGCAGCGAGAGCATGCTGGCCGTGCTGTCGATTCGCACCGCGCCGGAGACCCCGGCCACCAGCCCGGCGGCCGCAAAGTCGATCGAGCGCCGCGTAAGCAGGGCCCGATGTAGCAGGGAGAGGCTGCCCATCAGCAGCAGCAGCGCCAGCACCTCGGTGTAGGAGTCGCGGCTCACGTAGAGCATCGGAATCGAGACAGCGAGCGCGGACATGGCGACGAGTCCGAAGACCGGTCCGACGATCCGCCTCGCGAAGCCGTAGAAGACAAAGAGCGCGATACCGCCGAGGAGCACGTTCGCCTTGAGCATCCCGGCTACACCGAATAGCCAACCGCCGACCGTCATGAGGGCCGGAAGCAGGTGATTCCCTTGCGCGTAGAGGATGCCGCCCTTGGCGGCCGAACCGAATCCGGCCGACGTCGCGTCGGAGTTTGTCGGCGGGCCGAATATCCGGGAGTGGGTCGGGATGTTGAGCGACCCATGATCCATCAGCCAGCGGGCGGTCAGGTTGTAGGTTGCCGGATCACGGGTGGCGAAGACGTTCTCAGCCGAGAACCGGGCGTTGACGGCGACCCAGACGACCACGAGCAGCAGCGCGACGAGAGTGAGGCGCACATCGCGCTTGGGCATCACCCCCGCCGGCGCCCGCACCACCGCCACGGCTACGGCAGCACCCAGCAGGCCAATGGGGAGGACCAAGCCTGCGACATAGTGACCGAGCAGCAGGAGCACGACCGCCGGCACGCTGAAACCGGCCAGGGCGACGGCCAGCAGATCTGGAGCGGCGACCACGTACCGGGCGAGCCGTTCGCGACCTGACCGATCGTCCGGAGACGTCTTCGGGCGGGGTAGCGAGGCGGGGTCGGGTGCAGGCTCGGGCGTCGGCGCGCCGGGACGCTGCTCGGTGGCTCGCATGTACCCCCGTCGTTGCGATAGCGGTCGGTCGTGGGACGCGCAGTTGCGAGCCGTGGCCGGCATCGGCGCCACCAGCGAGTATATGGTCCGAGAGTCCGGGTCCGGGGCGATCGGAGTCCGTCCGGCACGAATCTGCTGCCGTATTCACAGGTGATTTCCACTCGGTTCGCCGGTGCCGGTAAGCTCGTCGGCGGGTCGTAACTGGCGCATTTTCTAAGGTGGGTCGACCACCGGGGAGCGACCTGAGCATGAGCCGCGCGCCTGGGTGCCCTCCACCAACTCGATCAGTCAACGCGAGCGGCTCCACTGCGAAGTCGCCCGCATCCCGCCGGTGAATAACCGGGGAATCACGAGAGGCGCGCAAATGTCACAGACCAACTCATCATCCTCAGCGATCGCCAATGCCTTCGCCCAGCCCTTCGACGGCGAGGTCGCGAGCGCCGCATACCGCAACGCGCTGCACGTGATCGGCGCCGTCGAGCCCCGCGTCGCCGACGCCATCCGGGCCGAACTCGCCGACCAGCGCTCGTCGCTGAAACTCATCGCCAGCGAGAACTACGCCTCCCCGGCCGTGCTGCTGACGATGGGCACCTGGCTGTCGGACAAGTACGCCGAGGGCACCATCGGTCACCGCTTCTACGCCGCCTGCCAGAACATCGACACGGTCGAGTCACTGGCCGCCGAGCACGCCAAGGCGCTCTTCGGGGCCCCGCACGCCTACGTCCAGCCGCACTCCGGGATCGACGCCAACCTGGTCGCCTTCTGGGCAATCCTGGCCCAGCGCATCGAGTCGCCGGCGCTGGCCGCGGCCGGGGCCAAGCACGTCAACGACCTCAGCGACGCCGACTGGTCCGCGCTGCGCAGTGCCCTCGGCGACCAGCGGATGCTGGGAATGTCCCTGGACGCCGGCGGCCACCTCACGCATGGATTCCGCCCCAACATCTCGGGCAAGATGTTCCACCAGTCCTCCTACGGCACGGACCCGGCGACCGAACTCCTGGACTACGCCGAGGTTCGGCGAATGGCCCAGGAATTCAAGCCGTTGATCCTCATCGCCGGCTACTCGGCCTACCCGCGCCGGGTCAACTTCGCCAAGATGCGGGAGATCGCCGACGAGGTCGGGGCCACGCTGATGGTCGACATGGCGCACTTCGCCGGCTTGGTGGCCGGAAAGGTCTTCACCGGCGATTTCAACCCGGTTCCGTTCGCGCACGTCACCACGACGACGACACACAAGTCGCTGCGCGGTCCGCGTGGTGGCATGGTGCTCTGCCAGCCGGAGTACGCCGACTCCGTCGACCGCGGTTGCCCGATGGTGCTGGGGGGGCCGCTCGGCCAGGTGATGGCGGCCAAGGCGGTTGCCCTGGCCGAGGCGCGTCAGCCGGAGTTCGCGAACTACGCCCAGGCCGTGGCCGACAACGCCGTCTCGCTGGCCGAGGGGCTGAGCTCGCGTGGCGCTCGACTCGTCACCGGTGGCACCGACAATCACCTGGTGCTGCTGGACGTCACGTCGTTCGGCCTTACCGGCCGGCAGGCCGAGTCGGCCCTGGTCGAGTCGGGGATCGTCACCAACCGCAACGCCATCCCGCGCGACCCGAACGGCGCCTGGTACACCTCGGGCGTGCGCCTCGGGACGCCGGCGCTGACCAGCCGGGGCTTCACCGGTGGCGACCTGGATCGGGTCGCCGAGCTGATCGTCGACGTCCTCACCGCGGCGACGCCCACCGCCACCGCCGACGGCGGCGCATCGAAGGCCAAGTACACGATCGCCGACGGCGTCGCCGCCCGTACTCAAGCCGCGGCCTCGGAACTGCTCGACGCACACCCGCTCTACCCGGGCATCGACCTCAGCTAGGACACACCGCCCAGATGTAGCAGGGCCCGACACCGCTCCGGTGTCGGGCCCTGTTCATGTCTTGGCGGTGCCTATTGCGTTGCTGCCTATTTGCTGGGCAGCTCGTGGTGGCCGCCGAACTGCTGGCGCATCGCGGAGAGCAACTGGTCGGCGAAGAGGGCCTCACCGCGGGAGCTGAACCGCTGGAAGAGCGAGGCGGCGAGTACCGGGGCCGGCACACCCTCGTCGATTGCCGCATCGATCGTCCAGCGTCCCTCCCCAGAGTCCGAGACGCGACCGCCCAGACCCTCCAGGGTCGGGTTCTGCGCGAGCGCGGCGGCGGTCAGATCAAGCAGCCAGGAGGCGACCACACTCCCCCGTCGCCATACTTCGGCGACCTCGGCCGTGTCGATGTCGTACTGGTAGAACTCCGGAAACTCCAACGGGCTGGTCTCGGCCGAGGCCTCAGCCGAGACCTTGCCAACGTTCGCCTTGTGCAGGATGTTCAGCCCCTCGGCGTAGGCGGCCATCATGCCGTACTCGATGCCGTTGTGCACCATCTTCACGAAGTGTCCGGCGCCGTTCGGACCGCAGTGCAGGTAACCCTGCTCGGCGGTGCTCCGCTCGCCACTGCGGCCGGGAGTCCGTTCCGCGTCCCCGGTGCCCGGCGCGATCGTCTTGAAGATCGGGTCGAGGTGGCTGATGACCTCCGCCTCGCCGCCGATCATCAGGCAGAAGCCCCGCTCAAGGCCGAAGACACCACCGCTGGTGCCGACGTCGACGTAGTGAATGCCCTTCTCTTTCAGGGCTTTGGCCCGCCTGATGTCGTCGTGGTAACGGCTGTTGCCGCCGTCGATGATGATGTCGCCCTCGCCGAGGAGCTCACCGAGCTCATCCACCGTCCTTCCGGTGATCCCGGCCGGGATCATCACCCAGACTGCCTTCGGGCCGGTCAACTTCGCCACGAAGTCGGCCATGCTGGAGGCGCCGACCGCCCCTTCGCCGACCATCGTCGTCACCGCATCCGGGCTCACGTCGAAGACGACGCACTCGTGGCCGTCACGCATGAGGCGGCGGACGATGTTGGCTCCCATTCGGCCTAGACCGACCATTCCTAGCTGCATCTGGTTCTCCTGCTTTCGTCTCGAATCGGTCGCGGATCGTTGGTGCAGATCGTTGCTGAAGATCGTTGCTGGGAAGCGTTACGGCTGGCTTGCGTTGGCCGCGCGGTAACGCCGGATGAGGGCGTTCGTCGAGCTGTCGTGCTGCAGTTCGGGCTCCCCGGACGCGTTCAGCTCGTCGGCGACCTTCTTGGCCAGCACCTTGCCGAGCTCGACACCCCACTGGTCGAAGGAGTTGACGTTCCAGACGACTCCTTGCACGAAGACGCTGTGTTCGTAGAGGGCGATGAGGCTGCCGAGCGCCCGTGGGGTGAGTCGCTCCAACAGCAGCGTGTTCGAGGGTCGATTCCCGGTGAAGACCCGGTGCGGGACCAGCCAGTCGGCGGTGCCCTCAGCGGCCACGTCGTGAGCCGTCTTGCCGAAGGCCAGCGCCTCGCCCTGAGCGAATACGTTCGCGTTCAGCAAGGCGTGGTGATTTCCCAGCGGGTTAAGCGAATGGGTGAAGCCGATGAAGTCGACCGGTATCAGCTTCGTTCCCTGATGGATCAGCTGGTAGAAGCTGTGCTGGCCGTTCGTCCCGGGCTCACCCCAGTACACCGGCGACGTCTCGTAGTCGACCTGGGTGCCGGCCAGCGTCACCGACTTGCCGTTCGACTCCATGGTCAACTGCTGCAGATAGGCCGGAAAGCGCTTCAGATACTGGTCGTACGGGAGTACGGCCTGCGTCTGCGCGTCGAAGAAGTCGCTGTACCAGACCGTCAGCAGCCCGAGGATCGCCGGCAGGTTCGCTTCCAGCGGGGTGTTTCGGAAGTGCTCGTCCATGCCGTGGAAGCCGGCCAGCATCTCGCTGAAGCCGTCCGCGCCTACGGCCAGCATCGTCGAGAGGCCGATCGCCGAGTCCATCGAGTAGCGCCCGCCGACCCAGTCCCAGAAGCCGAACATGTTCATCACGTCGATGCCGAAGGCGGTCACGGCGTCGGCGTTCGTCGAGACGGCGACGAAGTGACGGGCCACCGCTGCGTCGTCACCCAGGGCAGCCAGGGACCACTCCCGCGCGGTGTGCGCGTTCGTCATGGTCTCCAGCGTGGTGAACGTCTTCGAGGAGATGATGAAGAGCGTCTCTTGGGGATCGAGGTCCGCGGTCGCCTCGGCGAAGTCGGTGCCGTCGACATTGGAGACGAAGCGGAAAGTCAGCTCCCGGGCGCTGTAGTGCCGAAGCGCCTCGTAGGCCATCACCGGCCCGAGATCCGATCCACCGATGCCGATGTTCACGATGCTGCGGATCGGCTTGCCGGTGTGCCCGAGCCAGCGCCCGCTGCGCACCTGGTCGGTGAACTCGCGCATCCGCCCCAGCACCTCATGCACAGCCGGGACGACGTCGATCCCGTCGACGTAGATGCGGGTACCGGCCGGTGCCCGCAGCGCAGTGTGCAGGACGGCCCGGTCTTCGGTGACGTTGATCTTCTCGCCGGTGAACATCGCCTCGATCCGCTCACCGAGGCCGGCCTCGCGGGCCAGCGCGATGAGCAGGCTCATCGTCTCGTCGGTGATGCGGTTCTTGGAGTAGTCGAGGTAGATCCCCTCGGCCTCGACGCTGAGCCGCTCGCCCCGTCCGTCGTCCTCGGCGAAGAGGTCGCGCAGGTGCTTGGACCCGATCTCGGCGTGGTGCTGCAGCAACCGGGCCCAGCCTGGGCGGTCTCGGAGCGGCAACGTCTGCGGACTCGACATGCGATCAACCTCGGATTCTCGACGGTCTCGGTGGATCCCCGCTAAGCATTTCAGTAGGCCGTGAGCGCTTTCACTCCAGGGGCGGCGAATTGGTCACGCGAGACGGGATAGCCTTGTCGCTTGGACCCAGCTAAGCAAAGGATGACCTTTCGTGACTGACCGACCAAAGCTATCGGTAATCGGCACCGGATATCTAGGCGCGACCCACGCGGTCTGCATGGTCGAACTCGGGTACGACGTCATCGGCCTGGATGTCGATGAGAGCAAGATCGAGACCCTGCGGGCCGGCCGCATCCCGTTCTTCGAGCCCGGGCTGCCCGAGTTGCTCGCCAAGCACCTGGATAGCGGGCGCCTGCGATTCACCACGTCCTACCAAGAGGTAGCCGACTTCGCCGACGTCCACTTCGTCTGCGTGGGCACCCCGCAGTCCAAGGGCTCCGACGCGGCCGACATGACCTACGTCAACGCCGCCTTCAGCTCGTTGGCCCCGCTGCTCACCCGCCGGGCCCTGGTCGTCGGCAAGTCGACCGTCCCGGCCGGTACCGCGGCTCGGATCGAGAAGCTGATCCAGTCCCTGGCCCCGAGCGACGAGGTCGAGCTGGCCTGGAACCCGGAATTCCTGCGTGAGGGCTTCGCCGTCCAGGACACGCTGCGCCCGGATCGTCTCGTCTTCGGTGTTCACTCCGCGTGGGCCGAGAAGCAGCTGCGAGCCGCCTTCGAGCCGGTGATCGAGTCCGGCACGCCGGTCGTCATCACCGACTTCGCCACCGCTGAACTGGTCAAGGTCGCCGCTAACTCGTTCCTGGCCACCAAGATCTCCTTCATCAACGCGATGGCTGAGATCTGTGAGGTCACCGGAGCCGACGTGGTGGCCCTGGCCGGCGCGATCGGTCACGACGAGCGCATCGGCAAGCGGTTCCTCAACGCCGGCCTCGGCTTCGGCGGCGGCTGCCTCCCCAAGGACATCCGCGCCTTCATGGCCCGCGCCGCCGAGCTCGAGGTCGATCAGGCCGTCTCCTTCCTGCGCGAGGTCGACCAGATCAACCTGCGGCGCCGGGCCCGTACCGTCGACCTCGGCCTGGAGCTCGTCGACGGTGACTACCAGGGCAAGCGGGTTGCCGTCCTCGGTGCGGCCTTCAAGCCGAACTCCGACGACATTCGCGACTCCCCCGCGCTCGACGTGGCCGCCTCCATCCACAAGCTCGGCGCCGACGTAGTCGTCTACGACCCGGAGGCGATGGAGAATGCCCGTCGCGCTCACCCGGAGCTGACGTATGCCGGCTCCCTGCGCGAGGCACTCACCGGCGCTGAGCTGACCCTGCTGCTCACCGAATGGCAGGAGTTCCGGGCGCTGGACCCGGCCACGGTGGCCACCATGGTGGCCGAGCCGCGCCTGGTCGACGGCCGCAACATCCTGAACCCGGTGACCTGGCGCGAGGCCGGCTTCCACTATCGGGCACTGGGTCGCCCCTAGTCCCGGGTCGCGTGTCCAACGTCGACGAGCCAGTCAGGTCGGTGGCAGCCGACCGCATCGAGATCGCCGCGATTGTGCGTACGTTCTTCGAGGCCTTCACGTCCGGTCCGGACGTGAAGGCCCGTTTGGAGGCGATGCGCAGGACGTTCCTCCCGGAGGCTGTGATCGTCCGAACGTGCGGCACCGAACCCACCGTCTACGGCGTGGAGAGCTTCATCGCTCCTCGGCTGGCCCTGCTCACCGGCGGGACGCTCACCGAGTTCAGTGAGTGGGAGCTACAAGGCAGGATCGAGACCTTCGGTGACATCGCGCAGTACTTCGGCAGCTACGCGAAAGCCGGCGTCCAGGACGGAGTCCCGTTCACCGCAAAGGGCATGAAGACCCTGCAATTTGTTCGCACTTCGGCCGGCTGGCGGATCAGCGCCGCCGCCTGGGACGACGAACGGGCCGGTCTCCAAGTACCGGTCTGACGACCGCCGATAGCCGCAGGACCGGTCAGCTGGTGATGTCTTTCGTGTCGAATCGCCGCCAGGCGAGCGCGAAGAAGACGGCGGAGTAGACGAGGGCAAGCCCCGTGCCTCTCGTCATATCGGACCAGCTCATCGACGGTCCGAGCGCGTCCAGCCAGGAGTATTGAAAGTGCGTCGGCAGGAAGCGCCGGTACGGGTCGAGCGCGGTGATGGAGTCAAGGATGTTGCTCACCACGTAGAGCATCACCGCACCCCCGACGGCCCCCAGCGGCGCGTCGGTCAGCACGCCCAGCAGGAAGGCCAGGGCGGCCACGATGAGCGCCTGGCCGCTCGCGTAGCCAACCACGATCGCCAACCGGGTCAGCGCTTCGGAGGTGGTGAAGGTGCCACTGACCGGCGAGCGGGCCGGCGCCCAGCCGAAGAAGACCCCACCGACGAGGAAGGCCCAGACCGGCAGCAGCAGGTTCGCACCCAGACTCAACGAGAGCGCCACGACGAGCTTCTGACGCAGCAGCCGTGACCGCGGGACCGGAATGGCCAGCAAATACCGCAGTGACGACCAGCTCGCCTCGCTGGCCACCGTGTCCCCACAGAAGAGCGCGACAATCACGACCAGCAGGAAGCCGACCGACGCGAACTCGGCGAAGAGCGCGAAGTTCCCCGCCCCCACCGTGGCCAGGCCGACCAGGGCGGAGCTGTTGCCGTTCGAGTCGTCACCGGCGCCGCCGACCTTGAAGGCCAGCGCCATGATGATCGGCAGGAGCAGCACCACCGCGAAGCTGAGCTGAGTGCGGCGCCGCTTGAGCTGGCGCAGCGCCTCCACCCGTAGGGGCAGCGTCTTGTTCGGCGTGATGCTGGCCAGCGACTCCGGCTGCGTCGAGAGTGGCAGCGCGGCGAGACGGTCGTGCACGCCGCGGCGGGTCGCCGCCGTCTCGGTGCCGCTGTGACCGACCGGCGCGTGAGCGACCGGCGCCAGGCCGTTGGGTTCGGTCACGAGTCATCCCCTCCGACGAGGTCCAGGAATACGTCCTCCAGCGCCCGGCGCACCGGCACCTGCCGGGTGCTGATACCGGCGGCGGCCAGCACTCGTTCCGCCTCCGAAGGGTCGGCCACAGCCAGTTGGGTTCCGCCGGCGCCGGCGATGTCGGCCACCGACCCGGCCGCCACCAGCTGCCCCTTGTGCATGACCACGACGTGGGTGCAGGTCTGCTCGACCTCGGCCAGCAGGTGGCTGGAGACCACGACGGTGCGCCCGGTGTCGGCGTAACTGCGCAGCACCTCACGCATCTCGGCGATCTGCGGCGGGTCCAGGCCATTGGTCGGCTCGTCCAGCACCAGGAGCTCCGGCAGTCCGAGCATCGCCTGAGCGATGGCCAGGCGCTGCCGCATCCCCTGGCTATAGGTCTTCACCTTGCGATCGACCGACGATCCCAGCCCGGCGATCTCAAGTGCCGTCTCGAACTGCGCGTACTTCTCGTCCCGCCCCGAGGCCGCCCAGAAAAGGTGCAGATTCTCGCGCCCGGAGAGGTGCGGCAAGAACCCCGGACCCTCGATGAAGGCGCCCAGACGGGAGAGGACCGGCGCCCCCGGGGTGACGAGATGACCGAAGACGTGCACCTGGCCGCTGGTGGGGCGGATGAGCCCGACGAGCACCCGGAGCGTGGTCGTCTTCCCGGCCCCGTTCGGGCCCAGCAGCCCGACGACCTGTCCGCGTTCGACGGTGAAGCTGGGTCCGTCGACGGCTCGATAACCGTCGCTGTACTCCTTCACCAGGTTGCTGACCGAGATGGGGGTGTTCAGCAACTCCGGCACCGGGGTGTCGGCCCGGCGCCGGCGGATCCCGCGCAGCACCGCCCAGCCGATGCAGAGCAGCATCGCGATTACCCCGACGATCAACCACGGCAGCGCCGAGCCCGAATGGACGATCTCGGCGTCGATTCCCGGCACCGTCAGCTGCCCGGTGTCGCTGGCCAGCGCAATCCGGTACTCCCGGGGATCAATCGGAGTCTGGTAGGCCAGGTCGGTGGTGGCGACGACCAGACGGATCCGGTGGCCCGCGGCGATGTCGGTGACGATCGCCGGCAACTGCACCTCGACGGTGGTCGCCACCCCAGGGGTGAGCCCAGTGAGCTGGACCGGTTCGACGAGGGCGGCTGGAGTGCGTGTAGTGCCGTCGGCCGAGAGATCGACCAAGGAAACAAAGAGGGTTGCGTCAGAACTGCCGAGCGGGGTCACCGTCAATCGCACCCGGGATGCGCCGGCGATGCGCTGGCGTTGCTTCAGCACGGGCGAGTCAAAGACGGCGTTCTGGCCGTCCACCGCCCCCAGCCCGAGGTCACTCCCAACGCCGGACGCCGCGCCGAGGGTGGCGACCTGTTCCAGCAGGCTCCCGAGCCCGGGCAGCGAGGAGACGGCGGCCGGATTGCCGCCGGCCGGAGCGCTGATCGTCTGAGATTTGTTGCTCAGCGTGACGCTGCTGGTGGGGGCCGGCGGGGCCTGCACTCCCGGGTACCCCGCCGTCGCCCGCAGCGTCTGGTTGATCCGCTGCCCCGACGAACTCGACAGCGCCGATCCCTGCAGCGCGAGCTCGAAGGAGGTGTCAGCGGTCCCGACGCCCTTGAGGTGCGCGTCGAACCAGCTCTGCGCCGCCGCCGTGCTGGTGGAGGACGCTCCCCCGGCATCGTGCCCACCGGCCCGCCAGATCACCCGCACCGGCGTGCCGCTGGCGGCGATGGCCCGGGCGTTGGCGTCGGCCTCGGTGAGTGGGAAGAGCGAGTCCTGCTCACCCTGGCTCAGCAGGGTCGGCGCCTTGATGCGCCCGTCGACCGAGGCCGGGCTGGATGCGGCCAGGAGGGCAGCGGTGGCGGCGTTGGGGACGCCACTCTGGGCCGCCTGCTGGAACGCGGCACAGACGTCGGCCGCCACCCGTCCGCAGGCCGCCGACTGCTCGGCCTGTGGGCCGGAGCCGCGGGCGGACTGGAAGAGGTACCCGGTCCAGAGCTTCTTGAAGACGCCCGGCTGGGTACCGGCCCCGTTCGGAAAGAGCGAGTTCTGCAGGCTGTTCCAGGTGATGTCGGCGGCCACCGCGTCGATCCGCGGGTCACTCCCGGCCAGCAGCAGGGCCAGCCCGCCGCCGTAAGAGGCACCGGCGACGCCGACGACCGGGTCACCCGGCGCGGTGGTGCGTACCTGCGGCAGGGTGGCCAGGTAGGAGACCAGCAGCTTGGCGTCGGCCACCTCGTAGGCTGGGGCGTCGAGATGGACCAGACCACCGGAGGCGCCGAAGCCCCGAGCGGTGTACGCCAGCACGACGTAGCCGTCCTTGGCCAGCGCTTCGGCCTGGGAGTTGAGATCCCGTTTGGTACCACCCAGGCCGTGGGCCAGCAGGATCGCCGGCGCCGGGGATGAGGTGTTCGGGAAGTAGAGGGTGGTGTCGAGCTTGACCGGAACACCGGCCGCCGGGCCACTCGCCTCCGGGGTGGCCGGGAGCATCGCGCTGCGGGTGCGGATGGCGGCTGGCGCGGTGACGACGAAAATGACGCCGGCCACCAGGAGCACGCAGAGCGTCAATGCGCCGGCGATGCTCCAACCCCGGTGCCTCCGCAGTACCGCCCACCCCGCACGGGCCCGGCCACTGAATCGTCTCGGGCGCGGGGAGGTCACTAAGGCAGCGTACGGAGAAGCTCGGCCAGGGCGGCGTTCTTGCTGTGGGCACTCTCAGCTAGCACGTCCTGGAAGACCCGCATCTTGCCGGCCAGCAACTCGTCACTGGTCGCGAGGATGCGGACCGCAAGCAGACCGGCGTTGCGCGCCCCGCCGATCGAGACGGTGGCCACCGGGACCCCGGCCGGCATCTGCACGATCGACAGCAGCGAATCCATCCCGTCCAGGTACTTGAGCGGAACCGGCACGCCGATGACCGGCAGCGTCGTCATCGAGGCGACCATTCCGGGCAGGTGGGCCGCCCCGCCGGCACCGGCGATGATGACCCGGATGCCACGTCCGGCGGCGGCCTGGGCGAACTCGGCCATCAGCTGTGGGGTGCGATGGGCCGACACCACCGCCACCTCATGCTCGACGTCGAACTCGTTGAGGGCGGCCGCGGCCTGGCTCATCACCTCCCAGTCCGAATCGCTGCCCATGATCACCGCGACTCGAGCGCTCATGCCTGCACATCTCCATTCACCAGATAATCCGCGGCGGCGGCGGCCCGTCCCCGCACCTCGTCCAGGGCATCGCCCAACGCCGTGACGTGCCCGACCTTGCGACCCGGACGAAACCCCTTGCCGTAAAGGTGAATCTTCACGTCCGGCCACTTGGCCATGCAGTGGTGCACCCGCTCGTCGATGCGCTTCGGGGTGACGTCGTCGCCACTGGCCAGCAGGTTCGCCATCACCACCACCGGCGCGGTGAGGGTCGTCGCGCCGAGCGGGTAGTCGAGGACGGCGCGCAGATGCTGCTCGAACTGTGAGGTGCGGGAACCTTCGATACTCCAGTGGCCGGAGTTGTGGGGGCGCATCGCCAGCTCGTTGACCAGCAGCTCCCCGTCGGCCGTCTCGAAGAGTTCGACGGCCAGCACTCCGGTGACGCCCAACTCGACGGCGATCCGCAGGGCCAGCGCCTGCGCCTCGTCGGCCCGGTCGGAGTCCAGGCCAGGGGCCGGGGCGATCACCTCGACACAGATGCCGTCCCGCTGCACCGTCTCCACCACCGGCCACGCGGCGCCCTGGCCGAAGGGCGAGCGGGCGACGACGGCGGCGAGTTCGCGACGGATGGCGACCTTGGCCTCGGCTAGCAACGGTGTGCCGGAGTCCAGAAGTGGTTGGGCGTCGGCGATGGAGTCGACGACCCAGACGCCCTTGCCGTCGTAGCCGCCGGTGCTGGCCTTGAGCACCAGGGGCCAGCCGACCCTTGCTCCGAAGGACTGCAGCGCCGCCTGCGGGTCGCTCTCGGCGCTGAGGTCGATCCACGGCATCGCCGCGACCCCGAGGTCGGTGAGGCGGCGGCGCATCTGGGACTTGTCCTGGGCGTAGCGCAGAGCTCCGGCTCCCGGCTGGACCGACGTCACCTCGGCCAGCGCCCGGACGTGATCGTTGGGGACGTGCTCGTGGTCGAAGGTGACCACGTCACACCCCTCGGCGAAGCGCAGCAGGTCGTCGAGGTTGCGGTAGTCGCCGACCACGACGTCCCGGGCGACCATGGCCGCACCGTCGTCCAGCGAGTCAGCCAGCACCCGCAGCGACTGCCCGAGCGGGATCCCCGCCTGGTGCGTCATTCGGGCCAACTGACCCGCCCCCACCATTCCGACTACGGGCAATCCGGTGCGCTCATCCACGCCTCAGAGCGTAGCCGGGGCGACCGCGGCCCCCGAACGGCCGGTTCCGGCGTACGACCGAGCACTCAAAGCGAGCAGGTAGAGTGCATCGACTGTGACCCCGCCAATCCAGACGCACTCGCTGGGTCGGCGCCTGCGCGACTCGTGGCGAATCCTGCTGAAGGAGATGACCTCCTTCGGGGTCGTCGGCGCGATCGGCCTGATCGTGGACCTCGGCACGTTCCACTTCCTGCTGGAGCACGGCCGGATCAAGGCGAAGATCATCTCCACGATCCTGGCCACGATCGTTACCTACGTCGGAAACCGGTACTTCTCCTTCTCCCACCGGGCCCGCTCCGGGCTGCGCCGGGAGGCCGGCTTCTTCCTGGCCATCAACGTCATCGTGCTGATGGCCAGCCTCGTCGTGATCTGGTTCTTCTCCTACCCGCTCGGGTTCGACGAGAACACCACCCACGACCGGGCCGTCATTCAGATCGTGAACCTCTTCACAATCGGGCTGGGAACGATCTTCCGCTTCTGGGCCTACAAGCGCTTCGTCTTCCTGCACCCCGACCGGGTGCACTCGCCCGACGTCAACCTCGACGAGGAACTCGCCGAGTAGGCGGGTCAGACCAGTCGGGGCGCCAGCGGCAGCAACTGCCGGCCGGTCGGGCCGATCTGGATGTCGGTTCCCATCGTCGAGCAGACGCCGCAGTCGAAGCAGGGCGTCCAGCGGCAGTCGTCCTGCTCGAACTCGGTGAGCGCGTCCTGCCAGTCGTCCCAGAGCCACTGCTTGTCCAGCCCCGAGTCGAGGTGATCCCAGGGCAGCACCTCGTCGGCGTCGCGCTCCCGGGTGGTGTACCACGCGACGTCCACCCCGAGCGGGGCGAGCACGGCCTCGGCCGCGGCCATCCACCGGGCGAAGGAGAAGTGCTCGCTCCAACCGTCGAAACGCCCGCCCTCCCGCCAGACCTGCTCGATCACCGCGCCGACGCGGCGGTCGCCCCGGGAGAGGAGCCCCTCGACCATGGACGGCTCACCGTCGTGGTAGCGCATGCCGACGTTCTTGCCGAGCGACCGGTTGGCGTTGATCGCCGCCCGCAGTTTCGCCAGCCGGCGGTCCACCGTCTCCGGCGAGGCCTGGGCCGCCCACTGGAACGGCGTATGCGGCTTCGGGACGAAGCCACCGATCGAGACGGTGCAGCGGATGTCCTTGCTGCCGGTCGCCTCCCGCCCGGCCCGGATGACGTCGTGGGCCATCTCGGCGATCTCCAGCACGTCCTCGTCGGTCTCGGTCGGCAGGCCGCACATGAAGTACAGCTTCACCTGCCGCCAGCCCTGGCTGTAGGCCGCGGTGACGGTGCTGATCAGGTCTTCCTTGCTCACCATCTTGTTGATGACCCGGCGCAGCCGCTCGCTGCCGCCCTCCGGGGCGAAGGTGAGTCCGGAGCGGCGACCGCTGCGGGAGAACTCGTTGGCCAGGTCGATGTTGAAGGCGTCCACCCGGGTGGACGGGAGGGAGAGCGAGACCTTCTCCGCCTCGTACCGGTCGGCCAGGCCCTTGGCGATCGGGCCGATCTCGGAGTGGTCGGCACTGGAGAGCGACAGCAGGCCGACCTCCTGGAACCCGGTGGCCGCCAGCCCCGCCGCGACCATCTCACCGATACCGGTGATGCTGCGCTCCCGCACCGGGCGGGTGATCATGCCGGCCTGGCAGAAGCGGCAGCCGCGGGTGCAGCCGCGGAAGATCTCGACGCTCATCCGCTCGTGGACCGACTCGGCCAGCGGGACGAGCGGGGTCTTGGGGTAAGGCCACTCATCGAGGTTCATCACGGTGTGCTTGCTGACCCGCTCCGGCACACCGGCCCGGTTCGGGGTGATCGGAAGCGCGGCACCCGTCTCGTCAAAGGTGACGTCGTAGAACTTGGGGATGTAGACCCCGCCGGTGGCCGCCAGCCGTAGCAGCAGCTCGTCCCGTCCGCCCGGCGAACCCTGCCCCTTCCAGTCGCGTACGACGTCGGTGATGACGCCGACGATCTGCTCGCCGTCGCCGAGGACCGCGGCATCGATGAAGTCGGCGATCGGCTCGGGGTTGAAGGAGGCGTGCCCTCCGGCGATGACGACCGGGTGAGTCTCATCCCGATCCACCGCGTGCAGCGGAATCCCGGCCAGATCAAGGGCATTCAGCAGATTCGTGTAGCCGAGCTCGGTGGAGAAGGAGACACCCAGCAGGTCGAAGGCGGCCACCGGACGGTGTGCGTCCACGGTGAACTGCCCGATGCCGTGCTCGCGCATCAGCGCCTCGAGGTCGGGCCAGACCGAGTACGTCCGCTCGGCCAGCGCGTCCGGGCGCTCGTTGAGAACTTCGTAGAGGATCTGGACGCCCTGGTTCGGCAGGCCGACCTCGTAGGCGTCCGGGTACATCAGCGCCCAGTGCACACTGACGCTCTCCCAATCCTTGCTCCGCGCGTTCTGCTCACCGCCGACGTACTGGATCGGCTTGCTGACGGTCAGCAGCAGGGGCTCCAACCGGGGAAACAGGGATTCAACGCTCACAAGCATCAAGGTTACCGGCCTTGGCGGGCTTCTGAACCCGCCTCAGTTCTCCCTGGCCTGCCGGTCGATGCCGAGGAGCAGGCCGAGGGCTATCCCCTGCGCGAACATCGACGACCCGCCGTAGGAGACGAAGGGCAGCGGGAGACCGGTGACCGGCGTGAGCCCGAGGTTCATGCCGATGTTCTGGAAGGCCTGAAAGGCGATCCAGCAGATCACCCCGGCCGCGACGAGACGCCCGATCAGGTCGGCCCGGGCCGCGATGCGCAGTGCCCGCCAGCAGAGGAGGGCGAAGAGGCCGATGATGACCGAAGCCCCGACGAAACCGAACTCCTCACCGGCCACGCTGTAGACGAAGTCCGTCTGCTGCTCCGGGACGAAGGCACCGCGGGTCTGCGGCCCGTGGAAGAGGCCGGCTCCCCAGAGGCCGCCGTGCGCGATCGCGATGTGGGCCTGGGTGACGTTGTAGGAGGCGCCCTGCGGGTCGAGGTTCGGGTGCGTGAAGCTACCGAACCGGGCCAGCTGGTACTCGGCCAGCACCCCGCCCTTGACGGCCAGGATGGCACCGAGCACACCGAAGAGGATGAGCCCGATCGTCCAGCGGGCCCGAACGCCGGCGGCGATCAGCAGCCCGAACGCGGCCGCCGACAGCACCATCGCGGAGCCGAGGTCGGGCTGCAGCATGATGAGGCCGAGCGGCACGGCGGCCAGCAGCAGGCAGATCAGCACGTCCGAGGTGCGCGGGGCGGCCGACTCCTCACCGCTGATCCGCCCGGAGGCGCGCTGGGCGAAGGTGACCGCCATCCCGATGATGAGCCCGAGTTTCATGAACTCGGCCGGCTGGAGTTCGAAGCCGCCACCGAGGCGGATCCAGGCGTGGGCGCCGTTGATCGTGGAGCCGACCACGAAGACGGCGAGCAGCCCGAGCAGGCTCAGAACGTAGATGGCCGGACCGAGCAGCCGCAGCAGCCGGGAGTCCAGGCGCGACGTCAAGTAGAGCAGCACGGAGGCCACCAGCAGGTTGAAGAGGTGCCGGTAAAGGTAGCTCTGCGGGTTCTGCCCGCTCTCCTCGAGACGGGTGCGGGTGGCCGACCAGACCAGGATCGCCCCGATCAGCGACAGCGCCAGCGCGGTGCCGATCAGCACCCAGTCCGGGCGGACCCGGATGCTGCGGCGCATCGCCGGCGCAACGTCGCGGGTCAGCGGGCTCATCGGGTCACGGAGCAGGACCATCAGTCACCCGCCGCGATCTTCGGCAGCTTGGTCGGTGCATTGCCGCCCGGCAGGACCTTCGGCTGACCGACGCCGAAGAGGCCGTCGTAGACCATGCGAACCATCGGTGCGGCGGCACTGGCGCCGGTGCCGGCCTGCTCGATCATTCCGACCACGACGAACTTGGCGTGGTTGGTGCCCTTGCTGTCGACGGTGATGGGGCCCCAGGAGGCCAGCCAGGAGGTGTCCAGTTTTCCCTCGACCTCAGCGGTACCGGTCTTGCCGCCGATCTGCGTCTGATACGAGGACCCGTCGAAGGCCAGCGCACCGGAGACCGCGTGATTCGCCTGGAAATGCAGGGCATCCGCGAAGTACGTGAGCGTCGACTTGCTCACCGGGATCTTGTTCTTCACCGTCGGGTTGATCGTCTTGACGACCTTGCCGGCCGAGTTGACGATCCCCCAGCCCAGCGTCGGGTTCCAGAGCGTCCCGCCGTTGATCATCGCCGAGTAGGCCGCCGCCAACTGCAGCGGCGAGACCGTCGTCTCCCCCTGCCCGATCGCCATGTCGGCGTTGTCACCGGCGCGGTAACGGAAGCCGTCGGTGCAGTTCTCCCGGGCCAGTTCGGTGAGGTACGCCCGCTGGGATGGGTCGGGCTCGTTCGGGTAGCCGGTCTTCGCCGCCTGGCAGTAGTCGGACTTGTTGGCGTTCCAGCCGGCCAGCCGGGTCTCGCGGTCGGCGTAGCTGCCGGTGGCCTGCTCGTCGGTGGGGAGGTCGACGCCCGGGATGCTGCCGACCCCGTAGGCGGCCGCCATCTTCTGCAGGAGTTCGGTGGGCTTCTTCCCCTGGGCGATGCGATCCTGGTCGGCGTAGTACTCGTTCGCCTCAGGGGCGTAGAAGAAGGTGTCGCAGGAGACCTGCAGGGCCTGTCGGAGGGTCAGCGGGTAGGCGAAGCTCTCGGAGTCGTAGTTGGTCTTCACCCGGCCGTCGACGCTCAGTGACCCCGGGCACGGGTAGGTGCCGTCCGTGCTGATCTCGTTGTTGGTGACCAGTGACGACGAGGTGATGAGCTTGAAGGTGGAGCCGGGGGCGTACTGCCCGGCGATGGCCCGTCCGACCAGCGGGTCGCCCGAGCCGGGGGCGGTCAGCGCCTTGTAGTCGGCGACCGAGATGCCGCCGACGAAGACCTGCGGGTCATAGGTCGGGTAACTGGCGATGGCTAGGATCCGACCGGTGTTGGGGTCCATCACCACCAGCGCCCCGGAGGTGGCGGGCTTCCCCTTCGCCCGGGCCGCGGCGATCTCGTCGGCCAGGGACTTCTCGACCAGGGCCTGCAGCTTGGCGTCGATGCTCGTCACCAGGGTGTCGCCCTGCTGGGGGGCAATGGTCTTGTCGACGCCCACCGCATACCCGCGGGCATCGAGGTTCATCAACTGCTCGCCGTCCACCCCGCGCAGGAAGCTGTCGTACTCCTCCTCCAGGCCACTGCGCCCGATCGAGTCGGCGTCGGCCAGTTTCGGGTTGCTCTTCTGGTCATCCGCGCTCACCGCCCCGGAGTAGCCGAGGACGTGTGCGGCCAGACTCCCGCCGGGGTAGTCCCGGACGGTCTGGGTACTGACGGCCACGCCCGGGTAGAGCTCGCGGTGCTCGCTGATGGCCAGCACCGCCGCCGTCGGCGCATCGGTAGAGATCGGAACCGGCTGGAAGGGCTCACCGGTCCAGCAGGGCGCGGGGACGTTGACGCCGCAGGGCGTGATCTCCTGCCCGAGGGAGGTGGCGCTCTGCTGGAGCAGGGTGGCTAACCGCGCTAGCACCGCGCTCCCCTTGTCGGCCGACTCACGCAGCGTCTCACCGTCCACCGTGATCACGTGGGTCGGGCGGTTCGTGACCAGCGCGACCCCGGTCGAGTCGACGATCTCGCCCCGCGGGGCGGGGACGACGATCACGCCGTCGTGGAGCAGGCCGGCCGTCTGCTGGGGCTTGTGCGGGTCGAGGACCTGCACGTAATACAGGCGGGCCAGCAGCGTCGCGATGAGGGTGACCACCAGGACGCCGATGAGCCCGAGGCGGCGCAGCCCCGGATCGGTGGAGCGGACCATGGCGCTCATACCGGCCACCCCGGGCTGTACGTCGGCGTCGGCGCCTTCGCCACGGGCTTGCCGGACGCCGCCCCCACCCTCCGCAGCGACTCGGAGGAGGCGGCCCGGCTCACCAGCGGGGTGACGAGCGCGGCCAGCAGCAGGTCGGCGAGGAGCAGTGGCAGGAAGCCGGTGAGGATCGACTCGAAGGCGATGCCGGCCTTGCCGAGAACGACCAGGAGAAGGGCAACCAGCGTCGAGGCCAGCGTCGAGGCCAGCCCGACGAAGAGGATCTCGGCCCGTCGGCCGCGGAGCATCTCAGCCAGTGCAGCCGAGACGATCCCCAGCCCCATCCAGGTCAAGGCAAGGACGCCGACCGGGTGGGCCGAGCCGAGGTCGGCCAGCAGCCCGGTGGTGAAGCCGACCGAGATCCCAGCCCCCGCACCGCAGCGAACCCCGATGGCGGCGACCAGCACGGCCGGCAGGCTCACCGGCACCCAGGGCGAGAGCGGCGCGATGAGGGTCGCCTGCAGCAGCAGCGCGGTGAGGATCGCCGCGGTGGCGGCGGCCAGTCGCTGGAACGTCATCGCGGGGCCAGGGCGTTGGCCGACGCTCCGGCGTCAGCGAGGATGATCCCGACCAGATCCACCGCGGTCGGCGAGGCGGCCGGTCGCACCTTGGCCGTGGTGGCGCCGTCGGCGCTGGTCCGGACCGCAGTGATCGTGCCGAGCGGGATGTCGCCGACGTAGGTGCTCTCACCGACCGGCCCGGTGCGCAGCTCGTCACCGACTTTGAGGTCGGCCACCGGGTCGAGCGGACTCAGCGTGAACCCGCTGGAGCCGGCACCGGTCGCCACCGCGAGTTGCCCGGAGCGAACGTCACGAACACCCACGCCCGAGCCGGGGTCGGCGGCCAGTAGCACCACCGAGGAGTCGGCACTCGCCCGCAGCACCCGTCCGACCAGCCCGACGCCGTCGGTGACGGTCTGATCCACCGCCACCCCATCCGAACTCCCCACGCCCAGCGTGATCGTCCACTCGAAGCCCTGCCCGGGGCCGAATGCGGTGACCCGGGCCGGGAGCACCCTCTTCCCCAGCGTGTCGGCCCGCGCCTGCAGGCGGGAGAGCTGAGCGGCCATCGTCGCGTCTGTGGAGTCGCGCACCAACTGCGAGCGCAGCGCCGCGTTCTCCCGCTCCAGCTGCTGGACCTTGTCGGCGTTACTGCCGGCGTGGGGAAGCCCCTGCAGCAGCCGGCGGGCCGGTCCCATCACCGAGTCGGTGCCGCGGTAAAGCGATCCGAGGGCGCCCTGGGCGCCGCTGTGGGCGCCGGCCAGCGAACCGCCGGTGAGATCGAGGGTGATGAAGCAGACGCTCAACGCCGCCAGCACCAGGGCAGCGAGTCGCTGACGTCCGCTCAGCCGCCGCACGGGGTCACCGTCGGGGGCCGTCGATGACGACCTTCTGCAGCGCGTCGAAGTGCTCAACCACGGTTCCGGTGCCGAGCACGACCGAATCCAGCGGGCGCTCCGCGACGAGTACCGGGATACCGATCTCGTGCTGCACTCGGGCGGCCAGGCCCCGCAGCAGCGCGCCGCCACCGGTGAGGACCACGCCCCGCGAGACGAGATCCCCGGCGAGCTCGGGCGGGCAGCGGTCCAGGGTGGCCCGTACCGCGCCGATGATGCGACTGATCGGCGCGTCCATGGCCCGGCGCAGTTCGTCGCCGGCGACGGTGACGTTGCGGGGCAGGCCGCTGGCGACGTCGCGTCCGCGGATCTCGGCCCGTGCGGGTCCCGCGACCGGGAAGGCCGAGCCGACCGAGATCTTCAGCTCCTCGGCGGTGCGCTCACCGATGAGCAGCGAGAACTCCTGCCGGATGTGTTCCACGATCGCCTCGTCGAGGGCGTTTCCGGCGACGCGCAGGCTGGTGCTGGCCACGATGCCGCCGAGGGCGATGACCGCCACCTCGGTGGTGCCGCCGCCGATGTCGATCACCATCGAGCCGGCCGGTTGATTCACCGGCAGTCCGGCGCCGATCGCGGCCGCCATCGGCTCGCTGATGATGTGGACCCGTCGCGCGCCGGCGGCGTAGGCGGTCTCACTGACGGCCCGCTGCTCGACGTTGGTGATCCCGGACGGGACGCAGATGACGACCCGGGGGCCGGTGAACATGCTGGGGCGGCGCAGTACCTTGCGCACGAAGTAGCGCAGCATCTCGGCGGTGATGTCGTAGTCGGCGATGACCCCGGCCTGGAGGGGACGGACCGCGCGAATGTGGCCGGGGGTGCGGCCGATCATCCGCTTCGCCTCGACCCCCACCGCGACGACCGCGTTGCTGGTGGTGTCGACGGCGACGACGGACGGCTCGTTGAGCAGGATGCCGCGTCCGCGGACGTAGACCAGGGTGTTTGCGGTGCCGAGATCGATGGCGAGGTCACCTCCGAGAATCTCACCGCTGCGTTGGGTCACCAACGACAGTCGTGCGAGCGGGGTGAACGCCACGGAGTTGGTCCTTAACCTCAGTCATGAGCTAGTGCACTGACGTGCCGGTGGCCCAGAGCGCTGCCACTCGGCATCCCACTGGTCGTCAAGCGATCGTATGGTCTCGGTGACCGACGGGACGGTTGCGACGCGCGGGTTTCAGGTGACATTTGAGGTTTTTGGGACTGGTGTTACTGGTGTGGCTGGTGTTACCAACTGGTCGCTAGAGGGCCGGGAACCAGATCCCGATCTCGCGGGCCGCCGACTCCGGCGAATCGGAGCCGTGCACCAGGTTCTGCTGAACCTTCAGACCCCAATCCCGCCCAAGATCACCGCGAATCGTGCCGGGCGCGGCACCGGTCGGCTCGGTGGCGCCGGCCAGTGACCGGAACCCCTCGATGACCCGCTGCCCCTCGGCGACGATCGCCACCAGCGGGCCGGAGGACATGAAGTCGACCAGCGGCTGGTAGAACGGTTTCCCCTCGTGCTCGGCGTAGTGCGCGGCCAGTTCAGCCTGGGTGGCCCGGCGCAGTTCGACGGCAGCGATGGTGTAGCCCTTCGCCTCGACCCGAGCCAGGATTGCTCCGACCAGGCCCCGGGCCACGCCGTCCGGCTTCACAAGGATGAGAGTGCGTTCGAGTTCAGTCACGCTAGGAAGGCTAGCTGATGAGAATGCGCCAATCCCCCGGCGTTCCGACCAGTTCGCGGCGAAGGTTGAGCACGTAGAGCCAGATCCCGATGAAGAGCGCGGCGATGATGAAGAAGGCGCTCGTCCACAGTCCGATGGCGATTAGGGGCAGCTGCAGCACCGAGCCCAGGCCGATCCCCCACGGCCGGCGCAGCATGAACCCCGCCACGATGAGGACGATCGCGAAGCCGACGAGCGTCCAGGTCTTGCCGGCGCCGAGCCCGACCGAGGATTGGGCGATCGCGCGCGGGACCAGGAGCACGCAGAACGCCTCGAGGCAGAGGACCGCGGCCAGCGCGCCCCGGGTCGACTTGTCGGCCCGCTTGGCCCGGGCCGCGTACTGCTCCGGCGTCGGCCCGCTTGGCTGAACCGGGGTTTCGCTCATGACTCGTCCCGGACGAGGAGGGTGCGCGCCTCGCCCACGGTTACCACGGAGCCCGTGATCAGCACGCCGGCTCCGGCCAGGATGCCGTCGGCGTTCTCCTCGGCCAGCCGCACCGCCGTCTCGATGGCGTCGTCCAGTCGCGGCTCGACGGTGACCCGGTCCGAGCCGAAGATCGGCACGGCGTCGGCGGCCAGGTCGTCGGCCTCCAACGCCCGGCTGGAGCTGTTCTGGGTCACCACGATCTCATCCAGCACCGGCTCGAGGAGTTCCAACAGCCCGCTGGCGTCCTTGTCGGCCAGCACCGCGACGACCCCGATGAGGCGCCGGAAGTCGTACTCCTCGCTGATCGCCTCGACGGTGGCGGTCATCCCGGCCACGTTGTGGGCGGCGTCCAGGATCACCGTCGGTGCGGTGCGCACCGTCTCCAGGCGGCCGGGGGAGGCGACCGCGGCGAAGGCCTCGCGCACGATGTCGATGTCGATCGGTCCCTGCTCAGCGCCAGCGCCGAAGAAGACCTCGACGGCGGCCAGGGCCAGGCCGGCATTCTGCGCCTGATGGGCTCCGTGCAGCGGCAGGAAGATGTCGCGGTACTCCCCGCCCAGCCCCTGCAGCGCGATCAGCTGACCGCCGACGGCCATCTGCCGGTCCAGCACGCCGAACTCCAGGCCCTCCCGGGCCACGGCGGCCTCCACCTCGACGCTGCGGCGTAGCAGTTCGCCCGCGGCCTCATTCGGCTGCGCGGCCAGTACCGCGGTGGCGCCGGCCTTGATGATCCCGGCCTTCTCGCGGGCGATCTCCTCGACGGTGCCGCCGAGCACCTTGACGTGGTCGAGGGCGATCGGGGTGACCACGGCGATCTCCGCGTCGATGACATTGGTCGCGTCCCACTCGCCGCCGAGCCCGACCTCCACCACCGCTACGTCGACCGGGGTGTCGGCGAATATCGCGTAAGCCAGCGCCGTCATGATCTCGAAGAAGCTTAGTTTTATGTCGAATTGAGCGTCGACCATGTCGATGTACGGCGCGATGTCGGCGTAGGCCTCGACGAAGGTACGGTCGGAGACCTCGTCGCCGTCGAGCACGATCCGCTCGTTGATGCGGGAGAGATGCGGGCTCGTGTAACGGCCGGTGCGCAGCCCGAAGGCGCGCAGCAACTCCTCGATCATCCGGGCCGTGCTGGTCTTGCCGTTGGTCCCGGTGATGTGGATCGCGCGGTAGGCCCGCTGCGGCTCACCGAGCAGGTCCAGCAACGCGACGATGCGCTCCTTCGTCGGGTCCATCCGGCCCTCACCCCAGCGTGAGGTGATCTCGGCCTCCACCCGCCCTAGCAGCGCCGCGTACTTCTCTGCCTCAGTTTTCGCCACGTCGGGCAATTCTACGGACGCGGGCGACCCGGCCGGTCACGGTCGGCTGAACGGGTTGGCCAGCAGCCCCTTGAAGGCCAATTCGGCCGCGCCCAGCAGCGAGGAGTCCTGCCCAAGGCCGGCGCCGCAGAGTTGCAGCGAGCCGTGCGCGGTGTCGAAGGCGTGCTTGTTGAGGGCCGCCTCGACGTCCTCCTGAGCCACCTCGATCACCGCAGCCAGCAGGCCGCCGAGTACTACCCGCTGCGGGTTCAGCACGTTCACCAGGTTGGCCAGCGTGCGTCCGAGCGGATTGGCGATCGAGCGCAGTCCGGTGATGGCCGCCTCGTCGCCGCTGCGCACCAGCGACTGCAGCCAGGCCGCGGCGCTGGAGGTGGTGCCGGCCTTCTGCCCGACCGTGGCCAGCACGGCGGCCTGGCCGATGTAGGTCTCCGCGCAGCCACGGTTGCCGCAGTGGCAGAGCGGTCCGGCCGGGTCGAGGACGACGTGGCCGATCTCGCCGGCCCGTCCGTCGTGTCCGCGCAGCGCCACACCGTTGGTGACGATTCCGGCGCCGACCCCGATACGTCCGGTCAGATAGACGACGTCCTCGCAGTCCCGGGCCGCCCCGCGCAGGTGTTCGGCCATCACGCCGAGGTCGGCGTCGTTGCCCAGTTCGATCGGCAGCTGGACCGGCTGCTCTTCGTGGAGGCGGTCGGCGATCATGGCGGCGAAGGCCAGGTCACGCCAATTCAGGTTGGGCGAGAGCGAGATGCAGAGCCCGTCCCGGGTCACCGTGCCGGGGACGCTGATCCCGACGCCGACCGGCCAGGACTCCCCCGCGGCGCCGGCGATCAGCGACTTCACGTGCGAGGCGATGACGCCGGCGACGTGGGAGGCACCACGCTCACTTGGTTCCAGCGTGGATTCCTGCCGATTCAGGACCTGACCGGTGAGACCGACCGCAGCGCTGGCGACCCGATCCACCTCGATGTCGACGGCGACCGCGAACGGGCCGTCGCCGCTCGGGCCGACCATGTGTGACGGCCGGCCGGCCCGATCTCTGCGGCTCGGTACGAACTCCGAGACGAGCCCGAGTTCGGTCAGATCAGCTACCAGAACGCCGATGGTGGAGCGGTTGAGGCCGAGCCGCTGCGTCAGCTCGGCTCTCGACAGCTCACCGTGGCGGTGGATCTCCTCCAGCAACAGGCCCAGGTTGTGACGTCTTATGTCATCCGGGCGAGCAGCTGAGCGAAGCATCTGCGTCCAGCTACCTAGCCGCTGTGGCGCGTCTGCGCGACAGCGCGTCGACACTGGCCGCGAGCAGCAGGAATCCACCCGTGATCATGTACTCGTACTCGGGGCCGAGACCCTTCAGGCCGAGCCCGTTGGGGATCATCGCGATGACCAGCGCACCGATGATGCCGTCGCGGATCTTGCCTCGCCCACCGAATAGCGAAGTTCCACCGATGACGGCGGCGCCCACCGCGTACAGCTGGTCGGTGTGAGCGCCGAAGTCCGACGGAACACCACCCTGCTTCGACGCACCGATGATGCCGGCCAGCCCGGCCATGCCGGAGGCGATGATGAAGACCGACAGGCGGATCCGCCGCACGTCGATACCGGCCCGACGGGCCGCCTCCGTGTTACCACCGGTGGCATAGATGTAGCGGCCGTAGCGGGTCTTTGTCGTGACCAGCGTCCAGAGGACGAAGACGACCGCGACGATCGGGATGACCCACGGCACGCCCTCGAGGGTGGCGAAGACACTGCGGGCCCGGTTCTGGTTCAGGACGTAGACGGCCAGGCCGGTCGTCACCGTGATCAGCACCGCGCGCAGGATCACCAGATCCAGTGGCTCACCGGTGAGCTTCGCCCTGCGCTTGCTCACCGAGCGGCCGATCGTGAAGGCGGCATAGAGCGCCATCGAGATGGCCCATAGCGTCCACGACAGACCGATGGTCATGTTGCCGTTCTCGATGTTGTTCACGAGGTTGAACTGCCGCGTCGGGATCGCATTGCTGGCGCCGATGAACTTCAGCAACACGCCCTGGAATGCCAGGAAGAGGGCCAGCGTCACGATGAAGGATGGGATTCCGATATGCGCCACCAGGAAGCCGATGGTCGTGCCGATCGAGACACCGACGGCGATCGCGACGAACATCGCGAGCAACTGGTACTGATCCAGCTTGGTGACGATGCAGATGATGCCGGCCAGAATGATGGCCAACGGAATCCACAGCCGATAGAAGGTGGCGATCCCGGCGGCCAGGACGAAGAAGGCCAGGAAGACGACGTAGGTCGTCGTGCCGAGGGCGGCGTTCAGGTCGCCCTTGTGATTGAGAGCCAGCGCCATCGTCACGGCCGCGACACCACTAGCGGTACCGATCGACAGGTCGATCTCGCCGAGAAGCAGCACGAAGATCGTGCCCATGGCCAGGATCGCGTACGGCGCGGCCTGGGTCAGGAAGTTGGCGAAGTTCGCCTTGGAGAGGAAGAGATTGTTGGCCGTGTAGAAGATCGCGACCAGCACCAGCACACCGACGACGGCCGGCAGTGCGCCGACGTCGCCGCCGCGCACCTTCTGCTGATAGTTACGGAACGCCTCGCCGATGTTCTTCGCGCCGACGTCGTTGGCAAAGTCCGAAGCGGCGACCGTGGGCGGGGTGGCTGCGGTGGCGTTGGTGGACCCGGAGGTCAGGAGGTCTTTTTCGGAATCAGTCATGGCTGCGTGGTCAGTCCTCTCACATGCTCGCGTTTGCGGTGGCCGCAGAGAGGCCGAGGTCTCCGGAGCGCCCGGAGGTGATGAGCTCGACCAGCTGACTCGTCGAACTGTTCTTGATCTCCACCTCCGCCGCGATCCGGCCGAGGAACAAGGCGTCGGCCCGGTCACAGACCTCCATGACGTCGTTCATGTTGTGCGAGATGAGCACAACCCCGACGCCGGAGTCGGCAAGGCGCCGGACGAGGTCGAGCACCTGGCGCGTCTGGGCGACACCGAGGGCTGCGGTCGGCTCATCCAGGAAGACGACCTGTGATTTCCAGAGCGCGGCCTTGGCGATCGCTACCGTCTGCCGCTGCCCACCGGAGAGGCTGGCGACGAGCTGGCGGACGGACTTGACGGTGCGCACCGAGAGGCTGGCCAGCGTCTCGCGGGCCTGCATCTCCATGGTGGACTCGTCGATCGAACCGAACTTGGTCTTCAGCTCGCGACCCAGGAACATGTTCTGCACGATGTCGAGGTTGTCGCAGAGGGCGAGGTCCTGGTACACGATCTCGATACCCAACGCCGAGGCGTCACGCGGGCCGTGGATGTTCACCGGCTTCCCCTCGAAGAGGAACTCCCCGTTGTCGACCGGGTAAATACCCGCGATGCACTTGACCAGGGTGGACTTGCCGGCACCGTTGTCACCGATGAGGGCCGTCACCTCCCCCGGATAGACGGCGAAGTCCACGTCATGCAACACATGGACCGGGCCAAAGCTCTTGTTAACTCCGCGCAACTGCAGAATCGGATCAGGCATCGAAACTCCTCGCCTTGAAGAAGGTCTTGTGGTTCCCGTTGTACACCCGCGCCGCTCCAACCGAGCGCATACCCGTCGGTGTCACAGAGTCGGGTCGAAACGCAGAGCGGCGGGGACCGGAATCACTCCGATCCCCGCCACTCAGCTTGAAGCAGCTCCTGAAGTCAGGAGATCTTGATTAGGAGATTCCAGCCTTGGTGCAAGCCGCGGCGTAGGCCGGCGTGCACAGGTCCGAGGCCTTGACGAACCCGTCGCTGACCGGCTTGGAGATGTTGGAGATGTTGACCGCAACCGGGGTCAGCAGCACCGACGGGACGTCGCGGTTGCCCGTGGCGTCGTGGACGGTGCCCGTGGTCTTGCCGGTCTCGCCCTTGAGGAGCGAGATCGCCAGGGCCGCGAGGGCGTTGGCCTCATCCGCGATCGGCTTGTAGACCGTCATGCACTGGTCGCCGGCGAGGATGTTCTGCAGACCCTGGACGGTGGCGTCCTGTCCGGTGACCGGAACCTGCAGGTGGTTCTTCTTGAGCACGGTGATCGCGGCGTTGCCGAGGCCGTCGTTGGCGGCGAGAACGCCGTCAACCTTGCCGCCGGCAGCGGTGAGCAGCTGCTCGAAGATGGTGCCGGCCTGCGCGTTGTCCCAGTTCGGAACGCTCTGGTTGCCGGCCTTCACGAGGGTGCCGTTCGCGTACAGCGGGTCGAGGACCGAGTTGTAGCCCTGCGCGAAGAGCGTCGCGTTGTTGTCCGTCGGCGAGCCGTTGAGCTCGATGACCTTCGCCTTGGGGATGTTCTTGGCCTTGATGCAGGAGACCAGACCCTGGCCCTGCAGCTCGCCGACCTTCACGTTGTCGAAGGAGACGTAGTAGTCGGCCGTACCACCGAGGGTCAGTCGGTCGTAGTCGATCGTCTTGACGCCAGCCGCCTTGGCCGTCGCCTCGATCTGCGCGCCGGTGGTGCTGTCCAGGTTGACGATCGCGAGGACGGAGACGCCCTCGGTGATCATCGACTGGGCGATGGTGATCATCTTGCTCTTGTCACCGAGTGCGTTCTGAATGTCAGCCTGGACGCCGGCGGTCGCAAAGGCCTTCGTCAGCAGCGGCTTGTCGAAGCTCTCCCAGCGAGCCGAGGACTGCGTGTCCGGCAGGATCACGCCGACCTTGCCCTTGACGGTGCTTCCCGACGAGGAGGCTGAACCTGTACTGCTCGAACTCGACTTCTTGCTGCTGCTGCATCCGGTGAGCACGAGTGCTACGGCCAGACCACCAGTGACGAGGCCAATGACGCTCTTGCGCATGGGCACTACCGCCTTTCGCGGGGCATGTGATCGACCCCAGCCACGGGGCGTGCTGGGTCTTCGATCAGGAATGAATGTTGTGGGCGACAACATATCCCACGAGTCGGTGACCCAGACAACACTGCAACCAATTTGTTATACGAAGGATTCATTCATGAAACGCAAGGCTTCGATATGTTCAGAGGAACCCAACCTTGCTCCACGCCCTCCCGGGGGATACTGTGGGCTCATTAGTTGAGTCCCTAAACAAAAGAAGGCGACACCATGACGCAGACCCCCACCAAGGCCGACAAGTTCAGTTTCGGAATGTGGACGGTCGGGTGGCGAGCGCAGGATCCGTTCGGAGACGCGACCCGCCCCGCCCTTGACCCCGTCGAGTCGGTTCACCGGCTGGCCGAACTCGGCGCCTGGGGCATCACCTTCCACGACAACGACCTGATTCCCTTCGACGCCACCGCGGCGGAGCGGGACCGGCTGATCGCCCGCTTCAAGGACGCTCTCAACGAGACCGGCCTGCAGACGCCGATGCTCACCACCAACCTCTTCACCCACCCGGTCTTCAAGGACGGCGGCTTCACCAGCAACGATCGATCGGTGCGCCGATTCGCGCTGCGCAAGGTGATCCGCAATATCGATCTGGCCGCCGAACTAGGCGCAAAAACCTACGTGTTCTGGGGCGGCCGCGAGGGCGCCGAGTACGACGGCGCCAAGGACGTCGGCGCCGCACTGGACCGCTATCGCGAGGGGATCGACCTGCTCGCCTCCTACGTGAAGGAGCGCAACTACGACCTGCGCTTCGCGCTGGAGCCGAAGCCGAACGAGCCCCGCGGCGACATCCTGCTGCCGACGGTCGGGCACGCCCTCGCCTTCATCGCCGAGCTCGAACACGGTGACATGGTCGGGGTCAACCCCGAGGTCGGGCACGAGCAGATGGCCGGGCTGAACTTCTCGGCCGGCATCGCGCAGGCGCTCTGGTCGAAGAAGCTCTTCCACATCGACCTCAATGGCCAGCGGGGCATCAAGTTCGACCAGGACCTGGTCTTCGGTCACGGCGACCTGATCAACGCGTTTTTCCTGGTCGATCTCCTCGAGAACGGAGCCGTCGACGGCGGCCCGACCTACGACGGCCCGCGTCACTTCGACTACAAGCCCTCGCGCACCGAGGACATCACCGGCGTCTGGGACTCGGCCGCGGCCAACATGAGCATGTACCTGATGCTCAAGCAGCGTGCCGCCGCCTACCGGGCCGACCCGGAGGTGATCGAGGCGCGTGAGCAGGCGGGTGTGAGCACGCTCAGCACCCCGACCCTCAACCCGGGCGAGACGCTCGCGGATCTCCTCTCCGACACCGGCGCGTTCGAAGACTTCGACGCCACCAAGGCCGCCGAGCGGGGCTTCGGTTTCGTCCGCCTGCACCAGTTGGCGATGGAGCACATCCTCGGAGAGCGCAACTAGCGATGGAGTTGGTCGCCGGCGTCGACTCCTCGACGCAGTCGTGCAAGGTCGTGATCCGCGACGCCGCCAGCGGCGAGCTGCTCCGGGAGGGGCGGGCCGCCCATCCGGACGGCACGGCCATCGACCCCGAGCACTGGTGGGTGGCGCTGCAGATGGCGATCACCGACGCCGGCGGTCTGCAGGACGTAGCCGCGGTCTCGGTCGGCGGCCAGCAGCACGGGATGGTCTGCCTTGACTCCAGCGGCGAGGTGATCCGCGACGCCCTGCTCTGGAACGACACCCGATCCTCGGGCGCGGCGCTGGACCTCATCGGCGAACTAGGCGGGGCGCGGGCCTGGGCCGAGGCGGTCGGCTCAGTTCCGGTCGCCTCGTACACGGTCACCAAGCTGCGCTGGCTGCAGGACCACGAACCGGCGAACGCGGCCCGCACCGCCGCCGTCTGCCTCCCCCACGACTGGCTCACCTGGCGACTGGCCGGGAGTCCGGGCCTGGAGGCGCTCACCACCGACCGCGGTGACGCCAGCGGCACCGGGTATTGGTCGCCGGCTAGCGGCGAGTACCGCCACGACATCGTCGACCTGGCCCTCGGGCACGACGTGCGACTGCCCCGGGTGTTGGGACCGGCCGAATCGGCCGGCCAGTTGGCACCGGCACTGAGCGGCGCCGCTCCCGCCCTGCTCGGGCCGGGCAGCGGTGACAATGCCGCCGCCGCGCTCGGCCTCGGCGCGGTGGAGGGGGACGTCATCATCTCCATCGGCACCTCCGGCGTCGTCTGCGCGGTGAGCTCGACCCCGGTGGCCGACGCCAGTGGCACGGTCTCGGGTTTCGCCTCGGCAACCGGCAGCTTCCTACCCCTGATCGCCACCCTGAACGCGGCCCGGGTGCTGGATGCCACGGCGGAACTGCTCGGGGTCGATCACGAGGAGCTCTCCCGTCTCGCCCTCAGCGCCGAGCCCGGCGCCGGCGGACTCACCATGATTCCTTACCTGGAGGGCGAGCGGACGCCCAACCGCCCCGACTCCACCGGCGCCCTGCACGGCATGCGGATGGCCAACATGACGCCGGCCAACCTGGCCCGGGCCGCCGTCGAGGGGCTGCTCTGCGGCCTGGCCGACGGCATGGATGCCCTGGTTTCACAGGGTGTTCAGATCGACCGGGCCATCCTCATCGGCGGCGGCGCGAAGTCGGAGGCGGTCTGCCGGATCGCTCCCAGCATCTTCGGCCGGCCGGTGATGGTGCCGGCCCCGGGCGAGTACGTAGCCGACGGCGCGGCCCGGCAGGCGGCCTGGGTGCTGAACCGCAGCCGCGACGAATCCGCCGCACCGCCGTCCTGGGTGCGGGCCGGATCCCGGACATTTGAAGGAGAAGCGAGCAAGCAGGTGCGTGATCGCTACGCCGAGGTGCGCGACCTCACCGCGAATCGTTGATCCGCGAACTATCTCGGATGTGCTGGCATTGTCGGCCCGCACCCAGGAGACTGTTGTGATGACCGCACCAGCCGGACAGCACACCATCCGTGAGCACAACCTGGCTCTGGTCATGCGCAGCATCGCCGACGGACCGCGCCGCTCACGGGCCCAACTGGCGGAGGCCACCGGACTGACCCGGGCCACCATCTCAGGGCTGGTGGACGAGCTGATCACCAGCGATTTACTGATCGAACTCGAACCGGACCGGAGTTCGCGCGGGCGCCCCGGCAGCCCGATCACGCTCAACCCGAACGGGCCGGCCGGGCTCGGCATCGAGGTGAACGTCGACTACACCAGTGCCTGCGTGGTTGACCTCACCGGCGAGGTCCGCTCGCAGCGCACCGAACTGTTGGACAACCGGAAGGTCAGCCCCGAGCAGGGAATGCGCCACGCCGTCACGCTGGCCAACGAAGTGCGGGACGAGGTCGGCAAGCTCGGGATCGCCGGCGCGACCGTCGCACTCCCCGGACTGGTCGACTCTGACGGCCTGCTGAGGCGTGCACCCAACCTGCCGCGCTGGCAGGACCTCGACGTGGCCGGTGAGTTCAGCCAGCTCCTCGGCCTCGATGTGCAGGTCGACAACGAGGCGAACCTGGCCGCCCTGGCCGAGCTCTGGTACGGCGAACCCCGCGATGACTTCGTCCTCGTGTCGGCCGACATCGGCATCGGCGCCGGAATCGTGCTGAACCGCCGTCTTTATAGAGGTGTTCGCGGTCGGGCCGGCGAGCTGGGGCACGTCGTGGTGGATCCGGCCGGGCCGCCCTGCGGCTGCGGTTCCAACGGCTGCCTCGAGCAGTTGGCCGGGCAGGAAGCGTTGCTCCGCGCGGCGGGGGTGACGGTCGGTGACATCGGAACCTCGGTCGCCGACCCGCACGGCGCCGCGGAGGAACTGAGCCTGCGGGCCCGCAGCGGTGACGGGCGCACCCTGAAGGCGCTGACCGACGCCGGCTCCGCCCTAGGCGTGGCGCTGGCCGGAATGGTGAATCTGCTGGACATTCCGGCGATCATCCTCGGCGGCATCTACGCCGACCTCGGCGATTGGCTGATGCCGACCATCGAGGCGGAGCTGCGTCGCCGGGTACTCGCCTCGAACTCGCACGTCGAGCTGAGCCTGGCCACCCTCGGCTCCGGTGCGGCCGTACGGGGCAGCGCCGGCAGCGTGGTCGCCGGGTTGATAGCCAAGCCCCACTGATCCAGAGCCCCACTAAGCGGCGATGGACCCTAAGCCAACCCTCGAAACGGCTAGGCGGCCAACTCGCTGATAGAGCGAGCGGGAGGCTTTAGGGCCGCAATGACTGTGGACGCTGCCGCCGCCAACAGGGCAAGAAGCGTCAACCGCTGGTAGGGAATCGTCAGCATGAAGTCAACCCCCTCAGTTCGCGCCAGTCGAAGGCCCAAACAGATCCCTAACCCGAATCCGAGCGCCGTACCGACGAGACTGAGAACAAGAGCCTGTCGGGCAAGGATCGCGCGTTGGCTACGTCCGGAGACCCCGAGAGCAAACATGCTCTGGAAGAACGGTCGTGCATCCTCGGAGAGCGCCAACACGGCAAGACTTGTCCCGACTACCACCAGGCAGCAGGACGCCAGAACGACCAGTCGCCAATCGAGCGGGAACGGCAGCAGTGCTACGACAGGAAACAGGACCTCGTCAGCGGCAATGCCATGGGCTTCGGCCACGCCTCCGATCCGATCCCCAAGACCGGGGTCAATTCGTCCAGGGATCCAGGCGAAATAGGCATCAATCCGGGTCGGGATGTGATTGACCAATCCAAAGGACTGAGGCACCACCACCTGAGCGTCTATGTGAGCCTCATCGACTGATCCGTCCCGAGCGATCGCGGCCAGCGGAATGGCTCGAACGGGCGCGGCGCTGGTGCCTCCAAGGGTCTGCGGGACGGCGGTCAATCCGCCTGCGCGGACCGAGTCCTTGAGGACGACCGCGGTGCCGGCGGAGATAGCCTGCCACTCTCGAGCCGTGGGAGGACGGCCGGCGACCGCCTCAAATCCGGCCCGATCGCTAACGACATCGATCGATGCAGAGGATCCCGACACGTCCTGCGCCTGCCAGCGAAGCCCGCTAAGCAGATTCTGTGGAGGATTCGGGCCAGCCAACAGGGTGGAGATCTGGGCTACCTTGGCGTCTGGTCCGGCGGCCGCAACAACGGACCGCGTCAGTTCCGCAGAGCTGTCGACGCGTCGAAGAGGAAGCTCGGCGAACCCTGGATGCACGGTGCCGACATTTGAGAGTTCAGCACCAGCGAGTTTCGTGTCGTAGTACACGAGCTCTGCGCTGGCGGCACCCATAGCAAGCAGCGCCACGGCCATCGCGATCACCGGGCGCGTGCGGTCACGAACCAGTTGCCTCAAGGCGATCCTCGTCCGGTGGCCGCCGACCCGGTCGGCGGCTGCGGAGAGAGCACGCAGCAGGGCCAATACCAACACAATGCCACCGACACCGGCCACTCCAAGGGCAAGCCAGGATCCAGCACCGCCGATTCTTACGCCAGCCAGAGCGCCACCGAACAGCATCGCCGCGCCGACGATGCTCGGCCAAGCGCCAGCTGACGGAGTCGGTGGCCGTCCGTCGAACGACGCCACACCCCGTCGTGCGACACGCGCGGGTATCCATGCAGCTAAGACCGCTACTGCGGTTACAAGAAATACCGTGACGCAGGCAACCGAAAGGGATGCTGGATCAGCGTTCAACTGATGCCCGGCGATACCGCGAATAGACGAAGCGACCGTCCAAGAGAGTGCAGATGCCAGAACAACCCCCAAGGTCGCACCCCAGAAGCTCGCAGACAGCGCTGCGGCACGAGCTGACCAAACGATCGTAGAGCCACGAACGCCGATAGCAAGCAAGATCGCGAATTGACGAGAACTTCGCCTTACCCGTACTACGGTCGCCATGGATGTAAGTGTCGCCACCAGGACCATGCCCGGAATTAGTACCACCATGAAATTGGTGCGAAAGATCCTGGCATCGGCCGATTCGACGAGTGCCTTGCGGGTCTGTACCCCGACACCAACCTCGATCGCCTCGCGTGCAAGCTGCTCAACCGTAGCGGCCGACCCGCTAACGAGATAGTTGGTCTGATAAACAGTGTTGGCGTCCAGAGATGTTGTTATCAGCCGAATGCTCCTCGGCAAGATGATTCGCTCGGCCGCGAAGCGCGACTGGTCCAGAAATATGCCGACGATGCGTTGCGGCTGGTGCACACTCTCCAACCTGACCGTCGATCCGACAACCCACTTGTACCGACTCGCGAGGGCAGCCGAAATCGCGGCGTCGCCCGCCTTAACGGGCCAACTACCTCGCTGCAACGTGTCGAAAGATCTGAAGACCGGCAATGACCAGTTGCCGGTCATCACTTCCACGTTCCGACGCAGACTACCCACGTAGACGTTAGCCCGGCCAATGAGATATGACTCGACTTCGACCGGCGTAGCTAGAGACGCCGTAAGATCCGCGATCTCAGATCCAGACCGTCGGCTACCCTCAGCCTCTTCTACTCCGACCTTCGCATCGAGTCCGCTGACGATCGCCTGCGCAGAGCCCATCCTGTGATTCGCAGTTACCTCGGGGTTGGTGCCGAGCCCGGAGACAACGAAGGTCGCGACGAAAATCAGGATTGCCGGAACCGCGAACAACAGAAGTGGTGCGATCATTCGAGTGCCGCGGCCGATGACCACCGACCGCGCAATGCGTGGGATAAGGCGCCACTGTTGGCTAGCGGTGGTCACTGCGGCGCCTCCGTGTGAGCTCACCCTCAAACGCTCCGTCGACGAGACGGAGCCGCCGATCCGCAGCTATGGCTACCACATCGTTGTGCGTGCAGACCAGCGTCGCGATACCCAACTCGCAGACGTCACGAAGTACCTGGATGACCACCTCTGTGTTCGCCGAGTCGAGCGCGCCCGTTGGCTCATCCGCGAGCAACAAGCGCCGCTCTCCGACAACCGCACGCGCGATAGCCGCACGCTGGCGCTCCCCGCCGCTGACCTGTCCCGGGTAGCGGTTGCCCAAGCTCAGAATTCCGACTACTTCGAGTTTCTCTGCCGCGGCGAGAGCCGCCACCTTGCGGGTCGCCCCTGCCGCCTCCAGCGGTAACGCTACGTTCTCGAGAATCGTCAGATCTGGCAGCAGATTGATGTTCTGAAAAACAAAGCCGATCTTGTGAAGACGCAGGTTCGCCAGATCATTTGCCGAGTGCCGGGCCAGGTCCATTCCGAGGACCTCGACCAGTCCCGACGTCGCGGAGTCGATGCCAGACAGGATGTTGAGCAGTGTCGACTTTCCCGACCCACTCGACCCGACGACCGCTACGAATTCGCCTGCCGCGAGATCAAGGTCTATACCCCGCAAGGCAGAGACATCGGACTGTCCATCGCGGAAAACGCGAGTCGCGCCTCGTACTCGAACCACGGGCCAATCCGGCTCCCGTGGTGCGACTAGCACGCTCGACTGTCTGGAAAGATTTGAAGCGAGCTAGCCTTGTCGTTCTCGACACTACCGACCCAGCTAACGTAGACGTTCACCGGCATGCAGTGCGACGTTCCAGTTTCATTTCCATCTGTCCACCACTTTGCGGTCTTCACATAGTAGTTCGTCCACGACGACATTCGATCGTTGAACGACGTCAGATTCTCGTTGTCAGTTGTGAATCCGAGCCATTCTCTAAGGAAGTATGCGCCGCCAGCGTTCAGATCTGTGTAGAGGCAGAGTTCGTGCGACGCACATCCTGGCGGCACAGCTTCAGCATCAGTCGTCGCGATCGCTGCTTGTGCCGACACAATGATTGCGACAGCACCGATCATTCGGCTTACTTTGTTCACGTGGGCCCCTCCCCTAAAGCCGCTGCACTTTGCGGCACCTGCGCTATGCACCTTACCCAACGAGGGGAGATAAGCGCGCAGACTTCTGAGGAGTTACACCTCACCCGTCTGAACTGTTGCGATGTCTAAATCGCTGTACATCGAACCATAGGAGGCATGCCGCCGAATACCGCGACGCTACCGCAGGGCACTAAGCGCGGCGGTGATCCGCTCAATGTCGGCCCTGGCCGCGTCCAGCCGACCCTGCACCTTGGCGATGACCGGCGGCGGGGCCTTGGCGGTGAAGGCCTCATTGGCCAGCTTCGCCTCGTTGGTGGCCAGTTCCTTCTCGGCCGCGGCCAGCGCCTTGGTGAGGCGGGCGCGCTCAGCGTCGACGTCGATGGCCGTCGAGAGGTCGAGCTCGATCAGTACCCCGGACGCGGTGGTGAGGGACGCGGTTGCCGCGAACTCGGCCGCCGGTTCGGTGAGGCGCAGCAGTGAGGCGATCGCCGGTTGGGCGGAGCCAGCACCGGTGATGCGCCCCGGCACGGCCTTGGACGGCGGGAGCCCCTGATCGGAGCGGAAGCGCCGCACCTCGGTGACGACACTCTGCACGGTCGCGATCTCCGCCTCGGCTCCGGCGTCGGCCCGGGTCGGGTCGGCCACCGGCCAGGGCGCCACCACGATCGACTCGCCACCGGTGAGGGAGATCCAGAGCTCCTCGGTGACGAACGGGATGATCGGGTGCAGCATCTTCAGCAGCGCACTGAGCACCTCCCCCAGTACCCGGCGCGTCGCCTCGGCGCCCTCGCCGCTGAAGGAGAGCTTGGCCAGCTCCACGTACCAGTCGCAGACCTCATCCCAGGCGAAGTGGTACAGCAGGTCGGCGACCTTGGCGAACTCGTAGTTCTCGTAGAGGTCGTCGACCTCGGCGATGACCGCGTTGAGCCGCGAGATGATCCAGGCGTCGGCTCCGGTGAGTTCGGCCGGCAGCTCGCCGGCGACGGTGGCGCCGTTCATCAGCGCGAAGCGGGTCGCGTTCCAGAGCTTGGTGGTGAAGCTGCGCGAGGCCTGCACCCAGTCCTCGCCGATCGGCACGTCGGTGCCCGGGTTCGCCCCGCGGGCCATCGTGAAGCGCACCGCGTCGGCACCGTAGGCGTCGATCCACTCCAGCGGGTCGACGACGTTCCCCTTTGACTTACTCATCTTCGCGCCGAACTGATCGCGGACCAGACCGGTCAGCACGATGGTGTGGAAGGGCACCTCATCCATCGCGTAGAGCCCGAACATCATCATCCGGACGACCCAGAAGAAGATGATGTCGTAGCCGGTGAGGAGCACATCGGTGGGGTAGAACTTCTTGAGGTCCGCACTCTGCTCAGGCCAACCCAGCGTTGAGAAGGGCCAGAGAGCCGAGGAGAACCAGGTGTCGAGGACGTCCGGGTCCTGCACCCAACCCTCCGGCGCGGTCTCGCCCGGGCCGAAGCAGGCCTGCTCCCCGGTCGGCGAGTACCAGACCGGAATTCGGTGCCCCCACCACAGCTGGCGGCTGATGCACCAGTCATGCATGTTGTCGGTCCAGCTGAAGTAGCGCGGGGCCAGCGACGCCGGCTCGATCTTGGTCCGCCCGTCACGCACGGCATCGCCGGCGGCCTGACTCAGCGACTCGACCTTCACCCACCACTGCAGCGACAGTCTCGGCTCGATGACCGCGCCGCAGCGCGAGCAGTGCCCCACCGAATGGACGTACGGGCGCTTCTCGGCGACGATCCGCCCCTCGGCCCGCAGCGCCTCGACCACAGCGGCACGGGCGGCGAAGCGATCCAACCCGAGGAACGGCCCGGGCACGGTGACGATGGCTTGCTCGTCCATGATCGTCAGCATCGGCAGGCCGTGCCGCTGGCCGATGGCGAAGTCGTTGGGGTCGTGGGCTGGGGTGACCTTCACGGCGCCGGTCCCGAAGCTCGGGTCGACGTGGGCGTCGGCGACGACCGGGATCGAACGGTCGGTCAGCGGGAGACTGATCATCGTGCCGACCAGGTGGGCGTAGCGCTCGTCCTCGGGGTGCACCGCGATGGCCGTGTCACCGAGCATCGTCTCGGCCCGGGTAGTGGCCACCACGATCGAGTCGTCGCCGTCGCCGTAGCGGATCGAGACGAGTTCCCCGTCGTCCTCGGAGTGCTCGACCTCGGCGTCGGAGAGGGCGGTGAGGTTCACCGGGCACCAGTTGATGATCCGCTCGGCCCGGTAGATCAGCCCGTCGTCGTAGAGGCGCTTGAAGATCGTCTGGACGGCATCCGAGAGCCCGTCGTCGAGGGTGAAGCGCTGCCGCGACCAATCGACGCCGTCACCCAACCGGCGCATCTGGGCCAGGATGCGGCCGCCGTAGGTGTTGGTCCACTCCCAGGCCTTGCCCATGAACTCGTCACGGGTGTACTCGAAGCGCGACTTCCCCTCCGTCTCCTTCAGGTGCCGCTCGACCAGCGTCTGGACCGCGATACTGGCGTGGTCCATGCCGGGGAGCCAGAGCACCTCGAAGCCCTGCATGCGCTTGCGGCGGGTGAGGGCGTCCATGAGGGTGTGCCCAAGAGCGTGGCCGACGTGCAGGCTGCCGGTGACGTTCGGCGGGGGGATGACGATGGTGTACGGCGGCTTCTCGCTGTCGGGGTCAGCCGTGAAGTAGCCCCGCTCGACCCACCGCTCGTACATCGGCCCCTCTACCTCCGAAGGCACGAAGTGCGTCGGAAGTTCGGTGGAGGCGGAGGTGGGTGCGCTTGCTGCTTCGGTCACCGCTGCATTCTACGGACCCGCGGATATTGAGGTGACGCCTCGCAGTGCCGCCCGGCATCATCGTTGCTATGGCGATCGACAACGGCTTGAACCTGACCAGTGACCCGTCGGCGATCTGCTCGATTCTCGACGCGATCGTGGCCGCCGAGCCGGTGATCGGGACCACGCTGGGAACGCTGGTGAACGTGCTGGCCGATGACGCGGAATCGACGCCCCACCCGACTGCCCACCCAACTGCTTGGTGTGCCCACCTCGACCTGGAAGGGCCGGCTGCCAGTCGGCCGGTGGCTGCGCGCTCCGGTGACCGCACCCACGTGGTGGTCTTCGGGGAGTGGCCGGCGAGCGCACTCCCCGCGCTGGCCGCGGCCCTGCGGGAGCTGCCGCAACTGCGGGGCATCGTCGGTGAACCGCCCGTCGTCGAGCGACTCGACGAGCTCATCGGCCGGTCAGGTGTTCGCGTCGACGAGCGGCTCTTCCGCCTCGACGAGCTCACCCCGCCGCAGGTGCCGGGGTCAGCCCAGCGGGCCGGCGCTACGGAGCGCGAACTGCTGATCGCCTGGTACGAAGCCTTTGGGGTGGATGCCGGGCTCCCTGGATTCGACGCCGCCGCTCTTTCCGACCTCATGCTGCGGACCGGGAGCGTCTGGATCTGGCGCGATGAGGGCGGCCGCCCGGTGAGCATGGCTGGTCGCCGCCCGCTGACCCATGGGAGCGCACGGATCGGGCCGGTCTACACGCCGGATGCGGCTCGTGGACACGGTTACGGAAGCGCGGTGACGGCGGCCGCAACCACCGAGATCCTGCAGCAGGGTGCCATTCCGGTGCTCTTCACCGATCTGGCCAACCCGACCTCGAACGCGATCTATCAGCGCCTCGGCTACCGACCGGTGGCCAGCCGCCTCAACCTGACGTACTGAGCTGGCTCAGGCCGACTTCTCGCGGCGCTCGCGCTTGGGGGCAGCGTCGCGGGGAACGAGGGTCGGGTAGACGTGATCGAGCACCGTGTCCCGGTTGATGACCACACGAGCGACATCCTCACGCGAGGGGAGCTCGTACATCACCGAGAGGAGGACCTCCTCCATGATGGCGCGCAGCCCACGGGCACCGGTGCCCCGCATGACGGCCTGATCGGCGATGGCTCCGAGAGCGTCCTCGTCGAACTCCAGCTCGACATTGTCGAGCTCGAAGAGCTTCGCGTACTGCTTGACCAGCGCGTTGCGTGGCTCGGTGAGGATCTGGACCAGCGCGTCGCGGTCGAGGGGCCGCACCGAGGTGATGACCGGAAGACGGCCGATGAACTCAGGGATGAGCCCGAACTTGATCAGGTCCTCCGGCATGACCTCACCGAAGATGTCTCGGGTGTCGCGCTCGAACTTGGTCTTGAGCTCAGCCCCGAAGCCGAGGCCCTTCTTGCCGGCCCGCGACTCGATGATCGTGTCGAGTCCGGCGAAGGCGCCACCGACGATGAAGAGGACGTTCGTGGTGTCGATCTGGATGAACTCCTGGTGCGGGTGCTTGCGGCCACCCTGCGGCGGGACCGAGGCCGACGTGCCCTCAAGAATCTTCAGCAGCGCCTGCTGGACGCCCTCACCGGAGACGTCGCGCGTGATCGACGGGTTCTCGGCCTTACGGGCGATCTTGTCGACCTCGTCGATGTAGATGATGCCGGTCTCGGCCCGCTTGACGTCGTAGTCAGCGGCCTGGATGAGCTTCAGCAGGATGTTCTCGACGTCCTCACCGACGTAGCCGGCCTCAGTCAGCGCCGTAGCGTCGGCGATGGCGAAGGGGACGTTCAGCATTCGGGCCAGCGTCTGGGCCAGCAGCGTCTTGCCGGAGCCGGTCGGGCCAAGCAGCAGGATGTTCGACTTCGCGAGCTCGACGGCGGAGTCGGCCGAGCGGGGCTTCCCCTCACCGACCTGGACGCGCTTGTAGTGGTTGTAGACCGCGACCGCGAGGGTCCGCTTGGCCTGGTCCTGGCCGACGATGTAGCTGTTCAGGAAATCGAAGATCTCCTTGGGCTTCGGCAGCTCGTCGAAGCTGAACTCGCTGGTCTCGGCGAGTTCCTCCTCGATGATCTCGTTGCAGAGGTCGATGCACTCGTCACAGATGTATACGCCGGGGCCGGCAATCAATTTCTTGACCTGTTTCTGGCTCTTTCCGCAGAAAGAGCACTTGAGCAGATCGCCTGTCTCGCCGACACGTGCCACGCGTGAATCGTCCCCTCTAGAAGCAACTAAGCCTGATGCGGCTCGGCCGCCTTCGATGTACCTCGGACTTGAAAATCGGGCCGCTACGGCCCATCAACTGGACGCTACCCGCAAACCGCGCTGAAGTCTTGGAGAAATGCCATTTCTTCAGCGCGGCCCGCCTGGGTCATATTTACGTATTGTCCAGCTTCCGGGTGGTGATGACCTGGTCGATGATGCCGTAGTCCTTGGCCTGCGCGGCGGTGAAGATCTTGTCGCGCTCGACGTCGGCCCGGACGGTCTCGATCGACTGGCCGGTGTGTCGGGCCAGGATCTCCTCCATCAGATCACGCATGCGCAGGATCTCCTTGGCCTGGATGTCCAGGTCGGAGATCTGCATGGCACCCTCGGTACCGCCTGAGGGCTGGTGAATCAGCACCCGCGACTGCGGCAGCGCGTACCGCTTCCCCTTGGTGCCGGCGGCCAGCAGGACGGCGGCGGCCGAGGCGGCCTGACCCATGCAGTACGTCTGCACCTCGGGGCGGATGTACTGCATCGTGTCGTAAATGGCCGTCAGCGCGGTGAAGGAACCGCCCGGCGAGTTGATGTAGATCTGGATGTCGCGGTCGGGGTCAGTGGACTCCAGCACGATGAGCTGGGCCATGACGTCGTTGGCCACCACATCGTCGATCGGCGCACCGAGGAAGATGATGCGCTCCTCGAAGAGCTTGTTGTACGGGTTGGACTCCTTGACGCCGTAGTTCGTGCGCTCGACGAAGGACGGGAGCACGTAGCGGGCGGAGGCCTCGCGGGTGCTCATGCCGGTCGGAGTGAGGCCGAAAGGGCTGATGTAGTTCGACATGTCAGACACTCTCATTCGCAGGGGCGATGCCGCCGGGAACCTCGCTGGCGCGCGTCACGATGTGGTCAACGAAACCGTAATCCAGCGCCTCCTTGGCGGTGAACCAGCGGTCGCGGTCACCGTCGGCGGTGATCTTCTCCACCGTCTGTCCGGTGTGCAGGGCGGTGATCTCCGACATCTCGACCTTGGTCAGGTTCCACTGCTCGGCCTGGATGCGGATGTCCGAGGCGGTGCCGCCGAGGCCGGCCGAACCCTGGTGCATCAGGATGCGGGCGTGCGGGAGGGCGTAGCGCTTCCCCTTGGCTCCGGCCGAGAGGAGGAACTGCCCCATCGACGCGGCCAGCCCCATCGCCCAGGTGGCGACGTCACACGGGATGAGCTCCATGGTGTCGAAGATGGCCATACCGGCCGTCACCGAGCCACCCGGCGAGTTGATGTAGAGGTTGATGTCGCGGGTGTCGTCCTCAGCTGAGAGGAGCAGCAGCTGCGCGCAGATCTGGTTCGCGATCGTGTCGTCCACCGGCTGGCCGAGGAAAATGATGCGCTCGCGGAGCAACCGGTCATAGACCGAGTCGTTGAGGTTCATACCGCCACCGGCGCTGCGGCGCATCTCGGGGATGGACTGGAAACTACTCACGGCGTCCGGACCTTCTTTCGCAGGAGAGAGCAGGAATTTCAATTTGGTGCTACCGACCCTAGTGGTCGACGGTCGCGCAGCGCCGTCCGACGCCACTTGTTTCGCTGTTGGCGGATCAGACCGACCAGACCGATCAGACGCAGAACGGGCGGGTGCCACGGGGAATCATCTCCCCCGCGGCTCCCGCCCGTAGGCTGCGGTCCGGTTGGCGGCCTGGATCAGACCTCGTCGAGCTCCGCGTCGACGTCCTGGATCAGGTGGCCCGGGCTGAGCTGGGCCAGATCGACGGTGTTGCCCGAGGCGTCGGTGATGACGGCCTTCTCCAGCACGCTGGCCAGGGCCTTGTTGCGGCGCACGTCGGCGACCAGCGCCGGGAGGTTGCCCCCTTCGATGACCTGGTTCGCGAACTCCTGCGGGGCCATCTCGTAACGAGCCGCCTGGCGGACCAGGTACTCGGTGAGCTCGGCGTCGCCCACGTTGAGCTGCTCGGCGTCGGCGATGGCGTCCAGCACGAACTGGGCCCGGACCGAACGCTCGGCGTTGGCCCGCAGCTCGTCGGTGAACTCTTCCTTGGTCTTGCCGGCGTCGGCCAGGTACTGCTCGAAGAGGGTGTCGTCGTGGTTGAGCGAGTGCACGATGTCGTGCTCGCGGTAGCCGACCTCACTGTCGACGACCGACTTCGGCAGGGCGACGTCGACGGAGTCGATGAGCTTCTCGAGGACCAGGTCACGGGCCTGGCTGCCCTGCTGCAGCGCCTTGACGCGCTCGACCCGGGTACGCACGTCTTCGCGGAGCTCCTCGACCGTGTCGAACTCGCTGGCCAGCTGGGCGAAGTCGTCGTCGAGGGCGGGGAGTTCCTTCTCCTTGACCGAGTTGAGGGTAGCCACCACCTCGGCGTCCTTGCCCGCCTCGTCGCCGGCCTGCAGCTTGGTCGTGAAGGTGACGGTGTCGCCGGCCGACTTGCCGGTGACGGCCTCGTCGAGTCCGTCGACCAGGTCGTTGGAACCCACCTGGTAGGAGATGTTGCTGGCGGTGCCGCCGTCGATCTCGACGCCCTCAACCGTGGCGTTCAGGTCGAGAGTGAGGTAATCGCCCTCGGCCGCGGCGCGCTCGACGTCCTTCAGCGTTCCGAAGCGGTCACGCAGCGAGTCGAGCTGCTCGTCGATGTCGGCGTCGCTGACGGCGACGTCGTCGACGCTGACCTCGAGGCCGTCGAGGGCGGGGAGCACGATCTCGGGACGAATGTCGACCTCGGCCGTGAAGTTCAGCGTGACGCCGTCTTCGAGCTTGGTGACCTCGACCTCGGGCTGGCCGACGGCCTGCACGCTGTTCTCACGGACGGCCTCGACGTAGGCCTTGCCCAGGGCGTCGTTGACGACCTCTTCCAGGACGGCGGAGCGTCCGACGCGCTGGTCGATGACCCGCGCCGGGATCTTGCCCGGACGGAAGCCCGGAACCTTGACCTGAGCCCCGATCTTCTTGTAGGCGGCGTCGAAGCTTGGCTTGAGTTCGTCGAATGGAACCTCGACTGCCAGCCGGACGCGAGTGGGGTCCAGGGTTTCGACGGTGCTCTTCACTATGGGGATCGCTCCTTGGCGTTCATTGACGTGTCGGTGTTGGAGAGGAATGGCGAACTACTGCGTCGGGGTGACAGGATTTGAACCTGCGACTTCTCGCTCCCAAAGCGAACGCGCTACCAAGCTGCGCCACACCCCGGGCGTGGACAAATGTTGAGTGTACTTCCACCGCGGAGGGCGTTTCGACCATCCAGCGGGGGTGCTGGCGGTTGAGGTTGGCCGCCGCCAGGCCCGGGGTGGCGCGAGAGTGCTCGCCGACAAGGTAATCTGTTCGACGCATGCGGGCGAATTCGCGCCCGTACGCGGGCGTAGCTCAATGGTAGAGTCTCAGTCTTCCAAACTGATTGTGCGGGTTCGATTCCCGTCGCCCGCTCCAGCTCTTTGGGCCGGTGGCTCGCTGCCACGCTCCTCCATGATCGAGTTCCCGCCGTCGACCACGATCACCTGGCCGGTGAGATACGACGCACCCTCGCTCGCGAGATACGCCGCGAGGCTCGCCACCTCCTCCGGCCGGCCCGGACGCCCGACCGGGGTGGCCAGGCCCATCCGGTTCTCGTGCTCGGTCGCGGAGGCGGTGGCGATCCAACCGGGCGCGATCGCGTTCACGGTGATGCCACGTCCGGCAACCTCCAGCGCCACCGAGCGGGTGAGACCGACCGCGGCGGCCTTGGCGGCGTGGTAGGCCACGTCGCCGCGGAAGGCGAGAATTGGACCGGAGACCGAAGCGATATTGACGATTCGGCCGTAGCCGGCGTCGAGCATCGCCGGAAGGGCTGCACGGATCATGAAGAACATCGTGTCGAGGTTGCGGGACAGCGATGTGTGCCACTGCTCGTCGCTCACTTCCAGGGCGCCGCCGCTCTCGGCGGGCCTGGAGACCGACGTCATGCCTGCGTTGTTGACGAGGATGTCGAGACGGCCGTAGCTCTCGACGGCCAGACGCACCAATTCCTGCGCCGAGGCGGTGTCGGTCAGGTCGGCCACGAAGGGTTGGACGGTCGCACCTCCGCCTCGCAACTCGGTTGCCCGCTCGTCGATGCGGTCTGTGGTCGAGGTGATGACGAGCCGGGCGCCCCGCTGCGCCAGCAGGCGCGCCGTGGCGAAGCCGATCCCATCCGCGCTGCCGGCACCGGTGACCAGCGCGACCGACCCCGACTCCACCGACCCCGACTTCACCCGAGGAGGTCCACGGTCGCGGCTCGCGTCAGCTCAAGGTGCAGCGCCACATCCTCAGCCGTCGTCTCCGGGCACATCAACGCCATGTTGTGAAACGGCGTCAGGAGCACGCCGCGGTTCGCCAGATAGAGGTGGAAGTAGTCGTCGAGCTCCGAGTCCAGTGCACGGCGTGATTCGGTGCCGTTCTGCGGTGGCGTCGGCGTGAACCGGTACTCAGCCCGCGCGCCGAGCTGGCTGATCGACCAGGGCGCGCCTGTCTCGGTGAAGATGCTCCGGACGCCGTCTGCGTAGGTGGTCGCCAGCGCCGTCATCTGATCGAAGGCTTTATCGGTGAGCACGTGTTCCAACGTTGCCCGCACCGCCGCCACCGACAGGGCATTCCCCGCCATCGTTCCGCCGACGCCACCCATGTCGACGAGGTCCAGGTCGGTCCGGCTGAGCACGCGCTCGGCGAATTCGTCGGTCATGCCGTAGGCACCGGCCGGGATGCCGCCGCCGATCGCCTTGCCGATCACCACGAGATCAGGCTCCAGCCCCCAGGCGCGCGTGCAGCCGCCTGGCCCGGCGGAGAAGGTGTGCGTCTCGTCGTTGATCAACAGCGATCCGTGGCGGCGGGTCAGCTCGCGGACTCCGTCGAGGTAGCCGGGTTCGGGCAAAACGATCCCGATGTTGGTGAGCGCCGGCTCCATCAGCACCGCGGCGACATCGCCATGTTCCAGCTCGCGCTCCAGGCCGGCCAGATCGTTGAACTCCGCCACCCGGCTGGTCATGGTGACGTCGCAGGGTGCGCCGACGTTGCCTTCGCGGCTGGCGCCTGCGCCGTCGGGGCCGACCACGATCAGCGACTCGTCGACGCTGCCGTGATAGCAGTAGCTGTTGACCAGGATCTTCGGCCGGCCGGTGACGGCGCGAGCAATCCGGATCGACCAGCGGTTGGCGTCGGTGGCGGTGAGCGACAGGCTCCAGCGCGTTGGGCCGAAGCGGCGGCTGAGTTCCTGGCCGACCCACTCGGCGTCCTCGGTCGGCATCATCGCGGTCGCCCCACCGAGCTCCCCGAAGCGCCGGTTGACCGCCTCCACGGTCGCAGCGGGTGAGTGCCCGGCCATCGCTGCGGTGTCGCCCAGGGCGAAGTCGGAGTAGCTGACTCCGTCGATGTCGGTGACGGTTGAGCCACGCGCGCTCTGCAGGTAGAGCGGGAAGGCACCGGCCCGCATGTTCATCCACGTCATAGGCACGCCGCCGAAGAGGTGCTCGGCGGCCGCGTAGGCCTGCCGGGAGCGGGGGTGCAGCGCGATGAATTCATTGCGCTCTCGGATGAGTAGCGCTGCCAGCCGGTCCCTGTCGATCACTGCCTCGGTCCTCTCGATCGTGCTACGCGTCGAGTATGACGAGGGCAGCTAGAGCCGCCGCCGCGGGGCACAGCAGATCGGAGCCGGGCTCCCGATGTGCACCCCGCGCCACGAGTTCAGCCGATGCCCTCCCGACGCGAGATGGCTCCGGCCTCCGTCCGGCTGCTGGCCCCGAGCTTGGCCAGAATGTTGGAGACGTGCACGCTCACCGTCTTCTCGCTGATGTAGAGCTCCTTCGCGATCTGACGGTTGGTGCGTCCCTGCTCCAGGAAGGCGAGCACCTCCCGCTCGCGGCCGGTGAGGCTCTGCGCTCCGCTGGCGGTCGGCGCCGCCTCGACCCGCCGGCTCGTACCGAGTGCCCTTAGTTCGGCCAACAGCGGTGCCGCCCCCAGTTCACGGGCCGTGTCACGCGCGGCGGCAGCCAGTTCGGAGGCCTCCGCGCTCCGGCCCGCAGCTCGCAGCACCGTGGCCAGCCTCGTCTGGGAGCGGGCGACCTCATACCGGTCGCCGTAGCTGAACGCCTCGATCGACAGCTCCCACGCCGCGACCTGCTCCTCCAGCGTCGGTGCCTCAAGGCCGGCCAGCCAGCGCAGTCGCAGCCACTCCGCCTCGACCCGCCGGGCCCAGGCGTGGCTCTCCGCCCCCAGTTTCCGTTCGGGTCGCTGCTGATCGGCGAGCACGGCCCGGACCGCCGTGACGTACTCCGACCCGCGTTCGACGATCTCCGGGCGTCCGGACTGCGGCAGGTCGGAGACCATGCTGGAGAGCGTCGCGAGAGCGATCGCTGAGATTCTGACCTGAGACGGGATGAGCGCCGTCTGCCAGAGCCCGGTGAGTTCCAGGATCAACCAGTCGAGATGTTCGAGCGCGCGCTGGGGTTGACCGGCGCAGACGAAGAGATCGGCGGCCGGAACCGTCTGCACGGCGACCATCGTCTCGCGAAGACTCCACGAGCGCAGCGCCGGAAGGAGTTCCAGGCTCGTCACCTCGCCGCGACCGGCGGCCACTGCGAGGCCGGCCGCCTTGATCATCGCCTCGGCCAGCGGCGAGGGTGACTCACCCACCACCGACGCGTGGGCGGCGCTGCGATCCCAATCGCCCAACTGGTAGCGGGTCAGCACCGACATGACGCGACTCTCGATCGCATAGGAGGACCAGGGCCGGCCTGCCTCCTGGGCCCGGGCCGCGTTCGCCTCATAGGCCTCGACCGCCTTCTCCAATTCGCCCAACTCGAAGTACAGGCCACCCAGGCTGTAGGAGCTACGCAGCTCGGCGGTGAGGTTCCCGCGCTCGCGGGCTTCGGCGCGGACGGCCAGCAGGCTCTCGGCTGCACTGACCGGGTCACCCGTGCGCTGATCGAGCACCGCGAGCGTGGTGCTCGCCTCAGCCACGGCCTCCGGATCGGCGACCCGCGTGCCGAGCATCAGGGCCTCCTGCCCCCAGCGGGCGGCGTCCGCGTAGCGCCCGAGCATCAGCAGGCAGCGCGCATGCACCACGGCGATTCGAGCCCGCAGTGCGGTCGGCGGATCGATCGGGACCAGCCGTAGCGCCTCGTCGGTCGACTCGAGCGCGTCGGTCTCGGAGTCGACCGGCATGCCGTACCGGGCCCGGCCGAGTAGCAACTCGGCGCGCAGCTGAGGTGGGGCGTCGGCCGGGAGGTCGGCCACCGCCTGCTTGCCCAGGGCGACGGCGCGGAAAACGTGACCGGCGACCGACGCCGCGTTGGCGGCCTTCGCCGCCACGGTGCTGGCCGGGTACTCGATCTCCGCTGGCGCATGTGCCGCAAGTTCAAGGGCATTCTCGTAGTAGCGCATCGCGTCCTCGGCGGCGGCGACGGTCATCGCCTCGTCGCCGGCGCGCACACTGGCCGCGAAGGCCATCGGCAGGTCGTGTGACTCGTGAGCGTGGCGGGAGAGTTCGGCGGCACTGCCGGTCGCGGTTCGGGTGAGGGCCGCCGCGTAGCTCGCGTGCAGACGTACCCGCTCACCGGGCAGCAGATCGGCGTAGACGGCCTCGGCCAGCAGCGCATGCCGGAAGCCGTACCCCTCACTCCCTCGTGGTTCGAGGAGGTGGGCGTCGACCGCCTCGCGGAGGGCGGCCTCAAGCGCGTCCGGCGGCAGTTCGACAACGGCGGCCAGCAGTTCGTGGCGCACCCGCCGCCCGGCCACCGCCGCGGCCCGAACCGCCAGTCGGGCCTCGGCCGAGAGGCGGTCCAGGCGCACCAGCAGCAGGTCGGCGAGTTCGGCCGGGACGGTCGAGGCGCGGTCATCGTCGGCGGCGGCGGCTAGGAGTTGCTCAGCGAAGAAGGCGTTCCCGCCGGAGCGCTGGATGATGCGCTCGATCGTCTGCTCGGGGAGCGGGACCGGGCGCACGTCGCTGATGAGTGCGCGGATCTCTTCGGCGGTCAGCGGGGGCAGTTGGAGGCGGGTCACTCCCGGCAGTCGGGCCCACTCGGCGGCGACGGCGCGCAGCGGATGGCGGCGGTGCAGGTCTTCGCTGCGGTAACTGACGACGATCGCGATGTTTCGCTCGCCACGGAGCCGGGCGAAGAGGAAGCCGAGGAGATCGCGGGTGGCCTGATCGGCCCAGTGCACGTCCTCGACGATGAGCAGTACCGGCTGGGTCGCCGAGACTGCCTCCAGCGCGCCGAGCACGGCGTCGAAGAGCGGGCCGCGTTCGACCCGATCGTCGAAGGCTGCGGTCTGCTGGACCAGGCGTCGGTGCGCCGGCAGCAGGCGCGCCAGCGGCGCGAATTCGGCGACAAGCGACTCGACTAGCTCCGGACGGTCACGCTCCAACGCGCCGAAGGCCTCGCTGATGGGCAGGTAGGGAAGGCCGGCATCGCCGAAGTCGATACAGTGCCCGACCATCCGCAGCCAGCCGCGGTCCGACGCCTGAGCCGATGCTTCGATGAGCAGGCGAGTCTTACCTACGCCGGCATCGCCGACGACCAGCATGGCCCGCGCGCTCTCGCCGACCGCCTCTTCGAGAACGGCCTGCATGGTGGCGAGTTCGTCACTTCGTCCGACGATCGGGGTGAGCGGTCGGGCCATGCCTGCAATCGTGCCGTCTACCTCTGACAATGTGAACTGGATTTCAGTGAACTGGACTTCAGTGAACTGGATTTCCGGAGCCGCGCCGGTTGGGTGCAGCTCCGTAACCGACCCCATCAGCGGTGGCGAAGCGTCCGCATCCTGAGCAGGTGCTGCCACGACCGCGGACGAGCGCCACGGGTGGCCATCTGGTGCTCCCGGCGCAGTGCGCTGCTGGACCGGTGCAGATCTTCGCCGATCCGCTCCTGCCGGTAGTTCATCTCCGCCTGTGCAATCTCCGTCTGGTACACGTTCATTTTCTTGCCCCTCTGGCCTATGGATTCCTTTGATGAATCCACAATGCGCGTCTAAGGGGGGTACCTACATCGGGAGAATTACCTAGATGTGAGCAGCACCGCGACGGAGGTTCTTAGGCGTCCGGGGACTGGGCAGGTTGGCACGGTCGATCAGCATCCTGAGGAAGGTCGGCATGCCTGAGGTGAACCGGAGGCGCGGGTCCGTCTACGGCCGCGAGCCGCCGGGTGATGGGTCACAGACGCGGGTGCGTCTACGGCCGCTACCCGCCGGGTGGTGGGTCGGGGTCGCTGGTGGGTGGGGTGGTGGATTGGTATTGGTGTCCGGTTTTGGTGGTCCAGTGGTGGTTGCCGGCGGTGTCCTTGTGAGTGATCTTCCAGCCGAGGTGGTGTTTGAGTCGGTGATGCTTGCGGCACAACGCGCTCAAGTTGGCTGCACTGGTCGCTCCGGCGGGATAGGGGATTCGATGATCCAGATCGCAGCGTCTCGCACTTCTACTGCAGGTAGGGAAGGCGCAGGTTTGGTCGCGGGTGATGACGTGGTCGGCCAGGTTGCGTGGTGGCTTGTAGGTGGTGCGGCCGTAGTCGAGGAGGGTTCCGGTGACGGGGTCGGTGACCAGCCTGCGCCAGGTTCCGGTCGGGTCGGCGGCGATCTTGCGGGCGAGCGCGGCGGGGATGGGGCCGTACCCGTCCAACTCACCCGGCAGTTCATCGAGGTTGAGGAGTGTGGTGGCGGCGATGGTGACCTGAACACTGGGGCGCATCCCGTGGGCTTTCGGCAACGTCGGGTCATTGAGCGCTTGTAGGGCGATGGACAGGAACGCGTCCGCGCGGCGCTGGTCCGCCGTCCGGTCATCGTCCGGGGAGTCGGTTTTCGCCTGGTCGGCGACGGCGTTGACTGCGACCATCACGGCGTCGGCGGCGTCGGCGGGGAGGTAGGCCCAGATCGCGGCCATCCCATCATCGTGCGGGAACCGCGCGACCCGCCGCTCGAGGACGGCATCTTCGTGCTTCTGGGTCTCGGTCTTCGGGTTGTACTTCGCAACGGCCCGGCGGACAGTGTTGGTGAACTGGGCCGGGGTCTGATGCTCCACTTTCGGCAACACCGCCGCCTCCACCCGCTCGACGATCTCAGGCTCGGGGATGTTCGTGACCGCGCCGACGAGGGTCATCGCGTGCCGGGCCGTGGTCCGACCTTCAGCCAGCAACTGGTGGGTGGTCGGGATCCGCTGCACCAACGTGCTCGCATGGAACAGCGACCACGACGCCCGGGTCGAGGGGATCTGCAACGCGCAGGAGACGTCGGCTTCGGCTGCTTCCCACGCCAACTGCGGATCCGGCGCCAACTCCTCCGCATGATCGCTGATTGAGGCGAGCAGGGACGCTTCGGTCGCCGCGAACCAGGCCTGCTGCCGGCGGACCGCGATCAGCATGTCCACCCGACCGACATGACTCAACCGCTCGGGATCAAGAACGCCGAGCAGCGCCCCGGTCTCCGGACCTGGCTCATGCACCGCCAACCAGCTGGCAACGCTATCCGGGGACATCACCGCATCCGCGAACGACGGACGACGAAGGTCTGAATCTGCGCCCTCATCCGCGAAGTCGTCGAGTGTTCCCTCCATAGCTCTAATCGTACAGGTGTACTACGACAAAAAGTAGCTCGCGCCAGAGAAAGGCGTGGAAAATGCGGATGGTTCGTCGTCAGCCTCGCCGGATCCCCGATCCGGATCCCCGATCCGGATCCCCGATCCCGGTCCCCGATCCCGGTCCCCGATCGACATCGGGCCGTTCTTTGGCGGCGACGGCTTCAAGAACCGCGTCCGGCGGAGACGACCGCACCGCATCTCGTCATGTCCGCGCGCTGGCAAGAAGCCCGCCGACCAACGGTCGTCATCTCACGGGCCTTCGACACAACGTCTCCACCGCAGATGTATCGCCGACGGCGATGATGTCGAGGTCGAGGTCGAGATTGCGGCGCAAACTCAGAGCATTCGCGCGAAGCCTGGGCCCGGCCAACCGCAGTGCATAGGGTAGGCGCCATGAGCTATCCGGAACCGTCGTACCTCGGAGAGGGCGGCGAGGTGAGCGCCACGTACCGGCCCGCCGCCCATCCTCCCGAACTCACCTACGCCTCAGGCAACAGCGTCCACTACCTCTCCACCGGCGCCAGCACGGGCGGGCTCTTCGGCCTGTATCGCTGGGAGATGGGTCCCGGCCGCAGCGGACCCGATCCACATTTCCACCGGTCGATCTCCGAGTCGTTCTACATCCTCGCCGGGACGGTCGCGATTTACGACGGAACCCGCTGGATCGACACCGAACCCGGCGATTGGGTGCACGTGCCGATCGGCGGCCTGCACGGATTCCGCAACGTCTCGGAGAAGCCAGCATCAATGTTGCTGCATTTTGCACCCGGAGCCGACCGAGAGGCCTACTTCGAACAGCTCCCGGATCTCTCCGAGAAGTCCCCGGCCGAACGGGATGCCTTCTTCCGCGAGCACGACAACTTCTGGGTCTGACCTCAGCTCAGAAAGCTCAAGAAAGCGGCATTCGGGCCGGCCGCCACATCCCGGTAACCACGTGACCGGACGGGATCGTGATCTTGGCATGCTCGGTAAACCCGACACTGCGGTATCGCTCGTCGTTGGCCGGGTTGCTCGACTCGAGGTACGCCGCCGCACCCAACGCGTCGATCCGAGCGAGGTTCTCCCGTAGCAGCCGCATGCCGAAGCCCGCGCCTCGATACCGATCATGGGTGGCGAAGAGGCTGAGGTAGAAGTGCGGCTCGGTCGGATGAACAGCCTCGAAACGCTCGAGAATGTCCAGGATTCCCTGGGCAATCGAGGCGCCGGCCGTGGTGACTAGAAACGATTCGAACCCCGCCGCCTCGGCGTCATCGAGCTCAGTGCCGCCGGGTGGAATCCAGAGCGCCGCCGACTCCACGCCACCGGTCACCAGCATCCACGGATACCGCTGAGCCGACGTCACCACGAGGCGCCAGAAGGCCCCAGCCTGCGTCGCCCGCTGATCGACATCGGTGAAGACCGGACCCCAGGTGGGATCGTTGAAGAAGGCGGTGGTGATCGTCTCGACGATCGCGTCGACGTCGGCCGGCGTCGATTCCCGGACGGAGAACTCTGCGCTCGGCTCCATCGCTCCAGCTTAGGTCGACTCGCAGAGACTCACCCTCCGGCCAGGGCCAGGCGGCCCTCGCGGATCAACTCGGGAAGATTCCGTTCGTGCTTCAGCTGGTCGAAGTAGGCCGGGTTATCGACCGCGGTCAGCGGGTCGAGCGTCAGCGGTATGAGCGGCCGGGGCTTGGCCGCGGTCGCCGTGGGGCGGCTACTCGGCCCGGTCGGCACACCCTTGTAGGGCAGGTGCGGACGAGAGGACATGTGGTTGTCGATGACCCCGTCCACCGCCAACACGAAGCCCCCGGACGACGGCGGCGCCGCGACCTTCGGCGTGGTCGAGCCAAGGGCGCCGAGGGCCGCGGTGAGGATGCTGACCATCTGGGCCACTGACACCGCCTCGACGCTGGGATCGGCCGAGGCCTGGGCCAGGTTCAACACCCGCTTCTGGCCCGCAACCGTGGTCTCGTCATCGCCGGCGAGGCCGAGTTGGCTCATGATCGAAGCCGTGCCACAGCGCGGTATCCCGTTGATGGCAACCAACGCCAGGTCGGATTCGTTGGCCTCGATCAACGTGTCGTAAGGATCCTGGGAAGCCCCGTCGACGACGATCAGGTCGCAGCGCTTGCCGGCCTCCAGGCTCCCCAAGTGCTGCTCCCACCCCAGCATCGCTGCCGGTGTCGAGGTAACCATCGCAACCAGATCGGAGCCGGTGAGGGTGGCGCCGGCCCCGGTCGCGGCCAGCTTCGCCACCTTCAACTCCCCCAGCAGGTTCTTGCTCCCGGACGGAGCCCAGTCCGATCCCAATGCCACCGGTACACCGTGCGCGATCGCCGCTCCCAGATTGGCCGTCTTGCCGTAGAGGAGCAGATTCGACAGCGGGGACCAGACCATGCTGCCGCCGTGCTCGGCGAAGATCGCGAAGTCGGCGTCGGTGAGCCCCACACAGTGGATACCGATGAGGTTCGGGGTGATCGCCCACTTGTCCTTCGCGTACTCCAGGGCCAGAAAGTGGTTGCGGGCGGCGTCGTCGGTCCCCTCGCTGAGATGCAGGATCAGTTTCTGTTTGCCCGAGAGGCGGGCCAGGAAGTGCTCGGCATCGGCCGCCTCGACGTCGGCGATGTGGGTGGTCGCGGGCGGCAGGTCGGGGTCACCGGTGGCTTCGACATTGCGGACCAGACCGCGGAAATGCTTGACGATTCCGCTGTCACTGGCCAGCGCTACGCCCTGGCTGGTCGTCGTTCCGGCCAGCAGACAGCGCAGCTCGACGTAGCGGACCACAGCCGGCACCACCGACTCATCACGGCCGAGCACGCCCATCGGCCCACTTATCAACTGGTGGTAGTCGGGTGTCGACGAACCACTCCACTGATCGCGATTGCCATATAGTTTCGGCACATTCCAAAGACCCAGCACCCCATACGGCAGATGGTTGTGCAGCTCGATAAGGCCCGGGAAGATGGTTCCTCCGGTCGGGATCGGTTTGACCTGCTCGAAGCCCGCCGGCGGCGGTGCGTCACTGGGGAGCACTGCCGTAATGCCACCGTCGCGGGCGTAGACCGTCCCCTCAGGCAGCACAGTGCGGTCGGCGTCCATCGTCACGACTCGTCCGCTCAGGGCCATCGGAGCACTTATCGCAGGGTCGATCACCGTCGAAGCCATGGATCCTCCACACCAGGTCGCGCTCATGGGAAGTGCGGCCAGTCTGACGCGCAGAGCTGACCGACGTCAATGAAGAGCAGGCGGGCGCCGATTTAGTACGCCGAACATTGCCGCGGGCGAGGAGAGACTGGGGAGAGACTGGGGAGAGACTGGGGAGAGAGCCGTGATCAGGTGCGGACCGGGACCCCGGCTTCGGAATCCTCCTCGATTCCCTGGGTGAACTGCGAGTTGTACAGCGAGTAGTACGCCCCGCGTGCCTCGAGCAACTCCTCATGGGTGCCCTGCTCGACGATGCTCCCGCTCTCCATCACCAGGATGAGGTGTGCGTCCCGGATGGTGGAGAGGCGGTGCGCGATGACGAAACTGGTGCGGTCTTCACGCAGCGCCGCCATCGCCCGCTGCAGCAGCACCTCGGTGCGGGTGTCGACGGAGCTCGTCGCCTCGTCCAGGATGAGCAGCGACGGATTCGCCAGGAAGGCGCGGGCGATCGTGATGAGCTGCTTCTCCCCCGCGCTGACGTTGCTCCCCTCCGAGTCGATCACGGTGTCATAGCCGTCCGGGAGGGTGCGGACAAAGCGATCCACGAACGTCGCCGTGGCCGCGGCCAGGATCTCCGCCTCGGTCGCCTCAGGATTGCCGTACGCGATGTTCTCGCGGATCGTGCCGCCGAAGAGCCAGGTGTCCTGCAGCACCATGCCGATTCGGGAGCGGAGGTCGTCGCGGCGCAGCTTGGTGATGTCCACGCCGTCCAGGGTGATCCGCCCCGAGTCGAGCTCATAGAAGCGCATTACCAGATTCACCAGAGTCGTCTTGCCGGCCCCGGTCGGGCCGACGATCGCGACTGTGTGCCCGGGCTCGGCCACCAGCGACAGGTCGTGGATGAGCGGACGGTCGGGGACGTAGCGGAAGGAGACCGCTTCAAACTCGACCCGGCCGTGCGACTCGGTGATCCGAGGCGCGTCGCTGGCATCCGGAGTCTGCTCGGAGGCGTCCATCAGGTCGAAGACGCGCTCCGCCGACGCGACCCCGGACTGGAGCAGGTTGGCCATCGAGGCGACCTGGGTCAGCGGCTGGGTGAACTGACGCGAGTACTGGATGAACGCCTGCACGTCACCCAGGCTCATCGCTCCGGAGGCGACCCGCAGTCCGCCGACGACAGCGATGACGACGTAGCTCAGGTTCCCGATGAACATCATCGACGGCATGATGATGCCGGAGATGAACTGGGCCCCGAAGCTGGCGTTGTAGAGGTTCTCGTTCTTCTGATCGAAGACGGCCTGGACCTCGCGCTGCCGGCCGAAGACCTTCACCAGCTCGTGCCCGGTGAAGGCCTCCTCGATCTCGGCATTGAGAATGCCGGTGTTCGTCCATTGCGCGATGAACTGCTTCTGCGACCGCTTGGCGATCTGCTTCGTCACGACCATCGACAGCGGCACCGCGATCAGAGCGATGATGGCCAGCAGCGGCGAGATGAAGAACATCATCCCGAGCACGCCGACCACGGTCAGCAGTGAGGTCAGCAGCTGGCTCAGCGTCTGCTGCAGGGTCTGGGCGATGTTGTCGATGTCGTTGGTGACCCGGCTGAGCAGCTCACCGCGGGGCTGGTTGTCGAAGTAGGGCAGCGGCAGCCGGTTGAGCTTCGCCTCGACGTCGGTGCGCATCCGCCGGATCGTGCTCTGCACCAGCCCGTTGAGGAGGAATCCCTGTAGCCAGGCGAGCACGCTGGAGGCGACGTAGAGCGTCAGGGCCAGCATCAGAATGCTGCCGAGCTTGTTGAAGTCGATGCCGCTCCCCGGCGTCACCGTCATACCGCTCAGCAGGTCGGCCACGTGATTGTCGCCGGTGGCCCGGGCGTGGTCGATGACCTGCTGCTGCGTCAACCCGGCCGGCAGTTGCTTACCGACGACGCCGGCGAAGATGACGTCGGTGGCCTTGCCGAGCAGGCGCGGCCCGAGCACGCTGAAGAAGACGCTGGTGACAGCCAGCGCGAACACCAGCAGCAACTGCACCTTGTGCGGGCTCATCCGGCGCATCAGGCGCTTGGCCGAGGGCCAGAAGTCCATCGACTTCTCCGTCGGCATGCCGGCGCTCATCCACGGCGGGCCGCCACCGGGTGGGCGGCGCCCGGCCGCCGGGAGACGCTGCGGCATCACCGCGGGCTTCTGCAGGGTGACGCCCTCCCCGGGACGGCTCCCCTTCGCCGCGGGCGGGTTCTCGGTCATGCCGGCACCTCCGCCGCAAGCTGGGAACCGACGATCTCGGCGTAGGTCTCGCAGGTCTCGAGCAGCTCGTCGTGCCGCCCGATCCCGACGATCTCGCCGTCCTCCAGCACGATGATCTGGTCGGCGTCGACGATCGTGGAGACGCGCTGGGCGACGATCACCACCGCGGCGTCGCGGGTCACCTTCTTCAGCTCGCCGCGCAGCCGCGCGTCCGTGCCGAGGTCCAGCGCGGAGAAGGAGTCGTCGAAGAGATAAATCTCCGGCCGCCGGACCAGCGCCCGGGCGATGGCCAGACGCTGCCGCTGCCCGCCGGAGACGTTCGTGCCGCCCTGCGCGATCGGCGAGTCGAGGCCGTCGGGCATGGCCCGCACGAAATCCTCGGCCTGCGCGACTCGCAGCCACCGCCAGAGCTCCTCGTCGCTGGCGTCAGGGTTGCCGTAACGGAGGTTGCTGGCCACACTGCCGGAGAAGAGATACGGCTTCTGCGGCACCAACCCGATCCGGCTCCAGAGGGTGTCCGGATCCAGGTCGCGCACATCCACGCCGTCCACCAGCACCGCTCCGCCGGTGGCGTCGAAGAGCCTGGGGATGAGGGATATCAGGGTGGTCTTGCCGGCGCCGGTACTGCCGATGATCGCGGTGGTGCGCCCGGCCTCGGCGACGAAGTTGAGCCCGCGGAGCACCGGAGCGGCGGCGCCCGGGTACTCGAACTCGACGTCGGCGAACTCGAGGTGTCCGTGCTTCGAGGTGACCGTGACCGGGTTGGTCGGCGGGCGGACGGAAGATTCGGTGTCCAGCACCTCGCTGATCCGCTCAGCACAGACGGCCGCCCGCGGCACCATCATGAGCATGAAGGTGGCCATCATGACCGACATCAGAATCTGCATCAGGTAACTGAGGAACGCCGTCAATGCTCCGATCTGGATCGCGCCCGAGTCGACCCGGGCGGCGCCGAACCAGAGCACGGCCACGCAGGAGACGTTCAGCACCAGCATGACGACCGGGAAGATGGTGGCCATCAGGCGCCCGGCCCGCAGCGCGGTGAGCGTCAGCTCGTCGTTCGCCTCCCCGAAGCGCTTCTCCTCGTAAGGCTCGCGGACGAAGGCCCGGACCACCCGGATACCGGCGATCTGCTCCCGCAGCACCCGGTTGACCGCGTCGATCCTGGTCTGCATGAGCCGGAACTGCGGCACCATGTTCCGGATGATCGTGCCGATCGCCACGATGAGGACGGGCACGCTGACCAGCATCAGCCAGGAGAGGCCGATGTCCTCCCGCAGCGCCATGATGATGCCGCCGACGCACATGATCGGCGCCGCTACGAAGATCGTGCAGGCCATCACAACGAGCATCTGGACCTGCTGCACGTCGTTGGTGGTCCGGGTGATGAGCGACGGTGCGCCGAAGCCGGCGACCTCGCGCGAGGAGAAGGTGGCGACGCGGTGGAAGACCGTACCCCGCAGGTCCCGTCCGAAGGCCATCGCCGTCCGAGCGCCGAAGTAGACGGCGATGATCGAGCTGACGATCTGGACCCCGCTCACGAAGAGCATCCAGATGCCGGTACGCATTATGTAGGCGGTGTCGCCTCGCGCGATTCCCTTGTCGATGATGTCGGCGTTCAGGCTGGGTAGGTAGAGCGACGCCATCGTGCCGATGAGTTGAAGGCCGACAACCATCAGCAGCGGTTTGCGGTACGGCCGCAGATAGCGGCGTAACAGACTCAGCAGCACTCCATCAATATTGCCAGTGCGATGCAACTGCAAAAGCAGCGCGGGCTATGAGGCCCGGATACGGCCACCAATCGTGGGGCGCCTACTGGCGGCTGGGTCGCGAATCGGCGAACATCATCTGGTGGCCAACTCGAAGCAGAACCCCCGACGCACGGATCCGGCGGCCCGTACCGAGCGGGCGCTGCACGAACTGGTCGGCGGCGGGCGCACACAGGTGTCGCTGAGCAAGGCGGCGCGGGCCCGGGACATCAATCGCCCGACCGAGCAGGAGCTGGCCGAGGCCGAACGCGACGTGACGATCGTCCGTCGCAACTGGCGCCCGACCTAGCGCTGGGTCAGCCAGTGCTGCCGGTGGTCTCGTAGGCGGCGACCTGCTCGATGCGCCGGATGTGGCGCGGGTCTTCGGAGAAGGCGGTGTCGACGAAGAGCTCGACGAAGCGCAGCGCATCCTCGGTGGGGTGGTTGCGGGCGCCGATGCTGATGATGTTGGCGTTGTTGTGCTGACGGGCCAGGGTCGCCGTGTCGTCACTCCAGACCAGCGCGGCCCGCACACCCTTCACCTTGTTGGCGGCGATCTGCTCGCCGTTGCCGGAGCCGCCGATGACGACACCCAGCGTGCCGGGCTCGGCCACCGTCCGCTCGGCCGCGTCGATACAGAAGGACGGGTAGTCATCCAGCGCGTCGTAGGTGAGCGCGCCACAGTCGACGGTGTCGTGGCCGAGCCCGGTCAGGTGCGCGATGAGCGCCGCCTTCAGCTCGAATCCGGCGTGGTCACTGCCCAGGAAGATCCGCATGCCCCCATCATTCCAGCCCGTCGGCCGGACACCGGATCCGACCCGCGACCGGCGCCGGCCGACCGTCGGGTGCCACCATGGAGGGGTGCACAACCTGAGTGAGAGCCTGCCACCGCCGACCGTCGGCGTGCTCTTCTCGCAGTGGTCGCTGCAGCCGTTCGCGCTGCTGGTGATCGCCGTCGCCGCGGTCTGGTGGGTGCGTTCGGTCCGGATCCTGCGGCGGCGCGGCACCCCCTGGCCGCTGCACCGCAGTATTGTCTTCGCGCTCGGCCTGTTCCTCTTCGGATGGGTGACCAACGGCTTCGCCCAGGCCTACTCGACGTCGGTCTTCTCGGTCTGGGTCTCCCAGAGCCTGCTCCTGCTGCTGGTGGTGCCGGCCGCGCTCGTCGCCGCCCAACCGGTCGAACTGGCCCGCCTGACGGTCGGCGACCGGGCCGTCCTGGTGCGTTTCGTCCGTTCCCGGGTCGGGCGCTTCCTCTCCAGCCCCTTCGTCGGACCGGCCATCGTCCCGGTGATCTGCACAGTGATCTTCTTCGGGTCAGTACCGGGGTGGGCCGTCCGCTACGAGTGGGTGAACTGGTCGCTCGCCCTGGTGCTTGCGGTGGCCGGGGCGATGATCGTGCTGCCGCTACTCAGTTCCGAAGGCGGCTCGCAGGGCTCGCTGGTGGTTGGAATCGCGCTCGGGGTCGGGCTCTTCGAGCTGATGGTCGACGCCGTTCCGGGGATCGTGATGCGCCTGCAGACGTCGATCTCCTCGACCTTCTTCGACTACCGGCCAATCCACCTCTGGACGGTGCCGGCGCTCACCGATCAGCAGGGCTCCGGCGCCATCCTCTGGGGTGCGGCGGAGCTGCTGGACCTGCCCTTCCTGCTGCTCATCTTCCATCGCTGGCTCATCGCCGATGCCCGGGACGCGGCCGAGATCGACACGGTCCTCGACGCCGAGCGGATCAGTCGGGGCGCGCTGGCCAGGGTTGAGGACGCCGTCGACGACGCGCCGGTGACGCCGGTGACGATCGGCGAGGCCGATCAGCCCTGGTGGCTGCAGGACCCGGTCATGCGGGAGCGGCTTCGGCGCCAGAACTGATCCCGAGCTGGGCCGCGGTGAGGCGCAACTGGTAGTCGAAGAAGGCGTCGTAGGAGACGATCGCCCCTTCGAGGTGGCCGAAGAGTTCGAAGCTGATGAGGCCGATGATCTGGCTCCAGAGGGCGACCCCGCGGGCCATCGTCACCTCAGGGATCCCGGCGAAGTCCGGAAATTCGTTGAGTCGCTTCATATCCGCTCGCACCGCCGCCGGCAGCCGGACTGGTCCGGGCGCGACGCTGAAGCCGGCCGCGGCGGCGTCCTGCAGAATCCGCCCGATTCGCAGCGGGATCCGGGCCGCCGGGTCGACGGTCTCCTGGGGCGCGACGTAGCCCGGCACCGGGCTGCCGAAGACCAGCGCGTACTCAGCCGGATTCTGCCGGGCCCAGGAGCGCGCGCCGCGCCCGAGAGCCAGCACCCGACCCCGCAGATCGGTCCGGGAGACGGCCGATTCAGCCTCCTCAGCCACCGCGCCCACCGCGTTGTAGGCGTCGATGATGAGCGCGGTCAACAACTCGTCCCGGCTGGCGAAGTAGCGGTAGACGGCCGAGGAGACCATTCCCATGTCCCGGGCCACGGCGCGCAGCGACAGGTTCGCGCCGTCGCGGGCCAGGTGCTCACGGGCAATGGCCTTGATCTCGGAGATCATCTCGGCCCGTACGCGCGTCCGCACGGATTTTCCGGTGGCCATCACCTGAGCTTGCCACATCCGAGAGCAGTATGCTCCTTATCAGAGCGCTGCTCTCGAAACTTGGGTCAGTCGAAGCGCGGTGATTCGGTGCGTGTGCGCTTCAGTTCGAAGAAGTAGGGGTACCCCGCGACGAGACGCGTCCCGTCCCAGATCTTCAGAGCATCCTCACCGCGGGGAATCCGGGTCAGGACGGGTCCGAAGAAGGCGACGCCCTCGACGTGGATGACCGGGGTGCCGACGTCCATACCCACAGCGTCCATGCCCTCGTGGTGCGAGGTGTCGAGGAGGGCGTCGTACTCATCGGAGTCGGCCGCGTCAGCCAGCGATTCGGGGAGGCCGACCTCGCGAAGCGACTCGACGATCACCTCACGGTCCAGCGGCCGGTCATCGTTGTGCCGACGTGTTCCGAGGGCGGTGTAGAGGTCGCGCAGCACGGCGGTTCCCGACTTCTGCTCGGCCGCGATGCAGACGCGCACCGGGCCCCAGGCCTTGTCCATCATGGCCCGGTAGTCCGGCGGGAGGTCGCGACCGGTGTTCAGGATGGCGAGCGACATAACGTGAAAGTTGAGGTCGAGCGAGCGATGCTTCTCTACCTCGAGGATCCAGCGGGAGGTGACCCAGGCGAAGGGGCAGAGCGGGTCAAACCAGAGATCAACCTTGGTGGGTGCATCGGAAGTGGTCATGTCACCGACAGTAGCGCGCGAGCAGTACGCCCGGCAGCGGCACTGTCGCCCGGTTGGCCTACTTCAGGCCGCGGAGGGTGGCGAGCGCCTTGTCGGCGTGTACGTCCATGTTCAGCTCACTGCTGATCACCTCGATGATGCGGCGATCCTGGCCGATGACGAAGGTGCTGCGCTTGTTCGGCAGCGCACCGATCCGCCGCTTCACACCGAAGCTCTCGGCGACGCTGCGGTCGGTGTCGCTCAGCAACGGGTAGTCAAAGGAGTGCTTGTCGGAGAACTCCTTCTGCTTGGCCACCGAGTCCGCGCTGATCCCGACGCGCTGGGCGCCGAGTTCGGCGAACTCCGCGGCCAGGTCCCGGAAGTGGCAGCTCTCCTTGGTGCAGCCGGTCGTCATCGCCGCCGGGTAGAAGAAGAGCACGACCGGCCCGGCGGCCGTCAGCTCGCTCAGCTTGCGGACGTTGCCGTCCTGGTCGGGGAGTTCGAAATCCGATACCACGTCACCTGTCTTCACATCGGCCACAGTAGATGACGTTCGCTGTCAGCGTCGTCGTGGGCATCCGCCGCGACCGCGTGAAAGACTGATGGACATTGAGACCGGTGGCTATCTGCGGGTCGACCGCAGGTACTCCCACGAGATCCCCTAACCATGCGCGAACGACAAAGCAGGAGTGAAGAAGCCAGTGGCCGTACCCAACCTGACCCGAGACGACGCCCGAGTTCGAGCCGCCCTCCTGGAGGTTGAGTCCTACGACATCGACCTCGATCTCACCGACGGGCACGGTAAGCCGACCGAGACGACCTTCACCGCCCGGACAACGGTGCGTTTCAGCGCCCAGGCGTCTGGTCGCTCAACGTTTCTCGACGTCGTTGCCCAGAGCATCGAATCGGCAACCCTCAACGGCGAACCGGTGGACGTCTCCGACTACGAGCAGGAGCGCGGCATCGTGCTCGAGAACCTGGCGTTGGAGAACACCGTCGTCATCGAGTCGACGATGCTCTACACGAACACCGGCGAAGGCATGCATCGCTTCGTCGACCCGGTCGACGGCGAGGTGTACCTGTACACCCAGTTCGAAGCCTCGGACGCCAAGCGCGTCTACGCCTGCTTCGACCAGCCCGACCTGAAGGCCACCTTCACCTTTCACGTCACCGCGCCCCAGTCGTGGGAGGTCATCTCCAACTCACCCGTCACCAGCACCACCGACGACGGCTCGCAGAAGACGCTGCACTTCGCCACCACTGTGCGTATGAGTCCGTACATCACCGCGATCGTGGCCGGGCCGTACTACCACGTCCACCAGACGCACGACGGCATCGAGCTCGGCCTCTACTGCCGCAAGGGGTTCGCCGAATACCTCGAACCGGAGGAGAACTTCGAGACGACCAGGCAGGGATTCGACTGGTATCACGCCAACTTCGGCGTCCGCTACCCGTTCGGGAAGTACGACCAGCTCTTCGTCCCGGAGTTCAACGCCGGCGCCATGGAGAACGCCGGATGCGTGACCTTCAACGAGATCTACCTCTTCCGGGGGAAGGTCACCGAGGCCCGCCGCGAGCGTCGCGGCAGCACGATCCTGCACGAGATGGCGCACATGTGGTTCGGTGACCTGGTCACCATGCGCTGGTTCGACGATCTCTGGCTCAACGAATCCTTCGCGACCTACGCCAGTGCACTCTCGCAGGCGAACGGGACCCGCTGGACCGACGCCTGGACCACCTTCGCCAACGTCGAGAAGACCTGGGCCTACCGGCAGGATCAGCTCCCGTCGACGCACCCGATCGCGGCCGACGCCCCCGACGTCCAGACGGCCGAGACGAACTTCGACGGCATCACCTACGCCAAGGGGGCCAGCGTCCTGAAGCAGCTGGCCGCCTACGTCGGCGTCGAGGACTTCCTCGCCGCGCTGCGCGACTACTTCACCGAACATGCCTACGCCAACACGACCCTCAGCGACCTGCTGCGGGCCCTGGAGAAGACCTCCGGGCGCGACCTCAGCACTTGGTCGACGAGCTGGCTGGAGACGACCGGCATCAACACGATTCGCCCGGAATTCACGCTGGATTCGGCTGGGCACTACGCCAGTTTCGAGCTGGTGCAGGAGGCGCCGCGGCAGGTCGCGACGACCAACGTCGTCCGCCCGCACCGGCTGGCGATCGGCCTTTACAACCACGACCCGGCGACCTCGTCGCTGGTGCGCACTGGCCGCGTCGAACTCGACCTCGACGCCGAGCGCACGCCGGTGGAGGAGCTCGTCGGAGTCAGTCAGCCGGACCTGCTGATGGTCAACGACGACGACCTCACCTACTGCAAGGCGCGCCTGGACGAGCGCAGCATCAAGACCCTGACCACCGGCGGAATCGCCGAGCTGACGGAGTCGCTGCCCCGCGCACTGGCCTGGTCCTCTGTGTGGGACATGACCCGCGACGCCGAGGTTCCGGCCCGCGACTACATCGCCCTGGTCGTGGCCGGCGCGGCCGCCGAGAGCAATGTCGGGCTGCTCCAGTCGATCACTCGACAGGCCCTGCGCGCGCTGGAGATCTACGCCGACCCGAGCTGGGCGCCGGCCGGCTACCAGGCACTGGCCGAGGAGTCACTGCGGGCACTGCACGCGAGTGAGCCGGGGTCAGACCACCAACTGGCCTGGGTGCACGCCTTCCTCGGCTCGGCCCGCAGCCCCGAACATGCCGAGATAATCAAGCAGTTGAGCACCGGGGCGTACGTCGTCGAGGGCCTGGCCGTCGACAACGAACTGCGCTGGTCGATCGTGCAGGCGCTGGCCTCCCGCGGCCTGATCGACGGTGACGGCATCGCCGCCGAACTAGAGCGGGACCCCTCCGACGCCGGGCACCGGCACGCCGACACCGCACGTGCCCTCATCCCGACGCCGGAGGCCAAGGCGGCGGCCTGGCGGATCGCGATCGAGGACGGCGGGGTCTCGAACTTCGTACAGAAGGCCGCGGTCGCCGGTTTCGGCACCTCGATCCATTCCGAGCTCCTCACCGGGTACGTCGAGAAGTACTTCGACGTCATCTCCGACGTCTGGAGCAACCGCAGTGGTGAGCTGGCCCAGACGGCGGTGGTCGGGCTCTTCCCACTCTGGTCCTCCACGGCCAACGAGACGACGCTGGCCGCGGCCGACGCGTTCCTGGCCCGCACCGACCTCCCCACCGCGCTGCGGCGCCTGGTCAGCGAGGGGCAGGCCGACATTCTCCGATCGCTGGCCGCCCGCAAGCGCGACGCCGAGGCCGGGGCGGCCTAACCAGCAGCACAACGCAGACGAGGGGCCTCGCTCGAATTGAGCGAGGCCCCTCGTTTTGCTGGTACTTGGCGCGTGGGTGGGCTGAGTTACTAGGGCCGACCCGCGGCGTCGGAGAGCATCCGCAGACCGGTGACGATGCCGCCGACCAGGTCACCGTTGGTGAAGGCGGCCCGCATGCCGAGCGCGGCCAGCGCGCACGCACGGTTCGGCAGCCGAGCACCGGAGATCTCGCCAGTGACGATCTGCAGGACTCGCTGCCCGGGCGATACCGCGACGAGCACTGAATCGGCGGAGAGCTTTCCGAAGAGGGTCTCCGCCGCCGCCCGCGAAGGGTCGGCCAGTTCGCCCAGATAGAGGGAGAAGGTGAGGCCGGTCTCGCGACTGGAGAGGGTGATCGCCTCGTCGATGCGAGTCAGCTGACGGGCATTGAACGGGCCGTCATGATCGAGCGGGTCCGCCGGTCCGTGCGCGACCGGCGCCATTGCTGAGGACTTACCACTCACCGCTTGCTCCTCCTACCGCCTCGACCAGTGGGCTGGCCTGACCTGATTCGATGGCGAGGATCTCGTCGCCGTGGGCGGTGCCCTCAACCGGGTGCGGCAGGTACCAGATCGGCGGATATGACCATCCACGACCGGGTCGGTAGCGCGACGCGTGCTTGAGTTCGGCCGGGCCGTAGATGACGGCGAAGACGGTGGCGATGAAGGCCAACGGGATACCGACGAAGACCAGCGCGGTCTGAACGATGTTCAAGACTGGCTCTCCTGACTACAGAGGGGATGGCGGCAGACCGGCGTCCATGACGGGTGCCAATTGGACGAACTCCGGCGCACTGCCATCGCTACGGTATCGAACTGACCTGGGGGCACTGGCCGCGGCTCCCCAACGAGCACCGGCGAACGGCAAAATTGTCCGATTGAAACCCCGGATTCACGGTTAAATACGGACAAAACCTCTACCCGGTACCGCCAGCACTGGAAAAAGTTCCGTCAACTTGTTGACTCGTGAGTAACTTCACGTTAATACTTCCGTTGCGTGTAGAAGGTCCGCCGAAATGTGACCTACCTATCGCCCAATGGCGACAAATCGCCGTCGGACAGGGACCCACGGGGAACGAGGGACAAAAGTGAAGAAACGGTTAATTTCCGCCGTTGCAGCGCTCGCTTGCGGTGCGGGCGCGGTAGTAGCGGTTGCAGCCACTGGGACGGCTGTATCCGCGCTCGGCTCATGTAACGCCGATGCGAACGGCATCTACAACGCGCCCAGCAGCGTCACCAGCGCTCCGGGCACTCTGCTGGCCTGCCGGTCGGTAACGCTCAGCCAGGTGCCGGGCAGCATCTCGATGAAGGCCTGGCAGGTCCAGTACGCCTCTATCGACTCCAACGGCAACAAGGTCGCCGTCTCCGGCACCGTCGCCGTTCCGACGGCAGCCTGGACCGGCAAGGGCAGCCGTCCGGTCATCGCCTTCAACCCGGGCACGCTGGGCCTCGGCTCGCAGTGCGCCTTCTCCAAGCAGCTCGCCGGCGCCTACCAGGACGAGTACGAGGGCGACAACATCGCCTCCTTCCTGAAGGCCGGCTTCGCAGTCGCCGCCACCGACGGCATCGGCTACCTCAACGGCCAGGTTCACCCCTACGTCGTTGGCGCCAACGCCGGGCACGCGATGCTCGACATCGCCCGCACCTCCACCCAGATCCCGGGCGACGGCCTCACCGCCGGACTCCAGGTCGGACTCTCCGGTTACTCCGAGGGTGGCCAGGCGTCGCTCTGGGCGGCCCAGCTCGCGGCGAGCTACGCGCCTGACCTCAACGTCGTCGGCGACGCCGCCGGTGGCGTCCCGGGTGACCTGAAGCTGACCGCTTCTCAGCTCGAGGGTGGCCCGTTCTTCGGCTTCCTGGCTGACGCGGTCGTCGGCATCATCACCTCGCACCCGTCGTTCCCGGTGAACCAGTACATCAACAGCACCGGTACGTCGGCCTTCGCTCAGGCCAAGACCCTCTGCCTCCTCGGCACCCTGGCCGCCTTCGCCGGCGGCAAGGTGGAGAACTTCACCACCCAGGGTCTGACGCTGGACCAGCTGTACGCATTGGCCGACCCGAGCGGTTACACGGTTAGCCAGTACCTGGACAGCCAGAAGCTCGGCGTGAACATCGGCAAGCCGGGTTCGGGCGCGCAGTACACGATCAAGTTCCCGGTCTTCCAGTACCGCGGTGCGGCCGAAGAGGTCATCAACACCAAGACCGAGAACGCCACCCGTGACGCCTACTGCAAGGCTGGAATCCAGACCCAGTGGAACCAGGGCTACCTGGCCGAGCACCTCACCACTGACAACAACGCCATCCCGGACGTCACCAAGTTCTTCACCGACCGGTTCAACGGCGCGTCCTTCAGCAACAACTGCTGGCTCCCGTCGATCTGATAGTTCAGATCTGACGTACCTGCAGTAGCAACACCCGACGGTGGTGCGGCCCGAGAGGGTCGCACCACCGTTCTGTTTTCCGCGGCTGTATGAGTTGGTCACACTCGACTGGTCAGGGATGCCTAACCTAGGTATGGTTAGCCTAACTTCGCTCGTCGACACTATTTGGCCCGTCGCAACCCGTCTGGAGGTCCGCTCGTTGTTCGCCTGCATCTGTCACGCCGTCACCGAGGACCAGATCGGCCACGCGATCGACTCGGGCGCCGGCTCGATCGAGGCGGTGGGCCTGCAGACCGGCGCCGGTACCGGCTGCGGCACCTGCCATGACCGGATCGATGAGCTGATTGAACTTCGCTGCGGGAGCTGCCCGCTGGCTGCACTCCAGGTCGCCTGACCCTTCCTGCACTGGATCGACGCCCTCCGCACCACTACTTCTCAAGAGCCGGGTCGCCGAACCGATCAGATAGCTATGACTCGACGCCCCCTGGTCAGCGTGCTGGTGCCCACCTACAACGGGGAGCGCTACCTCGACGCGGCACTGAGCTGCCTGCAGGAGCAGACCTATCGCAACCTCGAGGTGCTGATCCGCGATGACGGGTCCACCGACGCCACCGCCGAGATCGCTGCCCGATACACCGATACCGATCCCCGGTTCCACTACGTGGTGGCCCCCAGCAATTCCGGATCCACTGGAAACATGATCGAGTTGCTGAAGCTGGCCTCCGGGGAGTACATCAAGGTGCTCAACCAGGATGACCTCCTCGCACCGCGCTGCATCGAGCGCTTGCTGCAGCCGATGCTGCGCGACCCGGCAATCGTTCTCTCGAGCTCGAGGCGCCGCCTCATCGACGCCAACGGCGACGTACTACCCGACACCATGTTCTCCGAGCCGCTCGCCGAGACCGACTCCCGCATGGATGGGCGCGACCTGATCCGGCACGTCATCCGGTCGGTCAACAACCAGATCGGCGAGCCGAGTACGGTGCTGTTCCGCAACGGCCTCATCGAGCCCGAGGAGACGTTCACGATCGACGGCGTGACCTACCTGGTCAACAACGACATCGCCCTCTGGTTCAAGCTGCTGATGCACGGCGACGCCTACTACCGGGTAGCGCCGCTGAGCAGCTTCCGCCTGCACGACGAACAACGGTCGGCCGACGTGCACGAGTTCGTCACCGGCACCTGTGAGTGGCCGCATCTCATCGAGGCGGCGGTACGCCGTGGAGTCATCCGGCCCGGGCTGGAGGTGGAGATGGTCGTGCGGCTGCACGCACTATGGCTCGGTGCGATGCCAGAGCGACTGGCGCCGCTCCCAACCGAGGAGCGTGCGCATGAAGAGGCCCGCACCGCCGCCTGCATCGAGCACCTGCTCCGACTGATGGCGCTAACCCCAGCCGACCTGCAATCCGGTCGGCAATCGGACCTGCAGGGCATCGCCGGCTAGAGCTGCCAGTCCCGACGCAGCGCCCGGGCGATGGACTCCACGCGATCGAGCCCGTTCGGGTCGGGGGCGACATTGAAGACGACACCGTCGACGAACGAGCTCGCCAGCTCGATCGATACCTGACCGCAGTTCTCCGGGTCGAGCCCCAGCTGGGCCAGGAGCCCAAGGGCCAGCGTCGTGTTCGCGTCGTCGTCGGCGTAGGCGGGCGGCAGGCTCAGCGTGACGAGCGGCTCTCGACTCGCGAGCTTGAGTGCGCGCAGCGCCCAGGCCCGCGCGTTCTGCCAGCCGGGCTGTACGCGGACGCGGAGCCGCGGCTGAGAGCCAGAGCGATCGGCCTCGGCCATCAACCAGGCCGCCATGAGCTCGTCGTAGAGGCCGTCACTCGCGATCTGCAGATAGGGAAGGGTCGGCAAAGCCTGATCGAACGCGAAGCTCGCGCGGCCGGGACGGGCGTAGCGCAGGAGTTCCTCGTAGTATTCGGCGCCGATGCAGCGCTGCGACGCAGGTGTAGCACTCGATTCGACGGACTCGGCACCGCGCGCACGTGCGTAGAGCGCCTCCAACGACGCACGCCAACCCTCCCCCGCGTGCGCTGCCCGGACCGACGCCTGCAAGGCTGCGCCCCGCTGCCGGCGAAGCTCTGTAGACGCCGCGAGTTCGCTCAGTTGATCCAGGTACTCCTCGAGGTTGTCGATGCCTTCGCCGATGCCCGGCGATTGCGCCGTCCAGACCTCGCTGTAGTGGTCGGTCTGCTGCAGGCTGAGCACCGGAATCCCGGCTTCTGCGGCTTCCAGCACCGCTGTCCCGGTGGAGACGGGATATCCGTCGAGGTAGATGTCGGCGGCCGCGTAGAGCATGTCGGCGTCCGGTAGCAGGCCCACCGCGCGAACCCGTCCGGGGTACTTGTCGGCCAGGTGCTGCCACGGTCCGTCAGCGGTCGGCCCCACGACGAAGAGACAGAGTGTCGGGATGCGACCGAGGATGACGTCAGCTAAGTCGGTGAAGCCAGTCCCGAAGACGGGGAGCAGTTTCGCCGGCGTGGCGATACAGATGGCGAGCACGCTCGAGTCGTCGGCCGCAGTGAACTGCTCGAGCAGGTCGCTGCGGGAGTAGCTCTTCGGCGCCGGGTCGATCGACAACGGCAGCAGCGCCAACCGCTCGGGCGCGACCTGACGCAGCTGGGCACTGACCCGCTGGCCGATCTCGCGGTTGTCGCAGATGAGGTCGGCGGCGCCGACACCAAGCCAGTAGGTGTGGTCCGCGTGGTTCTCCAGGATGATCGGCGGGCGCGCTCCGGGCAGGTTCGCCGCGGCCAGCATCACGCTGTCGAAGGGGTGCACGTGGGCGACGACGACGTCGACGTCGCGCATCAGCTCGCGCAGGGCGTGGGCCTGGTCGGCAAGGCTGTCGTAGGCGCTGCGAAGGTCATACACCTGTCCACCGGATGCGATCGCCGCGTTGAGGAGTTCGGTCGGCGCCGAACCGCTCTGATTGGTCAACACCAGGTCGCTGACGCGCGAGTCGCGGCCCATCCAGCGCCAGGCCAGCCGGGAATGCCCGCCGATGCCCGAGGCGTGCGTCAGGACGTGTAGCACCCGGCCCGTGCGTCGATCGCGTTCCACCAGCGGAGCCGGCTCGTCGCCCCGAACTGCGGTGATGACCAGGGACTCGAGGTGCGGGTCAGCGAGGACGCCGATCGGCGAGACGTAGGCGAAGTCGGCGGCGACGGCGGCGGCCCGCAGCACCCGCTCCACGTCGTTGTCGGCCGCGCAGCGCTCAGCCACCCTGACCAGGGCGTCGTAGGCGGCCCGATTGCGCAGCAGCGCCCCAGCGGCGGTCTCGGCCGTCAACGCTGCTGATGCTCCGGCGCCTTCTCTGGCCGGCCGCAGGTCTGATCTCTGAGCCGTAGCGACCGCTGTCACGCTGTCGATTCCGGGCCGGGGAGCTCCGCCGACATCCGGGGAGGAGCGGCCGCGCTGGCGGTGATCGAAGTCTGGGTGGCGCGCAACCCCGGCATCGCAGATTCCATACCGATCTGTACGGCAACCGCGTGCCCGACTTGAGAGCTTTGATCAGACGTCCTGCGGCGCGACGTATCGACTCGAGCCCGACGCTGGAGTCGTCAGGCTCCTGTTTCCTTCGGTTCGGCCGCGTAGGATCCTGCTATGCGCGGAGACCAGCGAGTAATCGAGTATCTGAACGAGCAGTTGACGGCGGAGCTCACCGCGATCAATCAGTACTTCCTGCACGCGAAGATGCAGGAGAACTTCGGTTGGACGAAGCTGGCCCGCTACACGAAGTCCGAGTCGATCGACGAGATGCGTCACGCCGAGATCCTCACCGACCGCATCCTCTTCCTGGACGGGCTGCCGAACTACCAGCGGCTCTTCCCGATCCGTATCGGGCACACGCTCAAAGAGATGTTCGAGTCCGATATGGCGGTGGAGGCCGAGGCCATCGACCGACTGCGTCAGGGCGCTGAGTACATGCGAAGCGTCTCCGACATCACCAGCGCGAAGCTCTTCGAAACCATCCTGGCCGACGAGGAGCACCACATCGACTACCTGGAGACCCAGCTCGCGCTGCTGGAGAAGCTCGGCGAGCAGCTCTACATCGCCCAGCTGGTCGAGCAGCCGAGCAGTTAAGCAATCAGCAGCTAAGTAGCCGGTAGCTAGGCGGTGGCTGCGGTCACCCGGTCGAACGTCAGGTAGGGCTGCCAGAGCGGGTCCCGCTTGCCCCAGCCCAGCACCACCGCCACCGTGGCTGGCGGCTGCACCGGCGCCCCGACGAGGCTCCAGCCGAGCTCATGCAGCAGCCGGTCGCCCTTGCGGTGGTTGCACTTCTCGCAGGCCGCGACAACATTCGTCCAGCTGTGCGCGCCGCCCCGTGACCGGGGCCGGACGTGGTCGATGGTGTCGGCCTTGGCGCTGCAGTAGACGCAGGTGTGCTCGTCGCGATCGAGCACGGCCCGTCTGGTCAGCGGGATCTCGCGGCGATACGGCACCCGGACGAAGTGGGAGAGGCGGACCACCGATGGGACGGGGACGGTGACTCGTTCGGCGTGCATCGACTTGCCGGACTCCTCCACCATCACCGCCTTCTCAGCGAGCACCAACACGACGGCACGGCGCAGTGTCACAACACACAATGGCTCGTACGTAGCGTTCAGAACCAGGGTTCCTGACACGTGCGCAGACCTCCGTCCGGTGTACATCCGCTACTAGTGAACTCTGGACATGGCAAAGTGGGCAACTGTGTATCCGCAGGTGCTAGCCGAGTCACGTCTGCTCGAAGACCACGCCGACGTCCTGATCGCGCGGCCACTGAAGATCCTGGCGATCATTCTGATCGCCGTGGTACTGCGCCGGATCGCCCACCGTTTCGTCGATCGCATCACCAATTCGGTGAGCCAGGGTTCAGTGCCGCGCATCCTCAACCCGCTCAAGGAGCGGGTCAGCCAGAACGGATTCCTGGAGTCGGCGGGCCTGGTATCCGAGCGGCGCCGGCAGCGGTCGGCGGCCATCGGGTCGGTGCTGAACAGCATCACCTCGTTCGTCATCTTGACGGTGAGCGTGCTGCTCATCCTCGACGAGCTCGGCATCAACATGGCGCCCTTCATCGCCGGGACGTCGATCATCGGAGTGGCCATCGGCTTCGGAGCCCAGAACGTCGTCAAGGACTTTCTGGCCGGGATCTTCATGATCCTGGAGGATCAGTACGGCGTCGGCGACGTCATCGACTTCGAGAAGGCGACCGGAGTGGTCGAGGCGGTCGGCCTGCGCACCACCCAGCTGCGAGACGTCCACGGCACAGTCTGGTACGTCCGTAACGGCGAGGTGGTCCGGGTCGGCAACCAGAGCCAGGGCTTCGCCGAAGTGGTGCTGGATATCCCGATCGCTGCGTCCGCCCAGATCCAGCCGGCCTCGAACGCCATGATGCAGGCCGCCGAGCAGATGTATGACGATCAGGAATGGGCCGACGTCTTCCTGGGGCAGCCCCAGTTGCAGGGCGTCGAGTCCTTCACCCGCGACGAGACGGTGATCCGGATGGTCGCCCGGGTCCGCCCGCTGCAGCAGTGGCGCACCGCCCGTGAGCTCCGGCGGCGCATCAAGTCGAACTTCGACGAGCTCGAACTCGCCCTCGCGCCGCGGGGGATCGACGCCGGTGGCGAGACCGGATGAGAAGTGAGCTGAGGCGTCGGGTCGGGCGGCAGCGATCGGGACCGTGCCGATGAGCCGCAATGCGAGCCTCTACGACGCCATCGGCGGCGAGGAGACGTTCCGCCGTCTCGTCGACACCTTCTACGCCGGCGTGGCGACGGATCCGCCGCTGCGGGCGCTCTACCCGGAGGACGACCTGGCGCCCGCGGCCGAGCGGCTGCGCCTCTTCCTGATCCAGTACTGGGGAGGCCCGGCTACCTACCAGGCAGAGCGAGGGCATCCCCGCCTGCGGATGCGGCACGCGCCGTTCGCGATCGGGGTCGCCCAGCGCGATGCCTGGCTGCGGCACATGAAGTCGGCCCTGGACTCGCTGGACCTCCCGCCGACCTACCACGACACGCTCTGGGAGTACCTCAGCGGCGCCGCCGACGCGCTCCGCAATACTCCCGGCTAGCTGCCCCAGAACCCCGCTCGACGCGCGCGCGGCACCCCGTTTCGCGTTTCCCGCTGCGTGCGGCAAGATTGGAAGCGTTTACACCGTTAGCCGAAATGTTGGAAGCGAGGATGCTCCGGTGGTCGATATCAGCGACGCAATGGTCGGGCCGGAATGGTGGCGCAGCGCCGTCTTCTACCAGATCTATCCGAAGAGCTTCGCCGACGGTAACGGCGACGGGATTGGCGACATCCCGGGAGTCACCGAGCGTCTGGACTACCTCAAGCTGCTCGGCATCGACGCGATCTGGCTGAGCCCCTTCTACACCTCGCCGATGGCCGACGGGGGCTACGACGTCGCCAACCCGTGCGACGTGGACCCCATCTTCGGTACCTTGGCCGACTTCGACACCATGCTGGCCGCGGCCCACGAGCGCGACATCCGGGTCACCGTCGACATCGTGCCGAACCACTTCTCCGACCAGCATCCGTGGTTCCAGGCGGCGTTGCAGGCCGCCCCGGGCAGCCCCGAGCGCGAGCGGTTCATCTTCCGCGACGGCCATGGCGCCGACGGCGAACTCCCGCCGAACAACTGGCCGTCGGTCTTCGGCGGGCCGGCCTGGCACCGGGTCACCGAGGCGAACGGCGAACCCGGACAGTGGTACCTGCACATCTTCGCGCCGGAGCAGCCGGACCTGAACTGGCTCAACCCCGAGGTCGGCGACGAGTTCGAGCGGATCATGCGCTTCTGGCTCGACCGGGGCGTCGACGGATTCCGCGTCGACGTTGCGCACAGCATGGCCAAGCCCGACGGCCTGCCCGACATGAATCTGACGACCCTGGGCGCACTCAGCGAGGCGATGCCCGCGCTGGATGACCCGCGCTGGGACGACGACGCGGTGCACGACATCCACCGCCGGTTCCGCCGCACGCTCGACTCCTACAGCGGCCAGCGGATGGCGGTCGGCGAGGCCTGGGTGCCCAATCCGGAGCGCCTTGCCCTCTACGTCCGGGAAGACGAACTCAACCTCACCTTCAACTTTGAACTCATCGAAGCGAAGTGGGGGCTGGAATCCTTCACCCAGGCCATCACTGACTCGCTCAAGTCGCTGGCGGCGGTCGGGGCACCCTGCAGCTGGGTCCTGTCTAACCACGACGTCGTCCGCCACACCACTCGCTACGGCGGCGGGGCGATCGGCTCGGCCCGCGGCCGGGCGGCGGCGCTCATCCAGCTGGCACTGCCCGGGGCGGTCTACCTCTACAACGGTGACGAGCTCGGCTTGGAGAACGTCGACCTCCCGGACGAGGTCCTGCAGGATCCGACGTGGAAGCGCAGCGGCTACACAGAGCGAGGGCGCGACGGTGAGCGGGTGCCGCTGCCTTGGGAGGGGGCGAACCCGCCGTTCGGCTTCAGCTCGGGTGAGACCAGCTGGCTACCCATGCCGGCCTCCTGGGAATCGGTGACCGTTGAGCGGCAGCTGGAGAGTGCTGACTCGACGCTCTCCCTCTACCGGCAGGCCCTGCAGCTGCGGGCGGCGACGCCGGCCATTCACGGCGCTGACTTCAACTGGATCGGCGCGCCCGAGGGGTGCCTCGCCTTCAGTCGCGGTGATGACTTCGTGGTGGCGGTCAACTTCTCGGAACTGGATGCCGTCCTGCCGCCGGGCGAGGTGCTGCTCGCCTCGGCGCCGCTCGACGCCGCCGGTGTTCTTCCGGCGAACACGGCCGTATGGCTCAAGGCCGAGAGCCCACTCGCATAGCGCCGCGGGCCTCAGCTTCGCTGGTCGGCCGGGCAGAGTCGGCCGATAGGGCGGCTCTGTAGCCCGAGCTTTCGGGTGCCGGTGGCGCTGGCGACGGGCGCTCAGGTGAGCAGGGAGATGCCCAGGCTCGACCGTTCACGGTAGGAGCTGCCGAAGGGGGCGGCCACCCGCGTCCAGCGGCCGCAGACGTCGACGGCGATCTGGGCATCGTCGGGCAGGAATCCCATCCGCGTCACGGCAGTGATCATCCGCAGGGTCACCTGGGCCGAGAGTGGCGCCGAAACAGGCGCGGCGTCGTCTGCGCCGTCAGCACTGGCGTCGGCGTCCCTGGTGAGCGTCAGCACGGTCGAGTCGAGAAGGGCGTCGGTGACCTCAGCCCGGGGCTGGGCGCCGGCGACACCTTCCCGCTCGGCAGCGTCGGCCAGCGCCTGCGCCCCCGAGGCGACGAGCGACCGGATCACCGCGCCCGGCACCGTCTCGACTCGCCGCCACCTCGCCATCGGCGGGGCGGCGGCCCGCCAGTCGGTGTCCCGGTTGGTCAGCCGGGCCAGGAGCTCCTCGCCGCGACCAACCTGCGACCCCTCGGCCGCGTCGAGGCGTTCGAGAAGCTCGGCCGCCCGCACGGTGTGGTCAAAATCCGCCGCCACCGGCCCGCCGCCTGCACCAGCGGGGAGCGTGCGGCCGACCATGATGTCGAAGGGCAGCCAGATCAGCGCCCGCAGGTGATCGCCGCTGCGCTGCAGGCGCACGTTGATCGCCGGACTCAGCGACACCGCACGGCGCAGCATCGGCGCCAACTCCAGCAGCGGCTGAGCCGGCGACCGAACATCGGCCGATGCTGGTGCCGGTGCTGGTGCTGGTGCCGGTGCTGGTGCTGGTGCTGGTGCTGGTGCCGGACTCGGCGCGTTAGCCGTCGTCTCGGTCGGGGGCGTCGCCACCGTGCCGAGGGCAACCGCGCGGGCAGACATCACTCAGTCTCGAGTGAGCTTGCGATGCGTGACCGCGTGCGGCCGTGCCGCCTCTACACCGAGCCGCTCGATCTTGTTCTTCTCGTAGGACTCGAAGTTCCCCTCGAACCAGAACCAGGCGGCCGGGTTGTCGTCCGAACCTTCCCAGGCCAGGATGTGCGTCGCCACCCGGTCGAGGAACCAGCGATCGTGACTGATGACCACCGCGCAGCCGGGGAACTCCAGCAGAGCGTTCTCCAGGGAACCGAGCGTCTCCACATCCAGGTCGTTGGTGGGCTCGTCCAGGAGCAGGACGTTTCCGCCCTCCTTTAGGGTCAGGGCGAGGTTGAGGCGGTTCCGCTCGCCACCGGAGAGCACGCCGGCGAGCTTCTGCTGGTCGTGACCCTTGAAACCGAAGGCGGAGACGTAGGCCCGCGATGGCATCTCGACCTGGCCCACCTTGATGTAGTCGAGGCCGTGGGAGACCACCTGCCAGACGTTCTTGGCCGGATCGATCCCGCCGCGGTTCTGGTCGACGTAGCTGAGCTTCACCGTGTCGCCGACCCGCACCTCACCCGAGTCGGCCTGCTCGATGCCGGTGATGGTCTTGAAGAGCGTCGTCTTGCCGACACCGTTCGGTCCGATGATCCCGACGATGCCACCACGGGGCAGGTCGAAGGAGAGGTCCTTGATGAGCAGGCGCCCGTCGAAGCCCTTGTCGAGATGGCTGACATCGACCACCACGGTGCCCAGGCGCGGGCCCGGCGGGATCTGGATCTCCTCGAAGTCGAGCTTGCGGGTCTTCTCGGCCTCGGTCGCCATCTCTTCGTAGCGCTGCAGGCGGGCCTTGCTCTTGGCCTGCCGCCCCTTGGCGTTCTGACGCACCCACTCGAGCTCGTCCCGCAGCCGCTTCTGCAGCTTCTGGTCCTTCTTACCCTGAACCTCCAGGCGCTCGGCCTTCTTCTCCAGGTAAGTGGAGTAGTTGCCCTCGTAGGGGTAGGCCCGTCCCCGGTCGAGCTCGAGGATCCATTCGGCAACGTTGTCGAGGAAGTAGCGATCGTGGGTGACCGCGAGGACGGCGCCCGGGTAGCGGGCCAGGTGCTGCTCCAGCCAGTTGACGCTCTCCGCATCCAGGTGGTTCGTCGGCTCGTCGAGAAGCAGCAGGTCCGGCTCCTCCAGCAGCAGCTTGCAGAGCGCGACACGACGCCGCTCGCCACCGGAGAGGTGGGTGACCGGCTCATCGCCCGGGGGGCAGCGCAGGGCGTCCATCGCCTGCTCGATGCGGCTGTCCAGCTCCCACCCGTTGGCGTGCTCGATCTTCTCCATCAGGTCGCCCTGCTCGGCGAGCAGGGAATCGAAGTCGGCGTCCGGCTCCCCCATCGCCGCTGAGACCTCGTCGAAGCGGGTCATCCAGCCGCGCAACTCACCCACCGCGGCCTCGACGTTCTCGCGCACGGTCTTGGTCTCGTCCAGCGGCGGCTCCTGGAGCAGGATGCCGACGGTGGCCTCCGCGGCCAGCGACGCGTCGCCATTGGACGCGGTGTCGAGGCCGGCCATGATCTTCATGACCGTCGACTTACCGGCCCCATTCGGTCCGACGACGCCGATCTTGGCGCCGGGCAGGAACGAGAGCGTGACGTCGTCGAGGATGACCTTGTCACCGATCGCCTTGCGGACCTTGTGCATGGTGTAGATGAACTGAGCCACGGTGTCTTCCTGTCGATGCGATCGTCTGGGGGTGGACGCTGGATCCACGCAGGCGCGGAGCGCCCGACACTCCATTCTTCCAGCCCGGCACCCCGGCGCCGCGAAGCCCCCGAAATCGGAGTGCTCCGCGGCGTCTGGGGAGCGGCTCAGCCGGCGTGAGCGAGCTCGCGGGCGCCGCTGTGCCCCAGTTCGGGCTCGGGCGCGAGTGCGGTGTCGGCTGTGAGATCGGCGACGAGCACGTCATCGTGCTGCTCCATGGCATCGGCGGGCAGCCCGTCCGGGCCGAGCTCCATGTAGGTGGCCGCAGTCGAGCGGCGGACCTTCTGGAACTTCGAGACGCCCCGGGTCAGGTCATGCCCCACCGAGTCGGCGATGATCTCGTAGGTGGTGCGGGTGACCTCCTCCCGGATGTACGTCCGGGCCTGGTAACGACCGGTGACGACCACCGGATCGCCCTTCTTCAGCGCCTCCTCGACGTTCACTGCCAGCGCGCGCCAGCAGACGACATTGACGAAGAGGGTCGGGTTGTCCACCCAGGCCCCGGCCTGCTGGTCGTAGCGACTGGAGGTCGACGCGAGGCGGAAGCTCGTCATGTCATTGCCGGTCTTGGTGCTCCAGCGCTTCGGCTCGTCGACGACGTTGCCGATGAGGGTGAGGTGTGGGTCGCGCATGATGTTCTCCTTCGTTCGTAGCCGGGATTCGAGGCGATCGTTCGTGTCGAGAATCCGGTGCCCGCGTTGGGCGTGAACCAAGGAAACCTGAGTGAGGTGGTCGGCGGCGCGAAAACTGCGACGCTGTGGAGAACTGGTGATGCTGTGGAAAAGACGACTGAAAGTGTCAGAGGCTAGATCATCGGCGACGGGATGGATGCCTCGTCCACATAGTCCGGATCGGGTCGGGACCGCAGATCCGGTTCTCCCTTCGGCAAGCGGGCGAACATCGACGCGCTGACGGCTGCCGTGGCGCAGCCGAGCATCACCACGGCCATCGGCACCGCGGTGTCGGCGCCGCCCAGACCGACGAGCGGCGACATCAGCGAGCCGAACCCGAACTGAAGCGCGCCGATCAGTGCCGACCCGGTGCCGGCGGCGTGCCGCGCCCGCGACATCGCCAGCGCGGTGGAGTTGCTGGAGGTGAGGCCGAGGCTGCCGACGTTGATCGCCAGCAATAACAGCATGATCGGCCGGGGCGGTGCTCCGGCGAAGGTGAGGGCAGCGAAGGTGAGCGTGGAGCCGAAGAGGCCACCGACCCCGATCGCCCGCATCCGGTGCATTCCGACCCGCGGCACGAAGTAGGCGTTGGCCGCGAAGCTCACCGTGAGCATCGAGGCATTCGCGGCGAAGTCATAGGAGTATTCGCGGGCGGTGAGGCCGTAGACGTTCTGGACGACGAACGGGGAGGCGGAGACGTAGGCCATCATCGCCCCGAAGCCGAAGGCGTAGACCGCGACGTTGGCCGAGAACTGGCGATCCCGCAGCAGGCTCCGACCGGTCGCCATCGCCTCACGGATGCCCTCGGTCGAACGATGCCGGGCATGCAGGCTCTCAGGCAGCAGGAGCAGCGCACCCACGAACATGACGACGGCGAGGCCGGTGAGGACCCAGAAGATCCCCCGCCAGCCGACGGGGCCGACCAGCGCGCCACCGGCCAGCGGCGCGACCACCGGGGCGACGCTGCTGATCATCAGTAGAACACTGAGTGATCTCGCCGCTCGCTGACCGGAGACCCGATCGGAGACGATGGCCCGTCCGATGACCAGGCCGGCCGAACCCGCGAAACCGGCCAGGAAGCGGGCGCCGATGAAGATCCAGACACCCGGCGCCAACGCACAGACCGCGTTGGCGATGGCGAAGACCGCGGTTGCGATGAGGAGGGGACGGCGGCGGCCGAAGCGGTCAGAGACGGGGCCGATGATCAATTGTCCAAAGGCAAACCCGACCAGGAAGGTCGTGAGCGTCAGCTGGACCAGCGAGGCCGTCGTGTGCAGGTCAGCCTGCATCGAGGTGAACGACGGCAGGTACATATCGGTGGCGAACGGCGAGACGCCGCAGAGGAGCCCGAGGACGATCAGCTGCTGGATGGGCAGGCGATGCAGCCGGGAGGGCTCGGCGGATGGCGGCGCGCTGTGGGTGGCCGTCACAGATCGCTCGTCGTCAGCTCGCGGCAGCCGAAGGTACGTCGGTAGGCCGCAGGCGAGGTGCCGACGACACGGGTGAAGTGGTGACGCAGTAGAGCGGCCGTGCCGAACCCGGAGCGGGCGGCCACCGTCTCGATCGGGTCGTCGCCCGCCTCGAGCAGCTGCTGGGCCAGTAGCACGCGCTGGTGGGTGAGCCAGGCGTGCGGCGTCGTCCCCGTCTCGTTGCGGAAGCGGCGGGCGAAGGTGCGGCCGCTCATCGAGACACGGCTGGCCAGCGATTCGATCGAGTGCTCGAGGTGCAGCTCCCCGGCCAGATCCTCCAGCAGCGGGGCGAGCGTCTCGGCCGCACAGGCGCGCAGCGGGGCGTTGATGAATTGGGCCTGGCCGCCTTCGCGATGGGGCTGGACGACCATGCGGCGGGCCACCCGGTTGGCCACCCGCTCGCCATGGTCGGCCCGGATGAGGTGCAGGCAGAGGTCGAGACCGGCCGCCGATCCGGCCGAAGTGAGGATCGGCCCGTCGCAGACGTAGAGGACGTCCGGGTTGACGATGGCCTTCGGAAAGCGCCGGGAGAACTCCTCGGTGTAGCGCCAGTGGGTGGTGCATTCGCGACCGTCGAGGAGACCGGCCGCGCCGAGCACGTAGGCCCCGGCACAGACGCTCATCACCTTGGCACCCCGGTCGACCGCGCGGTGCAGGGTGTCGATCACCGCCGGGTCATAGGAGCTGGAGATGCTGCAGGCGGGGACGATCACCAGGTCGGCCTCGTCGGCGCGATCGAGGCGGTGCGGCGTGGACATGGTCCAACCGTTGGAGGTCGGCACCGGAGCGTCATCAGCCGAGATGACGGCGAAATCGTAGAAGGGGCCGCCGTCGTCGCTTCGATCGATCCCGAAACCCTCAGAGACGACGCCCAGTTCAAACGGGTGGACGCCCGGGATGGCGATGACGGCCACGTTGCGGATCGGCATCTGATCATCGTCCCCGCAGGTTGGCAGAATATCAACTCTGGACGTCATTTCTGCCACTGTTGGCGGAAACCCTACGAACGCAAACTTAGTGCCATGTTTATCGTTCTCTTCTTCGGACTGCTGATTCTCGGCGCCTTAGCGCTGGCTGGCCGCCTGCCCGACTCACGCGACTCGGACTACTCGATGCAACCCGGTAGTAATCGTCACGGCCAGGGTGGTTACCCAGTCTGATGGCACGCTGTACCCTCTGACAGTCTCCCGAGCCGGTCGAGCGGCTATGGGCGTCAACGTCCGGCGTCTCTGCACGCCCCCGTAGCTCAGAGGATAGAGCAGGTGCCTTCTAAGCACTTGGTCGCAGGTTCGATTCCTGCCGGGGGCGCAACCGAAGCTCTTCTGCGTTGCAAACCGAAGGAGTTCGAGCATGCGAAAGATCGTGCTGTACGAACTGTTGGCCCTTGACGGCGTGGCCCAGGATCCCGATGAGTTCTTCGCCGAGTGGGACGCGGAGGTGGACGCCAACCTGGCCGAGGTCATCGCCACCCAAGACACAGTCATCCTCGGCCGACGCAGTTACAACGAATGGGCTCGCTTCTGGCCGAGCAGCGACATCGAGCCGTTCGCGAGCTTCATCAACGCAGTCCCCAAATTCGTCGCGACCTCAACCCCGCTGGACGCAGATTGGCCGAACTCCACGGCCATCGACGGCGACCTCGCGGATTTCGTCCGTGAACTGCGAGAGCAGCCGGGCGGTGACATCGGCATTCACGCCAGCATCTCGGTCGCCCAGTCCCTGCTGGCGGCGGGGCTCGTGGACGAGATTCGCCTGGTTGTCGCGCCGGCTCTGGCTGGAGGCGGACGCCGACTCCTTGACGGCCTACCCCCGGCGAAGCTGGAGACGATCCGAAGTTCAACCTCGTCGGCCGGATACCTCATGCTCGACTACCGCGTCATCCACTGAGCTACGGCTAGCCACGCACCTCGCGTCTACCGGCCGTACCAGCGCCCGCTGTTCGCACCGCCGAAGGCGAAGCCGATAAGCCAGACGACGGCAACGATGGCGGCCAGGATCCAGAGCAGGTGAAGGGCGAACCCAGCTGCACCGAGGAGTACCGCCAGCAGCAAGACAATCAGTACCAACGCCATGAGAACCTCCGTGCCAAGTCGCGATGTCAGCCCTTGAGATCGCCTGGCAGAGAAGTACCCCAAGAAAGACTGGTCGAAACCGCGGCCGCCATCCATCCGAAAAAGTAGGCATATTTTCAACTACTCGTTCAGCTGACCGGTCCGCCTACGAGGCAGGAGTCGAAGCGCTCAGGTCCTTCCCAGCCAGACCGATCCATAGGGTGCTCAGCCAGAACAAAGGACCCGCTTATGAAGTTTTCACGCACCCACTCAGGGCCAGCAACATCCGATCCGGCCACCGGATCCACCGCATTGGCGGCGGTGAGTTCGCTCATTGAGGCGGTGCGTACCGCGCAGAGCGTCGACGAGGTCGCGCGCGCCGCACTGGACACCATCCGCTCGAAGTTCGGCTGGGCTTACGGCTCGTACTGGCGGGTAGACCGGGAGGCCGGTGCGCTTCGCTTCGCCCTGGAGTCCGGATCCGTCGACGCCGAGTTCGCCGCCGTCACCGCTGCGGCCACGTTTGCCGAGGGAGTCGGCCTCGCCGGCCGTGCCTGGGCTCAGAAGCGGATGGTCTTCGTCCCAAATCTGGCCGATGTCACCGACTGCGTCCGGGCGCCCGTCGCCCAGCGGGCCGGCGTCCGCTCCGGTGTCTGCCTGCCGCTGATCGCCAATGGTGAGGTCGTGGCGACGATGGACTTCTTCACGCTGGAGACGATCTCGCTGGGTGACGACTTCCGCGTCGCCCTGGAGGCGGCGGCCGGCCTCATCGGGCAGTGCATCGAACGCCTCAGCCGGGCCGATGAGGCCGCCCTCGCCGCCACCGACAGCGCCGCTGTGGCCCGAGTTCTGCAGGAACTCTCCCGGGCCACGCACGAGGAGCAGGCGTATGACATCGCGCTCGATTCGGTGCGCAAGGCCTTCGGCTGGGCCTACGGCTCGGTCTGGAGGGTGCAGAGCGATGATGCCCTGCATTTCGCGCGGGAATCCGGCAGCGTCAACGCGGAGTTCGCCGCCGTCACCGCCGAAGCGTCCTTCCGTGAGGGCGTCGGACTCTCGGGCCGCACCTGGAAGACGCGTCGCCTCACGTTCGTCCCTGACCTGGCCGATGTCAGCGACTGCGTGCGGGCACCGGTCGCCCGCCGCGCCGGCGTCAAGTCCGGAGTCTGCCTCCCGATCCTCGTCGACGGTCGCGTCATCGCGACGATGGATTTCTTCGCCACCGAGCGACTCTTGCTCTCCCCCGGACGCGAGCGGGCCCTGACTGTGGTCGGCGACATCCTGAGCCAGACGCTCGGCCGGCTGCGTACAGGCGACAACCACCTGCGCGAGAGCGCCCGAAGTCTCAACATCTCGATCCAGGAATTGGCCGCGAGCGCTGAACGGGCATCGCTGACGGCGGCCCAGGCCGCCGCCAACGCCGACACCGCCCGGGCCGCGATCGGCAACCTCGGTAGCGCCTCCACCTCGATCGGAGACCTCGCCCGCGTCATCTCCGGGATCGCCGCCCAGACGAACCTCCTGGCTCTCAACGCGACCATCGAGGCCGCCCGGGCCGGCGAGGCGGGGCGTGGTTTCTCAGTCGTGGCCAGTGAGGTGAAGGACCTGGCTCAGGGCACCGCCAAGGCGACCAACGAGGTCGAGGCCCAGATCGCGACGATTCAGGCCGCCGCCTCGGCCGTTGCCGCCGACGTCGGGACGATCACCGACGGCATCGAGGTGATCCGGAGCATGCAGGCCCAGATCTCCACTGCGCTGGAGGAGCAGAGCCAGATCGCCCGGCAATTCGAGAACTCACTGACCTGAGCCGGCAACTGAAGAAGTTGCGGGAGGACTTGTTGTCGTCGCACTTGAGGCAGTAAACCTTGGGGGTGAAGAAGACGAAGCTCACGAAACCCCAGCTCGCGATCGTGGTGGCCGCGGAGGTGGTGCTCGCCGCGTTCGCCTGGCGAGACATCAGCCAGCGGGCCGACGATCAGCTCCGTGGAAAGCGGAGGATGTGGCACGTGGTCATCCTCGCGAACCCCGGCAACTCGATCCTCTACTGGCTCTTCGGCCGCCGAAGCGATCGTTAGCCGACCTCAGCTAGCGGTCGTGACGCTCGAAGATGCCGAAGACATTCCCCTCGGGGTCGAGGAAGTAGCCGTAGGTGCGTCCGGACATCTCGAACTTCGGCATCGCGACCTGGCCGCCGTGGGCTAGGACTTCGGCCTCGGTTGCGTCAAAGTCGGCCACCTCCATCGAGCAGGTGAAGGCGTTCGTTCCACTCGGCGCCTCGGGGACCGGCACCGGACGTTCGAGGAGGCCACCGGTGATCCCGGCTCCGCCGATGAACCAGTAGTCGATCGGCATCGGCTGCTTCTCGAACGTCCAGCCGAAGACCGCGCCATAGAACTCGATGGCCCGCTCCGGCTGACTAGCCTGGATCTCGAAGTGCACGACACCGTTCATGCTTCGGCTCTACCTGCGTCGGCGGCCGCATCGGGGTGGTAGGTCAGGAGGGCCACGCCGGATTTGGTGATGAGCGAGTCCACCAGCGTCAGCGACGTCTGAGCCTCCCCGAAGAAGCGCCGACCCCGTCCGACGATCACCGGATAGATCATCAGCCGGTACTCGTCGATGAGGCCGTAGCTGCGCAGGGATTCGACGAACGTCGCGCTGCCGGCGATCATGAGCGTCTCGTCCGACGCCTTCAGACGCTTCACTGCGTCGATCACGTGCCCTTCGATCAGGGTCGCGTTCCACTCGGGAGTGGCCAGCGTCGTCGACGCGACGTACTTGCCGATGCTGTTCATGCGCTGCCCGAAGTCCCCGGTCTCGGCCTCCATCGTCGGCCAAGCCTGGGCAAATCCCTGATAGGTGACGCGACCGAGGAGCAGGGCATCACACTCGAAGAGGTTGTTGTACTGGAACTGTTGAAGCTCCTCGTTGAAGTACGGGCTACTCCACTGCGGGTCCTCGAAGACTCCGTCCAGGGTCAGGTACTCGACCGCAAAGATCTTGCCCATCGTCTACTCCTCCAGCATGGTCTGACTCGGTCAGACCCAGCCTAGGCGAAGGCCAGCCCGGGGTGCGGCGGTCGGCTTCAGGTTCTGCACGGCGTTAAGCTGCGCGAGCCAGCCGGCGATACCGCTGGCCCCCTGCATGAACCCCGGTTCGGGCGGTAATTGCGAGGGATTCCGGGCATGTTCGGTGTTGGACCAGTTGACCCCACCTTCAGTGATGTTGGCTCGGGCCTGCACGTCCGCGGCCAGCACCTCGGTCCACTCCAGCAGTGCCGCGTCGCCGGTCGCCTGGTAGCGCTCGAGGAGCAACTGGCCGACACCGGCCGTCCCGCAGCAGCGCGCCAGGTTGTCCCAGTAGCCGGGGTAGAGGCGCGCCGGGAGCTCGCTGGCGCGCAGCGCCTGCAGACAGGCTGCGATCGCCTCCTGCCAACGCGGCTGCGGGTCCACCTCGTTGAGGGCCAGGAAAAGACGGATGGTTCCGGTCGGGCCGTGGCACCAGCCGTAGAAGACGGCCGGACGGTGCAGCTGCCTGGGGATGCTCAGCGGCAGCGCCCAGCCGTCGGGCGTCTGCCCGAGGTGCAGCAACTCCTCGGCACCCCGGATCGCCACCGCCAGCAGATCGTCTCGCTGCAGCCGGCGCCCCGCGGCCACCAACGCGTAGGCGACTCCGGCGGTCCCGTGCGAGAAGCCGGGCATCAGGTGCTCCCACTCCGGCCCCATCCGCCACTGCACGCCGACGGCGGCGGGCTCGGCCGCGGTCACCAATCGATCGGCCAGCAGGTGTGCGGCCTCGCACGACGACGCCGTGTCGGCGGCCAACAGGGTGAGCAGCGTTCCAGCGTCCCCGGAGATGATGTCCGGGCCATTCTCAGACCGCTCACCCCCGCGCAGAACTCGCTGAGCCAGCTGCCCGGTCACCTCCTCGGCCGCGGCCAGCGCCTCGCCGTCGTCGGCCACCTCAGCCCAGGCCCGTAGCGCCGGCGGCACACCACCCCAGCCGGAGAAGAGTCCGTCGTCGGCGAGGGCCGCCGTTCCCGGGTTCGCCGCGAGGTGACGCAGCCTCCCGGCCGCGTCTACCGCAATGTCATGGACGTCCAGCCCAGCGGAGGCCGCCTGGGCGCAGCCGAGGAGAACCCCCGCCGTTCCGGAGTAGAGATCGTCGAAGGGCTCCCCCTCCTCCGACCAGGACGAGCCACCGGGAGCCTGCACCGCGACCGAGCGGATCCAGTCGAAGGCCCCCCGGACCAGTTCGCTTCGGGCCTCCACGTCGCTCTCCTATCGCTGCGCCGCGACCACCCGTCCCCGACACTCGCCGAGGGTGATCACGCCGTACTCTCCAGGCGCGGTCGCCCGGATGAGCACCTCGTCGCCGTCTTCGAGGAACCGCAGCATCCGTCCGTCGGGCATGGCGACCGGCTGCTCCCCGTTCCAGGTTAGTTCGAGCAGGCAGCCTCGTTCGCCCTGCGTCGGGCCACTCACGGTGCCCGAGGCGAAGAGATCGCCCGGACGGATCGACGCGCCGTTGACGGTGAGATGGGCCAGCATCTGGGCCGGGGTCCAGTACATGCGGGCGAAGGGTGGCCGGGCCAGCACCTCGCCGTTCACCTGCACCTCCAGGGCGAGGTCGAGGCCGCCGTGCTCAGCGCCGTCGTCGAGGTAGGGCAGCAGCGGGGTGTCGCGCTCCGGCGCCCCGACCCAGGCGTGCTGCAGCGCCGAGAGCGGCGTTATCCACCCGGAGATGCTGGTGGCGAAGGACTTTCCGAGGAAGGGGCCGAGCGGGACGTACTCCCAGGACTGGATGTCACGGGCCGACCAGTCATTGAGGAGGCAGACGCCGAAGATGTGCTCGCGGGCCTCAGTCAGCGCGACGGAGGCGCCGAGGTGGGTGCTCCCGCCCAGGACGAAGGCCACCTCGGCCTCCAGGTCCAGACGCGCAGTCGCCCCGAATTCGACGTCTCCCTGCGACGTACGGAACTGCCCGGAGGGCCGCTGGATCTCGGTGCCGGAGACCACGATCGTGCCGGAGCGTCCGTGGTAGCCGACCGGGAGATGCGTCCAGTTCGGCGTCACCGGCTCCCCGTCTGGACGGAAGATTCGTCCGACATTTGTTGCATGATCGCGCGACGCGTAGAAGTCGACGTAGTCCCCGACCGTGAAGGGGAGCAGCGGCGTCGTCCAGGCCAGTGGCACGCCGAAGGAGCGGAAGGTCTCCGCGTCGGCGAGCTGTTCGATGAGTGTCGCCCGCAACCCGTCCCAGACGGGCCGCCCGGCTGCCAACAGTTGGTCGAGCGATCCGTCCAGGAAGAGGTCGGCGTATGGAGTGGCGTCCGGCGACTGCCGCGACCAGCGGGTGAGGTCGAAGGCGATGTCACCCCAGCGCACGGCAGCGAAGCGACGACCGTCCCCGTCCCGAAGCGAGCCGTAGGGCAGGTGGTCGACCGCGAGCCGGTGGCGCGCGGCAGTCATCGATTCTGCCCGTGCCGGTACCAGGACCAGGCGTACTCACCGTCGTCGCAGGCCTGCGCCCCCTCGCCGAGGCGCAGCGGACGGAACGTATCGACCATCACGGCCAGTTCGTCGAAGTACTGGACGCCGATCGAGCGCTCATAGGCGCCGGGCTGAGGGCCGTGCGAATGGCCGCCCGGATGCAGGCTCACCGACCCCTGGCCGATCCCCGAGCCCTTCCGTGCCTCGTAGTCCCCGCCGCAGTAGAACATCACTTCGTCGGAGTCGACGTTGGAGTGGTAGTAGGGAACGGGGATCGAGAGCGGGTGATAGTCAACCTTTCGCGGGACAAAGTTGCAGATGACGAAGTTCTGCCCCTCGAAGACCTGATGTACCGGTGGCGGTTGGTGTACGCGTCCGGTGATCGGCTCGAAGTCGGCGACGTTGAACGTGTACGGATAGAGGCAGCCGTCCCACCCGACCACGTCGAAGGGGTGCTCCGGTACGACGTGGATGCTGCCGGCGATCCCACCCGCCCCGCTGCCGCGATGCTTCAGGCACACCTCGACGCTGCTACCGTCGCGCTGCTGCAGCTCACCGGGCCCATGCAGGTCCCGCTCACAGAAGGGTGAATGCTCCAGTAATTGCCCGTACTTGGAGAGATAGCGATGAGCCGGGGCGATATGCGAGTTCGCCTCGATGCAGTACGCCCGCACCGGCTCGCCAGCCGGAATCCAGCGATGCGTGGTGGAGCGCGGGATCAGCACGTAGTCGCCGGAGCGGAACGAAAGGGGGCCGAAGACGGTCTCGACCACACCCGCGCCGGACTCGACGTAGATGCATTCGTCGCCGATCCCGTTGCGATACAAGGGAGATTCGGCGCCGGCCACCACGTAGCTGATGCGCACATCATCGTTGGCCAGCACCAGCCGTCGCCCGGTCACGACGTCGACCGCGGGACCACCGGCGGCATCGGCAGGCGCGGCCGGCGCCGTGAAGAGGTCGGGGAGGCGCAGGTGGCGGGGCAACAGCGGCTCGTTCGGCACGGTGCTCTGATCCGGGAGCGTCCAGGGGCGCGCGTCGACCAGCGCCGACGGGATGGCCCGGTGATACAGCAGCGACGAGTCGGAGGAGAACCCCTCCTCCCCCATCAACTCCTCGTAGTAGAGCGCGCCACTTTCACTGCGGTGCTGGGTATGCCGTTTCGGTGGTATCGAGCCGCGGGTCTGATAGTGCGCCATTGCCTCGTCCCATCTGCTCAGCTGGTTGCTGCGTCATGGTTCTAGAAATTGCCGCGTAGTTCCTGTTCACGCTCGATGGCTTCGAAGAGCGCCTTGAAGTTTCCCTTGCCGAATCCGAGTGAACCATGTCGTTCGATGAACTCGAAGAAGACCGTCGGGCGGTCACCGATAGGTTTGGTGAAGATCTGCAGCAGGTATCCGTCCTCGTCCCGGTCGACCAGGATGCTGCGCCGCTGAAGTTCGGCGATCGGGACGCGCACCTCACCGATTCGGGCCCGCAGTTCCGGATCCTCGTAGTAGGTGGCGGGGGTAGCCAGGAACTCCACTCCCCGGGCCACCAGCGCGTCGACGGTGGCCAGCAGATCGTTGGTGGCCAGGGCGACGTGCTGAGCCCCGGGCCCGTCGAAGAACTCGAGGTACTCGTCGATCTGGCTGCGCTTCTTCCCGACCGCCGGCTCATTGAGGGGGAACTTGACCCGGTGGTTGCCGCTGGCCACGACCTTGCTCATCAGGGCCGAGTAGTCGGTGGCGATGTCGTCTCCGACGAATTCGGCCATATTCGTAAAGCCCATCACCCGGTTGTAGAAGTCGACCCAGCGGTCCATCTGCCCGAGCTCGACGTTGCCGACGACGTGGTCGATGGCCTGAAAGAAGCGCTTCGGCTCGCTGCTCTCCTTGCTGACTGACGAGGTCCGGGCGACGAAGCCCGGTAGATAAGGGCCGCTGTAGCGCGAACGGTCGACCAGCGAGTGGCGCAGGTCGCCGTAGGCGCCGATGACGGCGACCCGTACCGTGCCGTGTTCGTCGCTGACATCGTGCGGCTCGGCCAGGATCACCGCCCCCTGAGCGCGGGCGTGCTCGACGCAGCGATCGACGTCCGGTACCTGCAGCGCGATGTCACTGATTCCGTCACCGTGCTTGGCGTGTACCGCGACCAGCGGGCTGGAGGGTTCGACGGCGCCGGAGACCACGAAGCGGGCGGCGCCGCTCTTGAGGACGTAGGAGTGGCGATCACGCACGCCCGTCTCGGGTCCGGCGTAGGCGACCAGTTCCATCCCGTAGACGACCTGGTACCAGAGGGCGGCCTGGGTGGCGTTTCCGACGACCCACTCCAGCGCGTCCCAGCCGTTGATCGGGAACGGGTCGGCCGAGGCGTCATAGTCGACGAGCCCCACCAGTTCCTTCAGTTGGTCCAGACTCAGGTGAGCCAGCCGCTCCGAATCGGTGAGGGCGGTGAGGGGGTGGGCGACGGACATCTCAGCCTCCGGGGTACGGGTTCGGGTAGCGCACCCTCCAGTGAATCCACTCCAGCACTAGGTCGCAATCGGAGCACTCACTCCTGCACGATCGGGCAGTTCAAGCGGGCTTGTGGAGCGCTCGACTACGCAGTTTGCTAAGTTGATCGAAGGAAAACCTACTCCTAGAGAGCCGCCCGTGACCTCATCGCAGCTCGACGCGCTCGACGTGACGCTGCTCCAACTCCTCGCCGACAATCCCCGCATCGGGGTGCTGGAACTCTCCCGTCTCTCGGGCGTGGCCCGGGCCACCGTCTCGAGCCGCCTCGAGCGAATCCAGCAGGCGGGCATCGTGACCGGGTATGGGCCGGACATCGACGTCGCCGCCGCCGGCTACCCGGTGCAGGCGATGGTGACGCTCGAGATCGCCCAGGGGCGCCTGGCCGATATCCGCGAGTTCCTCAGCGCCATTCCGGGAGTGCTGGAGGCCTATGCCACCACCGGCAGTGGGGACGTGCTCTGCCGGTTGGCCGCCGAGTCGAACGAGGCGCTGCAGGAGTTGCTGCTCCGACTGAATGAGTCGGATGCGATTCGCCGCTCGACCAGCGTCGTCATCCTCTCGGTGGTGGTCGCGCCGCGAACGCTGCCGCTGCTGCTACAGCAGCAACGCCCACGCCCGCCTAGGGCACCGGCCTTCCGCGAGCGCTCGCCGGCGCCCGACTGATCGAGCGGCGACAGGATCAAGCAGTGACAGGATCAAGCGATGGAGGTCGCGATCATCGGGGTGCCGACCAGTGCCGGCGCCCACCATGCCGGTCAGGAGAAGGCTCCGAACGCACTACGTCACCATGGGTTGGTCGAGCGCCTGCGGGCGGCGGGAGTTGAGGTCACCGATCTCGGGGATGTCGAAGGGGCAACCTGGGCGCCCGATAACCCGGACGCCGAGGTACGCAACCTGGATGCGGTGGTCGCGGTGGCGATCCGGGTGGCCGACGCAGTGGCGGCCGCACAGACCGCCGGCCGGGTACTACTAGTGGTCGGAGGCGACTGCACGATCACCGTCGGCGTGGTCGCCGGCCTGCAGCGGGTACTCGACGGCGTCCGGGTCGCGTACTTCGACGGCGACGCCGACCTGGTCTCACCGCGGCGCTCCCACAGCGGCATCCTCGACGCAACCGGGGTCGCCCACCTGCTCGGCATCGCTGACACCGCGCTGGGCCAGATCGGACCGCGTTTCCTTATGCTCGGCCCCGGCGAACTCACCCTGCTCGGCTACGACCCCTCCGACGCCGACAGCGTGGACCAGAGCGCCTTCTCCGATCGTCCGTGGCTGGTGCACGCAACCGACGCCCAGGTGCGTGAGGACCCGACCGGCTGCGCCCAGCGCGCCCTCGCCGCGATCGGGCTCTCGACCGGCCACCCGGCACACTCAGCCGCACTCGTCGTCCACTTCGACGTCGATGCGGTGGACTCCGGCGATCTAGCCCTGGCCGACTATCCGCACTACGGAACTGGGGTGCCGCTGGAGGTCGCCGGCGCGGTTCTGGAGCGGCTCCTCGCCACCCCCGATCTTGCGGCGCTGGTGCTGACCGAGGTGAACCCCACCCATGACCCGAGTGGCGGTCTTCTCGACCGATACCTGGAGACCGTTGCTACCGCACTGGGCCGGGCTCTCTCCGGAGCGAACACTGGGGCGTGACTGCCACCCTTCCTCGAACATGTCACGACGATGTGAACCTTTTGAATAGCGCCACCGTATTTAGGTTAGCCTTGCCTGACATTACGGATGGAGCAGCGTGAACCACTATTCTCGGACCGCCAATTTCGGCCCAGTTCTCATCGGAGTCGGCGCCCTGATCGGAGTGGCAGCGCTCTCCGCCTGCAGCTCGGACGGCGCCTCCTCCGCCACCGCGGCCAGCGGCACCAGCGTCGCCGGCCAGACGATCACCGTCTACAGCGGCCAGCACCCCGAGACAACCCAGCTACTGGTCGATGACTTCCACCGCAGCACCGGCGTCACCGTGCGCTTGAAGTCCTCTGACGAAGCCTCGCTGGCCGGCCAACTGCTCCAAGAGTCCTCGGCCAGCCCGGCCGACGTCTTCTACGCCGAGAACCCGCCGGCGCTGACAACGGTCCAGCAGCACAACCTCCTCACCGCAGTTGATGCCTCGACGCTGGCCCAAGTCCCCGCCAACGTGAGCTCGGCCAAGGGCGACTGGGTGGGCGTCTCAGCGCGTACCGCCGCGTTCGCCGCCAACAACTCCGTCCCGGCGGCCGACCTCCCCACCTCGGTCTACGACCTCGCCGGCCCCGCCTGGAAGGGGAAGCTCGGGATCGCACCGGCCGAGACCGACTTCTCCCCGATCGTCACCGAGATCATCAATGCCAAGGGAACGGCGGCGGCCAGTGCGTGGCTCACCGGCCTGAAGAACAACAGCAAGGTCTTCGACGACAACGAGACACTCATCGCCGCCATCGACAAGGGTGAGGTGAAGGGCGGAATCGTCGACCACTACTACTGGTACCGCCTCCGCGACGAGGTCGGTGCGCAGAAGGTACAGAGTTCGCTGCACTACTTCGCCGAAGGCGATCCAGGTGCGTTCGTGGACGTCTCCGGCGCGGCGGTCCTGGCCTCCAGTCACCACAAGGCGGCTGCTCAGGCCTTCCTCGCCTACCTGGTGAGCGAGCGGGCCCAGAAGATCATCGCCACCTCGCATTCGTACGAGTACCCGCTACGCCCCGGAGTCACCTCGGCGACCAACCTGAAACCGCTGGCCAGCATCAGCCCGATCGCTTCACCGACCGAGCTGGGAGACGGGAAGCCCGCCCTCGACCTGCTCCAGTCCGTCGGTCTGCTCTGACGGTGACGGCTATCCAGTTGCGCGCAGCGTCGTCGCCGTGGCACCCGGCCCGCTGGCGACGGCCGTCGCTGCTGGCGATCTGCGCCATCGCGGTACTGCTGTGCGTCGCGATACCCCTTATCTTTGTGGCTGTTCAGGCCAGCCAGGCCGGTTGGGCGCCGACGCTGCGCCTGGCCCACCGGCCGCTGGTACGAATCCTCGTCCTGCACACCGTCACCCTTACCTTGGCCGTCACCGCGAGCACCGCCGTGATCGGCTTCGCGGCGGCCTACCTGGTGGAGCGGACCGACCTGCCGCTGCGCCGCAGCGTAGGTTTCCTGCTCGTCCTCCCGTTGGCGGTGCCGGAGTTCGTCCAGGGATTCTCGTGGGTCTCACTCACCTCCACGGTGCGCGGGTTCTCCGGCGCCGTGCTGGTGATGACCTGCTCGCTGTACCCGCTGGTGTACCTGCCGGTCGTGGCCAGCCTGCGCCGCAGTGACCCGTCGCTTGAGGAGGTGTCCCGCAGTCTCGGGCATGGACGCCTCAGCACGCTGGTCCGGGTGACGATCCCGCTGACCCGTACCGCGCTCGGCGGTGGCGTCCTCCTCGTCTCCCTCTACCTTCTCGGTGAATACGGTGCCTTCGCCGCGCTGCGCTTTCAGACCTTCGCCACCGCCATCTACACCGAATACCGGGTTGCCTACGACACGGCCGCCGCCTCCACGTTGACGATGATGCTCTGCGTACTCGCGCTGCTGCTGGTCTCCACCGAGGCGCGGCTGACCGGCCGGGGCCGGGCGACCCGCGGCGGCTCGGACGGCCGGGCAGCGAGTCGGGTCTCGCTCGGCTGGGGACGCTGGCCTGCCCTAGCGGCATTGATCGCGTTGTTGGGGGCCGCGCTTGGGGTGCCGATCGCCGCCCTCATCGACTGGTTCACCACCGGAACGTCCGGGACGCTGCCACCGGCGTCGATCTTCGCCGATGCCCGCAACACCCTCGGCTACGCGCTGGCGGCGGCAGGCATCGCCACCCTGGCTGCGCTGCCGGTCGCGCTCTACTCCTGGCGGCGCCGGACCCGCCTGGCCGTCGCCGTCGAGCGGGGTGCGTACCTGACCCGCGCCCTCCCTGGTATCGCCATCGGACTCTCAATCGTCTTCGTGACGATTCACTACGCGCGCCCGTTCTACCAGCAGCCCCCGATGCTGGTCGCCGGCTACGTTGCCCTCTTCTTCCCGCTTGCCCTCACCGGCCTGCGGGCCGGGCTCGCCGCCGTCCCCAACGGTGTTGAGGAGGTCGCGCGCTCCCTCGGTGCCTCCCGGTGGCGGGTCCTCTGTCGGGTCACCCTGCCACTGATTGCGCCCGCCCTGGGTGTGGCAGTGGCGCTGGTCGCGCTATCGGCCAGCACCGAACTCACCGCCACCCTGCTGCTGCGCCCGATCGGAACCGAGACGCTAGCCACCCAGTTCTGGAGCTACACCACGGGCCTCGCCTACGGTGCCGCCGCCCCGTACGCCGCAGTCATGATCGGCCTCTCAGCGATCCCGGTCGTGCTGCTGGCCCGTCGCGGGGTGTTGCAGTGACCGACGATGACAACGGTGGCCTTCTCGTTACCAGTCTGGCCGCCTCGCACGGAGAGCAACTCGTTCTGCGGCATGTCGATCTGCGGGTACCACAGCGGGCCCTGGCCTGCATTCTCGGTCCGTCGGGCTGCGGCAAGACGACGCTGCTGCGGGCCATCGCCGGTTTCCACGTCCCGTCCAGCGGCACCATCACGCTGAACGATCGTGTCCTCGACACCGCGAGCGGAACCCATCTGCCGGCCGAGAAGCGCCGCATCGGTTACATACCGCAGGATGTCGGACTCTTCCCGCACCTCACCGTCCGGGGCAACATCGCCTTCGGACTTCGCCGCGGGGATCGGTCGGGGCGGGAGCGGAGATTGGTCGAGCTCATGGAGTTGACCGATCTGAACGGGCTGTCCCGGCGCTATCCGCACGAACTCTCCGGCGGGCAGCAGCAGCGGGTCGCCATAGCCCGGGCGCTCGCCGCTGACCCCGAGCTGCTGCTCCTCGACGAGCCCTTCAGCGCCCTGGACTCCCACCTGCGGGCCCGGGTGCGCGCCGAGGTGGTGGACCTGCTGCGCGCCACCGGGACGACGGCGGTGATGGTGACTCACGACGCCGCGGAGGCGCTGGCCTTCGCCGACCTGATCACGGTGATGGAGCAGGGTCGGGTGTTGCAGAGCGGGACCCCGCAGCAACTGCATGACCAGCCGACTTCGGCCACGGTCGCGCGGGCACTCGGCGAAGCGAACGTCCTCGCGGCCACCTGGGCACCGCAGGGGGCGCTGACCTGCCTCGGGTCGATGTCGCTCACCGCTGGTCCGCCGCAGGCGCCGTTCGAGGTTCTCATTCGACCCCGGCAGTTATCGGTCGAGGCGATTGCCGACGGCGCCGACGCGGTCGCAGAGGTTCGGCGCAGCAGCTTCCAGGGCGAGGACCATCGCCTGGAGTTGACGGCCAAGAGCAGCGGCGACACTCTCGTCGCCTACAGCCGGACTCCGTTCACGATCGGCGCCGGGGTCGCGGTCAGCGTGGCCGGCCCGGTTCATCCGATGAGCGTCTCAGTCAGCCCGGCCTGAACGTTCGAAGGCGAAGATGGGTGTGCGCAACCAACTGGGCAGCCGCAGCGACTGAACGGCGAAGACGAACGCGCCCGTCCCGAAGGCGATGACGTGCTCACTGATCGTCATCGGCGAGTTGATGCGGAGGTCGACCGCCGCGATCACCAGCACCCCGACCAGCAACCAGCGGCTCCGGGTCGCCAGCAGCAGTGCCCCGAACGCACCCATCACCAGGCAGGAGGTGCCGTAGTCACGCACCATAAGCCAGGAATGCCAGTCATTCGCCGCCGCGTTCAGGTCGACGCTCACCGTCGAGACGACGTGGGCGCTCACCGTGACGGCGAGGAGGCCGGCCGTCCCCAGACGCCGCTCCAGCAGCACGAAGGCCGTGGCACAGATCGAGAGCGTCCAGAGGAGATCGGCCACACTGTGCGCGCAGAACGCACTCAGCGGGAGTCGCCAGAGGAGCCCGGGGCGGAGGTGGGTGAGATCCCGTCCGCGGTAGGTGATCATCCGGGCGAAGTCGGGGTGGTCGGCCGCCGGAAGGAGGAATCGGGCCAGCGACACACTCAGCACCCCGAGGGCCAGACCGATGCTCCCTGGTACTGATCTCAGCAGGCCGACGGCTCCCGCGATCCGGGCGTGGCCGCTCGTCGGTGCGGGTGGCGGCGGGTTCGAAGTCATCCGCTTCAAACTAATTCAGGCGTCGCGGCGCCTCAAGAGCAACGCCCCGGCGACGATCGCGACGATGGTCCAGATCGCCATGACGGCCAGGCCCCGCCAGGGCGTCAGCGATGACGGATCCCGCAGGCTGCTGACGAAACTGCCGCCGGCCTCGCTCGGGAGGTATCGCGCGATGTGGCGTCCCCAACTGCCGAGGCCATTGCCGAAGAGGACCGGAAGCACCAGGATCGTCGCGATGTACGCGACCAGGGCGCCCGGCGTGCTGCGCACTATCCAGCCGAGCATCATCCCGATGACGCCGATCAGCGTGAGGTACACACCGGTTCCGACGACGACCCGAAGCACTCCAGGATCGCTGAGGGAGTAGCCGGTTCGATAGTGGCCGATGATCGCCTCCGAGGCGAGAAAGGCGACGAGGCTGGTGATGACCATGGTGACCAGCGAGATAACGACGAAGACGCCCAGCTTGGCCCAGACGACCGGTACCCGCTGCGGCACCGCTGCGAAGGTGGAGCGAATCATGCCGGTGCTGTACTCGCCGGTGACGAAGAGAACCCCGAGGGCACCGATGAGCAGCTGGGCCAGGTAGTAGCCCTGGAGTACCGACGACGGGACGATGTCGTCAGGGTGGATGTCGAAGGTGATCCGCCGGGTGTTGTAGCCGACCACGACGGCGATGAGAAGCATCCCGCCGATGGCTGTGAAGAGAACGGCAAGGGTGGAGCGGAGAGTGCGGAACTTGATCCACTCCGAGTTCAGGACCCGGCCGAGGGTGACCGGCTGAGCTTGAGCTCGGTCCGACAACGGCGGGACGGCGGGGAGCGACTGCTCATCCAGGACGGCGTTCGTGCTCATCGGTTCACTCCTGCGGTGGCGAGCTCGGCGTCAGAGCCGCCGCGGTCGGAACGGAAGTCGATCGACTCCTCGGTGAGCGCCATGTAGGCCTCCTCGAGCGAAGCGGACTGGGTGAAGAGTTCGAAGAGGGTGAGGCCCGCCGCGGCGGCGAGGTGGCCGACCTGCTCCCGGCTCAGACCCTCAACCTCGAGCCCGTCGTCGGCGAGCGGGCTGACCTTCGCGCCCTCGGCCAGCAGTACCTCGGCCAACTGGGCGCGCTGGGGTGAGCGCACCCGGACGGTGTCAGCGGCGGCGCTCGCGATGAAGTCGCTCATCGACTCGTCCCGGAGCAGCCGCCCCTTTCCGACGACGATCACGTGATCGGCGGTGAGCGCCATCTCGCTCATCAGGTGCGAGGAGAGGAAGACCGTACGTCCGTCCTCAGCCAGCCCCTTCAACAGGTTGCGGATCCAGCGAATGCCATCCGGATCCAGTCCGTTCACCGGCTCGTCGAGGATCAGCGTCCGCGGATCGGCCAGCAGCGCCGAGGCGATGCCCAGCCGCTGCCCCATGCCGAGGGAGAAGGCGCCGACTCGCTTGTCGGCCACCGCGCTCAGGCCGGCGAGCTCGATCACCTCGTCAACCCGGCGGCGCCCGATCCCGGTGGTCGCGGCCATCGCGAGGAGGTGATTGCGGGCCGACCGGCCGGTGTGGACCGCCCGTGCCTCCAGCAGCGCGCCGACCTCCCGCAGCGGACGGGCATGCTCGGCGTACGGCCGCCCATTGACCGTGACCGACCCGGAGCTCGGCGCGTCCAGGCCGAGAATCATCCGCATTGTTGTGGACTTCCCAGCTCCATTCGGTCCGAGAAATCCAGTGACGATTCCCGGACGCACCACGAAGGTGAGGTCCTGCACCGCCATCTTGTCGCCGTAGCGCTTACACAATCCAGCAGCGTTGATCACGTCGACCATCCTGGCCAAGGCGTCGTGTACGAACGATGTGAAAAGCCGCTCCCGGACCGACTAGTTGTCGAAGCTCACAGAAACCGTGTCGCTCGTCGGCAGCGACTGGCAGGTGAGCACGTATCCGGCGTCGAGTTCGCTCTGCTCCAGGGCGAAGTTACGGCGCATGCGCACCTCGCCCTCGGTGACCAGCGCCCGGCAGGTCCCGCAGACGCCGCCGCGGCAGGCGAACGGCAGATCCGGACGGACCCGCTGGGCGGCGTCGAGGATCGGGACGCCGGGGGGCACGGTGACGCTGCTGTGGCGCCCGTCCAGCAGCAGGGTGACCTCCGCGCCCGGCCCCACCGGCGCGTCCACGTGCTGCACCGGTGGCGGGGGCTCCTCCTCGACGTAGAACAATTCACGGTGGATTCGCCCGACCTCAACCCCGAGTTCGACGAGCACCTCGGTGGCGTCCGTGGTCATCCCGAGCGGTCCGCAGAGCCACCATCCGTCGACGCTCGACGGTTCCACGGTGACCGGCAGCAGCTGGCGCAGCTTCGCCGCATCCAGGCGGCCATTGAAGAGCTCGACCTCCTGGGCCTCGCGGGAGAGCACGTGCACCAGGCACATCCGGGACGGGTAATTGTCTTTCAGGTCGGCCAACTCGTCAGCGAACATCACCGTCTGACTCCCCCGATTGCCGTAGAGAAGGGTCACTGAGGAGTTCGGGTCACCGGCCAGGATGGACTTGGCGATCGAGATCATCGGGGTGATCCCGGAGCCGGCCGCGATCAGCACATGACGACCCGCGTCGCCGAGCTCCGGCGTGAAGGAGCCGGCCGGCGCCTGGACCTCAAGGGTGTCCCCAACCTTCGTACCCCGCACCAGCAGCGTCGAGACCGCACCTCCGGGCACCTCCCGGACACCGATGCGCAGCGGGTCGCCCAGCGGCGCACAGATGGAGTACGAGCGTCGCTGCTCCCCCACCCGGATCGTCACTGTCTGCCCGGCGGCGAAGTCGAACTCCTGCTTCAGCGCGGGCGGAACCTCCAGCGTGAGGGCGGCCGCCTCGTCGGTGAGCGCCTCCACAGCCGACACCCGCAGCCGGTGAAAGTCACGTCGCGCCATCCCCTAGATCTCCTTGACGTACTCGAACGGCTCCTGGCAGGCGCCGCAGCGGTAGAGCGCTGTGCAGGCGGTCGCCCCGAAGGGTGACGTCTCGCGGGTCTGGGTGGAGCCGCAGCGCGGGCAGGCGACCTGACGCACGGGTCTGGTCAGGGTGAGCGGCACCGGGCCGCTGGGGCGGGCCACGGTCGGGTTCGGCGGGGCGACGTCGGCCGCCGCAAGTTTCTCCCGCCCGACTGGGGTGATCCAGTCGCTGCTCCACGGCGGCGAGAGGCTGGTCCGCACGACCACCTCCTCGAATCCGGCGTCCCGCAGGTGCCGCTGCAGGTCGAGGCTCATCTCGCGCATCGCCGGACACCCCGAATAAGTAGGGGTGATCGTCACCGTGGCCCGGCACCCGCCGTCGTCGAGTGTCGTGCAGTCGACGCGCCGCAGGATGCCGAGTTCGGCCAGTGACACCATCGGCAGCTCCGGGTCGGGGACGCCGGCCGCGACCCGCCAGGCCAGTTCTCTATCGAGCGAGAGGATCACCATCACCAGCTCGCCTCCGGGTGGGCCCGCGCGACACTCTGCAGCTCGGCCAGTAGCGGGGCGAGCGCCTCGGTGTGCCGCCCGTCGCGCCCGCCTCGACCGGCGGCGTCCGAGGTCGCGACGACCTCGGGGCGGCTCAACCCGGCGGTGCTGAGGACGTTCTGCATTACGCCGTCGAACTCGGCCCGGGTGGCCGGGACGGCCACCGCCACCCCGGTGAGCCGGCCCTCGACGGGGTGCGGCGCGAAGAGTTCGTCGACGAACGGCCAGCTAATCGCAAGCCCGGCCTGCATCCGCTGCTTCGACAGGGCGGTGCCGTCACCCAGCCGGAGCACCCAGCGGGCCGCGTAGTCGCGGTGATAAGCCAGCTCCTTCACCGCCATCCCGGCGATCGCCGCCAGCACCGGATCGGCCGCGGTGCGCAGCGCATCGAAGAGCGCCAATCGCCAGGTCGAGAAGATCAGCAGCCGGGCCACCAGTTCGGCGAAGTCGGCATCGGCCCGTTCGACCAGCCGGACGCTGCGGAAATCCTGCTCCGCACGCCCGAAGGCGAAGGCGTCCTCGTCGCGGCCAGTGCCGTCGGCGGCACCGGCCCGGGAGTAGAGCATCCGGGCCTGACCGAGGAGATCGAGCGCGATGTTGGCCAGCGCGGTCTCCTCCTCCAACTCAGGAGCGCGGGTCAGCCACTGCTGCAGCCGGTGGGAGTAGACGAGCGCGTCGTCACCGAGCATCTCGCAGTAGGCCCCGAGCGCCGGGCCATCCACGCCCGGCGGGAGGGTCGTGTCGACGCCGGCCAGCGGGTCGCTGAATCCGGTGCCGAAGGCCCAGCGCTGATCGTCGCTCACCTCCCCCAGGGCGAGGTAGGCGTCGAAGTCGTCATCGTTCATTGGAGGCAATCCCCTTACATGTGCGGGACGTCGTCGGGGATCTCGTAGAAGGTGGGGTGGCGGTAGACCTTGTCACCGGAGGGGGCGAAGAAGGGGTCCTTCTCCTGCGGGCTGGACGCGGTGATGGCCGTCGCTGGGACCACCCAGATACTCACGCCCTCGTTGCGGCGGGTGTAGAGATCACGGGCGCTGTGCAGGGCCATCGTCGCGTCGGCGGCATGCAGCGAACCCACGTGCACGTGGTTCAGGCCGCGCTTTCCGCGCAGAAACACCTCATATAGCGGCCATTCGGCCCGGGTCGCGGTCATCGCTGCGCCTCGGGCTGGTCAGCGTGCGCCGCGGCGTAGGCCACCGCGGCTTCCCGCACCCAGGCCCCCTCCTCGTGCGCGGCCCGCCGGCGGGCCAGCCGCTCGTCGTTGCACGGGCCGTCGCCGTTCAGCACGCGGGCGAACTCCTCCCAGTCGGGGCACGCGAAATCGTAGTGCTCCCGTTCGGCGTTCCACCGCAGAGTCGCGTCCGGCAGCGATACGCCCAGCTTCAGCGCCTGTGGCACCGCCATGTCGACGAAGCGCTGGCGCAGGTCGTCGTTGGTGTGGCGTTTGATTCCCCAGGTCATCGACTGAGCCGTGTTCGGCGAGTCGTGGTCGGGCGGGCCGAACATCATCAGTGACGGCCACCAGAAGCGATCGACGGCATCCTGGACCATGGCCCGCTGGGCGTCGGTGCCGCGCATCATCGTCATCAGCAGCTCGTACCCCTGCCGCTGATGGAATGACTCCTCCTTACAGATCCGGATCATTGCGCGGGCGTAGGGGCCGTAGGAGGACCGGCAGAGCGGCACCTGATTGCAGATCGCGGCACCGTCGACGAGCCAGCCGATGACGCCGACGTCAGCGAAACTCAGGGCGGGGTAGTTGAAGATCGACGAGTAGCGCTGGCGCTGCTCGATCAGCTTCTGGGTGAGGTCGCCCCGGTCCACACCGAGCGTCTCGGCGGCGGAGTAGAGGTACATGCCGTGGCCCGCCTCGTCCTGCACCTTGGCCAGCAGGATCGCCTTGCGACGCAGCGAGGGGGCTCGGGTGATCCAGTCCCCCTCCGGCTGCATCCCGATGATCTCGGAGTGGGCGTGCTGCGCGATCTGGCGAACCATGGTTCGGCGATACCCCTCCGGCATCCAGTCGCGAGGTTCGATCCGGTGCTGCTGGGCGATGGTCTGGTCGAAATCCTGCTCCAGTGCCGCCGTGTCGCTGCTCATCGTCCACCTCCAGACTGGCAATTACTGACCGTTCGTTCGGTAAGTTAGTATGCTCTCATGGCCGACGAGACGTCAAAGCCGCAGCGCGCCGACGCGATCGCGATGGTGGTGCTGCCCCGCCCCTCCCTCGACGCTGCGACCAAGACCTGGCTGCTGGCCCGCCTCACCGAAGTCGGCGCCGATCAGGCGGTCCGCGCGGTGGTTATCACCGGAGAAGACAGGGCATTCTGCCTCGGGCAGGACCTGAAAGAGCACGCCGCTGCCCTGGCCGCCGGTCCCGGGCGGGCCTTCGCCACGCTGGCCGAACACTACGAGCCGATCATCGCCGCGATCACCAGCATGCCCAAGCCCGTCCTCGCCGCGATCAACGGAACCTGCGTGGGCGCCGGCCTCTCCCTGGCCCTGGCCTGCGACCTGCGGATCGCCCGCGCCGGCGCCGTCTTCGGCACGGCCTTCACCGGCATCGGGCTCAGCTTCGACTCCGGCCTCTCGGCCACTCTGGCCCGCGCCGTCGGGTATGCCCGGGCCAGTGAGCTCATCCTGCGCGGTGACACCTTCACCGCCGAGCAGGCTCTGACCTGGGGTCTGGTCGGCGAGGTTGCGTCCGAGCAGGAGTGGTCCACTGCCGTCGACGCGCTGGCCACCCGGCTGGCCGGCGGCCCGACCCAGGCCTACGCCGCTGCCAAAGCATCTCTGGCCGCGAGTTGGGGCGCCGCACTCCCGGACGTGCTGCGGCGCGAGCGGGGCGACCAACTTCGACTGGGAGCGACGGAGGATCACCGCGGCGCCGTCGAGTCATTCCTGGCCAAGCAGCGACCGACCTTCACCGGCCGGTGACCGGCACCGAGACCAGGGCAGCCCGCCGCGGCCGCCCCGGCCATGACATCGAGACCGTGCTGGCCGCCTCGGTCGAGGTCTTCAACGAGCGTGGCTTCGACGGCACCAGCATCGACGATCTGGCCAAGCGGCTGAAGATCACCAAGTCAGCCATCTACCACCACATCGAGAGCAAGGACGCACTGCTGGGGCTAGCCCTCGATCGAGCCCTGGTCGGCCTGGAGGAGGTGGCCGCTCAGACCCAGCGCCTCGACGGGCCGGCGGTGGAGCGCCTGCAGTCGTTGGTCGTCTCCAGCGTGCGGGTGCTGGTCGAGCAGTTGCCCTACGTCACGCTGCTGCTGCGCGTCCGGGGCAACAGCGAGGTCGAGCGCCGCGCCCTGACCCGCCGCCGCCGCCTCGACACCCTGGCCGCGCAACTGGTGAGCGACGCGATCGAGGAGGGAGACCTGCGCCGCGAGCTCGATCCGGCGCTGACCGCCCGCCTCATCTTCGGCACCGTCAACTCCCTCACCGAATGGCTTAAACCGAACCGGGCCCGTGACGCGGCAAAGCTCAGCGAGGCGGTAGCCAGCGCCATCTTCCTGGGGTTGCGCAGCTCGCCCTGAGTCCCGGGCCCGTCGCGTTCAGATCGCTACTACCGCAGGGTATACGCTGAGAGTATAGTCGCGGCCATGACCGTTCCACTGACGCTTCTCGGACTCCTCGAACGCGAGCCCTCCCACGGCTACGACCTCAAGCGTGACTACGACCGATACTTCGGACGCGGTAGACCGGTGCCCTACGGCCAGGTCTATGCCACGCTGGGGCGCCTGGCCCGTGACGGGAAGGTCGTCGTCGGTGAGGCCGAGTCCGGCGCCGGCCCCGATCGCAAGCGCTACGTCATCACCGAGGACGGCGCGACCGAGGTGGAGACCTGGCTGCGCGAACCCGTGCCGGCTGAGCCCCACCTGCAGACGACGCTCTTCGCCAAGGTGGTGCTCGCCCTCATGCTCGGGCGCTCCGCCGAGGAGTACCTCGACACGCAGCGCGGCGCGCACCTGCAGCGAATGCGGGAGCTGACTGAGATCAAGCGCCACGGCAATCTCGTCGACGCGCTGCTGGCCGATCACGGCCTCTTCCACCTCGAGGCCGACCTCCGCTGGATCGACCTCACCGCGGCGCGCCTGGACGCCCTGGCCGAGCACGTCCACTCATGACCGGCGAACCGCTCGTCGAGGCCGTCGACCTCTGCCTCTCCTTCGGCGCCACCCCGGCCCTCCGGTCGGCCAGCCTCAGCATTGAGGCGGGTGAGATTCTGGCCGTGATGGGGCCGAGCGGCTCGGGAAAATCCACCCTGCTGCACTGCCTGGCCGGGATTCTGGTGCCCGATTCGGGGGCCGTCCACTTTGCCGGTCGCCGCATCGACACGCTGCGCGAGAACGAGCGGAGTGCGCTGCGACGCGACCAGTTCGGCTTCGTCTTCCAGTTCGGCCAGCTCGTCCCGGAGTTGACGGCCGAGGAGAACGTTGCGCTGCCGCTGCTGCTGCGCGGCGGGTCACGCGCCTCGGCGCTGCGGGAGGCCGCCTCCTGGTTCGGCCCGCTCGATCTGCAGGGTCTGCAGCAGCGGCGTTCCGGTGAACTCTCGGGCGGTCAAGCGCAGCGCGTCGCACTGGCCCGCGGGCTCGTCTCGCGTCCAGCCGTCCTCTTCGCCGACGAGCCGACAGGGTCACTCGACTCCCTGACCGGCGAGCAGGTGATGGATCTGCTCAGCTCGTCCGCCCGCGCCAACGGCACATCGGTCGTGCTCGTCACCCATGAGCCGCGAGTCGCCGCCTACGCCGACCGGGAGGTCATCGTGCGGGACGGCCGGGTCACCGCGCTGTCGGCGGCCGGCTCGTGATCAGGCTCGGTCTGCGGCTCACCCTTACCGGCGGCCGCGAGGCGGCCGTCCGGCTCGTCATCTCCGCCGCCGCCGTGGCACTCGGGGTGGGGATGCTGCTCATCACCCTGGCCGGCATCAATGCCGTCAACTCGCAGAACGCGCGATTCGGCTGGCTGGAGACCGGGACGACGGGCGGCGCCGGGGCTCCGGCCGCAGCGACCACTGCGCACGTCGACCCGGCCTGGTGGCACCTCACCGGCGATCTCTACCAAGGGGAGATTCTCGGGCGGGTGGATGTGGCGGCGACCGGGCCGAATCCGCCGATTCCCCCGGGAATCACGGCACTTCCTCCGGCGGGCGACTTCTATGCCTCACCCGCGCTGGCCAAGTTGCTCCACGACGACCCGACCGGCCCGCTGGCTGCGCGCTACCCCGGACACCTGATCGGCACCATCGGCTCCGCCGCGCTGCCGTCGCCGAACTCGCTGGTTGCGATCGTCGGCCAGACCCCAGAGGTTCTCGCGCACCTGCCAGGCAGCACGAAGGTCACCCAGATCAGCAAGACTCCCCCGAGCAGTTGCAACGGAGACTGCTACTTCATCGGCATCGACGCCCGCGGCATCGATCTCATCCTCTCGATCACCGCGGCGGCGATCCTCTGCCCGGTGCTGGTCTTCATCGGCACGGCCACCCGACTCTCGGCGGCGCGTCGGGAGCAGCGCTTCGCCGCGATGAGACTGGTCGGGGCGACCCCACGTCAGATAGCGGTCATCGCCACGGTGGAGTCGAGCGTGGCCGCCGTCGTCGGCGTAGTGCTCGGCTTCGCGCTCTTCGCCTGGGCTCGTCATCCTCTCGCTAAGATTCCGTTCACCGGAACCCGCTTCTACCTCAGCGATATCTCGCTGAATCGGACCGACGTGCTGGTGGTCGCACTGGGCGTGCCGATCGCCGCGGCCATTGCTGCTCGGGTCGCGCTACGCCGGGTGAACATCTCGCCCATCGGGGTCACCCGGCGGGTAACCCCGAAACCACCCGGTCCGTGGCGGATCGTGCCGCTCGTGCTCGGCGTCCTAGAGCTCAGCTACTTCGCCATCGCAGGACGTCCGCCGACGACGCCCGGCCAGATTCAGGCCTTCCTCACCGGGTTCCTGCTCATCATGGCCGGGCTGGTGATCGCCGGTCCCTGGCTGACCATGATCGCCGCCCGGGCCTGCGCCAATCGCACCCGTCGACCGGAGACCCTGATCGCCGCGCGTCGGCTGGCCGACAACCCTCAGGGTGGCTTCCGGGCGGTAGCCGGCCTCGTGCTCGCTCTCTTCGTCACCAGTGTGGCGGTCACACTGATCACCACCCTGAACGCCTACAGCGGGGTATCGCAGGACACGCCTCAGGGGGCAGCCACCCTGCTGCAGAACTACTTCTCCTCGGACGGAACCGAATCGACCTCCGTTCCGTCGTTTCCAGCCGCGCTTCAACAGCAATTGCTGGCCATACCGGGCGTCCGGGCCGTGACGTCAGTGCACGACCAGCCGAGCGCCGACCCGCGGATGTTCCCGCCCGGTCTCGTCTCCTGTGCGGAGCTGGCCGCGGTCCCCGCGCTCGGTCACTGCGCCGCGGGCGCATCGGTGGCGCAGGTGCAGCCGTACTTCGGTGGCCGGGACTCCACGCAGGCCAGCACCCTCTGGCCCTCCTCGTCGGTTCCCGCGTCGAGCCTGCAGACGCTGCCCGTGCAACTCACCGCGGTGGCGACGGACGGCTCAAAGGACGCCATCGAGCGAGCCCGGACGCTGCTCGAGCGGGCCTTCCCCTCGCTCTCGGTGGCCTCCACCATCACCGAGCAGAACGCGCAGAACCCCAACACGAAACTCAACGCGCAGTATCAGCGGCTGGCCGATGTCGTCATCCTCACCAGCCTCCCGATCGCCGGGTGCGCACTCGCGGTGAGCGTGGTGACCGGGCTGAATGACCGCAAGCGTCCGTTCAGCCTGCTCCGGCTCACCGGCGCGCCGATCAGCCTGCTGCGGCGAGTAGTTGCGCTGGAGACCGCGGTCCCACTGATCGTGCTAGCCGTCGCCTCGATCGCCATCGGATTTCTGGCGTCAGCACTCTTCCTCAACGCCCAACTGGCCGAGACGCTCCACGCTCCCGGAGTCGGCTACTACCTCATTGTGCTGAGCGGACTCGTCGCGTCGCTGGCGATCGTTGCCATCACCTTCCCGATGTTGGAGCGGCTCACCGGCCCCGAGATCGCCCGCAACGAGTAGCGGGAGAGGCTCAGGCCTCTTCCTGGGAGCGTCCGCGGCGCTGCTTGCGGTACTCCAGCCCAAACGGGATGAGGCTCACCGCGATGACGCCGGCCGTCACCGGAAGGATGTATTTGTCAATGTTTATCGCGGATCCGAGGAAGTAGCCGAGGATCGTCACCCCACCGGCCCAGAGCACGCCCCCCAGCACGTTGAATCCGGTGAAGCGCGGCACCGGCACCCGCAGCACGCCGGCCACCGGGTTCATCAACGTGCGCACGACCGGGACGAAACGTGCGATGAGCAGCGCCTTGCCGGGTCCGTACTCGTCCAGGTAGGCCCGCGACCGGGTGACGTACTCCTGCTTGAAGAAGCGCGAATCGTGACGTTTGAAGAGTTCCGGTCCGATGCGCCGACCGATGAAGTAGCCGACCTCGCCACCGGCGATGGCCGCGGTGATGACCACGACCAGGGTGAGGCCGAGGTTCAGGTGGATCGGCGCGGTGACCGATGCGGCGCTGTAGGCCCCGGCCAGGAAGAGCAGCGAGTCGCCCGGCAGGAAGAAGCCGATGAGCAGTCCGGTCTCGGCGAAGATGATGAACGCTAGACCGAGCGTGCCGTAGGAGGAGATCAGGTGGGTCGGGTTGAGAAAGTTCATCGATTCACCAGCACAAGCGAGACGGCGCCGGCGATGAGGCAGTACCAGGCGAAGGGGCGCAGCGAACGGTCCTCGAAGTAGCGGCTGAGGAAGCGCACGCTCACGTAGGCACCGATGCCGGAGAGCAGGCTCCCGACCAGCACCTGCGGGCGGATGCCGTCGCCCAGCGGGCCCATCAGGTCGGGGAGCTTCAGCACACCGGCAGCGAGGATGACCGGCGTGGCCAGCAGGAACGAGAAGCGAGCCGCCGTCTCGTGATTCAGCCCGCGGCGCAGGCCGGTCGCCATGGCCACCCCGGAGCGGCTGATCCCCGGCGCCAGGGCCAGGCACTGGGACGTACCGACGAGGAGCGCGTCCCGCACCGGGAGGCGGCTGATCACCTCGTCGTCGTTGTCCGGCAGGTTCTCGACCGGGATGTCGGTGCTAGCCGCCCGGCGCTTCCAGCGTTCGGCGGCGAATAGAATCAGCCCGTTGATCATGAGGAAGATCGCGGTCGGCGACGGTTTGGCCAGAACGGTGCGCAGGGTGTGCTCCAGCAGCAGACCGGCCAGCCCGACCGGGATCGTCGAGATGATCAGCAGCCAGGCCAGCCGCTCGTTGTCATGCTGGACGCGTCGGTGCCGTATGGAGGAGCCGAGTCCGCGGACGATGCTGAGCCAGTCGCGCCAGAAGTAGATGATCAGCGCGATCGCGGTAGCCACGTGCAGTCCGACGATGAAGGCCAGATACGGCGACTCCGGCTTGCTGACGTCCAGATCCTGCGCCCAGGAACCGCCGATGATCGCCGGAAGCAGCACGCTGTGGCCGAGGCTGCTCACCGGAAACAGTTCGGTGACCCCCTGCATCAGGCCGATGACACTCGCCTCGAGGTAGCTCAATTCCGCGTGCACAGCGCATACGTCCTTTCGACGTTCCAGCTTCGGATTCCCAGCGCCGCGATGACACCGTCGGGATGATCTTGGGGGGCGGAGGATGTGAGCATGATGTGCAAAGGGGATGATTGAGATCCAAATCGCTGTCACACCTTGTTCACATCATCTGCTTTGTACAGTCCGGGCTTGTGAGAATTCTGGTGGCCGAAGATGACGTACGGATGGCGAGCATGCTGCGGCGCGGCCTCACCGAGGACGGCTACACCGTCGACGTGGTCGGCGACGGCAGCGAGGCGATCTGGCGCGCGACCGAGCACGACTATGACGCAGTGGTACTCGATCTGATGCTCCCCGGCGCCGATGGCTTCGAGGTCTGCCGGGCGCTGCGCTCGGCCAACCGCTGGGCGCCGGTGCTGCTCCTGACGGCTCGCACGGAGGTGGCCGACCGGGTTCGGGGCCTCGACAGCGGCGCCGATGATTACCTGCCTAAGCCCTTCAGCTTCAGTGAACTCTCGGCTCGGCTGCGGGCCCTGATGCGCCGCGGCAGCAATCCCCGCCCCGCTGTCCTGTCGGCCGGCGACCTCTCCCTGGACCCGGCCGCCCGCGAGGCGTGGCGCGGGGAGGTACTGCTGGAGCTCTCACCCCGGGAGTTCTCGCTGCTGGAACTCTTCCTCCGCCACCCCGGGCAGGTCCTCTCCCGCACCCGAATCCTCGATCACGTCTGGGACTTCGCCTATGACGGCGGCAGCAACGTCGTCGATCAGTACGTCGCCTACCTACGCCGCAAGATCGACCGGCCCTTCGCGGTCGAGCAACTGGAGACGGTCCGCGGAGCGGGCTACCGGCTCAGCGCCGAGTCACGTCCGGCCAAACCGGCAACGGGCTGATGCTGCCGATCCGTCTCAAGATCGCACTAGCCTCGACCCTGGCGACCGTCATACTCCTCGGCGCCGCCGGGCTACTCTTCCTCACCACCCTGAAGTCGGGCCTGCAGAACAGTCTCGACAACTCGCTGCGCAGCCGCTCGGACGAGCTGGCGGCCGAGGTGAACAGCGACGGAACGGTGAGCTCGGACCTCACCTCGGGGCGGATCACCCTGGGTGATAACACCTATGGACAGGTGTTGGCGGCCGACGCAACGGTGCTGCACACCGTCGACGAGTTGCAGACTCCACTGCTGAACTCCGGGCAGATCGCCGCCGCGGCGATCGGTCCGCGCTTCTTCGACGTCACCGTGGACTCGACGCCGAACGGCCACCACCAGCACGTCCGCGTCCTCGCCACACCACTCGGCACCGACGGCAAGGTGGTCGCCGTCGGCGTCAACGGTGACACCGCCGACGAAGCGGTGGACCGGGCCGGAAAGCAGCTTCTCTTCATCGGCTTCGTGGTGCTGCTGGTCGCCGCGCCGGGCTCCTGGTACCTGGCCCGCAGCGCGCTGGCTCCGGTGGAGCGGATGCGGCGACAGGCGGCCGAACTGCAGGCCAACGATGCCGGCGGGGGCCTCACCGTCCCCGAGTCCCGGGATGAGATCGGCCGCCTGGCTGCGACCATGAACGCGCTGCTGGCCCGTCTGCACGATTCGCTGGAGCGGGAGCGCGCTTTCGTCGCCGACGCCGGCCACGAACTGCGGACCCCGCTGACGGTGCTGCGCGGGGAGCTGGAACTGGCCCGCCGCCCGGGGCGCAGCAACTCCGAACTTCTGGCGACGGTGGAGGTCGCGTCGGAGGAGACCGAGCGCCTCATCCGGCTGGCCGAGGATCTGCTGGTTCTGGCCCGCGACGAGAACTCCGGCAATCTACGGACGAGCCGCTTCGATCTGGTCGAGACCCTCACCGACGCGACCGGGCTCTTCGACGCGGCCGCGCTCAAGGCCGGCGTCGAGCTTCACGTGGATGCTCCCCCAACCCTGCCGGTGACGGCGGATCCGGACCGCATCCGTCGGGCGGTGGAGAACCTGATTGGGAACTCGCTGCGCTATGCCCCGCCCGGCAGCCAAGTGGAGGTACGCGCCGAGCTGGTCGGGAATGAGGCGCGCATCCAGGTTCTCGACGAGGGCCCGGGCTTCCCCCCAGAGCTCCTTCCCGTGGTTTTTGAACGCTTTCGCCGGGCTGATGTGGCCCGAACCCGCACCGACGTCGCCGACTCGGCCGAGGCCGGCTCAGGGCTGGGGCTGGCCATCGTGCGCAACATCATGCGCCATCACGGCGGCGATGCCGTCGCCGTGAACCGCGTCCCCGGCCCGGGGGCGCAGGTGACGCTGCACTGGCCGGTGACCGACGAGTGAGCGAGCCCGCCGAGTGAGTCACGGCGTGCGATGAACGAATCTCTGCGCCTCGGCATCGGCCTCGTGGTGCTGGTCGCGATCGCGCTCGGGGTGCTGACCTGGGCCGGCGTCCCGCAGCGACGGGGTGTCGTCGTCGCCTGCGTCCGCGCAGCCATCCAGTTGACGTTCGTCGCGCTCGTGCTCCGGGGCGTCTTCGCCGCGCCGATCGCGGTGATCGGCGTCCTCACCGTGATGTTCTCGGTGGCCGTCTGGACCGCCGGGCGGCGGCTGCGGGAGCTGGAGAGTGCGCTGCCGGCGGTGATCCTCTCCTGTGCCGCCGGCTCGATAGTCAGCATTTCCTTGATCGTCGGCGCGCCGATCCTCTCCCGGGATGTTCGCAATCTGGTCGCCGTCTCCGGCATCGTCTTCGGCGGGACCATGACCGCCGCCACACTCACCGGACGACGGCTAGCCGACGGGCTGCACCGCCGACGCGACGAGGTGGAGGCCTGGCTCTCCCTTGGCGCAACCCGCCGCGAGGCCGTCCGCTCGATCGCCCGCGACTCGGTCTACGAGGCGCTGGTTCCGGCGCTGGATCAGACCCGCACCGTCGGCCTGGTGACGCTCCCCGGAGCCTTCGTCGGGGCGCTGCTCGGTGGCGCGAGCGCGGGTGCCGCCGCGCGCTTCCAGGTTGTGGTGCTGGTCGGTCTGCTCTGCGCCGAGGCGATCACCGCCACTCTGCTGGCCTACCTGCTCGGAGCGCCTACGACGATCGGCGCTGGACGTCCCGACCGGTGATCGCCAGGTAGCCGACCAGCACGACGATCAGGATCGCCAGCACGCAGGTCACCACGCCGTCGCCGAAGCCCAGCCCACCGGCAAGCTCATGCGGCTTGCCGAACCAGTCGGCGAAGGAGGCGCCGAGGGGGCGGGTGATGACGTAGGCCGTCCAGAAAGCGACGATCGGGTTGAGCCCGAAGCGCCACCAGCCCACGGCCGGAACGGCGATGGCGATCGCGAAGAAGATGCCGGCCCCGAAGTAGCCCAGGCCGAGGGTGGTCGCGGCGAGGTCGCCGGCCGCCGTCCCCAGTGCGAAGGTCACCAGGACAGTGATCCAGTAGAACGTCTCACGGCGGCGCGTGGTGATGCTGTGGATCGAGAGGGTGCCCTGGCTGCGCTGCCAGCTGACGAAGACGATCGCCAGCAATACTGCGTAGAACGTGGTCGAGAACCAGTACGGCAGCCCGAGTCCCTTGTGCAGCGCGTCCGCGGCCATCGTGCCGAAGACGGCCACCATCGCGACGGCGAACCAGTACACAGTCGGGCGGTACACGGTGGCCCGGAACTGCAGCCACATGCCGATCACGAAGCCGATGAGGCCGACGCCGCCGGCCAGAATCAGGTTGGTGGCAGCCAGCCAGTCCGAGGCGGCCTCCCCCATGCCGGTGGTCAGAACCTTGATCACCCAGAAAAGAAAGGTGATCTCCGGTACCTTCGCCGCCCTGGGTGCGGGGACGACAGTGGTGACCGCGCTACGTAGGCGGTCACCGGCGCGGGTCGGGGTGGGCGTCATTGAAGCTGATCGTGCCAGCCGTACATTTGAAAATGATGTACGGGTCGCCGGGGACCGTGATCACGACCCCCGGCGACCCGCTAGGTCAGATGCGCGGGAGCACCTGGGTGTGATCGATCGCGACGGCCTGCAGTTCCCGGGGGTTCAGGCCGAGTAGCTTCAGGATCGTCGGTGCGATCTGGGTCGTCTGCACGTGGGCCTGGCTGGTCACGCCGCGGGCCACGCCGGCTCCGGAGACGACGAGGGCCACGTCCAGATCGTCGGGTGCGGCCCCGCCGTGCTCGGCGATCTTCTTGACGTTGCCGGTGTAGACGACGCCGTGCTGGGCGATGCCGATCAGGTCGGGCGCGTGGCTGTCACCGGCGGCGGCGCGGACCAGCGTGTCGGCGTCGCGTCCGGTGTAGACCGCGGTGAGGCCGGACGCCTTGACGGTGGCCGAGAAGACGCCCTTCGGGTCGGTCGCCAGGTTGGCCGGGGCCGAGTGGGTCAGCAGGTACGTCTTGGCGAAGGCCAGCGCCTGCGGGCTGCGGTCGGACAGCCACATCAGCATGCCGTCGTCATCCACGGCGAAGGTGACCAACTGCGTGTTGGCGGGGTGTGTGGTGGCCCAGGCCGCGTTGATCGCGTCGATGATCGCGCCGTCGTCGACCCGACGCAGGGTGCTGAGATCCTCCGGCGACTGGCCGTGCTTGGCCGAAAGGATGATCGTCGTCGAGGAGTCGAGACCGTTGCTGTGAATCGCGCTGCGCAGGGCCGCGACCTGGGTGTTGATGTAGTCCAGCGCGCGGGCCAGCAGCGGCCCCGGGGTGCCGTCGGGCTCGTAGCCGCCGGCCAGCCCGTCCGAGAGCGGCAGCTTCTCCGCGGTGGAGACGGTCTGGAAGTTCATCCCGAAGATCGCCGGCACTCCGACGTGACGGGTACCCGAGTGATCCATCCCGTTGATTTCATTGAGGATGGCCGCGACCTTGGTGCTGTCGTACTCCTGGGTCAGGGCGTTGTCGGTGGTCCAGTCGTCACCGGCGGCGTCGGCCACGCTGTTGATCTCCGGGGTGAAGAGGTCCTGAACTCCGGTGCCGGAGGGGCCGTTGAGGATCTCGTAGGCCGGGTGCTTGTCCGACCATGCAGTGCCCAGGCCGTGATCACGCGCCACGTTGAATACGGTGTTGACCTTCAGGTAGCTGTGCGGGTACAGCGGCACGCAGGTCGACGGGTCGACCGGGAGGGCGGCTGGATCAAGCAGCGCCTGCGGGTTCGGCGTCATGCCCAGGATCGCCTTGGTAATTGCGGCCGAATCGGCCAGCGTCTGGGCCAGGGTGTTCGTCGGCAGCGCGGTGAGGGCCGGTGCCGTCAGCTGCTGGCCAGCGTCGAGGGTGATCGGGTTCTGCGACCGGTCGGCCGCCTCCGTCCAGCTCACCTCGGTGCCCCGCGGAGCGGTGGCGCAGTTGAGCGTCCCGGCCGGCAGCAGCGCGTGGTTGTAGGTGTCGTCGTAGTAGACGCCGGAGGTGCCGGGGCCGGCGCCGGTCAGCTGGGCGACCATGCCGGGGAAGGAGTCGGAGGGGAACGTCGTCTGGGCCGAGGTGTAGTCGACGCCGGAGGAGACGAGCCCGGCCAGGGCCGACTTCGGGTGCGTCGAAACGTAGTAGGCCAGGTCGCTCTCGTGCAGTCCGTCCACCGACAGCAGCAGAACGTGCTTCGCGTGCGGACGGGATCGCTCGGCGTCCGCCGTTGCACTCGGCATCACGGCGGCGGCCGCGAGCAGCCCGACCCCCAACCCGGCGACGACAGCGGCAGATCTACGACGTGGCATGAATAGCTCCTCTGGGGTGTGGCAAACAATGGTCGTTCTCTGTCTACCGAGACCCGCCCCGGCCAAGCTATTCGCTAAGCGGAAACTTCAGGTGAACACTTGCGCGGCTGCGAGGAGACGGGAAGGCACTACCAGCGGCTCCAGAAAGGCCGCCTTTTGTTACTCATTCCGCGTGATTGCAGCGCGTTGTCGGCGTCACCTCGTTTCTGACGCAGCCACAGAGCCTTACATTTGAAGCAGATGTGGGGCCGCCACGCGCTAGCTCCGGCCGTCCGTAGCCGGGGTTCGCCGCACCGGTTCGCGCCCAGCCGGCTGGGCCGGCCGCGGGCCAGGCGCCGGCCGGGGTGCGATCGGCAGCGTCACACTGCTGGCCGCGGTGAGCGTGAATGCCTGCCCGTGGTGGCGCAGCGCGAGGGCCTCGTCCGGCTTCTGATCGGCTTCGTAGGTCGCGGCGGTCGGGGTGATCGTGACCCGCAGGACGCTGTCCCGCCAGCGCAGCCGGAAGACCAGTTTCCTCATGCCGTCGGGGAGGCCGGGGGCGAAGGTGAGCTCGCCGGCATGGTCGCGCAGGCCACCGAGTCCGCAGACGATGCCGAGCCAGGTGCCGGCCAGCGAGGCGATATGCATGCCGTCGGAGGTGTTGTGCTCCAGATCGTCAAGGTCAGTCAGCGCTGCCTCCATCAGGTAGTCGTAGGCCAGCTCCAACTGCCCGACCTCGGCCGCGACGATCGACTGCGTGCAGGCCGACAGCGACGAGTCCCGGACGGTCAGCGCTTCGTAGTACGCAAAATTGCGGGCCTTCTCCTCGGCGTCGAAGGAGTCGCCGCACCAGTGCAGGGCGAGAACCAGATCAGCCTGCTTCACCACCTGCTTGCGATACAGGTCGAAGTAGGGCCAGTGCAGCAGCAGCGGGTAGCTTGCCGATTCGTTCGCCCGCTCAAAGTCGAGAACATCGTGGGCGGTGAAGTCGCGGGACTGTTCATGCACCTGCAGCTGCTCGTTGTAGCGCACCGCCATCGCGGCGTCGGCGCTGCGCCAACTCTGCACCTCCTCGCCGGTGACCGCGAGCGCCTCGGCTTCGGCCGGCCAGCGTTCGGCCGAGTCGGCGGCGAAGCGGAGGTTCCGGGCCGCCATGAGGTTGGTGTAGACGTTGTCGTCGGCCACCGCGCTGTACTCGTCCGGGCCCGTCACCCCGTCCAGGTGAAAGGCTCCGTCCCGTCCATAGCATCCGAGCGACATCCAGAGCCGCGCTGTCTCGACGGCGAGCTCCAGGGCACAGTCGCGCCCGAACTCCTCGTCACCGCTCCACTGCAGCTGACGCTGCGCGGCCGCGGCGACCGCCGCGTTGATATGGAAGGCCGCTGTGCCCGCCGGCCAGTAGGCGGAGCATTCGTGGCCCGCGATGGTGCGCCAGGGGAAGGCAGCGCCTTTGAAACTAAGAGTCTTCGCCCGATCGCGAGCCAGGTCCAGCGTGGAGTGCCGCCACCGCAGCGCGTCGGCACCGGACCGGGGCGAGGTCGCGGTGAGGACGGGGAGGACGAACATCTCGCTGTCCCAGAAGGAATGCCCGTCATACCCGGTGCCGGTGAGCCCCTTGGCCGCGACGGCCCGGGTCTCGGATCGGGCCGCCGCCTGTAGCACGTGCCAGAGCCCGAAGCGGACTGCCTGCTGCAGCTCCGGGACGCCCTCGACCTCGACGTCCGCGCCGGCCCAGAACTCATCGAGGTAACTACGCTGCTCCTCGACCAGCGTCTCCCACCCGGCGGCCGTCGCCAGCGCCACGGCAGCGTCGACCTGATCGCGCAGCGCCGGGATGGAACGCTGACTGGACCAGCTGTAGGCGACGAACTTGGTGAGCTGCACCTTCTCCCCCGCGTCGAGGTGAGCGCCGACGGTAAGGCGGGCCAGGTCCGGTTCGACCGAGCTGCGTAGCACCGGGTCGGAGATGCCGCCGACCACGTGATCCATACCGGCCGCGATGCGCAGGTGGCTCTGCCGGGTACTGTGCAGCAGCCGGAATCGACCCTCGTCGCAGCCATGCTCCTCACCCACCAGCGGGTTCTCCAGCACGGCCGACACTCGGGGGTCATCCGACTGCCGGGGGACGGCCTCATTCGCCACCAGTTCGGACTGCAGCACGACGCGCACCGGTGCGCCGAGCGCCTCCACCTCGTAGTTGACGGCCAGGATCGACCGCCGCGCGAAGGAGACGACCCGGGTCGAACGGACGCGCACCTCCTTGCCGGCCGGCGAGCGCCAATGCACGTCGCGGTGGAGCAGCCCGGCCCGCAGGTCGAGGAGACGCTCGTGGGCCAGGATCGTCCCGTACCGCAGGTCGAACGGCTCATCGTCGACGACGAGCCGGATGGTTTTCCCGTTGGTTATGTTGACGATGCTCTGCCCCGACTCGGGGTAGCCGTAGCCGGCTTCGGCGTAGGGCAGCGGGTGCTGCTCGTAGAAGGAGTTCAGGTACGTGCCCGGGAGCCCGTACGGCTCACCTTCGTCGAAATTGCCGCGTACCCCGATGTGCCCGTTGGCCAGGGCGAAGATGGACTCGGTCTGCGCGAGGTGCTCGAAGTTCACACTCGTCTCGCGGACCAACCAGGGCTCGACCGGAAACTGCGGCTGGACGATCATCGCGGCACCTCCAGCAGGTCGCCGAGATCGCTGACGACCACGTCGGCGCCGTGCTCCTTCAGCGCAGCGGCCTGGCCGACCCGATCGACTCCGACGACGAACCCGAAGCCACCGGCCCGCCCGGCCGCCACCCCGGCCAGCGCGTCCTCGAAGACGACCGCCTGCTGCGGGGGTGTGTCGACGAGCTTGGCCCCGGCCAGGAACGAATCCGGCGCGGGCTTCCCCTTCAGGTGCTCACGCTGCAGGGTCAGCCCGTCAACCCTCCCCTCGACGTACTGCTGCATGCCGGTCACCTTGAGAACCTGTTCGGTGTTGGCGCTGGAGGAGACGACCACGCAGCGCAGCCCGGCGGCCCGGGCGGCGGCGAGGTAGCGGACCGAGCCGTCGTAGACCTCGACACCGTCGCGTTCGATGCGCCGCTGCAGGTCCTCGTTCTTGCGGTTGCCGACGCCGTAGACGCTCTGCGTGGTGGGTGGATCATCCGGCGACCCGTCAGGCAGGGTGATCCCGCGCGAGGCCAGGAAGTCCCGTACCCCGTCCTCTCGGGGCTTCCCGTCGACGTACTCGTCGTAGTCGGCCACCTGGTCGAAGGGGCGGTACCCGTCGCCGTCGCGCTCACGCAGGAAGGCGTCGAAGGTGGCCTTCCAGGCTGCGGCATGCACCTTCGCCGTCTGGGTGAGGACGCCGTCGAGATCGAAGAGACACGTCGTGATCTGATCCGGGAGTCCGAGCATGCTGCCTCCATTGTTGGTCGAGGCTGAGTTGGTCGAGCCTGCGACTCCCTTCGTACCCGCTCTTGCTGAGGACGTCACCAACCCACCCGGCCGTCGTCGGAGAAGGTTGAACGCTCACCTTCGTTGCTAAGCTGGGAGAGAGTCGAGCGTGAGGAGACTTCGATGCCGATTTTCCGTCTGAATCATGCCGTTCTCTACGTCAACGATGTGGAGGCCAGCGTGGCCTTCTACCGGGACGTTCTCGGCTTCGACTACATCCCGGGTGGCGCCTCGCTTCGCGGCGCGGCCTTCCTGCGCGCGCCCGGATCAACCAACGATCACGACCTCGGCCTCTTCGAGATCGGCTCGCAGGCCGCCCCTTCTGGTGCTGGTCGATCCACCGTCGGGCTGTATCACCTGGCCTGGGAGGTCGACACTCTCGGCGATCTGGAAGACCTGGCCGCGCGGCTGGCCAACGCCGATGCCCTCGTCGGCGCCTCCGATCACGGCACCACCAAGTCGCTCTACGGCAAAGACCCGAATGGCCTGGAGTTCGAGGTGGTCTGGCTCATCCCGTCCGCACTGATCACCGACACCGACCGCAGCAACTCGGCTCGGATCGGGCCCCTCGACCTGGGGCGCGAGATCACCCGCTTCGGGCGGGACACCCACGGCGGTGTCGGCATCTCGCGGGTCGCCGTCTCAGCACCAAGCTAAGAGTTCGAGCTAGACCAGTCGAGCTAGCGCGCGTTACGCAGCCGGCGCGGCCGCTTCTCCAACGAGTCGGCGAGGCGGCGCAGACCGTCGCAGTCCCGGTCCGGGCTGCCGTCCTCGTCATCCTCGATCGCCTCGAAGAGGTCGGCCAGATCCCGGTAGACAGTGGTGTCCACCTTTGCCGGCGGCACCTGGGCGACCCGGAACGCATTCACCAGACTTATCTCGGTGAGGATGATGACCTTCGATGCCGCGGCGACACGCTGCAGCAGTGATGAGCGACGAATCGGTGCTCTGAGATCGATCATTGGACTTCCCTGTCCCTTGCGTCGGGTCGTTGAATCTGCCTCCATGCGGCCTGTGAAGTAGACGTAAGCTACGTCACTCCTGGGTGCTTCGCAATTCGAAAAGGCGGCCCGACAACCGTTCGATCGTCAAAGGTGATCACGCCCGGTAGCATCTCCGCGTAAACACTCTCTGCATTCGCCCTGTTACGAACCGCTCTGCCTATTCAGAGCACAGCGAAACGGATTGATACCTGGCCGGCGGGGCGTGCAGCACAGAGGCAGACAGCATGAAGCCGCCGCTCGCCTCACTGGGCCCCGTGCGCTAGTGAGACGAGCGGCGACGATCTGTGGGGGCCGCCGGGCGGCCCGTTGTGGCGAGAACTACGAGTAGTCGCGGGTGGCTCGCTTCGCCGCGTCTCGCATCTCGAAGATGTCGGTGAGCCAGGTTCCGATCTCGCGGGTCACGTCCCGCACGGCACCGGTGATGATCGTGGCTATCGCCCCGATGTGAGTGGCCGCCGACTCAGTTACCTCCTGGACGGTGTCCTTCCCCGCCTCGACGCCGCTGACCATCTAGGCCGCCACGGTGAGTTCGGACCGCTGCGCGGTGATGGTCGGTGTCTTCGCCGGTCCGCGACCGGGCAGAGCCAGCTTGCAGATCTTCACGGCGACCTGTCCGAGCTGCTTGCTGAGTCGACCGGTCGTGTACGAGAGGCCGTAGCGCTCGCAGATCTCCTTCACCTGCGGGGCGACCTCGGCGTAGCGGCGGGCCGGGATGTCAGGGAAGAGATGATGCTCGATCTGGTAGGAGAGGTTGCCGGTGAGGATGTGGAAGAGCGAGCCGCCGGTGATGTTGGCCGAGCCGGTCATCTGCCGGACGTACCACTCACCGCGGGTCTCGTTCTCCGTCTCCTCCTGGGTGAAGGTCGGCACCCCGTTAGGGAAGTGACCGCAGAAGATGATGCCGAAGGCCCAGACGTTACGAACCACATTGGCCACGGCGTTTCCGGCCAGCGTCGGCAGGAACATCGGGCCACTCAGGGCCGGGAAGAGCACGTAGTCCTTCAGGACCTGCTTGACGCCCTTCTCCCACATCTGGCGACGCAGACCGGCCGTCTCCGACCACTGCTTGCGCCCCGTCCAGAGCTTCTCGACCTCGAGGTCGTGGGCCATGACGCCCCACTCGAAGGCCATCATCAGCAGGAAGGCGTAGATCGGGTTGCCCAGGTAGTACGGGCGCCACTTCTGGTTCTCGTCCATGCGGAGCACGCCGTAGCCGATGTCGCGGTCCTTGCCGCGGATGTTGGTGAAGGTGTGGTGCATGTAGTTGTGCGAGTGACGCCACTGCTCGGACGGGCAGACGTTGTCCCACTCGAACATCTTGGAGTTCACCGCCGGGTCACGCATCCAGTCGTACTGGCCGTGCATGACGTTGTGCCCGATCTCCATGTTGTCGAGGATCTTCGACATCGACAAGGCAGCCACCCCGGCGAACCAGAACGGCGGCAGGAAACCGAGGAACATCGATCCGCGACCGACGACCTCCAGCGCCCGCTGGGTCTTGATGATGTTGTAGATGTAGTCGCGGTCTTCCTGACCGAGCTTCGCGACCAACTCGGCGCGGATCGCGTCAAGCTCGCGCCCTAGCTCGTCGGTCTGTTCCCGGGTCAGAATGCCAGCTGCAACACTCATGATTCCTCCTTTAAATCTCTAGCGAAACATCGCCAAGGGGCACTGAGATGCAGAGTTGGATCTGTTCGTCCGGATCGTCGGAGGTGTCACCCGAGATCACGTTGCGAACGCACCCAGACTTCTTGATCTGGGTACAGGAGAAGCAGATCCCCATTCGGCACCCGTACTCCGGGTGCAGCCCTGCCTTCTCGGCCTGTTCGAGCAGCGTCTCGCCGGAATTGGCGGCGCTGATATTGCTCTTTTCGTAGGTGATCTCCCCGACCGCTTCGGCGGGGTTGACTGTGATTGCGGGCGTGAACTCCTCGACGTGCAGGTTCTCCAGCAGCCCGACGGACGCGTAGTGCTCGCGGACGGACTTCATCAGGCCGGCCGGGCCACAGAGATACGTGGCCGCCTCCGCGTGCCAGGGTGCCACCGCATCCAGGTGATGCGGCCCGAAGAATCCGGAGAGATCGCCACCCTCGACGTCGGTGAAACCGAGGACGAGGCGGACGTTGTCCCAACCGTTCACCAGATTCTGCAGGCTCTGCAGCCCGGGCACGTCTTCGCGCGTGTAGGAGTAGTGCAGGAAGGTGATCTCGCCCTGGTACCCCTCGTCAATGAGCGTCCGCAGCATCGAGAGCACCGGCGTTATCCCGCTGCCGCCGCTGATCAGCAGCAACTTCTCCGGGCGCTGCGCCGGAAGGACGAACGACCCGTCGGCCTGAGAGAGGCCGACGATCATGCCCGGTCGGGCGTTGGTGACCAACCAGGGCGAGACGATGCCGGCCGGGTCGGCCTTGATCGTCAGCTCGATGCGCCCGTCGGTGTGCTGCGAGTTCGCCGGCGAGTAGCACCGGGTGCGGCGCACACCGTCGATCAGCACCGTCAGCGCCACGAACTGGCCGGCTTCGAAGCCCTTCCAGACCCGGGTCGGACGCAGTTGCAGGGTGACCGTGTCGCTCGTCGTCCGCTCGACCCCGGTGATCTCAGCCCGCAGCTCACGCACTGCGAGCATCGGGTTGACCAGTTCGAGGTAGCGGTCGATGCCGTGCGGCGTCGCCAGCGCGTCGAGCAGCGCCAGGCCCCGTGAGAACACCGAGGTCTTCGGTGTTACTCGTGGAGCACTCACGCGAGGCGCGGTGGTGGTCACGTCGTTCCCCCTGCGATTTTCCGAACTGTCATTTCCCGAGCGGCCCTTACGGCGTTCAGTCATAGATCAATTTCCCCCGCCGATCGGGCGCCCTAGCCGGGCGGCCCATTCGGTGTACGTCTGTACACTCAAGAGTTCACACCTTGAGAGAAGTATTGTCAACCGCCGGTACCGCATTAGTTCCTCGATGCATGGAGTTTCGGACAGATAAGACCTACAAACCGCACCTTTTCGGGCACGGATTCGATAGTTAGAACTCGACCAAATAAGTGAACACGCGTACTCTCGGCACGTGACTGAGGCAGTGACCCGCGCTGAGCGCAAACAGCGTACCCACCAGGCGCTACTCGACGCCGCACTCGAGCAGCTGCACGATCGCAGCCTCTCCAGCCTCAGCCTCCGCGAGGTGAGCCGCAGCGCCGGCGTCGTTCCCACCGCGTTCTACCGGCACTTCGACTCGATGGACGATCTCGGTGTCACCCTGGTCGACCAGGCCATGCGCAGCCTGCGCCAGATGCTGCGCGACGCGCGGCGCAACCCGAGCCACGATCTCGTCGTCGGGTCGGTGGCCATCCTGCAGCGTCAGGTGCGGGCCAACGAGGACCACTTCCGGTTCCTGCTCCGGGAGCGCAACGGTGGGGTGGCGGATGTCCGGCGGGCCATCTCGGCCGAGCTGCGCCTCTTCACCAGTGAGCTGAGCACCGACCTGGCCAGCATGCCGGTCTGGAGAGATGCCCAGATCCTCCCTGAGCTGGATATCGCCGCCGACCTTATGGTGAGCGCGATGCTGACGATCGTCCAGGAATTGCTGGACATCGACGTCGCTCGGGAGGCTCCCATCATCCGGCGGGCCGAGAAGCAGCTCCGCCTCATCGCGATCGGCATGATCGGCTGGCGCGTCACTCCGGGCTAGACGCCGCTCAGTTCCGCGGGGCTACGGCTTGGCCGCACTCACCGAGGCGGTGAGCAGCGGCAGTAGACCCTGCATAAGGTCCTCTGGCGCCGGCACGCCGTCCGGGTCGAGGAGCCATTGCAGTGCCAGGCCATTACAGACGGCCAGCACGAAACTGGCCACCGCCAGCTGGCGGGGATCATCGGCCGGCAACTCCTCGGCCGATCCCCCGGCGATCGACTGCACGATCAGTTCCGCCACCCGGATGCGGCAGCGGCGGTAGTGCTCAGCGAACTGGGCCCGAAGCTGCGAGGAGCGTCCAGCCTGGGCCAGCGCCTCGACGAAGGAGAGGAAGAGCGCCCGCTTCTCCGGCAGGTGATCGAGTTGCGCCCGCCAGGTGAGGACGATGCGCTGCAGCGGCGGGACGTCCGGGTCGGCCAGCACCGTCTCGGCCAGGTCATCGATCCAGGCGGTGAGGATCCCGCTGATCGCCTCGTTGAGGAGTTCAGCCTTCGACCCGAAGTGGTAGCCGATGGAGGCCAGGTTGGTGTCGGAGGCGGCGACGAGGTCCCGCGCCGTGATGTGGGCATACCCCTTGTCCTGCAGCAGTTGACGCGCTGCGGTCAGCAACTGTTCTCGGTGACCCACGACGTGCACATTACGTCAGCCCGACCCGGCGGCGGCGAATCCGCAAGGCTCCGGCGCCAGTTCAGGGCGTCAGGTCCTAGGAATCACAGCTATACGCGTGTATATATTTTGAATGACGCCCCAGGCGCGACGTGAGGAGACCCGAGATGACGGCAGCCGAAGTCACCACCCAGGAGCCAACCCTGCCGCCCGGCCCCCGGTTGCCGGTGCTGGTGCAGTCGTTCCTCTTCGGGAAATACCGGCACCGCTACATCCCGATGCTGCGCCGCCGCTACGGCGACATCTTCACGATCCGGATGGCGCCCTTCAACCGCACGATCGTCCAGTTGACCCGTCCCGAGGACATCAAGACCGTCTTCACCGGCTCCCCCGACGTCCTGCACGCCGGCGAGGGGAACGCCGTGCTGGAGCCGATCATGGGCCACCATTCGGTGCTGCTGCTCGACGGGGCCGAACACATGCGAGTGCGTCAAATGCTGATGCCGGCCTTCAACGGCGCCGCGCTGCGCGGTTACGGCGACATGATCGCCGAGATCACCCGGGACCAGGTCGCCACCTGGCCGGTGGGCACGCCGTTCCCGGTGCAGCGATACACCCAGCGGTTGACCCTCGAGATCATCCTGCAGGTCGTCTTCGGTGTCACCGACGAAGAGCGGCTGGCCCGGCTGCGCCCGGTGGTGGCGTCGGTGGTGGACCTCAACATCGTCACCATGATCGGCTGGTACTACAAGCCGCTGCGCCGGGTCTGGCCGTGGCGGCGCTTCGCCCAGATGCGCGCCCGCATGGACGAATTGATCTATGCCGAGATCGCCGAGCGTCGCCGGGCCACCGATCTCGACCAGCGCACAGACGTGCTCTCCACCCTCCTCTCGGTCTCCCCTGAGCAGTCGCTCACCGACGCCGAACTGCGGGACAACCTCATCACGCTGCTCCTCGCCGGGCACGAGACGACGGCCACCGCACTGGCCTGGTCGCTACACGACCTGGCCCGGAGCCTTCCCGTCCAGCGGCAGGCCCAGCAGGCGGCCGAGAGCGGCGACACGCACTACCTGGAGGCTGTGGCCAAGGAGGCGATGCGCCTTCACCCGGTCATCTACGAGGTGGTGCGGAAGCTGAAGGCGCCGGTGCAGATCGGTGGCTACCTGCTGCCGGCCGGGGTGTCGGTGATGCCGGGCATCGGCGTCGTGCAGTCCGATCCGGCGAACTTCCCGCAGCCGGAGGTCTTCGACCCGAGCCGATTCGTCGGCGCTCAGCCGGCGGCCAACACCTGGATTCCCTTCGGCGGTGGTGTCCGGCGATGCATCGGCGCCGGGTTCTCGCTGGTCGAAGCGGCAGCGGTCCTGCAGGAGGTGCTGCGGCAGTTCGACGTCACGTCACCGCACCAGCGGCCGGAGCGGGCGATCAGCCGAAACATCACACTTGCGCCGTCGGGGGGCTCACGAATCGTGCTCAAGCGCAGGTAGCCGTAATGTCACCAGAATGAATGATCGCCTGGTGTGGATCGACTGCGAGATGACCGGTCTCGAGCTGAGCCACGACGCCCTGATTGAAATTGCCGTCGTCGTCACCGACGCCGAGTTGAACGTCCTCGACGAGGGTCTCGACATCATCATCAACGCCCCGGATGCGGTGCTGGACAACATGGTGCCGTTCGTGCGCGACATGCATGCCAACTCCGGGCTCACCGACGAGGTGAGGGCCAGCACCGTGGGGATGGCCGACGCTGAGCAGCAGGTCCTGGCGTACATCAAGAAGCACATTCCCGAGGCCAAGAGCGCCCCGCTCTGCGGCAACTCGATCGCCACCGACCGTGGCTTCCTGGCCCGCGACATGCCCGAACTGGACGAGCACCTGCACTACCGCATGATCGACGTCTCGTCGGTGAAGGAGCTGGCCAAGCGCTGGTATCCGCGGGTCTACTTCGCCCAGCCGGCCAAGGGCCTGGCCCACCGGGCACTGGCCGACATCCTGGAGAGCATCCAGGAGCTGCAGTACTACCGCTCGACGGTATTCGTGCCCCAGCCCGGGCCGAGCAGCGACGAAGCTCAGGCCGCGGCCAATGCGGTTCTGACCAGTGCCGGCGGGCAGGTAGACTGACCTGCGCGCAGCGAGCAGTCGCTGCGCAATGGTGGGTGTAGCTCAGCTGGTAGAGCGCCGCGTTGTGGTCGCGGATGTCGCGGGTTCGAGTCCCGTCACTCACCCCACCTAGTAGGTAGGCCGGTGCCCTCGCGGGTGCCGGCCTTCCTGCGTTGTGTGGGTCGGACGAGGCCGTCGGTGAGGAGCGCCGCAGCGTGGTCGGCGCCCCGGGTTGGCGCTGAATGCGTGACACACGGAGTGGTCAGCTTGTCGTCGTCTGGCTGGCTACCGTCGCCCTGTAACCTCACCGCTGGCGCCTGGACCACCGACCTAGCTGGCGCGAAAGGATGAAGCGTGCCTGAACCTCCCGAACTCGCGGAGCTGACGCACGCTAGACCATCACGGCGTGCCTATGTCCGCGTAGCGCTCGGCCTGGTTGTGGTGGTCGGCATCGTGTCGATCGCGTCGTTAAAGGCACTCTCCTACGCCCGATCTCGGGATCCGCACGGCAACCCGGACCCTGGCGGAAGACGCCTGGCTTCGCTGGCCAGCATCGCCCAAGAAGCCGTGCCGAACGAGGCCAGCTCCACGCACCTGACGGTGACGAAATCCTCGTGGGGTCACGGGGGCTGCGATGGTGGCGCTCCCGGCTGGACCAATATGGAAGTCATCGAGACGTTTCGTGGCCCGGTCAACGTAGTTGCCGAGGTCGACGCGAAGATGAACACACTGCACTGGCGGATCGTCTCCAAGCTAAGCCCAAGTCCGGCCGGCGAGTACCCGCCACCGGCCGCACCGGGCCCCGACGCGCCGTATGCGCGTGAGTACCAGCCGATATCCGACTCAGACACCCAAGTCGCCTGGCTGTTCACCCCGACCCAGGCCGGCACATCCTCGTGGGAACTTGATCTGGAGGCACCGCCAGCGGAAGTCCCGGATCACTCTTGCTAGCCCGTAAGCAGTAGGCCGGCAGCTCCAGCGCGCGTCTGGCAGTCCAAGGCTGGCAGGACGATATCGCAGAACGGGAGCCGCACGGGCCAGCTCTGTATACCCAACTTCCGATTTCGCGCCGGGAATCGGAAGCCCGGTATACAAGGCGGGCCAGCAGGCCGCTGCGATCCCGAACTAGCCGGCCCAGTAGCCGCGGACGAAGGTCGCGGTGTTGATCAGTAGCAGCAGCACTGACACCGAGCACGCGGCCCAGACAAGCAGTCGGTGCCGGCTGGTCACCACCCAGGCGGCGATCATGATGACGATCGGAAACGCCAGCACCGTCGACCGTGGCACGGATTGGTAGAAGGAACTGGTCATCAGCGAGAGCGCGGTCAACCCGACGTAGGTGAACTCCGGCCACTGACCGCGGCGGGCCAGCAGCACAAGTGCTGCGATCAGCAGGCCGGCGAAGAGCAGCTCCATCGACGTCTGATAATTGCCGACCTTGCTACTGGCGAGCTGGAGATTCTCAACCGTTTTGTGCAGGGTGCGCCAGGGCCAAGTGGTGTACCGGTCCCAGCCCTTGCGTTGAGCTACGAACCAGCCGACCCACGTTCCGGTGGCCACACGAATCCAACCGAAGTACATGAACAGGGCGCCGACCGGCAGCAGCAGCCCGAGGGCTCTGCGCTGCAACAGCGGTGCTCGGTTCGCGCGGGCGTCGAGCACATACATGACGACAAGGCCGGCGAGCAGGAAAGCGCCGTTGACCCGCATGAAGGTTGCGGCGGCGCACCAGACCCCGGCCCAGACCCAGCATCGGTGGCGCGCGGCGACCCAGGCGGCTAGCGCACACGCGAGGAAGGGCGCCTCGGAGTAAGAGGCCATCAGGAAGTGGGAGTAGGGACCGGCGAGCAGCACGACCACACTCACCCCGGCGATGCGTGACCCGAGACTCTCCGCGACCAGCTTGTAGAGCAACACGGACGCGGCCGCACTCCCACCCCAGGCCAGCAACGCGAGCGCGGCCTGGTAGTCGCCGAGCGTGGTGTGTCCGAGGCCGAACGCGCTCGCTAGGTAGCGCCCGGTGAGCGGATACCCAGGAAAGAAAGCAACATTGACGTCGTGTCGGCCGCGGCTCAGGTACCCGTGCGCTGCGACGCGCCAGAAGTGCCCGGAGTCCCAGTGAGCGTAGACCCGGAACATCCAGTCGTAGGACGGCCCGGGATCCGTTCGACGCGGCGGAGCGATAGCGACCACGACGGCCGCGAAGATCAGGTAGCAGCACCAGGCAACGAACCAGAGCCCGACGCCGACCCGGATCGCCTGGCCCCACGAGGAGTCACCGTCATCGGCGCCGATCCTCGCTTCAGAACCGCCACTACGGTCAGCCGTTGTGACATTGGCTGAGCTTTCTTGCGCGTCGCCGCGCCATGACCAGTACCCGCGCATCGTCCCCCCCGAACGTCGCGCAAATATAGCAGCGCCGCTACCTTCGCTGCCCTTGGGCGATGGAGCACCTCGGTTCCATCACAAAGTCGTCGTGCCCTCAACTCATTTCTACAAGACCAGGATGCTGAGCTCTCCCGGACCGACGGCACTCAGAACCGTGCCCGAATCCTCTCGATAGATCTCCAGCTCCGAGAGTGCGCCGTCGATGACGTGCAGCAGTAGATGTACAGGCATTCCGTCGCTATCGAGGAACTCCGCTTCGACCGGAACTCTACGGTCGACGGGCGCTTTCGGCACACCGCTTCCCCGCAACTGCAGGCTCCCGTTGGCGTCGACGCGGCGCACCGTGAGATCTGCGATCTGGTCCAATAATTCAGCGCGACCCGCGAACGAAACACCAAGCAATGCAGCCAAAACTGCACCCTCAACCTGGGTGGCCGGACGGAAGGCATCCTCCAGGGCCTCGCCTTCATTCCATGACACAGGTCCTGCCTCCGCTACTCCCGATTGAAAAGACCAACTAGGTGTTCTATCTCCTGCGAGTCGATGGTTCCATCGACGAGATCGCCCAATTCATCGAGCCTCATCGTCGCCTCCGCGATCTCCTCCTCGAATGAGACTTCCCAGTCGATAGCCAAGGGGCGTATCGGGCTTGCGGCGCGTGCTATGTAGCCTCGCCGGACAAACGATGCCCAACGCTGCGCGTCTGCAGGACGAATCTGCCCGTTTCCCAAAGCTTGCAAGACGTTGACGACAGCGCGACCTTCTAGCGTCATCGTCGAGGGACCAAACGCCTCGGTCAACTCGTTGTTCGTCACGGATTCAAGAACGCGCATCGCCAGGGCGTCCCCACCCATCACTGCTTCAAGTGACTCAGCGAGACTCGCCATCAGTCGGATTCACCGCCCTGCATCGTCCGCCCGAACGTCGCGCAACACCGTCGCCATGGTTGCCCAGGGCGGTGTTGCATCTCGGTCCGATCACACTTCGTCCGCGGCTGCGGTCTCGGTCCCGATGCCCTGGCGGGCGAGTAGGGCCTCACCGGACGCATCACCCGCTGGGGTGTTACTAACCCAAATCCCGAAACCCCAAGTGTCGATGGCTCCGGACCCGTACTTCTGCTCGATCCTTTCCAGCCAAGAAGATCGTGGGCCATTCCAGCAGTTGAAGGAAGCGCCTGACACCTCGCCGATCTCGACGAGATCCAGACCCACGAGAACACGCAGAGCGTCGATGACTTCGGCCCGACGCTCACCCGACTCCAACCGTGGGTGCGTCCTCTGCACCAACCCGTCTATAGCGCGCAGTGGTACCCAATCATCAATGGCTTCGACGAGTACGGCATCCGCGATGCTCAACATGTCAGCTTTGTACGGAAGTTGGGGTCGTGATGCTCAGAGCCGCTACCGCTGGTGCCCAACCGCGTCGACGTCACTTGGGGCCCAGCATGTTGACCAGATAGCTCACTTCATCCTGATCAATCGTGCCGTCGATGATGTCGCCCAACTCGTCGAGCCGTCCCACTGCCTCAGCGATTTCATCTTCGTACTTGAGTTCCCAGTCAATATCGATCGGACCCGTGGGCTCCGAGCCGCTCTGACCGGCTATGAAGCCCCAACGAACAAGCGACGCCCAGCGCTGTGCATCTTCGGCGGAGATTTGCCCGGATCCGAACTTCTGCAGAACGTTGGCCACCGCTTCATGATTCATAACCAACGGCATCGACGCGGCGCACGACGCCAGCTCTGCAGGGTCAGCGGCTTGAAGCACCGGTATGCCACCAACGTCACCCATGAGCACGGCGTCGAGCGCGGCAACGATTCGAGCTGTCATTCGGGTCCGATCTCCACAAATTTCGGTCGACCATCCGACGGACACCGTCGGGTGTCCATCACTTCTGACCTGGCGCGGCACGCATCTCCATTGCACCTTCGCGCTGCGCTTCTGTGGGATTCGTGTTCAAAATTTCGTCGAGGCGGCGTGGGAGTGGAAAGCCGCCAATCCACATCGCGATCAGTCGATCAATGATGAAGTATCCGAGATTGCCGTTGTCATGGGCCAACTCACCCATCACGGCACGGAGTCCCGGAAGGCCGCCGCTTCGCACCAGCACAGCGGCAGCTTCCTCGCCCACCGCGGTGTCGGGGTCGTCAAAGCACCGGACAAGGGCCGCGAACACCTCACGGTCATTGATCACACGCTCAAGCTCACGGACCGCGTCCACGCGAGTCGAAAAATCCGGCGACTTTAGAGACCGTAGCTCTGAGTCATCCGAGCGATGTGGTCGTCCGTTGCCAAGATCAGGCGTCATCTGTGCCCACGAACGAAATTCTCTGCTCCGCATGACGGACAGTGCAACCGATATTCGCCCACACCGTCTCCAGCCGACGCTGGGATCCAATCGACAACGAGCACATCATCATCGTTCGCCGGACAGCGAAGGTTCTCTGTATTTCCCTCTGACACGCTCACGGCAACCCGAACCCAAGCATCGCTAGACATCATCAGGTGCCCAACATAAAGCTAAGCGCTCTCGCCGCGAACGCGGCAGCTGCGTCGGTTTCTGACTTCGCCAGGCCAGACGTGTGGCCGCCAGCTGAATCGGATATAGCAAGGCGATACGGCCCGGAGATCTCACCTGCGGTTCTGCGTTCCACGCCATGGCACGACCCGTATATCCAGCGAGGTATCGGACTTGCGACTGGTGCTATGTCGCCCGAAGCAGGTCGATGCGTCACCACTTCGCTATCACCTCCATCAGACTGAGACCGTCATCGTCGGTCGCCGCCGACAGCGAGGCTACTGTCCATCCAAGGGCTTCGGCGGCCCGGCCAAAGGCCAGCGGCGAGGAGTCGATCTCGTCGTAGCCGCCGGCCTCAATGACAAGAACGCCGCCCGGAAGTGGCACTGACCTAGCGATCTCGCCCAGGCCGTCGAGCATCGCCTGCACGAATTCATCCGGCAAGCCCGGCACAAGATCTCGGTTGAACGAACCCCTGCACGTCTGAGCGGCACCCATCGTCAGATCACCACTCGACCCAATCCGGACACCAAACCGCGAAGCGGCGGGACGGAACTCGCCACCAATCAAGGCACAGGGAGCCATGCCGCCCGCTAACCGCAGGACTTCCACAGCCACGGATACGTCACGCAACTCTGTCCCGTTCTCCGCCGTCGGCGTCGACCATTCAGTCCATGCCGTTGGTGCAAAGCGGGCGGACGGATCGATGTCCGATACCGCAACCCGCCAAGGACCCGAAGCTTCGACGCGCGCTCTCACAAAATCCCCCACGCCTTCCGCCAGTTCGCGTTGAAGTGCTCTGGAAACTCCAGAATCACCTGCGGATCATAGTTCTGGAAGACAGGATGGGTCCTACCCGCGACCTGATGGGCCAGTTCCTGAGGCATCCCGCCTTCCACTTCACGAATCTCCGTCAATTCATGCACCAGGAAGTTCCGTTCTCCGGTCGTCAACTCACGACCGTTCGCCATTGCGCGCTCGATCCGACTAATCATCGCGATGTTCGGCGGAAAATTCTCCATCGCGTCAAGGCCTTCGAGATGTCGCTGGATCAAATCGAGATTGCTTCTAGTGGCGAGTGATTCCCGAGTTCCGAACGACGCGACCGCTCGGCTAGCGTCCGGTGACACCGCCCCGGCTGACGTCTCCGCAACGTCGGCGCCGGCTTTGGTGACTCTGCTGATCAGCGGGATTGCATTCACCGACCGAACTGTCGCCAGACTGACCTTGAGTTCCAGGAACCGCTTGAGGGCCCCGAGTCGTCGTGATCACCGTGTCGAGCGCGTCGACGACGCTCTGGGCAATCCTGCCGGCCGTCTCGATCAACCGACCCAGGATCCCCCCGACTCTGGCTGCGACCGCGGCCGCGCGTGCCGCCACCGCGCCGGTTGCCGCGGCGTCGGAGATACCCGCCGTGAAGATGGTTAGGCCGGCCCCGATGACGGCGAACGCCGCGCTCTGCTCCACCAACTCCCGCAACTCCGCGATCACCTGCGAATGCGCGTCATCCAAGTTGTCGGCGTAACTCCTGCAGGCTCCGCCCAGGTTCTCGCAGGCCTGAGCCAGGGCTTCCGAGTGCCCACCGAACTCCGAGACGCACTCCGCGATCAGCGGCACCTCTGGCGAACGCTGACCGGTCAGATGAGGCGTCGCGATGGCCGACACGTTCGGTTCCCGAAGCGCCGAAGCCATCGCGCTCCACCCAGCTGCGGCCGCTCGCAGCTTCCCCTGGTGACCGTTCGGCCAGAAGTATCCGACCAACCCCGATATGAAGTGCCAACCGGCCGGCGCGGCTCCCGAGCCTCCGTGCGCCGAATCTGGCGTGGGTAGTTCAAGCACTGTTGAGCCGGGGCCGGTGTAGGACGGGCTGAGCGGATAGTCGCTCGACGGCGGTGCGCACTGGTCAGGGATCACCGAGTTCACCTCCGACACCGAATGGTTCGCCCCAGTCGCAGCCATCAGTTGGGAGAAGTGCGCCAGTCCGGAGACATAGTTCGCGAGGCCGTCCAGTACTTCCCGCGCCCCACCGTCATAGGCGACGGCCCAGGCAGTACCACCGTGATCGCTGCCGGCCATGCCACCGTTTGAGTTCAAGGTCGAGGAGAGACGTAACGCGGCATCCGAAGCCGTTCGCTCCAGGCTGCGCAGCGAGAGGGCCGCTGCACCAAACGCGGACGGATCCACATCCAGGACCGGGGCCGTCATCGCCACATCCCGACATTGACCTCGATCGCCGCCGAGTAGTTCGCCTGCGCCGTTCCAGCCGCAGCCTGCAGTGCGACGAGCGCGCTGTGCATCTCACGCGCGCCCGCCAGCCACCTTGCATGTGCCTCTGCGTGCCGATTGGCGGCGTCACCGCTCCACACGTTGCCGAGGCTGTTGACCCGCTGCCCGAGGAACTCCAGCCGATCGTCCACGTAACCGGCGAAGCCCCGCACCCGGGCGACGACGTCGGCGAGTTCCTCGATGTCGATGCGGTGCGTCACCCCGCACGTCCGGCCGCTGTTAGGGCCGTTGAGCCACTCTCGTCGGCATTGACGTACGCGGTCGCAGCACGCCGAAGTTCGTGGGCCTCGTCGTGCAGCGCGGCGAGAATCAGGCCGGCAGCTCGATCAAGCTCCTCGAAGGCCGATGCGAAGGAAGCGGCCGCAGTGCCCCGCCAATTCATCAACAAAACGTTGACATCAGCTACACAACTAGCCAGCCCGGCGCCGAGTTCTTCGGCGATGGCCGCGCACAGGTCAGCGACCTGACCGATCTCGGCCGTTTCGGCGGCGAAGCCGTCCGTCATGTTCCCTCCCCCAAAGCCTGAACTGCTTCGAAGAAGATAACGGAATCAAATGGCCTGCGGGTCGCACCAATCGTCAGCTGTGGATAACTTCGTCAGCGCTTACTCCATGCCGCGGTCGCCGGCGATCACATCACCGCGGGACGAGGCGTTGCGGACCGCCGCGGCGACGGCGATCGGTACCGACGGATCGAAGACGGACGGAATGACGTACGCGGTGTTCAACTGATCATCAGAGACGCAGGCGGCGAGGGCGGCCGCGGCTCGCAGCAGCATCTCGGTGGTGACCTGACCGGCCCGGGCATCGAGCAGTCCCCGAAATACACCGGGAAAAGCAAGGACATTGTTGATCTGATTCGGGTAGTCCGAGCGGCCGGTGGCTAGCACGGTGGCGTACTTACGCGCCTGATCCACGTCGGTTTCCGGGTCGGGATTGGCCAGCGCGAAGACCACCGGGTCGTCGTTCATGTCGCCGATCCACTCAGCCGGCAGCACGCCCGGCGCCGACACCCCGATAAATACGTCCGCCCCGCGCAGCGCCTGGTGCAGGTCGCCGGTGACCCCACCCGGGTTGGTCCGTTCGGCGAGAGTGCGCTTGGCCTGCGACAGTTGCGGATCGTCCGGGGCGAGAATGCCCTCCCGATCCCAGACGAGCACGTGCCGCACCCCGGCCGCGAGCAGCAAATCGACGATCGCCGTTCCGGCCGCACCTCCCCCGGATACGACGATGCGTACCTCTGAGAGTCCCTTGCGCACACAGCGCAGCGCGTTGGTGAGCGCGGCGAGCACCACGATCGCCGTGCCGTGTTGGTCGTCATGGAATACCGGGATGTCCAGTTCGGCTCGCAGTCGGGCCTCGACCTCGAAGCAGCGTGGCGCCGAGATGTCCTCCAGGTTGATCCCGCCGAACCCGGGGGCGATCATCTTCACCGTCTGCACGATCAGGTCGACGTCCTGGGTGTCCAGGCAGATCGGCCAGGCATCGATCCCGGCGAACTGCTTGAAGAGCGCGGCCTTCCCCTCCATCACCGGCAGCGCGGCGCCCGGCCCGATGTTGCCCAGCCCAAGCACGGCCGAACCGTCGGTGACGACCGCGACAGCGTTCCCCTTGATCGTCAGCTTGTAGACGTCCTCGGGGTTGGCCGCGAGCGCGAGCGAGACCCGTCCGACGCCTGGTGTGTAGGCCATCGACAGGTCGTCACGGGTGCGCAGCGCAACCTTGGACTCGACGGAGATCTTGCCGCCGAGATGCAAGAGGAACGTCCGGTCTGAGACGCGGTGCACCTCGACACCGTCAAGCGACTGCAGGGCCGAGACGATCTCATCAGCATGCTCACCGTTCACCGCCGAGCAGGTGACGTCGATGGTGATGCGGTCGTGCCGCGACTCCGAGACGTCGATGGCTGTGACCATGCCACCCGCCTCGGTGACTGTGGTGGCGAGTCGGCCGACCACCGACGCGTCCGGAAGCGCGTAGATACGGACCGTGATCGAGTACGAGGCGGAGGTGGGGGTCGGCCGGGGGTGTGCCGAATCGGGCATGGACATGCCTTGATCATTGCAGTCGCCCGATTTGACCGGTACCGCACACTCTGATCTGGTCAGTCGGGCGGATGTGCGACCGATGCAGGAGGACGGTCGAGTCGATGGTAGAGTCCATCTTCGGCTCGGACATCGAGCCGAGATACACCGCCACGCGCCGTTAGCTCAATTGGCAGAGCAGCTGACTCTTAATCAGCGGGTTCGGGGTTCAAGTCCCTGACGGCGCACCAGAGCTCCATCTCTGCCGCTCGTGCCATGTGCCGAGCGGCATTGTGGTTTCTTCAGTCCTCGACCAAGCTTGCGCGCTCCACCTCAACGCGGGCACCGAACGCTTCGAGGCTTGCGGCTATCTGCTGCGCGCTTGCCTCGTCGACTTGGGCTATGACTGTGCTCGGCAGGTCCCTAACCATCTCGTAAGCGGGCCGCAGTGGCAGACCGGTGATCGACCGAATCTCCTTGATCACCTTGATCTGCAGCGAGCCGGCACCCACCAGCCGGACCAGGTAATCACCGGACGGCCAAGACGGCGCCTCTTCGGCTGGGGCAGCAGAACGTCTGCGAGAGTCGCTTCGTGCCATCAACCACCCCGCCCCCAACCATCCCGCGAGGACCGCCGGGATTGCTGAGTGCGTGAGAGCCGACAGCCACGTGCCGCATCCCAGGATGAGGCAGCCGACGGCCAAGCCGCGGTAGTCCCAGCTCCGCGGGTTGATAGCTGATCGCAGTTTCACGCGTGGATCCTGCCACACAAAGTCTTCACACACACAGCGGCCGAGCTCCGGCAGGATGAGGGCATGGCGATCCAGTTCCAGGTGACCTTTGACTCGGCCGACCCCGGCGCGCACGCGGCCTTCTGGGCTGAGGCGCTGCACTACATCCAGCAGCCACCACCACCGGGCTTCGACTCATGGGAGGCGGCACTCGACGCCTGGGGTGTTCCGACCGAAAATCGCAACGACCGCGCTGCCCTGATCGACCCTGATGGTGTCGGGCCCCGCTTATTTTTCCAGAGAGTGCCGGAGCCGAAGACCGCGAAGAATCGGATGCACCTCGATCTGCGGGCCGCCGCTGGCCTCTCCGGTGACCAGCGAGCCGACGCGCTTGAGGCCGAATGCACCCGATTGGTCGCACTGGGCGCGCAACGCCTGCAGCGACTGGAGGCGGACGGAGTCAACGAAGTCTGCATTGTGATGCAGGACCCTGAAGGCGACGAATTCTGCCTCGACTAGCGACGGCACCGCGGTTCCACAATGCCGACCCAGACAGGCTCGCCTGGGTCGGCATTGTCATTTCAGTCGCGCACTGAGCTTGCCCCAGCGTTAGCCCGGCTGGCCGAAATCTTCTGTAAGCCACAACTTGCCGGTGGCCGAGTCGAGGACGACGTCGATACCCACCTGCGTGTACTTGGTGTTGAGGATGTTGACCCGATGCCCGTCATTCGGCGCGACCTCGGCCATCATCTGACTATCGAGATCAAGCGCGCCTGAACTGGACTCGTCCGTGCTCCACCCGATGTTCTCAGCGCAGGCGTTCCAGCCGTAGCCAACCGCCGCCAACCGGCCGGCCAGGCCCGCTTCGCCCGACACCTGGTGGGACATGACATTCGCGGCGGCCATGGCGAGATTGTGATGGTGCGCGGCCGATGTGAGCGTCCCGCTCATTCGAAGAGCAGGTACGCCGTACCTCGCGCGATCTGAATTCAGCCGTGAAAGCACCGAATAGGCGATCGAGGAACTGCTCGTAACCGAACTGGCCTTTACCGCCGGTTTCGCCGCCGGTTTCGCGGCCGGTTTCGTGGCTGGACGGGCGACCACTGCTTTCGGCTTCGCCGGTACAACGGCGCGAACGACGGCCTTCGGCGCGGCCTGTACCGGCGAGCTCACCTTCGGCGACGAATACGACCGCTCAGTGGAGTTCTCGTCGGACGTAGTCCGCGGTGGCGACCACGTGACGCTCGGGCGCGGAGTCGAAGTTGGACGCGGTGTCGCCTTCACGGCTGGGCGGGCTGCGGGTGACGCCTTCGCGTGTGCGACTGGCGCAACGGGTGTCGGCTGGGCCAGCTGCATCAGGCGCAGCGAGGCCGGCGTGCCGACAAAGGTGGGTGAAACCAGGTGAGGCGGGGTGATCTGCTCCCGCCCGGTTGATGCGTCACCGAATGCGTTTGCCGCGCCGACCATTCCAGCGCTACCGGCAATCAAGGTGACGATCGATGCGATGAGGACATGTGCTCTGCAGTACTGGCCGATTGACCGCATGAGGGAACCTTCTGGTAATCCCCAGCATTGGCATCCCCGACAGATGTATCAATAAGATAACAGCCGTCGCAACACAGCGCATCCTTATCGTCACGTAAAGTTTGTGTGTGGTATTGGAATGGGCCGGGGAGCGGCCTATTCGGTCGCTCCCCGGCCCATTCAGAACCGAAAATTCAAAGATCGAATGATTAGCTCAGACGCTCGATAATCATCGCCATTCCCTGACCCCCACCGACGCACATCGTCTCCAGGCCGAACTGCTTGTCATGGGTCTGCAGCGAGTTGATCAGGGTTGTGGTGATGCGGGCGCCGGTCATACCGAACGGGTGCCCGACGGCGATCGCGCCGCCGTTGACGTTGAGGCGGTCCATGTCGATACCGAGCTCGCGCTGCGACGGCAGCACCTGCGCCGCAAACGCCTCGTTGATCTCGACCAGATCGATGTCCCCGATCGACATGCCGGCCCGGGCCAGCGCCCGCTTCGACGCCTCGACCGGCCCGAGGCCCATGATCTCCGGGGAGAGACCGGAGACGCCAGTGGCCACGATGCGGGCCAGCGGCGTGAGTCCGAGCTGCGCGGCCTTGGTGTCGCTCATGATCACAAGCGCCGCGGCGCCGTCGTTGAGCGGGCAGCAGTTGCCTGCCGTGACGCGGCCGTCGGGGCGGAAGACCGGCTTGAGCCCGGCGACCGCCTCGTAGGTGACGCCGGCCCGCGGCCCGTCGTCCTTGGACACCACGGTGCCGTCAGCCAGCGTGACCGGGGTGATGTCACGGGCCCAGAAGCCGCTCTCGCCGGCCTTCTCGGCCAGGTTCTGCGACCGGACACCGAAGTGGTCCATGTCCTCGCGGCTGACGTTCTTCAGCAGCGCCACGTTCTCGGCCGTCTGCCCCATGGTGATGTAGACGTCCGGCAGCAGGCCGTCCTCGCGGGGGTCGTGCCACTCGGTCGCGCCGTTGGCCGCCACCTTCTCGGTCCGCTCGCCGGCCTCGGCGTAGATCGGGTTCTGGGTGCCCGGCCAGCCGTCCGAGCTTCCAGTGGCGAAGCGGGAGACCGTCTCGACGCCGGCCGAGATGAACACGTCGCCCTCGCCGGCCTTGATCGCGTGGAAGGCCATCCGCGACGTCTGCAGCGAAGACGAGCAGTACCGGTTGACGACTGTGCCCGGCAGAAAGTCGTAGCCGAGACCGACGGCGATGGTGCGGCCGATGTTGAAGCCGCCCTCGCCTCCAGGCTGGCCACAGCCGACGATGAGGTCGTCGATGTCTCGTGGGTCGAGGGAAGGAACCTTATCCAGCGCGGCCCGCACCATCTGCACAGCGAGGTCGTCGGGGCGCATCGAGGCGAGCGAGCCCTTGACGGCGCGACCGATCGGCGATCGCGCGGTGGAGACGATTACGGCTTCTGTCATAGCTCTGCTCATTCCTGGTCCGGGGGCGGCACGGATGTAGCCCGCGATCTGATGTTAGGACACCCTGGCTTAGCCCGGTCAGGCCGTGTGCGGCAACTCATCCCCAACTGGCAGGATGAAGGCGTGACCGTCATAAAGATCAACGCGATTACCGTTCCGGCCGACAGCGGCGACGAGCTGGCCAAGCGCTTCGCGGCGCGGGCCGGCGCGGTCGATGACCAGGACGGCTTCGAAGGCTTCGAACTGCTGCAGCCCACCGACGAGCGGACGACCTGGCTGGTCGTAACGCGCTGGCGCGACGAGGAGTCGTTCCAGGCCTGGCTGAAGTCGCCCTCCTTCGGGCACGGCCACCGCTCGGCCGCCGAGCGCAGCGGTGGTGAGGCGCCGCCGAACGTCGGGGTCAGCAGCGAACTCTGGTCCTACGTCGTCTCCGGCGGCTCAGCCAAGTAGTGCAATAGCTAAGCGCTCTAGCTGAAGAGGGCCTTGCCGAACCAGTCACCCGGCGCGCTCAGCCCCGGGGGCACGGCGAAGACGCCGCTACTGGTGTGCCGGATGTACTCGTTCAGGCCGTCGCTCTCGCCCAGACGGCGCTGAATCGGCACGAACTGCTGCCGCGGATCCTTCTGATACGCCAGGAAGAAGAGTCCGGCGTCGAGGAGCCCGGACTGCTGGTCGATTCCGTCGGTGTAGGAGTAGCCGCGGCGCAGGATCTTCAGGCCGCCGTTGCTGGCCGGCGCGGCGAGACGGATGTGCGAGCTCGCCGCAATCACCGGATCACCCTGGGAATCCTTGGCCGTCAGGTCGACCTTGTCGAACTCGTCCTTGCCGGTGAGCGGTGCCCCGGAGTCCTTGCTACGGCCGAAGATGCGCTCCTGGTCGGCGATGTAGTCACTGTCCCAGGTCTCGATCAGCATCCGGATCCGGCGCGAGACGACGTAGCTACCGCCCTTCATCCAGGCCTGATCGGTCTCCTCACCGACCCACACGTAGCTATCGAGCTCGGCGTTGTCTTCGGCCTTGATGTTGTTCGTGCCGTCCTTGAATCCCATGAGATTCCGGGGCGTCTGCTGCGTCGTCGAAGTCGACGAGGTACGCCCGAACCCGAGCTGTGACCAGCGAATCACCGCCGTCCCGCGGGCCAGCCGGGCGAAGTTCCGGATCACGTGGAAGGCGACCTGTGGGTCGTCCGAGCAGGCCTGGACGCAGATGTCGCCGTTGCTGATATCCGGATTGATCTGGTCGCCCCGGAAGCCGGGGATGTCGGCCAGGGCGGCCGGCCGCTTCCCGGCCAGCCCGAAGCGATCGTCGAAGAGCGACGGCCCGAAGCCGACCGTGACGGTGAGGCCGGCCGGTCCGAGCCCCATCGCCTCGCCGGTGTCGACCGGCGGTGCCTGCGGCGCAGTCTCGGTCGGTCCGATCGACTCCCCCAGCACCATCCGCGACGCCGCCGCGGCCCAGATCCCCAGCATGGCCTGCAGCTTCTGCACGTCCTTGGTGGTGACGTCGAAGGCGGCGAAGGCGAGCCGGTCCTGCGCCGGGGTGGCGATCCCGGCCTGCCGCGGCCCGTAGAAGGGGACGCTGCGATTGGTGCCGATCGGGGCCGCCGTGACGGACGTGTCGGCCGACGCGCGCCCGGTTGCGAAGCCGGCGGCACCGCCAGCGACGAAGGCGCCGGCGGCACCGGCCGCAACACCGAGGAATCCTCTCCGACTGGCGTGGTGAGGATTCCCCGGCTGCTGCTCGTCTGTCATTCGTTCCTTGTTTCTATGACTATTGCTTCCGAGGCCGGCACGCGCTGCCGGCTCGGTGACACAGGTACTGCTCCGCTAGGCGTTGACGACCTTCGCCGCCACCGTTGACAGCGGGTCGTGCACGGCCAGGACCGCGGCCTGGAGCTGCTTCACCTCGGCGTCGGTCAGCGTGTTCCACGGACGGAACCCGGACGGCTCGCTGGTGCTGCGGAAGGTGTCCACCAGCGTGTCGAGGGCGGCGAACTGGGTGCTGATCGTGCCGGCCAGCTCCGGGTCGATCTTGTTCAGACCGGGCTTGAGGGTGGCGAAGAGCTGCTCCGATCCCTCGATGTTCGCCTGCATGTCGAGGAGATCGATGTGCGAGTAGTTCTCCTCCTCGCCCGTCAGCTTGGTGCTGGAGACCTCCTCGAGCAGGGCCGAGGCGCCGTTGGCCAGGTCAGCCGGCTGGTAGGTGAGAGTCTTCGCCGTAGTCTGCAGCTTCTTCACGTCAGTGATCAGCTGGGCGCCGATCGGGGCCAGCCCGGCCAGCGACTTCTTCGCCCAGAGGCCGTACTCGATGCGGTGGAACCCGGTCAGGTCCTCGATCTTCTGGCCGGTGTCCGGGCGGGCGTCGATGGCCGCGTCCAGCTCGGGGAACTTCTCGGCGACCGGCTCGATCTTCTCGTAGTACGCGCGGGCCTTGATGTAGGCCAGCTGCGCGGCAGCGAGGTCGGTGCCCGAGAGCGTCGCCACGAACGGCGTGGTGTTCTGCACCAACAGGGTCGTCTGCGCGTCGACGTAGTCGGCGTAGTCCTTGGTGCCCTGGAGCAGCAGGTCATGGGTGGAACCGCTCGCGGCCGGGGCGGCGGTTCCGGTGACCTTCAGCGCGACCTTGGGGGTGGTGGCGCCCGGGCAGTACAGCTCGTAGTCGCCGGCGTCGAGCTTCACCGAGATGCTGCCACTGAAGCCCGGCGGCAGGTTCTCCTTCTCCCCGACGATGAGCTCGTCCTTGAGGACCTCGAACTCGGTGATGCCGGTGGCGTCCTTGTTGGAGACGTTGAAGGTGATCGGACCGGCTGCGTAGCTGTCCCGGTCGGCGACGCACTTGTCGCTGGTGATCGTCACGTTCGCCACGTGCGGGTCGCCGGCCGACGCTGGACTGGCTGCTATCTTGGCGTCGCTGGAGCAGGCGGTGAGGCCGGCGAAGGTGCTGATGGCCATCAGGGCAACGGCCGGGCGCGTGAAGCGGTGCGTCATGGTGCGGGACTCCTAGTGAAGCGGTCGAGTGTTGAAGCGGTCGGGCAGGTTGATTAGGACAGCCTAACCTAACTTCTGACCAGCTCCGGCTTGGGGTTTGTCACACTCGACGGACGGGGAGCGGCGGGGCGGCGGACGAACCGGAACCAGAGCGCCACCAGCGCGGCAACGACGGCCAACACCGCCAGGCTGGCCGCGATCTGCAGCAGCAACCGGCGGGTATTGAGGTCACTCACCGCCTCGTGCGCGCTCGCGGCGGCAGCGATGGTGACCGCGGAAGGCCACTTTGTCGTGCTCAGCTGCGGCGCCAATTGAGCCACGCCGACTGAGAAGGTTGGCGTGATGACCGTCTTCTGCTGGACCTGGGCGTCGATGACCTGCCCGGTGCGGGGCTCGACCCAGAGCGTCAACTGCGCGATGTCGGCGTAGCTGACCGGCACCTCCCCCGGCTTGGCGAGCACCCCGAACGGCAGCGAACCACCGTTGAGCTTGGCGATCTCGGAGTAGCTGAGACTGCTCGGGCGGCCCGCCGCAGGCTGCGGCGCGACACCGGCCCGGTAGACGTCAACGAGCATGCCTTCGTGGATCTCGGTGCCGTCGATCGTCGCCGTGCCGCTGAGCCTGCGACTGGCGGCCTCGCTGCCGACCACCGCGCTGTAGTCGCTCGTCGTGGCGCCCGGGTTGTGCAGGGAGGCCCCGTTCTGAGTGCCGACTGACGACGCCGGAGCGGCTGGCTTGGCCGGAGCGAGCACGGCCAGCAGCAGCGCGGCAACCCCCGCCGTGGCCGCGATCGCGGCGCTGATGCGGACGACGACGCGATTGCTCAGCGCCCGTCCGGGTGGCCAGCCGACGTAGATGCCGACCGGGATGACGTACAGCAGCCAGCCCGTCAGTTCGATGAAGACGGGCCGGGCCTGAATGCCGAGCATTCCGGTGAGCAGCGACTCCTGGACGGTGCCCGGCGTGACCAGGGCGCTGAGGTCGAGCACCTGGTGCTGGCCGAGGTTGAGCCAGCCGGCCTCGTGGGCGGTGTGCAGGGCGCTGACGACCAGGCCGGCGCTGACCAGGACGAGCATGACGCCGGTGATCCGGAAGAAGCGGGAGAGGTTCAGCTTCACGCCGCCGCGGTAGATGCCGTAGCCGATCCCGATGGCGACGGCGATCCCGAGGACGGCGCCGGTGGTCGCGGTGGCACCGTTTGCGCTCTCGTTGTAGGCGGCGAGGAGGAAGACCGATGTCTCGAAGCCTTCGCGCAGCACGGCCAGGAACGCCATGACGACGAGTGCCCAGCCGGAGCCCTCGGCCAGTGCCTCGGCCGCGGCACCCTCGAGCTGCCCCTTGAGTGAGCGGGAGTTCCGGCGCATCCAGACGACCATGTAAGTGACCATCGCGACCGCGACGAGGCCGATAACCGTCTCCAGGCCCTCCTGCTGACGCTGTGGGAGGTTCTGCGAGAAGATCCGCAGCGCGACACCGACACCGATACAGAGCACGGTGGCCGACAGGACACCGATCCAGACCCAGCGCAGCAGATCTCGGCGCTCGCGCTGGCGCAGGAACGCCGCCACGATCCCGACGATGAGCGCCGCCTCGAGCCCTTCGCGTAAGCCGATCACGAAGGTAGGCAGCATGCCGCGAGAGCCTTTCCGGTGAGGCCGCAGGAGCACAGCCGAGACGAGTTTAGGGTCACCTTACGACGGTAAGGCTACCCTAATGGTGCTCGATCGCATCCTGTGAGTCGTATCGCTCGGAGCGGTTGACTCGGTCCCTATAGACCTAGTCGAGGCTCGGCGCGGGGTCGCCTCGCAGCCGGCTGTACATCACCAGATCGTGCCACTCGCCGGCCCGGAACTGGGCGTGCCGCAGCACGCCCTCCCGCTGGTACCCCGCCTTCACCAGCGCTCGCTGCTCAGCGATGTTCTCGACGTCGGTGGAGGCCTCCAGTCGCTCGACGAGCGTGTTGGCGAAGAGGTATTTGGCGATCTCGTCCTGGGCGGCGGTGCCGTAGCCCCGGCCGCGGTGGGCCGCGCGCAGATGGATGCCGACGTTGTAGGCGCGCGCCGAGGCGGACGGGCCGTGCTGCAGCGCGAACCAGCCGACGGTGCCGGCCAGCTCGTCGTCGTCGGTGATGACCGCGAGTGATCCCAGGTTGTCAGTGATGAACCCGTCGGCGTTGAAGCGTCGCTGCGCCGAGTTGGCGGCCCGGAATCCGAAGAACCCGAATGGGTCGTCGTCCGGGCCTTCGGCGGTCATGTCAGCCAGGGCGTCCAGGTCAGTGGCCTGGATGGGGCGTAGACGAACGGTAGCCATTCGAGTGAGTGTATTGACTTGCGCAGCTAGCAACCTAGAACGGGGAGACGCCGCCCATCGGCAGCCCCGGCTCGGCCAGCTCGTCGCTCAGCAGAGTGCCCTGGTGATGCAGCAGGCGCCAGGGGCCGTCCGGGCTGCGACGCCACAGCGAGGTACGTCGGGCCCGCCGGGGCGGACGTCCGTGCCGGACGGAGACATAGGTGAGCAGCACCAGCTCCGGTGTCAGCACCCGGCTCGTCAACTCTGTCGCCTCGATGACCCCGGAGTGCCCGCTGTGCGGCGTGGCGTCACTCTGCTCGGCGGCGAGTTCAGCACTGATCTCGGCACGGTTCCATAGCCGCCCGGAGGCGCCGATCTCCTGGAAATCGGGGTCGAGGAGGACGTCGACGAGGTGCTGTGTGCGCCGCACCGACAACGAAAGAAGCGCCAGCTCGCGTTCGACGACGGCCTGGACGTCCACCGTGCTCATAGCTGGCAGCCTGCTCCCATCCGCGCCGGATATCCAGTGGCTGAGGCCCTTCGCAGCCAGCGCTAGGCTCGGTTTCACAGGTGGGCGTGAGCGAGGTAGGTGACGTATGACCCTCTGGTCGCTGCTGGCGTTCGGCCTGGCCGTCTTGCCGATCTGCCTCACGCCCGGAGTGAGTTTCACGCTTGTCACGCAGCGGGTGCTTGACCGCGGCACGGGTGCCGGCGTCTCGGTGATCCTCGGAACCTGCGGCGGGCTGATGTGCCACGCCACGCTGGCCGGACTCGGCCTCTCGGCGCTGGTCATGCAGTCCTCCGAGGCATTCACCGTGGTGAAGATCGCCGGGGCGCTGTATCTCGTACTGCTCGGAGTGCGCTCACTGTGGCGAGCTCGTGGCAGGTTTGCCGCACCAACCGGCGGCCCCACAGCCGCTCCGACGTCCGCGAATATCGGACGGACGAGGCGGCTCCCCTGGCAAGGACGAGGCGATTTTCTACAGGGTTTTCTTGGCAACGTGCTCAATCCGAAAGCCGCCGCGGTGTACTTGACGCTCGCCCCGCAATTCCTGCATCCACGCTCTCCGTTGCTGCCGCAGACGCTCATGCTGGGCGCGGCCCATGCGACGGTCGCGGCGAGCTGGTTGCTCAGCTGGACGCTCGTCGTGCAGCTATCTCGGCGCACATTCAGTTCGCTCGGCTTCCGCCGGGCGATGGATCGGGTCACCGGAGCGGTGCTACTTCTGTTGGGACTCCGGACGGCGTCCGCGACACGCTAGGAGGCGCGATGTCCTCATTCGGACCGGCCAGCCCGTCCGTGCGGCGCGGGCTGGGTATCGGGATCATCGTGGTCGCGGCGATCGGCCTGCTGCTGCTCGGACGCCTCACCGCGCCGCACGCCAAGAACCAGCCGGGCAACTACCAGAGCGGATACAGCGCCGGAGTGAAGGCGGGTCAGTTGGAGGGCGTCCAGGAGGGACGGGCCAGCCAGGTCGGCAGCGAGGTGCCGGCCGCATCCCGGCAGCCGGTGGCCGATGCCTTCAACCGCGGTTACACGGCAGGTGAGAACGACGCCTTCACCGGCTACGACGGGGGCTGGGCGCTCGGCGTGCCGTACATCATCACCCTGCAGCCAGGGGTCGGCGGCATCACCTACCGGATCGATGCCCGCACCGAACTACAGCCGAGCGTCAACTACTACCTCTGCCCGGACGGCCACAGCCTCTGCCAAGAGCCACGCCCCTAACTGGCCGCCCGCTAGAGCGGCGTCGTGTACGCGCTGCTGATGCCACCGTCCACCATGAAGGTGGTCGCGGTGACGAAGGAGGCGTCGTCACTGGCCAGGAACGCCACCGCGGCCGCGATCTCCGAGGCCTCACCGAAACGCCCCATCGGGATGTGCACCAGGCGCCGGGCGGCCCGCTCCGGGTCCTTGGCGAAGAGCTCCTGCAGCAGCGGCGTGTTCACCGGTCCCGGGCAGAGCGCGTTGACCCGAATGCCTTCCCGGGCGAACTCCACCGCCAGCTCGCGGCTCATGGCCAGCACCCCACCCTTGCTTGCGGTGTAGGAGATCTGGGACGTCGCCGAGCCCATAACAGCAACAAAAGAAGCGGTGTTGATGATCGACCCGCCACCGCCGGCCCGCATGTGCTCGATGGCGTACTTGCTGCACAGGTAGACGCTGGTGAGGTTCACCTCCTGCACCCGCTTCCACGCCTCCAGCCCGGTGGCCAGGATCGAGTCGTCCTCGGGCGGGGAGATTCCCGCGTTGTTAAAGGCGATGTGCAAGCCGCCGTAGGTGTCGACCGCGCTCTGGAAGAGCGCCTTGACCTGCTCCTCGTCGGTGACGTCGACCGAGACGTACGTCCCGCCGACCTGGTCGGCCGCGGCCTTACCCGCAACAGCGTCGATGTCTGCGCAGACGACCTTCGCCCCCTCGGCTGCGAAGCGCACCGCGGTGGCCAGGCCGATGCCGCTCCCGGCCCCGGTGATCACGGCGACCTTGCCGGCGAGACGATCAGACATACGGATTCTCCTTATATTCAGGCACAGACGGGCAGGCGCGGACTAGCGGTTGGAGATGAAGACGTTCTTGGTCTCGGTGAAGGCCAACGGCGCGTCCGGGCCGAGTTCCCGTCCAAGGCCCGAGGACTTGTAGCCACCGAAGGGCGTCCAGTACCGGACCGAGGAGTTCGAGTTGACGCTCAGGTTGCCGGCCTCGACGCCCCGGCTGACCCGGATCGCCTTCCCCGTGTTGGAGGTCCAGATCGAGCCACTCAACCCGAACTGGCTGTCATTGGCGATCCGGATGGCGTCGGCCTCGTCGACGAAGGGCACCACCGTGACAACAGGGCCGAAGATCTCCTCATGCAGCAGCGGGTCGGCCGGATCGCTGGGGGTGAGGACGGTCGGCGGGAACCAGAAGCCGGCACCCCGCGGCGCCTCGCCCTGGAAGGCGACCGGCGCCGACTCCGGCACGAACGAGGCGACCCGGTCTCGCTGCAGCGCGCTGATGAGCGGCCCCATCTCGGTCTTCTCGTCCTCCGGAGCCCCGACCACCACGCCGCGCACGGCGGCTTCGAAGAGCGGCATGAACCGGTCGAAGGCACTCCGCTCGACGAGGATTCGTGACCGGGCGCAGCAGTCCTGGCCGGCGTTGTCGAAGACGGCATATGGCGCACCGGCCGCGGCGGCCTCGAGATCGGCGTCAGCGAAGATGATGTTCGCACTCTTCCCACCGAGCTCCAGCGTCACCGGCTTCAGGTGGGCCGCCGACCCGGCCAGCACTCCACGCCCGACCTCGGTCGAGCCGGTGAAGACGATCTTCGCCACGTCCGGATGGTCGACGAACCGCTGCCCGACGATGCGCCCCTTCCCCGGCAGCACTTGGAAGACGTCCTCCGGGATGCCGGCCTGCAGGGCGAGTTCAGCCAGGCGCAGCGCGGTCAACGGCGTGTACTCGGCCGGTTTGAGCACCACCGTGTTGCCGGCGGCCAGGGCCGGGGCGAAGCCCCACGAGGCGATCGGCATGGGGAAGTTCCACGGCACGATGACGCCCACAACACCCAATGGTTCGTGGATGGTGATGTCGAGACCGTCGGCCACCGGGATCTGCTGGCCAATGAGCCGCTCGGGCGCACCCGAGTAGTAGGCGATCACGTCCCGGGCGTTTCCGGCCTCCCAGCGCGCGTTGCCGATGGTGTGCCCGGCGTTGCGTACCTCGAGCTGAGCCAGGTTCTCCAGGTCGGCATCGACGGCCTCGGCGAAGCGGCGCAGCAATCGGGCCCGGTCGCCCGGAGTCACCTCGCGCCAGGTCAGGAATGCCTTACGGGAGCGGGCGATCGCCGCGTCGACGGCCTCCTGCTCCAGCAGCTCAACCGAGGTGACGATCTCTTCGGTGGCCGGGTTGATGACGTCGTAGTTGATGGCTCCTCCTCCTACATCCGCTCGAAGCCGCGTACGCGCTCCCAGTCGGTGACCGCGGCGTTGAAGGCCGCGACCTCGATCCGGGCGTTGTTCAGGTAGTGATCGACGACGTCGTCCCCGAAGGCCGAGCGGGCGACTGCGCTGTCACCGAAGAGCGCCGCCGCCTCGGCCAGGGTCCCCGGAACCTGCTCGGCGTCTGACTCGTAGGCATTTCCGACGAAGGCCGGCTCCAGCTCCAGCGAGTTGTCGATGCCGTGCAGGCCGGCCGCGATCATCGCGGCGACGGCCAGGTAGGGGTTGGCGTCTCCGCCCGGGACGCGGTTCTCGAAGCGCAGGCCGGCGCCGTGCCCAACCACCCGCAGCGCGCAGGTGCGGTTGTCGTGCCCCCACTTGACGGCGGTCGGCGCGAAGGAGCCGGGCGCGTAGCGCTTGTAGGAGTTGATGTTCGGAGCGAAGAAGAGCGTCAGCTCGCGCAGCGCCGCCAGCTGTCCGGCCATGAACTGCTCGAAGAGCGGCGAGACTCCACCGTCGCGATCACCGGTGAAGACGAGCCCGCCGTCGGCGTCGCGCAGGGATAGATGGATGTGGCAGGAGTTCCCCTCGCGCTCGTCGAATTTCGCCATGAAAGTAAGGGCTTTCCCCTGCTGAGCCGCGATCTCCTTGGCGCCGTTCTTGTAGATGACGTGGTTGTCGCAGGTGGTGAGGGCATCGGCGAACATGAAGGCGATCTCCTGCTGCCCGAGGTTGCACTCCCCCTTGGCCGACTCCACGGTCATCCCCGCGTCGCGCATGCCCAGCCGGATCGCCCGCAGCAGCGGCTCGACCCGGGACGTCCCCAGCACCGAGTAGTCGACGTTGTACTGGTTGGCCGGACGCAGCCCCTGGTACCGCTTCTCGAAGGCCGTCTCATAGGTGTCGTCGAAGAGGATGAACTCAAGCTCAGTGCCGACGTAGGCGAGCCAGCCCCGCTCGGCCAACCGGTCGAGCTGTCGGCGCAGGATCTGCCGGGGAGACGGCGTGACCGGCGAGGCGTCGTGCCAGGTGACGTCAGCCAGGACGAGTGCGGTGCCGGGCTGCCAGCTGAGGTAACGCAGAGTCTGCAGGTCGGGCGCCATCGCGAAGTCGCTGTAGCCGGCCGCCCAGCTCGACATCGCGTAGCCGTCGACGGTGTTCATGTCGATGTCCACGGCGAGCAGGTAGTTGCACCCCTCGGTTCCATGCTCGACCACGACGTTGAGGAAGTAGTTGGCGTCGAAGCGCTTCCCCTGCAACCGCCCTTGCATATCGACGATCGCCACCACAACCGTGTCGATGCTGCCGTTGGCCACATCGACCCGAAGCGCTTCCAATGACAGCGGTGCAGGCGACACGGCGGATCCTCTCTGTCGCTTGCGAACGCGAAGGTTTCATCAACATACCTTTTCGGGCCCGGCTAAGGAAGGACCTCCGCGCTTCGCTTTTCAGGTTTGCCAGCCGCAGTTATCCGCGACTGGCTGGCTAGAGCAGCCCGCGCAGCAGCGCCGCCGTGGCGTCGACGTGCTCCTCCATGCAGGTGCGGGCGGCGTCCGGTTCGCCGTTGATGATGGCCGAGACGATCGCCGTGTGCTGCTCGTCGGAGTGGGCGATGTTCACGTCGAGCACCGGGATCGCCCGCAGCAGTCGGTCCAGGCGAAGCTGTACATCGGCGACGGCGGCGACCAGCGTCGGGCTCCCGGCCGCCGCGGCGATCGTCATGTGCAGCCGCGAGTCGGCCAGCCGGCGGCTACCCGGTTCGTGGTCGGCCGCCGCGGCCAGACAGCGCTGCAGCGTCGCCACATCCACGTCACTCAGCTTGCGGGTGGCCGCCAGCGCCGCCGCTCCCGGCTCGATGACCCGGCGCATATCCAGCGCGTCGTCGATGGCCGTCCGCATAGACTCGTCGAGCTGCTCCACTCCGCGCGGTGTCACTGACTTGTGGGCGACGACGAAGGTTCCACCTCCGCGACCCCGCGTTGACTCGACCATGCCGGAGTCGCGCAGCGCCTTGATCGCCTCGCGCAGGGTCACCCGGCTCACGCCCAGCGTCAGCGCCAGCTCGCGTTCGGGTGGCAGCCGATCACCCTCGCTGAGGACGCCGAGTTTGATGGCCCGCGCGAGCCGTTCGACGGTGACCTCGAAGGCGTTGCGAATGGGGACGGGCGAGTAGACGGCATCGGCCCAGAGCGATTCGACGCTGGTCATGCGGCACTCCGGACGCCGGCGCAGGCGGCCACGAAGCCTTCAAAGAGACCACCCCGACGATCGACTTCGGGATGCCATTGAACACCGATCACCCAGCCGCCCCCCTCCAGCTCAACTGCTTCGACAACACCGTCCTCGGCCCAGCCGACGGCCACCAGACCCTCGCCTAGACGGTCGACGGCCTGATGGTGATAGGCCGAGACCGCGGTGTGCCCGCTCATCATCGCAGCAACCCGGCTCTGCGGCTCGAACTGCACAGAATGTTCTCCGACGACGCCGGGGACGGCGCAGTGCTGCTCATGCCCGACCACCTCGGGGAGGTGCTGGGTCAGCGAGCCGCCGAGGGCCACGTTGAGTATCTGCAGACCCCGGCAGATAGCGAAGATCGGCCGTCCGAGCGCGAGCGCGTGCCGGGCCAGCGCGAGTTCGAAGGCGTCCCGGTCGGGGCGGGCCGGGCCGGTCAGCGGATGCCGGACCTCGTCGTAGTGCAGCGGGTCGATGTCGGCCCCGCCAGTGAGCATCAGCCCGTCGACGATCTCCAGCACAGCAGCCGCCTCCGCCTCGTCGCCTCCCGGCGGCAGCAGCAGCGGAACCCCACCCGCCTGGCGAACCGCGGAGGCGTAGCTGGCGTGCAGCACGGTGGCCGCTTCGTTCCAGACACCCCAGCTCGCGACCTCGCCATAGGTCGTGACGGCGATACGCGGGGCGCTCATTTTTCGGAGTCTACGGCTCGTTGACCAGCAGATCACTTACCGTTGCCGGTATGGCCATTGATGTGAACGCCGACCTCGGTGAGGGCTTCGGCGTCTGGCAGTTGGGCGATGACCTGGGCCTGCTGCCGCACCTGAGCAGCGCCAACGTGGCCTGCGGATTCCACGCCGGCGACCCGGTGATCATGCAGCGGGTATGTGTGGCCGCGGCCGACGCCGGGGTGAGTATCGGCGCGCAGGTCGGGTACCGGGATCTCATCGGCTTCGGCCGCCGCCGCATAGACGTCTCCCCCAGCGACCTGACAGCCGAGATCATCTACCAGACCGGTGCCCTGCAGGCCTTCGCCACGTCGGCCGGCTCCCGGGTGCGCTACCTCAAGCCGCACGGCGCGCTGTACAACACGGCCGCGGTCGACCCCGTTCAGGCGGCGGCGATCGTCGACGCGGCGGTGCTGCTCGGTGGCGAGCTCCCCCTCCTCGGGCTCCCCAACTCGGAGCTGGCCCGGGCCGCCCGGCAGCGCGGAGTCCGCTTCATCGCCGAGGCCTTCGCCGACCGCGGCTACCTCGGCAACGGCCAACTGGTACCGCGCGGCACCGCCGGTGCGGTGATCGACGACGAGGCCGAGGTCGTCCGGCGCGGGGTGCGGATCGCCACCGAGCAGCTTGTCACCGCGGTCGATGGGACCGAGATCGAGGTGAACGCCGACTCGCTCTGCCTACACGGCGACACCTCCGGCGCGGTCTCGCTGGCCGAGGCGTTGCGCGCCGGTCTTGAGGCGGCCGGCGTCGAGGTGACGAGCTTCGCCGTCGCCCGATGATCCTGCGCGTGCTCCCCTACGGTGACCGGGCGCTGCTCGTCGAAGTGTCGAACACCGACGCCGTGCTGCCGTTGGCCGACTTCGCCCGACAACTGCCTGCCGTCTCTGAGGTCGTCCCCGGAGCCCGCACGGTGCTGCTGCGACTGCCGGAGCAGGCGACGGGCGAGGTGCGGGCGGCGCTCGCTAACTTCGACGAGCTGACCCCGCCGCCACCGACGCGGGGTCGGAGTCATCGCATCCCGGTGCGCTACGACGGCGCCGACCTGGAGCTCGTCAGTCAACAGAGCGGGTTGAGCCCGTCCGAGGTGGTGGCCCGCCACAGCGCCCCGACCTACCGCGTCGCCTTCTGCGGCTTTGCCCCGGGATTCGCGTACCTGACCGGGCTCCCGCGCGAGCTGCAGCTACCCCGACTCGCCACCCCACGCACGGCCGTGCCGGATGGGTCGGTCGCCATCGCCGCCGAGTACAGCGCGGTCTACCCGAGGTCCTCACCCGGCGGCTGGTTGCTCCTCGGCGCCACGACGACGACGCTCTGGGACCTGGCCGCTGATCCACCGGCGCTCCTAGCCCCCGGCGACGGCGTCCGATTCGAGGCGGTGTGACGGCCGCCCTCCGGGTGCTGGCGACCGGCCCGCTGGCCACGATCCAGGACCTCGGCCGCGTCGGCTTCGCCCACCTCGGCGTGAGCCGCAGCGGTGCCGCCGACGCCGTCTCGCTGCGCCTGGCCAACCGACTCGTTGGCAACGCCGAGACGGCGGCGGCGATCGAGGTGACGCTCGGCGGCCTGGCGCTGCGCTTCGAGTCGGCGGCGACGATCGCCCTGACCGGTGCGGAGTGCGGAGGCCCCGACCATCGCAGCGCGCTCTCCCTCCCCGCCGGGAGCGAGCTGCAACTAGGGCAGCCCAGCCGAGGGCTGCGCACCTATCTTGCGATCCGTGGAGGCCTCGACGCCGACGCGGTGCTCGGCTCCCGCAGCACCGACACGCTGAGTGGGCTCGGCCCGGCGCCGCTGCACCGCGGCGACCTGCTCTCGGTCGGGGATCTTGGCCTCGCCGAGATAGACGGGGCCCTCGCGCCGGAAGCCAAGGCCCCGGCACGACTCCGACTCGTCGCCGGTCCACGACACGAGTGGTTCACCGACGGCGCACTGAGTGAGCTCGTCGAGGGCGAGTGGCGGGTCGGCGGCGACTCGAACCGGGTCGGCGTCCGGCTAGAGGGGCGCACCCTGCAGCGATCTCGGGAGGGTGAGCTGCCGAGCGAGGCGACGCTGCCCGGGGCGTTGCAGGTCCCGCCGAACGGCCAGCCGATCCTGCTCGGGCCAGACGCACCGGTGACCGGCGGCTACCCGGTGATCGCTGTCGTCCACTCGGCTGACCTACACCACTGCGGGCAGCTTCGGCCGGGCGACATCGTGCGATTCCGGTTCTGAACCGGCGCTAACGTCGGGCGCTCACCCGGCCGCTCAGCCGAAGACGATCGTCTTGTTCCCGAAGACCAGGGTGCGGTGCTCCAGGTGCGCGCGCACCGCCCGGGCCAGCACCACCGTCTCCAGGTCCCGTCCCTTGCGGACCAGGTCGTTCACCGAATCCCGATGCGAGACGGCCGCGACGTCCTGGGCGATGATCGGCCCCTCGTCCAGATCGGCGCTGGCGTAGTGGGCGGTGGCGCCGATGATCTTCACCCCGCGCGTCTGGGCCTGGTGATAGGGGCGGGCCCCGACGAAGGCCGGCAGAAAGGAGTGATGAATGTTGATGATTCTGGCCGGGAACGCGTCCAGGAGGGTCGGGCTGAGCACCTGCATGTAGCGGGCCAGCACCACCAGCTCAACCTCGGCCGCCTTCAGCACGTGCAGGATCTGCCGTTCCTGCTCGGCCTTGGTCGCCGGCGTCACCGGGAGGTAGTGGAAGGGCACTCCGCTGAATTGGGCCAGCGCCGCGTGATCCTCGTGATTGCTGATCACGGCGACGACCTCGGCCGGCAGTTCATCGGCCCGCCACCGGGCGAGCAGGTCGGAGAGGCAGTGCGGCTGCCGGGAGGCCAGCAGCGCGATCCGCGGACGCTCATCCGAGAAGCGGACGGCGACGTTCATCTGAAAGCGCTGGGCCACCTCGTCGAAGGCCGGAGCCACCTCGTCGCGCGCCAGGTCCCCGCCGTCGAGGTCGAACTCGACGCGCTGGAAGAAGACACCAGCCTCCTGATCGACATGCTGCTCCGCGTGCACGACGTTGCCGCCGTGGCGGAGTACGAAGTCGGCGACCGCGGCCACCAGCCCCCGCTGATCAGGACAGGAGAGCAGCAGAACCGCGCTGGTCACCGCATCCGATTGCGCTTGGCCTTGCGCAGATTGCGGGCCACGTAGAGGACGAAGAGGACGCTGACGCCGCCGATGACGGCCCGGCCCTGCGGAGTCTGGGCCTTGGCCAGCAGCGCGTTCTTCGCGTCGTCGGCGATGTGCTTCGGGTTGGTCCGCTCAGCCAGTTGGTCGACGGTGGTCGCGAGTGAAACCCGAGCCTGCTCGATCTCCTGCTGGATCTGTTCGGCCGTACGAGGCACGTCTCTTCCCTTCGTCACACTGCTGGTCGGACTACCCGTTGTCGCTGCTGGTTGCACCGGCGGCAGCTTCGTACCGGTGCCGGTCGCTACTGCTTCGGGTCGCTCAAGCCTAGACGGTGCTCACCAGATAGCGTGAGTGCTATGACCCGTCTCGCTCCCGGCGACACCGCCCCGGACTTCACGCTCCCCGACGCCGACGGCAACAGCGTCTCCCTCAGCGACTACCGCGGCCGCAGGGTCGTCGTCTACTTCTACCCGGCCGCCTCCACTCCGGGCTGCACGAAACAGGCCTGCGACTTTCGCGACAACCTGGCTGACCTCAACGACGCTGGTCTGGCCGTCCTCGGCATCTCCCCGGATAAGCCGGCCAAGCTGGTGAAGTTCCGGGACACCGAGGGGCTGACCTTCCCGCTGCTGAGCGACCCGGAGCGGGAGGTGCTGAAGGCATACGGGGCATTCGGCGAGAAGACGATGTACGGCAAGACCGTCGTGGGCGTGATTCGTTCGACGTTCGTCGTCGATGCCGACGGGAAGATCGAGACGGCCCAGTACAACGTCAAGGCGACCGGCCACGTGGCAAAGCTGCGGCGCGACCTGTCTGTCTGAGATTCGGACCGCGGCTCTGTCTGAGATTCGGACCGCGGCGGGCCTCACGTTAGGCTGTTCCACGGTTTGGGGCCGTAGCCCAATTGGCAGAGGCATACGGTTTAGGTCCGTACCAGTGAGGGTTCGAGTCCCTCCGGCCCCACCAACGTGACTGCATGCTTTTGGCAGAATTGCACGGGATGACGTGCAATTCTGCCAAAACCGAGGAAGCGGGTTAGCCCTGGCGGGCGTTCCACCGCTGATTGCGCTTGTTGATCACGAACGAGCGACCACGGCGGCGAACAACGATCGATCCGTCCTTCGCCTTCAACGCCTTCAATGAGTTTCGTGCCTTCATGATGACCGTCCTCTCTCGACGTTATTGAGAACGATTCTCACCGAGTCGATATTCCGGGCACCGACGCGGAGAAAGCAGTAGCGTCACGGACGTGCCCACCACCTCCGTGCTGCTCTCCTTCCTCGGCGCCACCGTGCTGCTGATCCTGCTGCCCGGCCCGAACATGTTCTTCCTGCTGGCCCGCGGCATCGGCAGCGGACGCCAGGCCGCGGTCGTGTCGGCCTTCGGCATCGAGGCGGCGACAACGGTCTTCGTGGTCGCCACCGCCCTCGGCTTCAGCGCCGTCCTCGCCTCCTCGGCCATCGCCTTCTCGGCCATCCGCTACGCCGGCGCGGCCTACCTGATCTACCTGGGATTGCGGACGATTCTCTCCGGCGGCGAGATCGAGCGCCAGGTCGAGTCGGCCCCGGCCACCGCTCGCCGCTCTGCCCGCGAGGCCTTCCTGGTCGGGATCACCAACCCGAAGGTGGCGCTCTTCTTCGTCGCGTTCTTCCCGCAGTTCCTCGACCCGGCTCGCGGCTCGGTGGCCGCCCAGACGTTCCTGCTCGGCGCGATCTTCGTGCTCGTCGGCCTGAGTTTCGACCTGGTCTTCGCCTTCAGCTCCGGCTCGATCGGGCGGCTGTTGCAGCGCCGGCCGGCCATCATGCGCCGTCAGCGCTACGTCAGCGGCGTCGCCTACCTCGGACTGGGCGCCTTCGCCGCGGCCACCGGGCAGCGGCACCGCTGAGGATCGTCAGCTCTGCCCGACCGCCTCGACTGAGGCTTCGGTGGCCGGCGTGCTGCGCAGTTCGGTGCCGACCGAGCTCAGGCACTTGCCGTCCTCCAGCCGCCACTTCCAGCCGTGCATCTGGCAGGTCAGGACACCGTCCTCGATCTCACCGAAGCGGGTCAGGTCGGCCTTCAAGTGCGGGCAGCGGCGCTGGATCTCCCAGCCGTCCATGACGATCGTCTCGTCGTCGTTGTTCTTCTCGGCGAACCAACCCTCGGCGTAGTTGAGGCGCTCCTCGGAGAGGCACTTGAAGAACGTGTAGATGAACTCGTTGTACGGGCCGATCCGCAGCGCCGAGAAGCGGCAGGAGAGGAAGAGGCTATTCACCCAGTCGATCTCGTGCTCGAAGATCAAGTGCTCGAGATAGGCACGCCGGGTGCGGAAGCGGTACCGCACCTTCTCGTCGGCGTAGGCGCGCACCTCTCGCTTCTCAAAATCAAGGATCAGGTCGACGTCACCCCGATCGGCGTCCTCGGCGGTGATCCGGACGCCCCCGTTGATGCCGGCCGCCATCTGATCGGCCTCGACCAGCAGCGGGGTGAACCACTCCTGCAGCGAGGTGAGCACGTCGATCTCGGGGTGGGCCCAGGTCTTCTTCAGCGCCTCAACCTCGGGCATCCGCCGGGCCTGCATGTCACGCAGGTAGCTCGTCTTCTCGGTGAAGAGGGCCTCCACCTCGGCGTCACTGATCGGGTGCCGGACCGGGGCTCCGGGCTCGGTGACGTCGGTGACGGTGCCGGGCAGCAGCAGCCGCCCCTCGTCATGCCCCTTCTCCTGTAGGAAGCGCAGGTAGACGCTCTGGTCAGGGAAGATGTTCGACTCGTCGTCGAAGATGTCGTTGAAGCCCCAGAGTTCCTCGTCCAGGAAGCAGGGTGGTCCGGCCGTCGGATAGACGTACTTCGCGCCGAGTTCCTCGATGTAACGCAGCGACCGGTCGAACTGACGAGCCCGCTTCGTCGCGCCGAGCGCCTCCTTGGCCCGCTTCGGCAGCTCGTAGACCATCGGGAACCAGATCGCGCCCGAGAACTGGATGAGGTAGGCGTCGACCGGGCCGAGTTCACGGAAGCGGTCCAGGTTGGAGGGGCGGGCATCGTTCTGGTTGAGCAGCCGGGTGGTGCCGTCGCTGACCCAGAGCGAGGAGTCGCCGATCGGCCCGTCGGTAGGCGAGGTGAGCGACTGGATCATGATCTGCAGGCCGTCGAGCTCCACGACCTCCTCTGAGACCGTCTTCACGAAGGAGTGGAAGCCCAGATCGCGCAGCGCGTCCTCGAGCTCAGACGTCGGGAAGGCCGGCAGCAGCACGGTTGCGTCCTTGCTGATGTAGCGGCGCAGGTGCTCGGGGTCGAAGTGGTCGTGGTGCAGGTGCGATACGAAGAGGTAGTCGGCGCGGCCCAGCGTCTCCCAGTCCAGCTGCGAGTTGTCGGGGAACGGGAACCAGGAGCCGAAGTAGGCCGGATTCACCCACGGATCGGTGAGGATGCTGCCGAACGACGTCTCGATCAACGCGCTGGCATGACCTAATCCGGTGATTCGCATAAAAAACCTGCTCCGCTTCGCTCAACTGACGCTACGACTGACCGGGCCCGCAGGACCGCGGCGGGCGCCACCTCAACGGTAGCGGCACCGGGTGACGGGAACGCACAGCCACGTCGCAATCCAGCCCCGGGCCGCGCGACGCGCCGATTAAAGGTGTGGGTACTAGACCGTTTAAGGGTGACGTGTCTAACATCGCCTCACGATCGTTCACTTTCGAACCTTCACTCCGCTGTGCAGCGCCACATGGCCGGTCCGGGCCGACCCATTCGGGTCTGCCCACTTCGATTACGACGGGGGAATTCTCATGACCGAGGTCACCGAGCTAAACGAGGACGAGCGTCGGCTCGCAGAACTCGGCTACAAACAGGAACTGAACCGGTCCTGGTCCGGCTTCTCCAATTTCGCCATCTCCTTCTCGATCATCTCGATCCTGGCCGGCTGCTTCACGAGCTTCGGCCTGGGCTGGAACAACGGTGGCCCGGCCGCGATCGCCTGGGGCTGGCCGATCGTCGCCACGCTGATCCTGATCATCGGGCTCTGCATGTCTGAGCTGGTCTCGGCCTTCCCGACCTCGGGCGGCATCTACTGGTGGGCCTCCAAGCTGGGCGGCCCCAAGGCCGGCTTCTACACCGGCTGGCTCAACCTGATCGGCCTGCTGGCCATCGACGCCTCGGTGGCCTACGGCTGCGCCACCTTCACCGACCTCACCCTGGGCACCTTCGACCACGGCTATACCGCCGGCAACCTGAACCGGATCTTCGTGTACTTCATCATCATCCTGGCCCTCGCCGCGATGGTGAACATCTTCTCCAGTCATCTGCTTGCCATTCTCAACAACATCTCGGTCTGGTGGCACGTCTTCGGTGCTGCGGCCGTCGTCGCGATCCTGGTCTTCGCCCTCAAGCCGGGCGCTCACCACGCCAGCGCCAAATCGGTCTTCACCGGCACCGTGAACAACAGTGGCTTCTTCGGCGGGCACACCGGGAGTGTGGGATTCATCCTCTTCGTGCTGCCGATCTCGGCGATCCTGACTCAGTACACGATCACCGGCTACGACGCCTCGGCTCACTTGTCGGAGGAGACAAAGAGCGCCGCCGGAGCCGCGGCACGTGGAATCTGGCAGTCGATCTTCTACTCGGCGATCGGCGGCTGGATCCTGCTGCTTGCCTTCCTCTTCGCGGTGCAGGACAAGGACGGCGTCACTGCCGGTGGCGGCTCAGTTGCGACGATCTTCAACCAGGCGCTCACCTCGGGCTGGGCCGGGACCGTGCTCTTCATCTCGGCCGCCGGACAGTTCTTCTGCACCTGCGCGTGCATGACCAGCACCACTCGCATGCTGTACGCCTTCAGCCGTGACCGGGCCGTGCCGGGTTCGCGCTACTGGTCGAAGTTGAGCAGCAAGAAGGTGCCGGTACACGGCGTCATCGCCTCGGCCGTCATCGCGGTCATCATCACGCTCCCGGCGCTGGTGAAGGTCAACATCGGAACCGCCGAGGCCCCGATCATCGTGCCGATCGCATTCTTCGCCGTCGTTTCGATCGGCGTCGTCGGGCTCTACCTGGCCTTCGCCATCCCGATCTTCCTGCGCTGGAAGGCGGGCTCCAACTTCGTAGCCGGCGCCTGGACGCTGGGCGCGAAGTACAAGTGGATGTGCCTGGTCGCGGTCGTGGAGATCATCGTCACCTCGATCGTCGCGCTCTTCCCGACATCGGCGCTCGGCGTCCCCTGGACTCCCGGCTTCGCCTGGAAGTACGTCAACTACACCCCGATCATCGTGATCGGGTCGCTGATCCTGCTCTGGATCTACTGGCACCTGTCGGTGAAGCACTGGTTTACCGGGCCGAAGACGACCATCGACCTGCCGCCGGGCGTCTCCGCCTCCGACGAGATCGCTCTCGAGGAGAGCGGCGGCCACTAGTCAGCAAGCGTGCGGTAGCCCCGTCACCGCCGCACGCTAAGCGCAGTAGCCAGGCCGGGAGGTACCTAGTACCTCCCGGCCTGTCCTATTCGTTTCAACATGCGCCGCTCGAATAGCTGCGAGAGAATGCCTTCTCACGCTGTGGGAGACACAGCGCAGTTTTTCGACAGGATGTCTCAGTGACAACGCACGAAGGAATTGGGTCAGCGCCGACCCCGGCGGCCCGCACGGCGTCGCTGCGCGCCATCCTTCGGTACCGCCTTCGTGTGGTCTGGGCGGCGGCCCAGCGCAAGCCCGCCGTCGGCGGCGTCCGCATCATCGCCTTCACGACCGGTATGGCCTTCATCATTGCCGGCATCTTCGGCATCGCCGGGATGTACCTGCAGCCGGTGCCGCTGCCGAATACGAAGGCCCTCACCGTAGTTGCCGTTGTCACGATCATCTCCGGGCTGGTCACGGTGGCTACCGGGCACCGGATTCCGCATGCGGCGTATCACCCACTGCTCGCTTCGGCGACCGTCATCATCACCCTCGCCGTCTGCATGGTCGGAGCGGACGACCACGTCTCGGCCCTCGACGACTCGATCATGTTCATGCTGGTCGTCCTCGGCGCCTCGTTCTACTTTCCGTGGGGCGCGGCGGCGGCGCACATCATCTTCGTCGAGATCTGCTCCGCCTTCGCCTACAACTACTGCGGCCTAATCGAGGCCCAGGTGCTCTACCTGCAGGGTTCTCTGATCATCGTGGCCTGCGCCGTCGTCTGGCTGACCCGCGCCGCCGAGGCCGCGGAGCGCGACCCACTCACCGGGCTCTACAGCCGCCTCGGCTTCGAACTGCGCCTGACCCAGGCCATCGCCGAGGCGCAGCGCACCGACAACCCCCTCGCCGTCGTCGTCATCGACCTCGACGACTTCAAGTCGGTGAACGACCTCGCCGGGCACAGCGAGGGAGACCGGCTACTCACCGAGCTAGCCGCGATCTGGCGGCCGATGGTGTCGCGTTCGAAGTCGCTCTGCCGCCACGGTGGCGACGAGTTCGCCCTGATCCTCCCTGGCTATACAGCCAATCGGGCCGCTGGCCTGGCCGACTCGCTACGAGCCGCCGTCCTCCACGAGACCTCCTTCTCGGCCGGTGTGGCTGAGTGGCGACCCGACGACTCCCAGTCGAAGCTCCTCGGACGGGCCGACGTCGCCCTCTACAACGCCAAGAGTGGCGGCGGCGGGCAGACCTCCCAGTTCGGGGTCGTCGACGATGCCTCCGCTGCGGCCGAGTTGTACCGGGCCCTGGAGGCCGGACAGTTCGAGGTCTACTTCCAGCCGATCGTGGACCTCAGCGGCGGCAATGTCACCGGTGACGAAGCGCTGATCCGGTGGAACCACCCCGAGCGCGGCATGGTGGCGCCGGGTGAATTCATCCAGCTCGCCGAGACGAGCGGCGCCATCCACGCCCTCGGCCGGTGGATGCTGCAGGAGGCCTGTGCCCGGACCGCCGCGTATATCCGCGAGACGGGTGGGACCCGGTCGATCTCGGTGAACGCCTCCGGGCACGAACTGACGAACCCCGAATACGGCGACTACGTGGCCCGGGCGCTGGCCGATGCCGATCTGGACCCGTCGGCGCTCATCATCGAGGTGACCGAATCGACCTTCGACGCCGACCACCTGCGGGTTCTCGCCGTGCTCCGTGACCTGCGCGACCTCGGGGTGCGGATCGCGATCGACGACTTCGGCACCGGCTACTCGTCGCTGAACCGGTTGGAGAACCTGCCGGCGAACGTGCTGAAGGTCGACCAGTCCTTCGTCGCCGCGATCCCGGAGCAGGGCGGCGACATGCCGGTACTGCGGGCCATTGTCGCGATGGCGGTGGCCCTCGATCTGAAGATCGTCGCCGAGGGTGTGGAGACGGTGCGGCAGGCCCGGGTGTTGGCCGAACTCGGCTGCTCGCACGCCCAGGGCTACTTCTTCGGACGCCCGGCCCCGACGCACGAGAACGTGCCGATCAACCCGGTGCCGAGCCTGGCCGCCCAGACCGTCGACAGCGACGCCTGGCTCATCAGCCCGATCGTCGCCTGACTCGCTACTGGCCGACCTGCTGTTGCCCGGCAATCCATTCGTCGTAGAGCAGCGAGAGCATCACCTCGTCGTACCAATTGCCGTCGTGGAAGACGGCCTCGCGCCGCCGCCCCTCCTCGATGAGCCCGGCTCGCGCGCAGGCCTGCAGGCTGGCCGCGTTGAAGGCGGCCACCGTCGCCTGGACGCGGTGCAGCCCGACCTCGCGGAAGAGATAGCTGATGATGAGGCGGATCGCGTCGGTGCCGTAGCCGCGGGCGGCATGCTCCGGACCGATGAGCAGACCGAGGGTCGCGCAGCGCCCCTGAAGCGAGATCCCGAAGGCACCGACGTGACCGACCAGCTCGATCTCAGTCGGGCCATCGGTCAATGTTTCGATGGAGAAACCCACATCGCTGCCCTGATTGGCGCTCCACTCGGCGAACTTCTCCCGGGCCGCCGCCTCCGATACCGGGATCACCCAATCGGTCAGCGTGGCCAGCACCCGCGGGTTCGTCTGCCACACGACGAGCGTCTCCAGGTCCTCCTCGCGGGTGCCGCGGAATCGGATGCGCTCGCCGACCAAGACCGTCTCGCCGTAGTTTCTCGCCGCCTCGGCGTCGTGTAACTCGCTCATCACACCGTTCCCGCCGCGCCGTCGACTGTCCCGGCACCCCACTCGTGACTGAGGATGGCCAGCTGCAACTCGTCGTGCCAGGCGCCGTCGTGGAAGATCGCCTTCCGCCGCCGCCCCTCCTCGACGAAGCCGGCGTTGCGGTAGGCCTGCCGGCCGGCCGTGTTGAACTCGGCGACCGAGAGCTGGACGCGGTGCAGGCCCACCTCGCGGAAGAGATACCCGACCATGACGCGCAGGGCGTCGGTGCCGTAGCCCTGGCCACTGAACTCCGGGGAGAGGAACACGCCGATGCTGGCCGAGCGACCCTGCGACCGGATGTCGAAGGCATTGATCTGCCCGATCAACTCGGGCGCGGCGGCAGAGCTCCACCGGGTCTCGATCGCGAACCCGACCTTGCTGTCACCGTCGTTGGCGGAGCGCTCGGCCGTCAATGCCTTGGCCGCGGCCTCCGACGGTGGCCGCAGCCAGCCCTGCAGCGTGACCAGCACCCGCGGATCCTGCTGCCAGCGAGCGAGCGCGTCGAGATCCTCGGCCCGGACCGCGCGCAGGCGCACCAGGGTGCCGGTGAGTACCGCCTGCCCGTAGTCGGCTGCGTCCTTGTTGCCGCCGATCGCCTTCGCTGCCACCGCCGCCTCAACCTCCCGGTGTAGTCACTGTGGATTCTGCCGTTAGCCGGCGCTCCCGAGCTGCTCGAGCAGCGATGGCAGCAGCGCGCGCAGGGCGGCCGAACGGTGGCTGATCGCATCCTTCGCGGCCGGCTCCAGCTCGGCGCTGGTCTGTTCGGCGTCACCGGCCTGTTCGTCAGGGACGAAGATCGGGTCGTAACCGAAGCCGTTACCGCCGCGGGGTTCGCGAATGAGCCGGCCGGGCATGGCTCCCAGTTCTACGTGCTCCACTCCGGAGGCGGTAGCCAGCGCGGCGGCGCAGACGAATCGGCCGCCGCGGCGCTCGTCCGGGGTATCACCGAGCTGGGCGAGGACCAGGTTCAGGTTGGCCACATCATCGCCGTGCCCACCGGCCCAGCGCGCGGAGAGCACCCCGGGCATTCCGTTGAGGGCGTCCACCTCGAGCCCGGAGTCGTCGGCGACCGTGATCAGGCCGGTGTGCCGGGCCCCCTCCCGAGCCTTCAGCAGGGCGTTCTCGGCGAAGGTGGCCCCAGTCTCGGGAACCTCCTCGTAGGTGGCGACGTCGTCGAGCCCGAGAACCGTCACGCTGACCAGCGGCTGCAGAATCCGCCGCAGTTCGCCGAGCTTCTTCGCGTTGCGAGTGGCCAGCAGCACCGTCGCCTGCTCGCTCACTGGCCCAGTGCCTGCCGCTGCAGAGCGTCGAGCTGCGCGCAGCCGGCGACGGCGAGATCCAGTAGCGAGTCGAGTTCGTGGCGGTGGAACGGAGCGCCTTCGGCCGTGCCCTGGACCTCGATGAACTCGCCGGAGCCGGTGACGACGACGTTCATGTCGGTCTCCGCCCGGACGTCCTCTTCGTACATCAGATCCAACCGCGGCTGGCCGTCGATGACCCCGACCGAGACCGCGGAGACGGCATTGATGATCGGGTTTGCGCTGGCCAGCGCGCCCTTCGCGTCGAGCCAGCTGACCGCATCGGCCAGCGCGACGTAGGCGCCGGTGATGGCGGCGGTGCGGGTGCCACCGTCGGCCTGGATCACGTCGCAGTCCAGCGAGATCGAGTTCTCACCGAGGGCCTTCAGATCGATCGCCGCACGGAGGCTGCGCCCGATGAGCCGGGAGATCTCGTGCGTACGCCCCCCAAGCTTGCCCCGCACCGACTCCCGATCGTTTCGGGTGAGAGTGGCCCGCGGCAGCATCGAGTACTCCGCGGTGACCCAGCCCAGGCCACTCCCCTTGCGCCAACGGGGTACTCCCTGGACGACCGAGGCGGCGCAGAGCACCTTGGTCTCACCGAATTCGATGAGGGCCGAACCCTCGGCGTAGGCCTGCCAGTTGCGGGTGATGGTGATCGGTCGGAGTTGGTCGACCGCACGGCCGTCCGGACGCTGAGTGCTAGACATGATCCGAACTCTACGGGTCTGGTCTGACAGCATCCGCGGACGCGGCGCCGCACGAGTCGACGGGTCCGGCCGTCATGACAGCGCACGACACTAGCTGTCAGCGAAGTGTGCGCGGAGTGTCAGAGGCCCCCCGCAGTATCAGGGTCATGACATATGCAATCGAGGCCGAGGGCCTCACCAAACGATTCGGCAAGGGTGCGGGCAGCACGCTCGCCCTGGACGGGGTCAGCCTGGCCGCGCGTCCGGGCACCGTGCTGGGCGTGCTCGGCCCGAACGGCGCCGGCAAGACGACCGCCGTCCGGATCCTGGCCACCCTGCTGCGCGCCGACTCCGGCCGCGCGCAGGTTGCTGGCTTCGACGTCGCGAAAGACCCCTTCCAGGTGCGCCAGAGCATCGGACTCACCGGCCAGTACGCCTCGGTCGACGAGGACCTCACCGGCACGCAGAACCTCGTCCTCATCGGGCAACTGCTTGACCTCCCCACCCGGGACGCCCGAGCTCGCGCCGCCGAACTCCTGGAGTGGTTCGACCTCAGTGACTCTGCGAGCCGGATGGCTAAGACCTATAGCGGCGGGATGCGTCGCCGGCTGGACCTGGCCGCCTCCCTGGTTGGCCGCCCGTCGGTGATCTTCCTGGACGAGCCCACCACCGGCCTCGACCCGGCCAAGCGCGAGGACATGTGGGACGTCGTGCGCAACCTGGTCACCGACGGCTCCACCGTGCTCCTCACCACGCAGTACCTCGAAGAGGCCGATGCGCTGGCCGACGAGATCACCGTCATCGACCACGGCCGGGTCATCGCCCACGACACCCCGGACGGCCTCAAGCGCGTGGTCGGTGGTCAGACCCTGACGGTGCGTCCGGTGGACGCGGCACGGGTCGAGGAGGTCACCAGCATCCTGGCCGAGGTGGCTCAGGCCCGTCCCGAGTCACCGGCCCGGGGCGTCGTCAGCGTCTCGGTGCCCGACGACGGCGCGCTGGCCGCCACGGTGAGCCGGTTGGCCGGGGCCGGGATCGCGGTCACCGAACTCTCGCTGCACCTGCCGAGTCTGGACGAGGTCTTCTTCTCCCTCACCGGCACCCGCAATCCGTCTGCCCCGGATGGGGTCGACTCCGGTCTCCCCAGCTCCGGCCTGAACATCGACGAGAAAGGGGCAGTCGCATGACCGTCACCATCTCCGATCCCGCTCCGCAGCCCGATCGTCTCATCAAACCCGAACGTCCGAGCGCTCCCATGCCGGCGGCCACGGCGGCAGCACCCCGCCGCTTCGCACTGCATCGCCACTCGCTGGCCCTGGCCAAGCGCAGCCTCATCAAGACGCTCCGCACGCCGGAGGCATTGGTCGACGTCACCCTGCAGCCGGTCATCTTCCTGCTGCTCTTCACCTACATCTTCGGCGGCGCGATCGGGCACGGCTCGCAGCATCAGTACCTGCAGTTCTTGCTGCCAGGGCTGCTCGGCCAGTCGATCGCGATGGCCGGCGTTGCGCTGGGACAGAACCTCAACGCCGACATCGAGAAGGGCGTCTTCGACCGGTTCCGCTCCCTGCCGATCGCCCGCTCGGCGCCGCTGGTCGGCGCGGTGCTGGCCGACGTGGTGCGCTACGTGCTGCTTTTCGGCATCTTCCTCGGCTTCGGCTACATCATCGGCTTCCGGATCGGCACCAACCCGTACGCGCTGGCCTCGGCCCTCGGGCTCTCGATGGCCTTTGCTCTCTGCTTCTGCTGGATCTCGGTATTCGTCGGGATGAAGGCGCGCACTCCGGGTGCGGTGCAGGGCTTTATGTTCCTGCTGGTGCTGCCGCTCTCCTTCGGCAGCAGCACCTTCGTCGACACCGCCACCATGCCGGGCTGGCTACAGGCCTTCGTCAAGGCGAACCCGATCACCCACCTGGTGAACGCCGACCGCGGTCTGATGATCGGCGGCCCGGTGGCTGCTGACCTCGCCTGGACGTTCCTCTGGATGGCGATCCTACTGGTGGTCTTCGTACCGCTGGCGCTGCGCGCTTACAAGCGGCGCGCCTAGTCGAGGAGCGCGGGATCGAGCCGGGCTATCGCCGCATCGCGGTCGGTGGCCCGGCCCTTCTCGTACCGCTCGTCGAACTGCGATTGGCCGAGCCCGGCGACCAGGGCCTCGCTGATCCGCCGGATGTCGAGCTGCGTGCTGTCCGGCGAACCGCGTAGGCGGGCCGCGGCCCCGAGGATCTCGGCCGCCTCCCCGCTGTGCCCGAGCCGCTGGGCCAGGTCCGCGATCCCGACGCCAACGGTGGCGACGATCGGCATGTCCTTGGTTCCGACGCCGGCCCGGTAGGCCCGCTCCAGCATGCCGCGAGCCTCCTCAAGATTGCCCAGCGCGAGCTCGGCCTTGGCCCCGATCGAGACGATGATCGCCTCGCCGTGGCTCTGGATGGGGTGGGCCTGCGGCACCAGCTCCAGCCGGCGCAGCGCATCCGCCTGCAGCAGACGGGCATCGACCAGTTCACCGTTCATGCGGGCGAGGTCGGCCAGTATCGAATCGACGAGGATCTGCTCCATCCCGAATCCGGACTTGTCGCTGGTCTCCTGCGCCCTCAGCACGGCGTCGCGGGCGGCCGGCTCGTCACCCAAGCGCAGTCGCACATCGGCGACCCGAATCCACAGCATGGCCCGGTCTTCGCTGGAGCCGAGCTCGGCGGCGAGGGCCAGCGCCTCCTCATACGCGTCAGCCGCCAGGCGAAGCTCGCCGTCGAGGGTGTGCACCAACCCCATCACCTGCAGGCAGTTGGCCAGTCCCCAGCGCTCGCCCATTCCCCGGAACTCCTCGAGCGCGATGCCGACATCGCGGCGCATCCGCTCCAGATCGCCTTGGTTCTCAGCGAGATTCGTCCGGAAGACGCGCACCGCGGCCCGTACCCAGGGATCAGGATTCAGCAGTGCCTCGTCGACGAGCGCCTCCAGCTCGTCGTAGTCCCCGGCGAACATCGCCATCACCGGACGCAGCATGGCCGCCATCGGTTCGTCTGACAGGTCGATCTCGCCGAGCCGGTGTCCCACTTCGGCGAGCCCAGCCAGGCCCTGCTCGACACCGTCGAAGTCGAGGTCGGAATCGACGGACAGCAGGCCGATGGCATGGAGCGCGTCGGCGAGCGTGCGGGTGGCGAAGGAGACCTCCCCCGGGACCGAGAGCGCGTAGCCGACCCAGGTTGCCACCTCGCGGTTCTTCCCGACGAGCATCCAGTACCAGCCACTGTCGACGGCCAGCCGCACCGCCTGCTCGGCCTCGCCTTGGGCGGCGAAACTACGCAGTGCGGTCAGGATGTTGTCGCGCTCGGCCTCGAGGAGGGCGATCCAGCGCAGCTGACCAGACTCGTGCAGGTGCGGCTGAGCCTCGTGAACGAGCGCCGCGAAGTACCGGGCGTGGCGGGCGAACATGGCGATCGTCTCGCCCCGATGCGCCAACTGCTCCACTCCGTATTCACGGATCGTCTCCAGCATGCGGTAGCGCGAGCCACTGCGCTGCAGCAGCGATTTGTCGACCAGAGACGAGAGGAGATCGAGGACGTCACCGGGCTCGATGCCCTCGCCGGTACAGACGGCCTCAGCGCTGTCCAGGGTGGCCCCGGCCGGGAAGATGGCCAGGCGTTCGCAGAGCAGCCGCTCGGGCGCCGTGAGCAGATCCCAGCTCCACTCGACCACCGCCCGCAGCGTCCGGTGCCGGGGCAGCGCGGTCCGGCTTCCCCCGGTGAGCAGCCGGAACCGGTCCGACAGCCGGGCGGCGACCTCGGCGACGGTGAGAGTGCGCAGCCGGGCTGCGGCGAGTTCGATGGCCAGCGGCTGCCCGTCCAGGCGGCGCACGATCTCCACCACGTCGGCGACGGTGGAGTCATCGACCCGGAAATCGGACTGCACCGCCGTGGCCCGGTCGACGAGCAACTGGACGGCATGAAACTGCAGCGCCTGCTCGGGCGTGGCGTCCGGGGCGGGCTGCCCGAGCGGCGGGATGGCGACCAGCGACTCGCCGACGATGCCGAGGGGCTCCCGGCTGGTGGCCAGGATGCGCAGTCGCGGACAGTGGGCCAGCAACTGGTCGGCCACCTCGGCCGCGGCGGTGATGACGTGCTCGCAGTTGTCGAGCACGATGATCAGCTCTTTGGTGCGCAGTTCTTCGAGGAGGCGGCTCATCGCGTCGCGACGGGTTATCGGCTTCCCCCCGCGCTCGACCAGGATGGATTCGCGAATGCCCAGTGAATCTATGATCGTCTGCGGCACATCGGCACCATCACTCACCGAGGCCAGCTCGGCCAGCCAGATCCCGTCCGGGGTCTCGTCGAGGAGGCCGGCCGCCGCCTCCGTCGCCAGTCGGGTCTTTCCGGCACCACCGGGGCCGACGACGCTGACCAGCCGGGACTCGGCGAGGAGTTCGGCGATCCGCTTGAGTTCGGCGTCCCGCCCGAAGAACGTGCTCACCTGCGAGCGCAGGTTGGTGCGCCTAGTCGCCGGTGCAGCGTGTGGCGACGCGGCGCTGGTTGGATCTGACGTAAAAGTCGGGGTCTCCTCCGCCCGCAGAATCCGCAGATGGGTCGCAGTGAGCGCCGGCGACGGGTCGATGCCGAGTTCGTCGGCGAGGTTGGTGCGCACCCGCTCGAAGACGACCAGTGCGTCGGCCGGACGTCCGGAGCGGGCCAGCGCAGTCATCAGTTGTGCGGCGAACTGCTCCCGGAGCGGGTACTGCTCCACCAGCAGGTCCAGTTCGCTGATCACCTCGGCGTGCCGGCCGAGGGCGAGATCGGCGTCGATGCGAAGGCTCAGCGCCTCGGCCCGCAGTTCACGCAGCCGGTGCGCATCGTGCGGGAAGGAGTCGGCTTCGGCGAGATCCTCACCGCGCCACAGCTGGAGCCCCTCCCGCAGGATCTCGGCGGCGGCGCTGGCGTCACCCCGACCCAGCGCCTGACGTCCCCGCGCGGTGAGTTCGGCGAAGCGGATAGCGTCCACCTCGTCGGCGATCAACCGGTAGCCACCCGGCTGCTGCTGGATGAGGGCAGCGTCACCGAGGGCACGGCGCAGCCGCGAGACGAGCGACTGCAGGGCGTTACTCACGTCGCTGGGCTGCTCCTCGCCCCAGAGCGCATCGGCCAGGGAGGCGGCTGAGACGACCCGTCCGGCCTGCAGGGCGAGGGCGACCAGGAGCACCCGCAGCCGGGCACCGGAGACCTCGTGGGTCTGCTCGGCGACTCGGACCTCGAGCGTTCCCAGCACGGCGACCTGCATGGGACAAGTCTGCCTCACGGCGATCCGCCGTTGCGCCTGCTGCCGTCGCCCCGCCGGATCGGCCCAGCCTCGGGCCGCCTACCGACGCCCCGCGGGGATGGCGGGCAGGATGGAGGCATGTTGAGTGAAGTCATCCAGGTGCGCACCGGCTCGCGGCCCCAGGTTCACGACCTCACCCGCGACTGCGCTCGCTTCGTCAGCGGTGGCGGGGACGGGCTGCTGAACGTCTTCGTCCCGCACGCCACCGCGGGGGTGGCGATCCTCGAGACCGGCGCCGGCTCGGACGAGGACCTGCTGGCGATTCTCGGCGACCTGCTCCCGGCCGATGATCGCTGGTCGCACCGGCACGGATCACCGGGGCACGGGCGTGATCACGTTCTCCCCGCACTCATCAGCCCGTCGACGGTGGTGCCGGTGCTCGGCGGCCGGCTGCAATTGGGAACCTGGCAGTCCATCTGCCTCGTCGATACCAACGTCGACAACGCCCTGCGCGAGGTACGTCTGTCGCTGCTCAGCCAACCGAACTAGACCTGGTACCTCGCATCCGGTTCGGCGGCGAACACTGGACCGGCGAAGGCCAGTGCCGCCTCCTCGACGGCCTGCGACCGTGAATTCCAGGGTGGCACGTGGGTGACGATGAGCCGCTCGACCCCGGCTGCGGTGGCATGCTCGCCGGCTTGCCGGGCGGTGAGGTGCAACTCCGGTAGCGACTCCCCCGGCCGCAGCGCGGCCTCACAGAGGAGTAAGTCGGCGCCGCGGGCGAGACTGATCAGAGCCTCCGTCGGCCCGGTGTCGCCGCTGTAGACCAGGCTCCGGCCGCTGGCCGAGATCCGCACCGCGTCGCAGGCGATCGGGTGGCGCATCCGCGCGAACTCCAACCGGAATGGGCCGAGTTCGCCGGCCGCTGGGACGCGGAAGTCGAAGAGCTCGTCCAGCTCGCCGGAACGCCCCGAATCGCCTCCGGCCGCTGAGAGGCGGGCGGCGGTGTCAGCGGGGCCGAGCACCGGCAACCGCGGGTAGGGGCGTCCTGGGGACCAGCGCAGGTAGGTCGCCAGCCCCGTCATGTCGATGAAGTGATCGGGGTGAAGGTGCGAGACGAGCATCCCGTCGACCTGCTCGGGGCGGATGAAGCGCTGCAGCGCTCCCAGCGCTCCCTGCCCCAGATCGAGCAGCAGACGGAACCCCTCGTGCTCGACGAGGTACCCCGACGCCGGCGAGTCAGGCCCGGGGACCGTGCCCGAGCAGCCGAGGACGGTCAGTTCCATGCCGGCACCGGTCAGGCGCGCACCGACGGCAGCGGCAGACCGGCGGTGGCCGCCGCCGCATCGACGTCGATGATGTCCGGACCGAGGAAGCGGTGGCTGAGCTTCGTGAACATCTCACCGGAGCCGGTGGCCCGGAAGATGTGCAGGGGCGGCGGCGCGTCGTCCGGGCGGAGCAGGTCGTCCTGCAGCAGCACCCGGTAAATGTCCTTAGCCGTCTCCTCCGCACTGGAGACCAGCGTGACCTCCTCGCCGAGCACGACCGACAGCAGACCGGTGAGCAGCGGATAGTGCGTGCAGCCGAGCACCACCGTATCGACGCCGGCGTGGTTCAGCGGGGCCAGGTAGGCCTCGGCCAGTCCGAGGAGTTGCCGGCCGCTCGTCACGCCGCGTTCGACGAACTCGGCGAAGCGCGGGCAGGCGGCGGCCGAGACCTCGACCCCGGCGGCGGCGGCGAAGAGGTCCTGGTACGCGCCGCTGGTGATGGTGGCGACGGTCCCGATGACGCCGACCTTGCCGTTGCGGGTGGCGGCGACGGCCCGGCGCACCGCGGGGAGGATCACCTCGACGACCGGCACGTCGTAGCGCTCCCGGGCGTCCCGAAGGCAGGCGGCGCTGGCGCTGTTGCACGCGATGACCAGCGCCTTCACCCCGGTGCCGACCAGCTGGTCCATGACCTCGAGTGAGTAGCGGCGCACATCAGCCAGCGGCTTCGGCCCATACGGGGAATGGGCGGTGTCGCCGACGTAGAGCAGCTGCTCGTGCGGTAGCTGGTCGAGGATCGAGCGGGCCACGGTGAGGCCGCCGACGCCGGAGTCGAAGATGCCGATCGGTGACTCGGCGGTGATGGCCACGCTCACGGGGCCGCCGCCGGGGCTGTGCCCTCGGCCGATCCGGCGCTGGGCTGTGGGTCGCTCGCGCTGGACGGCCGGGTCTTGCTGGGCGGCTCGCTGCTACTGGACGGCTGCGTGCTGGCTCGCTGGTTCTTGCTGCGCTGCTTCGCCGGCGGCATCGCCCCGCCCCGCCGCTGCCGCGGATGCAGCAGCCAACCGACGAAGACACCGGCGAGGAACCCACAGAGGTGGGCCTGCCAGGAGGTGTTGCTGTTCACCGACGGAATCAGCCCTGCGAAGAGACCGCTGAACATGAAGGCGGCGACGACGGCACCCAGAATCCAGAGGATCCGACGGGAGAAGAAGGCCCGGGCTAGCAGGTAGCCGAGCCACCCGAAGATCAGCGAGCTGACCCCGATGATCAACCCACTGGGCGCCACGAACCAGGTGAGGAGGCCGCCGATCACGACGATCAGGCCGGTGGAGATCGTCCAGATCCGCATTCCGGAGATGAGCACCGCCCAACCGAGGACGATGAAGGCGGGGGTATTGGAGAGGAGCGGCCAGAAACCGGGGTGCAGGAACGGCATCGTGACGACGCCCTCCAGGCCGGAGAGCTCGCGGGGCCGCAGGCCGAAGCGGTCCAGGCGCTGGTCCAGCATCCAGTTGACGAACTCGATGACCCAGAGCACGCCAGCGGCGATGGTCATGAGCAGCAGCGCGCGGGCCCAGTTCATCGGTTCCGCATCCTGGGTGCCTTCGAGTAGGCGCAGGCGATGCGGAAGGAATGTCACGTCAATCAGGGTAGCCCGAGGTGGTGGGGCGCTAGGCCCAGAGCTGCCCCTCGAGTTTCTCGGCGGCCTGCTGCAGCGAGCCGTCGTAGGCGCCGGTGGAGAGGTACTTCCAGCCGCCGTCGGCGACGACGAAGGCGATGTCCGCCGCCTTCTCGGTGCCGGCCACCCGGTCAGCGATCGAGAGGGCCGCGTGCAGGATCGCGCCAGTGGAGATGCCGGCGAAGATGCCCTCGTGCTCGATGAGGTCACGGGTGCGGCGCAGCGCGTCGTAGGAGGTGACCGAGAACCGGGTGGTGAGCACCGAGTCGTCGTAGAGCTCCGGCACGAACCCCTCGTCGATGTTGCGCAGGCCGTAGACGAGCTCGCCGTAGCGCGGCTCGGCGGCCACGATCTGCACGCCCGGGACGTTCTCCCGCAGGTAACGTCCTGTGCCCATCAGGGTGCCGGTGGTGCCGAGACCAGCCACGAAGTGCGTGATGGTCGGCAGGTCACGCAGCACCTCCGGCCCGGTGGTGTCGTAGTGCGCCTGGGCGTTGGCGGCGTTGCCGTACTGGTACAGCATCACCCAGTCGGGGTTCTCGGCCGCGATCCGCTTCGCCGTCGCCACTGCCTCATTCGAGCCACCGGCGGCCGGCGAGGAGACGATGCGGGCACCGAACATCTCCAACAGCTGGCGACGCTCGACCGACGTGTTCTCCGGCATGACGCAGACCAGCCCGTACCCGCGCAGCTTCGCCGCCATCGCCAGCGAGATGCCGGTGTTGCCCGACGTCGGCTCCAGGATCGTGCAGCCTGGGGTCAGCCGGCCATCCGCTTCGGCCGCACGGATCATCGCCACGGCGGCCCGGTCCTTGATGGAACCGGTCGGGTTGCGGTCCTCCAGCTTGGCCCACAGCCGGACCGGGTTCTCCCCTTCCCAGCGCGGCGAGAGGTGCGGCAGGCCGACCAGCGGGGTGTTACCCAGCGAGTCGAGGAGGGAGTCGTAGCGGGTCACGTATGGCCTAGCTGATCGTCGTTGCTGATTGTCGTTGGCGCTCAGCCGCCGGCGACGGCCGGCAGGATCGTGACGGCGTCGCCGTCGTTGAGCACCGTCTCCAGCGAACCGGTGAAGCGGACGTCCTCGTCGTTGACGTAGACGTTGACGAACCGGTGCAGCGACCCGTCCTCGGTGATCAACCGTCCCTTGAGCCCGGCGTAGTTGCTGTCCAGGTCGTCGAAGAGTGCGGAGAGCGTCTCGCCCTTGGCCTCGACGTTCTTGGCGCCACCGGTGTAGGTGCGGAGGATGGTCGGGATCTTGACCTCAATGGCCATGTCTTGGGTAACTCCTTGTTTGGACAGCCGGACTGGCTGTTGGTGGGACAGCCGGAGGCTGACGGGTGGTGTTGACGTGCCTATAACGCGTGTGACTGCTCATATCGTCCCATCCCGGCTGACTGCCGGGTGGGGGTGGGCGAAGTCACCTCATCCATAGGACTCCACGACGGTGATCGGCTCCTCGGTGACGACCCCGTCGACGATCCGGTACGAGCGGAACTCGACCTCCTCGCCGAGCTCCTCGCGGGTGGAGACGAGTACGTAGTGGGCGTTGGGCTCGGAGGCGTAGGAGATGTCAGTGCGCGACGGGTAGGCCTCGGTCGAGGTGTGCGAGTGGTAGATGATCACCGGCTCCTCGTCGAGCTTCGCCATCTCCTGATACAGGTGCAGCAGGTCCACCGAGTCGAACTCGTAGAACGTGGGCGAGCGGGCGGCGTTGAGCATCGGGATGTAGCGGGTGGGGAGGTCCGAGTCCTCGCGCCCGGCCACTACACCGCAGGCCTCGTCCGGGTGATCGCGCCGGGCATGGGCCACGATGGCCTCCCGGGTCGCGACGTCAATGGTCAGCATGACGGCGCTGGAATCTCTGACACGGTGTCCAAGATTAGTCGCTCAGCCCATGACCGAGTCGACGAGGGCATCCTGGAGCGCGGAGAGCCAGTGGTAAATGGCCCAGGCCTGCGCATCCGGCGAGTCGGGGTCGATGGGCATGCTCTCCTCGGTTACCCCGAGCCGGGTGCCGATGGCCAGGCGCAGGTCGTTGGTGACCTGTAGCCAGCGACGCACCTCATCGTCGCCCAGTTCCAGGGACGCCTGCCCCAGCTCCAACTCGGCGCGGCACTGCCCGAGCCGCAGGGTCCGCTCCTCATGCAGGCTCGACTCCGTCAATTCGCGGAATTCCCGCGCGACGGCGGCGTCATCGCGATGACCGTCCGGGTAGAGGCGGCGGCGCACCGGGTCATCTGGGCTCAGCTCCTCGAGCGCCTCGGCCAGGTCGTCGAAGAGTCCGACCAGCAGCGCACTCTCCGGCGGTTCCAACTTCAGACGCACCACTCCGCGACGCCGGCTGACCTTCACGTGTCCTGCTGCATCGTGGCCCAGAGGCCGTAACCGTGCAGGGTGTTCACGTCCAACTCCATCCGCTCGCGAGTGCCGTTGCTGACCACGGCGCGCCCCTTCTGATGCACATCCATCATCAGCTTCTCGGCCTTGGACTTGGGGTAGCCGAAGACCTCCATGAAGACGTGGGTGACGTAGGACATGAGGTTGATCGGATCGTTCCAGACGATGGTGATCCAGGGCCGGTCGGGGCTTGCGACGCCCTGTGGATCGAGGTCGAGATCGGGAAGGGCCGTTCCGATCCCGGTGGCCGCTTCGCCCATCATCGTCCCCGCCATGCGTCCATCGTAAGTGGGACTGGCACCATCAAGGAATGTCGAGTGCGCTCTTAACTGACCGATATGAACTCACGATGTTGGCTGCGGCGTTGGCCGACGGGTCAGCCCAGCGCAGCTGCGTCTTCGAAGTCTTCACCCGGCGCCTCCCGGACGGCCGGCGCTTCGGCGTGGTGGCCGGCACCGAGCGAGTGCTGCAGGCGATCACCGACTTCACCTTCGACCAGCCGATGATCGCCGGCCTGCTGGAGTCCGGGGTGATCGACTCGCGGACCGCGCAGTTCCTGAGTGACTACCGCTTCAGTGGCGACGTCGATGGCTACCCGGAGGGCGAGCTCTACTTCCCCTACTCCCCGCTGCTGACGGTCAGCGGGACCTTCGCCGAGGCGGTCGTGCTCGAGACGCTGGTGCTCTCGATCTTCAACCACGACAGCGCAATCGCCGCCGCCGCCGCCCGGATGGTGAGTGCGGCCCAGGGGCGGCCGGTGATCGAGATGGGGTCCCGACGCACCCATGAGTTCGCCGCCGTCGCCTCGGCCCGCGCGGCCTACCTCGGCGGCTTCGCCTCGACGTCGAACCTGGCCGCCGGTGCCGAGTTCGGCGTGCCCACGGCCGGCACGGCGGCCCATGCCTTCACCCTGCTCCACGACGACGAACTGGCTGCTTTTCGCTCGCAGATCGCGGCCCACGGTCCCGGCACGACGCTGTTGGTCGACACCTACGACATCACCCAGGGCATCAACAACGCGGTGGTGGCCGGCGGTCAGGCGCTCGGCGCGGTGCGGATCGACTCCGGTGATCTCGGGCCGATCGCCCGGCAGGCGCGGGCGCAGCTCGACGAACTCGGCAACACCGACACACGCATCGTGGTGAGTGGGGACCTGGACGAGTTCGCGATCGCGGCGCTGGCTGCGCTGCCGGTCGATGCCTACGGTGCCGGGACAGCCGTCGTCACCGGTTCGGGAGCCCCCACCGCCGGGCTCGTCTACAAGCTGGTCAGCGTGGACGGCCGCGCGGTGGCGAAGCGGTCAGAACACAAGGCCAGCCAGGGTGGCCGCAAGACCGCGTATCGCAGCTACAAGCCAACCGGGACCGCCATCGAGGAGATCATCGTGGCGGCCTCATCGGGTGCAGCGTCGGCACACGTGGATGCGGCTCACGCGGAGACGGCTTACGTCGAGGCCGGCGCCGGGACGGAACTGCGGCCGCTGCAGGTCCCACTCATGCGGGCCGGCAACGTGGTCGCCGGGCTACCGTCGCTGGAGGAGTCCCGGGCCCACCTACTGGCCGCGATGGTGACCCTGCCCTGGGACGGGCTGAAGCTGTCGCGGGGTGAACCGGCGATCGCGACCCGGGTGGAGGTGCGATGAGCAACGGGGTCGATCAGCCCGGTGCCGCTGACGCGCGGACCAGTCTGGCCGTGCTGGTGATCGACGTGCAGAACGACTTCTGCGAGGGCGGATCCCTGGCCGTCGCCGGCGGGGGCGCCGTCGCCGCCGCGATCAGTGCCCGCCTGCGCAGCGACGACTTCGCGGTTGCCATCGCCACCCGTGACCACCACATCGACCCGGGCCACCATTTCAGCGAAACCCCTGACTTTGTCGACTCGTGGCCGGCGCACTGCGTAGTTGGGACGGAGGGCGTTCAGTTGCATCCGAATCTGGAGACGGCTGCCATCGCGGCCGTCTTCGACAAGGGCGAGTTCGCGGCGGCCTACTCCGGCTTCGAGGCGAGCCACGACGGAACCGGGCTCGCGGAGTGGCTGCGAACTCGGGGTATCACCGCGGTGGAGGTAGTAGGAATCGCGACTGACCACTGCGTGCGGGCCACGGCTCTGGACGCGGTGGCCAACGGCTTCGCGACCACAGTCCGCCTTGACCTCACCGCCGGCGTGGCGCCGGCGACGGTGGCGTCCGCGCTGGAGCAACTGCGCGGCGCTGGCGTCCGGCTGGTCGGGACGCCCTACCAGCCGTGACTCAGCGAGCCTCGGCGGCCGCCTCCTCGATCTCCTCGCGCGAGATGCCGAGGACGAAGAGGACCGAGTCGAGGAAGGGCTGATTCACCGATGTGTCGGCCGCTGCCCGCAGGGCCGCCTTCGCGTTGAAGGCGATACCCAGGCCGGCCGCTTCGAGCATGTCGATGTCATTGGCACCGTCGCCGACGGCCACCGTCTGGGAGAGGGGCACGTCGAACTTCTCGGCGAACTCACGTAGTGCGCTGGCCTTGCCGGCCCGGTCAACGATCGGGCCGACGAGGCGCCCGGTGACGCGATCATCCACAATTTCCAGCTCGTTCGCGGCTGCGAAGTCCAGGCCCAACTCGGCCACGAACCGGTCAGTGAACTGGGTGAAGCCACCGCTGACGACCCCGACGTGGTAGCCCAGCCGCTTCAACGTGCGCACGAAGGTGCGGGCCCCGGGGGTCAATCGCAGCGAATCCCGGGCCTCGGCCACAGCGGAGGCTGGCAACCCGGCCAGCAGACCGACGCGCGCACGGAGTGACTGCTCGAAGTCCAACTCGCCGCCCATGGCCCGCTCGGTCAGGTCGGCAACCTGCTCGGCGACACCCGCGTGGGCGGCTAGCACGTCGATTCCCTCGTCGCGGATGAGCGTTGAGTCGACGTCAAGCACGACCAGGCGCTTGGCCCGGCGGCGCAGGCCGGCCGGCTCCACTGCGATGTCAAGCCCGGTGTCGTCGGCGGCCTGTACCAGCGTCGCCCGTAGCTGGTGCTGGTCAGGCGCTCCGACGACCAGCTCGATGCTGGGCGCAGGCTCGCTGGAGAGCTGGGTGATCGATTCGATGTTTCCGCCGATCTCGGCAATGCGGGAGGCCACATCGCTGATGGCTCCGGCTCGCAGCGGCTTTCCGAGCACCATCACGTGGCTGCGGCTCAGACGCGGGCTACGCAGCGCCACCATGGCCCGCTCATCGGCGACCTCGAGCTCGCACTCCATGCCGAGGGCCGACGCCGTCTGTGAGCAAGAGCGGCGCAGCGCGCTCGTCTCACCATGTAGGTCGAAGAGGATCGCCAGGATCAGCCGGTCACGGATGACGACCTGCTCAACGTCGCGAACGTCGACGTCGTGGGCGGCCAGCGCACCGAAGAACGCAGCGGTGACGCCGGGACGGTCGCGTCCGGTGATCGTGCAGAGGAGTGAGGTTGGTTGCATGCGTTCAGATCCGTCTTCCTCGTTCGCCGACCGCGTGGCTCGGCTGCGCGAAGGACGTCGCTTCCGTTGGCCCGTGGGCTGTTCCGGATGGCACGCCTCTCAGCACACTCCGAAGCCTCAGATGCCGTCCGACGGATCGGTGTGGCTGTCCGTGCCAGTGTTCGTGCCGACGCCGGCCGGGACCTTGTGGCTCTTGTGCCCGGCGTGCGCCTCTGACTCCAACCGGTCGAGCAGGTGTGGGTAGTGGTACTCGAAGGCCGGACGCTCGGAGCGGATCCGCGGGATCGACACGAAGTTATGCCGCGGCGGCGGGCAGGAGGTCGCCCACTCGAGGGAGTTGCCGTGGCCCCACGGATCTTCAGCCGTGACGACCTCACCGTATCGGTAGGACTTGTACATGTTGTAGATGAACGGCAGCAGCGAGAGCCCGAGGACGAAGGAGCTCACCGTCGAGATGGTGTTCAGCGTGGTGAAGCCGTCGCTGGCGAGGTAGTCGGCGTAGCGACGCGGCATGCCCTCAGCTCCGAGCCAGTGCTGCACCAGGAACGTGCCGTGGAAGCCGAAGAAGGTCAGCCAGAAGTGCACCTTCCCGAGCCGCTCGTCGAGGTAACGGCCGGTGAACTTCGGGAACCAGAAGTAGGCACCGCTGTAGGCCGCGAAGACGATGGTGCCGAAGAGCACGTAGTGGAAGTGCGCGACCACGAAGTAGGTGTCGGCCACGTGGAAGTCGACCGGCGGGCTGGCCAGCAGAACGCCGGTGAGACCACCGAAGAGGAACGTCACCATGAAGCCGATCGCGAAGAGCATCGGCGTCTCGAAGGTGATCGATCCGCGCCACATCGTGCCGATCCAGGCGAAGAATTTCAGGCCGGTCGGCACCGCGATGAGGAAGGTCATCAGCGAGAAGAACGGCAGCAGCACCGCACCGGTGGTGAACATGTGGTGCGCCCAGACGGTGAGCGAGAGGGCCGCGATGCTCAGCGTCGCCAGAACCAGACCCTTGTAGCCGAAGAGCGGCTTGCGGCTGAAGACCGGGAAGACTTCAGTCACGATGCCGAAGAACGGCAGGGCGATGATGTACACCTCGGGGTGGCCGAAGAACCAGAAGAGGTGCTGGTAGAGCACAGCGCCGCCGTTGGACGGGTCATAGACCAGAGCACCCATGTGGCGGTCCACCCAGAGCACCAGGAGCGCGGCGGTGAGGATCGGGAACGCGAGCAGCACCAGCATGGACGTCACCAGGATGTTCCAGGTGAAGATCGGCATCCGGAACATCGTCATGCCAGGCGCGCGCAGCGTGATCACCGTCGTGATCATGTTCACCGCTCCGAGGATGGTGCCCAGGCCCGAGATCGCGAGACCGATGATCCAGAGATCTGTGCCGGCACCTGGTGAGTTCAGCTCGTTGTTCAGCGGCGAGTAGAGCGTCCAACCGGCGTCGGCGGCACCGCCGGGGGTGAAGAAGCCAGAGCAGGCGGTGATCGCGCCGAAGAGGTACAGCCAGTACGAGAAGGCGTTCAGGCGCGGGAAGGCGACGTCCGGCGAGCCGATCTGCAGCGGAAGCACGAGGTTTGCGAAGGCGAAGACCAGCGGCGTCGCAAAGAAGAGCAGCATGATCGTGCCGTGCATTGTGAAGAGCTGGTTGTACTGCTCCGGTGACAGGAACTGCATCCCCGGGCGCGCGAGCTCGGCCCGCATCATCAGCGCCATCACGCCGCCGATGGCGAAGAAGACGAAGGAGGTCACGAAGTACATGCGGCCGATCACCTTGTGATCGGTCGTGCGCAGGAGCATTCCGAAGATCGAGCCCTTGGCCGATTCGTGCGTCGGGAACGGACGCGCGACGATCGTGGTCGGAAGTACCTCGACGGCGTCCGTCGACGTACTCGGCTCTGCGGTCGTGGTCAACGTGCCTCCAGCGTGCAAGTTCGGCTCTAGCGAAGAGCGCTAGCGGTAGTAGGGACGCTGTGCGGCGCTCCTCCACGAAGAATAGTCACTGGATCCGACAGGAGACCCACCGGGGGAAGATCGGTCCTCTTGCGCCGTCGCGTGGGGTACGCGGAACTCAGCGTTCCCACTGCCGCCTCATAGAAATCGCGGCATGGGATCGTGCTCCCATGCCAATCTTCTCGACCCGGTCCCGGTCCGCACCACGCGCTTCCCTGCCCACCGCTATCTCGTCAGGCGCTGCCTCGGCAGACGTCGCCCCACCTGCGACCGGCGGGCGGTCCGCACTGAGTCTGGCCGGGTTCCTGGCCGGCGCCTGTGTCACCCATTTCGTCGTGCCGAAGTTCTACGACCAGATGGTGCCGACGCAACTTCCGGGAACCGCGCGCCAGTGGACCTACGGCTCTGGGGCGGTTGAACTGGGCGTCGGCGCACTGGTCGCCGCTCCCCGCCTGCGACGCCACGGCGCGCTCGCAGCGGCGGCGCTCTTCGTGGCCGTCTTCCCGGCCAACGTCAAGATGGCCGCCGACGCCCATCGGCGAGACCGCCCAACGCCGGAGAAGGCAGTGCTGCTGGCCCGACTGCCGCTGCAGATACCGCTGGTGCTCTGGGCACTGCGAGTGGCCCGCCGCTCCCGCTAGCCCTCCCCCTTCGGCCGGGTGGCGGCCATTCGCCGATCCGCCGGCAGGCGGACGCACCTACCGGCCGGGGAAGACCGACGGCATGTTCAGCGGCGTGATGACCTGGATCGTCGAGGGCAATGCTTCAGGAGCGGCCGGGAGTGCGTGCTGTGCCCGAATGATTGCCAGACCGGCGTTGCGCATGTCCTGGGCCAGGTCATGATGCAGCACCGCCGAGATGCGGCGCTGCTGCAGCAGGCGCACGTTGTCGCGATCGAGATCGTGGGCAATGAAGGCGAGATACTCGCGATCACTGGCCGCAAAGGCCTCAAGCGTCGCGTTGTTCCCACCGCCGATGGAGTAGACGCCTTTGATGGCTCGGTTTCGCGCCAGCGCCTCGATGACCATGTCGCGAAGCACCTCATCCAAGCCATGGCTCTCGGTGATGTCGACGATCGTCCGATTCGACGTGCTGGCTCGCATCGCAGCTCGAAAGCCCATCTCGCGCTCCTCCTCACCACGAAACGCACTGCTGCTCAACGTGATGAGCACGTCACCGGGTCGGTCGCCCAGCCACTGATCAATGAGATAGGCCGCGGTTGCTCCGGCCGCACGATTGTCAATGCCGATGTATGCGATTCGAGAACTGTGCGGGAGATCGGTGGTCAGGGTGACAACGGGGATCCCCCGCTGGTTGAGTCGCTGCACCGCATCGGTCACGGCATTCACATCGGGAGCCTTGAGAATCACGCCGTGCGACCCGCGCCGCGCGATCGCCTCGAGAGTCGCGACCAAGTCCTCGACCGACCAGGTCTCACGAAAGTGGAACCGCCCGCGCATCACGGCCGGTCGCAGCGTTGGCATCGCCGCTTCGAACGCTTCACGCACCTCGGTCGAGAATCGCTGCGGCGTCTCGGCCACTACATCGACCAGAAAGGTCCGGCCGCCGAGGCGAATCTGCGAACGCTGCCGGTCGAGCTCCTCGATCGCCTGCTGCACCTGATCCACCGTGCTGGCGCGGACCCCGCCTCGCTTGTTCAGGACGCGGTCTACGGTCGCCTCGCTCAACCCAGCCTGTACCGCTATTTCGCGCACTCGGAACGGATGCTTCACCTTGACTCCGATGATGGCTTTTTGATGGCTTTGGGCCGTTGACTGATGTGTTTCCCGCCCTAGGCTAGCAACTACCGCAGGCCCCCCGCTTCCGTCGAGAAGGACGATCCGATGACCACGATTCAGGCGAGCTCCGCGCCCGTCACCGGGCTCTTCGAGTCCGCGCCATCCCTTTCCGCGCTGAGCATGCTGTCGTCGACCAAGACCGACCTCTCGCAGTACCCGCTCGCCGAGCGTGTCGAAGAGAACGTTCTGGTCTACGGTGCGACGGCCCACCGGGAGGCGGCCACCGCTGAGGGCCGGCGCGCCCTGCAATTGGAGCTGGCGCGAGCCCTCCTCGACGGACCAGGCGTGCTCGTCTTCGCCGCCGCCGTCACCGACTTGCCGCTCCTCGACCGGGTCAGCGCGCTCTTTGACGAGATGATCAGCGAGCAGCGCGCGGCCGGACGGGCCACCGGCGACCACTTCGCCCAGCCCGGCGCCAATGACCGCATCTGGGGAGCGCTCGACAAGTTTGCGCTGCGCGATCCCGAACTCTTCGCCGCGTACTACGCAAACGACGTCGTCGCACTCGTCTCCGAAGCGTGGCTCGGCCCGAACTTCCAGGTCGTCTCGCAGGTGAACGTGGTCAACCCGGGAGGCAACGCCCAGGTCGCGCACCGTGACTACCACCTCGGATTCATGTCGTATGAACAGAGCCAGGCCTACCCGGCGCACACCCATCGCCTCACGCCATCCCTCACCCTGCAGGGGGCCATCGCCCACTGCGACATGCCGGTCGTCACCGGACCGACAATGTTCCTGCCGCACAGCCAGAAACTCGAAGACGGATATCTGGCGATCCACCGTCCGGAAGTCATCGACCACTTCAACGCGAACTTCGTCCAGGTGCCGCTGCGCAAGGGCGACGCGGTCTTCTTCAACCCAGCGTTGTTCCACGGAGCCGGCAGCAATCATTCGGCCGACGTGCGGCGTATGGCGAATCTGCTGCAGATCTCCTCCGCCTTCGGACGAGCCATGGAGTCGGTCGACCGTCCGGCCATGTGCACGGCCCTGCTGCCGGTCCTGCAGCGATTGCAGGAGGCAGGCGCGACCAAGCGCGAGATCGACAACATCATCGCCGCGACGGCCGAGGGGTACGCATTCCCGACGAACCTCGACCGCGACCGCCCCATCAATGGTCTGGCGCCGACCAGCCAGGCCGAACTGCTGAGCCAGGCCGTCCGTGACGGCTGGAGTCCCGGTCGCTTCGGCGATGCGCTGGCCACCCACGGTCGGCACCGCGAATCGGGCCTCTGAGCCCACCAACTCGTATCAACCCCAGCGACTCGAAAGGTCAACCATGCGTCTCGGTCTCATCGGACTAGGCAGAATCGGCGCGTTTCACGCCGACACCCTCAATGCACTGCCCAGTGTCGATTCCCTCGTCATTACCGACTATCTGCCCGCAGTTGCCCAGCAGGTGAGCGAACGTATCGGTGCGCAGACTGCCGATTCGGTTGGCGCTCTGCTCACCTCGGGCATCGACGGCCTGGTCATCGCCGCTGGGACCGGAGCCCACGCCGAGCTACTGACCGCTGCGGTCGAGGCAGAGATCCCGGTCTTCTGCGAGAAGCCGATCAGCGGCAGCCTCGCCGAGAGCGCAGCCCTGCTCAGTCGGCTCGCCGGCGCGTCCACGCCGGTGCACATCGGCTATCAGCGCCGCTTCGACGCCGGGTTCCGCGCCGCACGCGACGCCGTTCTCTCGGGCGAGCTCGGCTGGCTGCATACGCTGCGCTCCACCACGCTCGACCCGGCCCCACCGCCGGCCGCCTATATCGCTACCAGTGGTGGTCTCTTCCGCGACTGCGCCGTCCACGACTTCGACATCATCCGCTGGGTCACCGGCCGCGAGGTCGTCGAGGTCTATGCCGCGGGAAGCAACAAGGGTGCCGACTTCTTCGCCGAGGCAAATGACGTCGACACCGCGTCGGCGCTGCTGACCCTGGACGACGGCACGCTCGCGCTGGTGTCGAACACCCGATACAACGCCCGCGGATATGACGTGCGCCTGGAGGTGCATGGTTCGAACGACAGCATCTGCGCCGGGATGGACGATCACCTCCCGCTGCGCTCCGTCGAGCCCGGTATCGCATTTCCCGCCGGAACCCCCTACCCGGCGTTCATGGAACGGTTCCTGCCGGCGTACCGCGCCGAGCTCGAAGCATTCACCGAAGTGGTCGCCGGGCAGCGCACCTCACCGTGCACCCTCGCCGACGCGCTCCACGCCGAACAGATCGCCGAGGCCGCGACCCGTTCTTACCGCGAACACCGGCCGATCCGCATCGATGAGGTAGCACTCCAGGGAGCATCAGCATGACCGAGCAGACGCAGTCGACCGACCGGATCGCGGGTGCACCTATCTCTTGGGGCGTCTGCGAGGTTCCGGGATGGGGATACCAATTGGGCACCGACCGGGTGCTCGGCGAGATGCGTGAAGTCGGCCTGTCGGCCACCGAATTCGGACCGGACGGCTTCCTGCCCGAGGAACCGGACGCGATGGCAGCACTCTTGAAGGCTCATGAATTGCAGGCGATCGGGGGCTTCACCCCGGTACTGCTGCACGAAGCCAACCACGACCCGCTGGCCGAGATCGAGCGCCTGCTCGCCGGCTACGCAGCCACTGGCGCGAAGGTGCTCGTCCTCTCCGCGGTGAGCGGGCTCGACGGGTATGACGCTCGGCCCACCCTCGACGAGGCCGGCTGGAGCCGATTGCTGTCGAACCTCGGACGCATCAGCGACCTGGCGGCTGAGCGTGGAGTTCGCGCGGTGCTGCACCCCCACGTCGGCACGATGGTCGAGAACGGGGAGGAGGTACAGCGCGTGCTCGAAGGGACGAGCATCTCGCTCTGCCTCGACACCGGGCACCTACTCATCGGCGGCACCGATCCAGCCGAGCTCACCCGTCAGGCGCCTGATCGCATCGCGCACACCCACTTCAAGGACGTGGACGACAGCGTCGCGGCAAAGGTGCGCTCGGGGCGACTGAGCTACACCGACGGAGTGCGCCAGGGCATGTACCGACCGCTCGGCGCCGGTGACGTCAACTTCGAGTCGATCGTCGGCGACCTCGCCGGCAGCGGCTACGACGGCTGGTACGTGCTCGAGCAGGACACGATCCTCACCGAGGAACCGGTCGGCGAGGGGCCGGTGGCCGACGTTTGGAGCAGCGCCGAGCACCTGCGCAGCCTGCTCGGCAAGACCCGCTAACCCGCAGGGGACGGCGGACCCACCTGGGCCGCCGTCCCGGTCCGGGCCAGGAGACGCAGTCACCCTCACGCGGAGGGAAAACAATCAGGCGTGCTTGCTTGTTTCGCGATGAGGTGTCAGCATTGCGGCATGAGCGACCTCTCCTCCGTCGTCGGCGACCTGGTTCGCGAAGGCGATGACCTCGACGCCCTCGTGGACGGCGCTGATGATTGGAGCCGTCCCACGGCGGCGGCGGGCTGGACGATCGCCCACCAGATCGCCCATCTGGCCTGGACCGACCAGAAGTCGCTCCTCGCCGCAACCGACCCCGAAGGCTTCGCCCGGGATCTCCAGTCCGCGATCGAGCACGCCGCGACCTACGTCGATGACGGGGCAGACGCGGGCGCAGAACTTCCCCGGGCCGAACTTCTGGCCCAGTGGCGATCAGGACGCCGGGCACTGGCCGAGCAACTCCTGTCCCGCGACCCCGCGCTGAAGCTGCCCTGGTACGGGCCGCCGATGAGCCCCACGACGATGGCCACCGCCCGCATCATGGAGACCTGGGCCCACGGCCAGGACGTCGCCGACGCTCTTGGAGTCACCCGCACCCCCACGGCCCGGCTGCGCAACATCGCACATCTGGGTGTCCGGACGCGCGACTTCGCGTATCTCGTCAACGACCGCACACCACCGTCGACGCCCTTCCGGGTCGATCTGATCGCGCCGAACGGCGAACTCTGGAGTTGGGGGCCGGCTGACTCGCCCGATCGGATCAGCGCGCCCGCGCTCGACTTCTGTCTGCTGGTAACACAGCGCCGTCATCGCGACGACCTGTCGATCGTGGCTACCGGCGAGGCGTTGGCCTGGCTACCGATCGCCCAAGCCTTCGCCGGGCAACCCGGCGCAGGACGTCCACCCGCCACGCAGGCCAGCACGACAGCCGCAGGCCAGTCGTGAGAGAGCCGCTGCGGATCGGCAACGTCTCGGGTTTCTATGGAGATCGCTACTCCGCGATGCAGGAGATGCTCGAAGGCGGTGACATCGACGTCATCACCGGCGACTACCTGGCCGAGCTGACCATGCTCATTCTCGGCCGGGATCGCCTCAAGGACCCCGGCCTCGGGTACGCGAAGACCTTCCTGCGCCAGGTACGCGACTGCCTGGCCCTCGCGCTGGAACGCAACGTCACCATCGTCGCCAACGCCGGCGGCCTCAACCCTCGTGGGCTGGCCACCGCGATCCGCACTCTGAGCGACGAACTCGGCCTCACCCCGCGCATCGGCTGCGTCACCGGCGACGACCTGCTGCCCCGCGCCGAGGAGCTCGGGCTCGGCACCCCGCTGACGGCTAACGCCTATCTGGGCGCGTGGGGCATAGCGGAGTGCCTGAAGAACAAGGCGGATATCGTCGTCACCGGGCGGGTCAGCGACGCCTCCCTGGTGGTCGGGCCGGCCGCCGCTCACCACGGCTGGAGGCGCCGCGACTACGACGCGCTGGCCGGTGCGGTCGTCGCCGGGCACATCATCGAATGCGGCACCCAGGCCACCGGCGGCAACTACTCCTTCTTCACCGAGATCGCCGATCTGCAGCATCCCGGCTTCCCCATCGCCGAGGTCTATGCCGACGGCAGCAGCGTCATCACCAAACACCCCGGCACCGGTGGCGCAGTCAGCATCGGGACGGTCACCGCGCAGCTGCTCTATGAGATCACCGGCGCCCGCTACGCCGGACCGGACGTCACCACCCGCTTCGACACGCTCGACCTCCGCCAGCTCGGCGAGGATCGGGTACGAATCAGCGGCGCCAAGGGCGAGCCACCACCGCCGACGCTGAAGGTCGGGCGCAACCTCATCGGTGGCTTCCGCAACGAGATCACCTTCATCCTCACCGGCCTTGAGATCGAGGCGAAGGCCCAGTTGCTGCGGCAGCAAATGGAGAAGGTCATTCCCACCGACGCCACCTGGACGCTGGCCCGCACCGATCACCTGGATGCCGACACCGAGGAGACGGCCAGCGCCCAACTGCGCTGCGTGGTCCGATCGGCGGACCCGAAGTCGATCGGGCGCCGCTTCGCCAACGCCGGCATCGAACTGGCGCTGGCCAGCTACCCCGGCTTCCACGTCACCGCACCACCGGGGGACGCGAGCATCTACGGCGTCTTCGACGCGGCCTACGTGGACGCCGGGCTGATCGACCAGACGGCCGAGCTCGACGCCGGCGACGGCAGCGCGACGCTGACCATCCCGATCGCGCCGGCCGACGAGACCCTCGCCCTCTCCCCCGTCGACGAACCCGCGCTGCCGGCGCCGCTGGTCATCGACGAGTCGCACCGGACCCGCCGTGAACCGCTCGGCAGCATCGCCGGCGCACGCAGCGGGGATAAGGGCGGCAGCGCCAATGTCGGGGTCTGGGTGCACAGCGACCTCGAGTGGCGCTGGCTCGTCCATGAGCTCACGGTGGAGAGGTTCCAGCAGCTACTGCCGGAGACCCGCGAACTCGAGGTCAGTCGACATGTCCTCGGATCACTGCGAGCGGTCAACTTCGTGATCGAGGGGATCCTCGGCGAAGGGGTCGCCGCCCAGTACCGCTTCGACCCGCAGGCCAAGGCTATCGGTGAGTGGCTGCGCTCGCGCGTCGTCGATATACCGGAGACCCTGCTGTGAGCGCCCCGACGCAGCGCGTCGACACCTCGCGCGCCGACCACGACACCTCGCGGGCCAAGCGCACCAAGCTGCTGCGGCAGAGTGTCTCGGCCTTCATGCGCAGTGATGTGCTGCCTTTCCAGGATGAATGGGAGCGTGACGGCGAACTCCCCCGCTCGCTGCACCGGCGGGCCGGGGAGCTGGGACTGCTCGGCATCGGCTTCGACGAGACGGTCGGTGGCAGCGGTGGCGACGGCCTCGACGCCTTGACCCTCTGCGAGCAGCTGCACTATGAGGGAGCCGCCGGAGGCCTCTTCGCCTCGCTCTTCACCTGCGGGATCGCGGTGCCACACATCGCCGCTGCGGGCGACCCCGCACAGATCGAGAAGTGGGTCGCACCGACGCTGGCCGGCGAGCTGATCGGAGCACTGGCCATCACCGAACCTGGCGGGGGTTCGGACGTGGCGAACATCAGCACCAGCGCCCGGCGCGACGGCGATCACTTCGTGGTCAACGGCGCGAAGACCTATATAACTTCAGGCTGTCGGGCCGACTTCGTCACCACCGCGGTGCGCACCGGCGGACCGGGAGCTCATGGAATCTCGCTGCTGGTCATCGAGAAGGGCACCGAGGGGTTCACGGTGAGCCGCAGGCTCCAGAAGATGGGGTGGCTCTGCTCGGACACCGCCGAACTGAGCTTCATCGACTGCCGGGTGCCCGCGGCGAACCTGGTCGGCCCTGAGAACTCGGGCTTCGTGCAGATCGCCCAGAACTTCGTGGCCGAGCGGATCGGCCTCGCCGTGCAGGCGTACTCCAGCGCCCAGCGATCACTCGACCTGACGCTGCAGTGGTGCCGAAACCGCGACACCTTCGGACGCCCGCTCATCTCCCGGCAGGCGGTGCAGAACACGCTGACCGAGATGGCGCAGCGCATCGACCTGGTCCGCGTCTATACCCGTGAAGTGGCCCGGCGCGCGGCGGCCAGCGAGACCGACCTGGTGGCCGAGGTCTGCTTCGCCAAGAACAGCGCGGTGGCGGCCGGGGAATGGGTTGTGAACCAGGCCGTGCAGCTGCACGGCGGTATGGGATACATGCGTGAATGCGAGGTCGAGCGGCAGTACCGCGACATGCGGATCCTCGGCATCGGCGGCGGAACGACCGAGATTCTCACCGGATTGGCGGCAAAGAGATTGGGATTTACAGCATGAGTGAGGATCGCAGCGAGGTACGAGCGAGGACCGGAGCGAATGCAGGGATGAGCGCCAGCGAAGACCGAGGGAGGCCAAAATGACGGTTCTGCAGTCGCGGTTGGACACCCGGTCCGCCGAATTCAACGCCAATCGCGAGGCGATGCTGGAGAAACTCGCCGATCTGGAGAGTGAGCAGGCCAAGGCGGTCGCCGGAGGGGGCGCGAAGTACACCGAGCGCCACCATGCCCGCGGCAAGTTGCTGGCCCGGGAACGGGTAGAACTGCTCCTCGACCAGGACTCGCCGTTCCTCGAACTCTCCCCGCTCGCCGCGTGGGGCAGCGAATTCACCGTCGGGGCCAGTGTCGTCACCGGCATCGGTGTGGTGAGCGGCGTCGAGTGCATGATCAACGCCAACGACCCGACCGTCCGCGGCGGGGCCAGCAATCCGTGGACGCTGCAGAAGGCCTTCCGGGCGGCCCAGATCGCCCGCGAGAACCGGCTGCCCACGATCAGCCTCGTCGAGTCCGGTGGCGCGGACCTGCCGACCCAGAAGGAGATCTTCGTCCCCGGTGGCCGCACTTTCCGCGATCTCACCCGCGCCTCGGCGGCCGGCGTCCCGACCGTCGCACTGGTCTTCGGCAACTCGACGGCCGGCGGCGCGTACATCCCCGGCATGAGCGACCACGTCGTGATGGTGAAGGAGCGGGCCAAGGTCTTCCTGGCCGGGCCACCCCTGGTGAAGATGGCGACCGGAGAGGACTCTGACGACGAGTCGCTGGGCGGCGCCGAGATGCACGCCCGCACCTCTGGCTTGGCCGACTACTTGGCCGCCGACGAGCAGGACGCGATCCGCCTTGGCCGCCAGATCGTGTCGCGACTGAACTGGAGCAAGGAGGGTCCGGCGCCCTACCCGGAGGTGATCGCCCCCAAGTACGACGAGGAGGATCTCCTCGGAGTCGTCGGCCCCGACCTCAAGGTCCCCTTTGACCCGCGCGAAGTCATCGCCCGCATCGTGGACGCCAGCGACTTCGACGAGTTCAAGCCGCTCTACGGCACGAGCCTGGTCACCGGCTGGGCCCGGCTGCACGGCTACCCGATCGGCATCCTGGCCAACGCCCGTGGCGTCCTCTTCAGCGAGGAGGCACAGAAGGCGACGCAGTTCATCCAGCTCGCCAACCAGAGCAACACCCCCCTACTTTTCCTGCAGAACACCACCGGCTACATGGTGGGCAAGGAGTATGAACAGGGCGGGATCATCAAGCACGGCGCGATGATGCTCAACGCCGTCTCCAACTCGACCGTCCCCCACCTGACCGTCGTCATGGGCGCCTCCTACGGGGCGGGTAACTACGGCATGTGCGGACGGGCCTATGACCCACGCTTCCTCTTCACCTGGCCGAGCGCGAAGTCGGCCGTGATGGGGCCGGCTCAGCTGGCCGGGGTGATCTCCATCGTGGCCCGGCAGGCCGCGCAGGCGCGCGGTCAGGAGTACGACGAGGCCGGGGACGCGCAGATGAAGGCCTACGTCGAGGCGCAGATCGAGAGCGAATCGCTGGCCAAGTTCATGTCCGGACGCCTCCTCGACGACGGCATCATCGACCCGCGCGACACCCGCACGGTGCTCGGGCTCTGCCTGTCGGCCATCCATACCGCACCGGTCGAAGGTGCCCGTCACTACGGGGTGTTCCGCACATGATCTCCCGAGTTCTGGTCGCGAACCGCAGTGAGATCGCGGCCCGCGTCTTTCGCACCTGCCGCGGCCTCGGCATCTCCACCGCCGCCGTCTACTCCGACCCGGACGCCGACGCCGACTACGTCACCGACGCTGACGTCGCCGCCCGCCTGCCGGGTGCGTCGCCGGCGCAGACGTACCTGCGCGGCGATTTGATCATCGACGCCGCCCGGCGAATGGGCGCTGACGCGATCCACCCCGGGTACGGCTTCCTCTCCGAGAACGCCGACTTCGCGGCCGCCGTCATCGACGCCGGCCTCACCTGGATCGGGCCGCCGGTGGCCGCGATCGAGTCGATGGGGAGCAAGATCGAGGCCAAGCTGCTGATGGCCAAGGCCGGTGTCCCGACCCTCACGCAACTCGAGCCGAGCGAGATCACCGCGGCCGAACTCCCCGTACTTATCAAGGCATCCGCCGGCGGCGGCGGCCGGGGCATGCGGATCGTCCGGGACCTCGCGGCGCTTCCCGCAGAACTCGCCGCGGCCCAGAGCGAGGCCCGCTCGGCCTTCGGCGATGACACCGTCTTCTGCGAGCCCTACCTCGCCACCGGCCACCACATCGAGGTGCAGATCCTGGCTGACTCCCACGGCCGGGTCTGGACAGTCGGCGAGCGCGAGTGCTCCATCCAGCGCCGCCACCAGAAGGTGATCGAGGAGGCACCCTCACCACTCGTCGAGCGGACGCCCGGGATGCGCGAGCGTCTCTTCGACGCCGCCCGGCTGGCCGCGGAGGCGATCGGCTACGTCGGCGCCGGGACGGTCGAGTTCCTGGCCGATGACGAGGGGCGCTTCTACTTCCTGGAGATGAATACCCGCCTGCAGGTCGAGCATCCGGTCACCGAATGCACCACCGGCCTGGATCTGGTCGCCTGGCAACTACGGGTCGCCGCCGGCGAACACCTGCCGCCGACACCACCCGCGATCGACGGCCACAGCATCGAGGTGCGTCTCTACGCCGAGGACCCCGCCGCCGGGTGGCAGCCGCAGAGCGGAGTGGTGCAGCGCTTCGACGTGCCCGACGTGGCGGCGCGCTTCGAACTCCCGACCCGTCACGGCGTTCGCCTGGACTCCGGGATCGGCAGCCAGAGCACGCTCGTCGGTATCCACTACGACCCGATGCTGGCCAAAGTGATCAGCTGGGCCCCGACCCGCACCGAGGCGGCGACGATGCTCGCCGCCACCCTCGCCCGCACCCGGCTGCACGGGCTGGTCACCAACCGCGATCTGCTGGTGAATCTCCTCAGGCATCCGGCGTTCCTGGCCGGGGCCACCGACACCGCGTTCTTCGCGACGCACGGTGGAACGACCGATGGCACCGCCGGAACCCTCGCCGCGCCACTGGCCGACGCGCAGGCGTTGCAGCTCAGCGCACTCGCCGCGGCCCTGGCCGACGCGGCCGACCGGCGTGAGCGGGCGACAACCCAGCCCGACCTCCCCAGCGGCTGGCGCAACGTGGTCTCACAGAGCCAGCGCAGTACCTTCCAGCACGGCCAGCAGCAGTTGCCCGTCGAATACCGCCTCGGCCGGGGAGGGCTGGTCTCCGAGCAATACCCCGATGCTCGGCTGCTGAGCCTCACCGCGACCGAGGTGGTCCTGGAGGTGGACGGCGTCCGACAGCGGTTCACCGTCGCCCGCTACCCGGACGATCAGTCGACCTACGTCGACTCGGCCGGCGGGTCGGTGACCCTGCAGCGGGTGGAGCGCTTCGCCGACCCGAGCAGCCAACTGGCCGAGGGGTCGCTGCTGGCCCCGATGCCGGGGTCGGTGGTCCGGGTCGAGGTGACCCTGGGCGAGAGCGTCAGCGCCGGCCAGCCACTGCTGACGCTGGAGGCCATGAAGATGCAGCATCAGATCTGCGCCCCGATCGACGGCGTCATCAGCGAGCTATCCGTCTCCGTCGGCGATCAGGTCGACGTCGGCGCCGTCCTCGCCGTCGTGAATCCGCCAGATGAGCAGTCAGCCAACCCATCCATTGAAGGAGAATCAGCGTGAACTTCACCGAGACCCAGGAGCAGTCCGCGCTGCGGGCCGCCGTCGCCGAGCTCGGCGCGAAGTACGGCCACGACTACACGCTGGCCAAGGCTCGCGCCCACGAACCACTCACCGAACTCTGGAGCGAGGCCGGAAAGCTCGGTTTTCTCGGGGTAAACCTGCCCGAGGAGTACGGCGGCGGCGGGGCCGGCATGTTCGAACTCGCCCTCGTCCAGGAGGAGCTCGGCGCGTCGGGGAGCGGGCTGCTGATGATGGTCGTCTCGCCGGCCATCTGCGGAACGGTGATCAGCCGCTTCGGCACCGACGAGCAGAAGCAGCGCTTCCTCCCCGGTCTCAGCGACGGCTCGCAGATCATGGCCTTCGGGATCACCGAGCCCGACGCCGGCTCGAACTCGCACCGGATCACCACCACCGCCCGCCGCGACGGCGACGACTGGCTGCTCACCGGCCGCAAGATCTACATCTCCGGCGTCGACCAGGCCGATCACGTGCTGGTCGTCAGCCGCACTGAAGACGCCAAGAGCGGGCGTCTGAAGCCGGTCCTCTTCGCGGTTCCCACCGACGCGCCGAGCTTCGAGTTCAACCCGATCGAGATGGACCTGGTGATGCCCGACCGCCAGTTCATGGTCTTCCTCGACGACGTCCGGGTGCCTGCCGAAGCCCTTATCGGCGAGGAGGACGCGGCGCTGGCCCAGCTCTTCGCCGGCCTCAATCCGGAGCGGATCATGGCCTCGGCGCTGAGCATCGGGACCGGCCGCTACGCCATGGACAAGGCCACCAAGTACGCCAACGAGCGCTCCGTCTGGGGGAAGCCGATCGGCTCGCACCAGGGCATCGCCCACCCGCTGGCCCAGGCCAAGATCGAGCTCGAACTGGCCCGGCTGATGATGCAGAAGGCGGCGTCGCTCTATGACAGCGGCGACGATATGGGCGCCGGCGAGTCGGCGAACATGGCCAAGTACGCCGCGGCCGAAGCGACCGCTCACGTGGTTGATCAGGCCGTGCAGACGCTGGGTGGAAACGGCCTGGCCAGCGAGTACGGGCTGGGGACGCTGCTGGCCACCTCCCGGGTGAGCCGGATCGCGCCGGTGAGCCGCGAGATGATCCTCAACTTCGTAGCGCAGTTCAGCCTGAACCTCCCGAAGTCGTACTGAGCCGGCGACGCGGAGGTAGGGATACGCCGTGAGCGTCGACTACTCACTCGACCGGGGCATCGCCACGATCACCCTTAATTCACCGGAGAATCGCAACGCCCTCAGTTCGGCGCTGGTCGCCGGGCTCTCGGGTCACCTGGCGACGGCGGCGGCCGATCCGTCGGTGCGGGCGGTGCTGCTGACCCACACCGGATCGACCTTCTGCGCCGGCGCCGACCTGGCCGAGAGCGCCGCCGAAGGGGGCCCGGCCAAGGGCACCCAGCGGATGGTCGACCTACTGCGCCAGATCATCGAGGGGCCGAAGCCGGTCCTCGCGGTGATCGACGGGAACGTGCGCGCCGGCGGGCTCGGGCTCGTCGGCGCCTGCGACCTGGCGTTGGCCGGCCCGAGCTCCAGCTTCGCCTTCACCGAGGTACGGATCGGCGTGGCACCGGCGATCATTTCGCTGACGACGCTGCCGGTGATGCAGCCGCGGGCCGCGGCCCGGTACCTGCTCACCGGCGAGAAGTTCGACGCGAGGATCGCCGCCGAGATTGGCCTGATCACGGTGGCGGCCGAGGACTTGGCGAGTGCCGTCGACGAGCTCACCGGGGCGCTGCGGCAGTCCTCACCGCAGGGGCTGGGCGAGACGAAACGCCTGCTCAATAAGGGTCTGCTGGCCCGCTTCGACGGCGACGCCGCCGAGCTCGCCGCCTTGTCGGCCCGTCTCTTCGAGTCAGACGACGCCCGCGAGGGGATCATGGCGTTCCTGCAGAAGCGGTCACCGAGCTGGGCGCTATGACGACCACCTCGGGTACGGCGCTCAACCCTCGCTCCCCCAGCCAGGATCGCAGCCGGTTGACCCGGCAAAATCTCCTCGAAGCCGCCGGAGACTGTCTCTGCGAGATCGGCTGGACCCGCACCACGGTCAGCCTGGTCGCGGAGCGGGCCGGGGTCTCCCGAGGCGCGGCCCAGCACCACTTCCCGACCCGGGAGGAGCTCTTCACGGCCGTCGTCGAGTACCTGGCCGACCAGCGCACCGCGGAGATGGCCGAGGAGGTCACCCAGCTGCCACCGGGAGCCGAACGGACCGAGGCCGTGGTTCAGATGCTGGTCCGCAGCTACACCGGACGGACGTTCCGGGCCGCGCTGCAGATCTGGGTCGCCGCTGCGTCGGATGAGGTGCTGCGGGCCCAGATCGTCCCGCTGGAGGCGCGGATGGGTGCCGCGGCCCACCAGGCGGCGATCCAGCTGCTGGGGGTGGACGAGCGCCTGCCCGGCGTGCGGGAGACCGTCCAGGGAATCCTTGACATGGCACGGGGCCTGGCGCTGGCCAACCTGCTCACCGACGATTCCCGCCGACGGGCGCGGGTCGTGCGGCAGTGGTCGAAGCTGCTGCAGGAAGCCCTCCACGACGCGGCGCTGCCCGACCCACAGCCGGGTGCCGCGTCCTGACCAGCTGGGATCGGGCCGAGCGGGTCAGAGTCCGTGGTTGCGTAGGAACTGCCGGGTCACCGGCGCCAGCGTGTCGATGATCGGGTACGCGACGACGGCCAGGAGCAGCACCGCGCTGCCGACGTAGGGCACGAAGTTGCGGCGGCGTGACTTGCGCTTCTTGTTCACCGCGGGCCGGATTCCATACCGGCGCATCAGCATCGTGCGACGCAGCCCGAGGGCGATCAACGTGATGCCGAACATGGCCGCCGCCTCGTCAATCAGATAGGCACTGATCGGGGCGAGGCGCGGCTCGGGCGGCATCGCATAGTCCGACGTCGAGGTCTCCTCCGACTGCACCGGGTCCAGGCAGCGCGCCTCGGGGCGGAACGCCGCCGGCACGGAGTGATCCGTCGGCACCCGCAGCACCGAGACCGGGCTCCCGACGCTTGCGCCGGCTCCCGGCATGCAGGTGGCTCCGGCCAGCACACTCACCTGGGTTCCGTCCGAGAGCATCACCTGGACCGTGCTGCGCCCGTCGGCCTCGGCGATGACCGAGACGACGGTGCCCGGGTAGGAGCGCTGCCCCGCGGCGACCTGGCTGAACCAGGTGGCCAGCTGGCGGTTGTAGCCGTCCCGTAGCGCACTGTTGTTGCCGCGGTATGCGGCCGCCTGCTGCACGGAGAAGACGGTCAGGCCGAGCATCAGCAATGAATAGCTGATGGTCAGGGCCCAGGGCAGTAGGTAGCGGAAGATCACTCGGCGGGGGATGCGCAGGGCGTGCAGGCTGATCGCGTAGCGGCGCCCGTCTGCGAAGTGCTGCGGTTGCCGGTCGACATAGGCGATGCGTACGTCACCGGGCGGGGCGTAGAGCGAACGCGGTGGGGCGTCAGCGGACAGCGTCATTCACTCAGCCGATCTGCTACGACCCCAGGCCGTCAGGAAACTGGTCGAGCACACTCGGATCCCCATCCGTGGTACCTGTGCGTGTGATCAACCGCGTGAAGCGTAAGTCAAGAATGTCCCGGCGTCATGTCGAAGCCGTCATCTCGAAGCGGCGGTACAGACGGCCCGGGGTTGCCTCCGTTTGCGGTGCGGGGGCAACCCCAGGCCGGCCGCTCTTGCCTTCGCCGACGGACAGGGACCGATCGACGAGCTCAGTACCGGGGTGGTCAGCTACGGAACCGGCTGACGCCCCGGACAGCACCGAATTTCTGGCATGACGAACCAAGCTCTCTCGCATGATTTCCCTTCCTACGCCGAGCATTCGGTGCGCCGCGGCTGACGTTACATAAGCCGATAATCGGGATCAATAGAATCTGACAACGAATTCTGTCAGATTCGCGACAACCGGGTCCAGGGCCCTGATTTCGGGTGGGTATTGCGGGCAAACCGGTCCCAAATCGGGTAACGGAGCGCCACCCGCTGCTTGCTAATATCCGCCGATGACCTCGATCAACCGGCGTGAGCCGATGCTGCTGCTCCACGGTGTGATGGGCTCGGCCGCGATGTGGCGCGAGGTGACGCCCCAACTCGAGGACGACTTCGACCTCCTCGTACCGAACGCGCTCGGCCACGCCGGCGGTCGCCTTGGTGATTCCGCACCCCGGCCGACGACGATCCGCGCCATCGTCGACGACTTCGAACGCAGCCTGAACGAACGTGGCTGGTCGCAGGCCCACCTGGTCGGCAACTCGATGGGCGGCTGGGCCGCGCTGGAACTGGCGCGCCGGGGCCGGGCGCTGAGCGTCTGCGCGCTCTCCCCGGCCGGCATGTGGGATGGCGACGCGATCAGCAGCACCTCTACTGACAGCGAGACCCGCCGCAAGCTGCGCTCGGCCCGCCGGCGGGGGCGCCTCTTCCGCCCAACCCTGCCGCTGGCCCTCAAGAACGCCCGGATCCGCCGCTTCGCGCTGGCCGATCAGTCGGTGCACGGCGACCGGGTGCCCGCTCGCGCCATCGTGCAGGTCGTCGATGACATGCTCGCCTGCACGGTCGCCGAGGATCTGCTGGCCACCGACGAGAGCTTTGCTCTGCTCGACCCCCTCCCCTGCCCGGTGCTGGTCGCCTGGTCGGCCCGGGACCGGATCTTCCCGGTGAAGCACTTCGAGCCGCGCGCCCGTCAGATGCTCCCCGCCGCGCAGTTCCGCCGACTCGAGGACTGCGGGCACGTCCCGATGTTCGACAACCCGTCGCTGGTCGTCCAGACGATCCGCGACGCCACCCAACTACCGCAGGTCCATCCGATCAAGGGAGATGCCCAATGAGCGTTCTCGAGAGTTTCCGCCTGGACGGAAAGGTCGCCATCGTCACCGGCGCCTCGTCGGGACTCGGCGTCGCCTTCGCGCAGGGGCTGGCCGAGGCCGGGGCGAATCTGGTGCTGGCCGCGCGCCGGGCCGAGAAGCTTGAGCAGACGGCAGAGCTGGTACGAGGAATCGGCAGCAAAACCCTGACCGTCTCGACCGATGTCGCGGATCCGGCGCAGTGCCAGGCGATGGTCGACGCAGCGATGGCCGAGTTCGGACAGGTCGACGTGCTGGTGAACAACGCGGGCGTGGGCACCGCGGTGCCGGCGACCCGCGAGACCCCCGAGCAGTTCCGCTCGGTCATCGACATCAACCTCAACGGCTCATACTGGGCGGCGCAGGCCTGCGGACGCATCATGCAGCTGGGCAGTTCGATCATCAACATCTCCAGTGTTCTCGGCATCACCACCGGCGGACTGCCGCAGGCCGCCTATGCCGCCAGCAAGGCCGGCATCATCGGACTGACCCGCGATCTGGCCCAGCAGTGGGGCGGGCGGAAGGGCATCCGGGTCAACGCGATCGCTCCCGGCTTCTTCCAATCCGAGATGACACACCAGTACCCGGACGGGTACCTGGAGTCCCAGTCCCAGCGCGTGGTGCTCGGGCGCATCGGTGATCCGGCCGAACTCGCGGCCACACTGATCTGGCTGGCCTCACCGGCCGGGGGTTACGTCACCGGGCAGACCGTCGTCGTCGACGGCGGCCTCACCATCGCCTGAACATCACCGTCACGCACAGGCGCCAGCGGCCGCTAAGCGGCGTGGATGCCAACGATGGTGGTAGCTGCCTGCTGCACCGGGTTCGGGCGTCCGAAGTGGTAACCCTGGGCGTGTGAGCAGCCGAGGTCGGTCAGCACCTGGGCCTGGTGGATCGTCTCGACGCCCTCGGCGACGATGCGCAGCCCGAGCGCCTCGGCCAGCGCGACGATCGAGCGCAGCACCGGAACCTCGGCGCCGTCCTCGGGGATGGCCGAGACAAAGGACCGGTCAATTTTCAGGACATTCGCCGGGATGTTGTGCAGCCGGCTCAGTGACGAGTATCCGGTGCCGAAGTCGTCGATGGCGATGTCGATACCGAGTTCGCGCAGCTCGCCGAGCATGGCGATGACGTTCGGGTGGTCGGCGTCGAAGGTCGACTCGGTGACCTCGATGACGAGCATCGACGGGTCGAGGCCAGTCTCGGCCAGCACGTCGGCCACGTTCTGCGCGTAATCCAGGCGCTTCAGCTCGTGCCCGGAGGCGTTCACCGATACCCGACGGGGTCGGCCGGTCGCCTTGATGTAGTCGGCCGTGCCGCGGCACGCCTCGCGCAGAATCCAGGCGCCGAGGGCGTGGATCGCGCCGTTCGCCTCGGCCAGCGGGATGAAGTCGTTCGGCGGCACCAGACCGCGGGCCGGGTCGTTCCAGCGGATGAGCGCCTCGTCACCGGTGACCAGCCCGAAGCGCAGATCGATGATCGGCTGGTAGTAGACCTCGAACTCGCCGGCCTCCAGCCCGGAGTGAATCGCCTCGGCCCCCTCGGTGTTGACCACACCGTGCTGGCAGGTCAGGTTGCCACCCCGGCTCTTCGCTTCGTAGAGGGCGACGTCGGCGCGGGCCATCAGCATGGCCTTCGAGTCATCGGCCCGAAGCTCGGCGACGCCGGCTGAGCAGGTCGTCTCGTGCAGGATCGAACGGCGCATCGCATCGGCGACCTCAGCGGCCCGCGCAGCGGAATACCCCGGCATTATCATGGCAAACTCGTCGCCACCGGGGCGAGCCAGCAGGCAACCGGACGGCACGATCTTCATCCAGGCGTCGGCCGCGGCGATGAGCACCCGGTCACCCTCGGCGTGGCCGATGGTGTCGTTGATCTGCTTGAAGCGGTCGAAGTCGAGGAAGACGATCGACAGCGGTGCCGTGTCGACCTCGGCATCGCCGACCAGATCGCGCAGTCGCTCGTCGAACCAGCGTCGATTGGCCAGGCCGGTCAGCGAGTCCTTCTTGCTGGCCGCGGCCGCGCGGGTGAGCCACCCGACGGCCAGGCCGACCCCGAGCATCGCGCCCTGCAGGATCAGCACGTCGGTATCCGGGCGCCCCTGGGCCATGAAGGCCGTCGCCGCGCAGAACTCGATGAAGACCATGTGACTGAGCGCAGTGATCCAGGAGAAGGAGAAGAAGACCCCGACCATCGGGAACATCAGCAGCGCCGCGACGTCGATCGCCTGATCGCTCGGCCCGAGGAGGTAGACGGCGACCGAGATGATCACGGTTCCCATCGCGACCAGGAACGAAAAGAGCCGGATCGTCAGCAGTTTCACCCGCAGATACAGGAACGCCCCGATAGCCATGCAGAGCACCGAGATGCCAGCCAGGATGCCCGGCCGCTGCAATTGGTTGTGAATGATGCAGACCCCGATGAGCGACAGCGTGCCACCACCGAAGTACGCGGTACCGGTCATGAACACCAGCACCAGTCGAGTAGCCACCACCGGACGGATACGGGCCAGTCGCCAAACCGTCTGCAGCTCCGCTTTTGTGGGCAGAATGCCGGAACCGGTGCGACGCACGCGGGGCCGGTAGTCTTCCAGCGGTCTGACGGTCAAGGTGGTACTCCGGGTTGCGGTTTCTGTCGTAAGTTGCCTTACAACGGGGGCAACGAAGTGTTACATCGTTCCCGACTCGTCGCATGTTAAGAGAGAATAAAGTCAACCCGGACTGCAAGTTGGTGCCGCCGTGAACGGTCCCGAATTGCAGCGTCGCCCCCCGTGCGGGCTCAAGTTCGCGGTCATTCGGACGATTCGACTTCGGTGACGACCGCGAAGCGATCCACCCCCAGACCGGGTTCGGTCCGCCGCCTCTTCGCGATCTATGCCGCCGTCTCGCTGGTTCCGGTGCTGCTGCTCGGTGCCCTGCTGATGGCCCAGTTGCGGGCCGAGGGGAATGCCCGCGGTTTGGCCGAGGGACGGGCCGAAGCCGACCTCATTGCCCGCAGTGGTATCGCACCGGTGCTCGATGGGCGCGATCTGCGCCTCGGCCTCAGCGCCGCAGAAGGTGACGCGCTCAGTCGGAGCATCAAATCCGCCGTCGCCGACCACTCCGTACTGCGCGTCCGGCTGCGCGACCTGGACGGCAATGTCATCTTCTCCGACGACAAGGTGGGCATCCAAGACGGTGAAGGAGCCGACGACGAGTCGCTCGACGCCGCCGCCGGGCACATCGTCGCCGCCCTCTCCCGCCTCGACGCCGACGAGAACCGGGGAGGTCCCCGGGTCGTCGAGGTGTATCAGCCGCTGCTGGCCGCGCAGACCGGGAATCGCATCGGCGTGCTGGAGATGTACATCCCGTACTCCCCGATCGAGTCGGATATCGCCAACGGCCAGCGCAGCATCGGCTTTGTGCTGAGTCTTGGCCTGCTCCTGCTCTGGGTCTGCCTCCTCGGTGTCTCGGCGTCGGTCATCCGCCGGCTGCGCAGCCAGTTCCGGGCCACCGCGTACCTGGCCGCTCACGACACCCTCACCGGGCTGCCGAACCGGACCCGATTCACCGCTGCGATCGCCCAGGCGGCGTCCGACCCGTCGATCCCGCTGGCCATCGCACTGCTGAATCTCGACCGGTTCCGGGACGTCAACGATGCGCTCGGCCACGACAACGGTGATGAGCTGATCCGGATCGTCGGCCAGCGCCTGAGTGCGTGCGTGCAGCCCATCGACACCGTGGCCCGGCTGGCCGGCGACGAGTTCGGCCTTGTTCTGCGGGGAATTCGAGACCCTCTCGCCGTGAGCGTGGCCCTGGCCGATCTCCAGACGGCCGCCTTCGCCGAGCACTTCCAGATCGATGGCCTGCCGCTGAGCGTCGAGGCGAGCATCGGCTTCACCGTCGCCGACGAGGAGGGTGAGCCGGAGTCGCTGCTCCGGGAGGCCGACATCGCCCTTTCGGTCGCCAAGCGCGAACACCGGCGGGTGGTGCGCTACGACCGCACCCAGGACACCTTCGACTCGCTCGCCCTCACCCTGCTCGCCGAGTTGCCGTCGGCGATGGGCAACGGTCAGCTCGAGCTGAACTACCAGCCGAAGTACGACCTGCACTCCCGAACGGCGGACGCCGTGGAGGCGCTGGTTCGGTGGCGCCACCCGACGCTCGGCCTGCTCACCCCGCAGGCCTTCCTGGCGGCCGTCGAGCAGACCGATCTCATCGACGACCTGACCCGCTGGCTACTGCGCACTGTCGGCACCGCGCTACCCGAGTTGGATCCGAGCGGCCGGCTCTCGGTGGCGCTGAATGTCTCAGCCCGAAATCTACTGCGGGCTGACTTCGCCGACGAAGCCCTGAAGATTCTGAGGGAAACTGACGCCGACCCGCGTCGCATCATCATGGAGATCACCGAGACGGCGGTCCTGGCTGATCCGCCCCGGGCGATCAGCACCCTCCAGCGGCTGGCCGAGGCCGGGCTGCGGATCTCCATCGACGACTTCGGCGTCGGGCAGACCAGTCTGGCCTACCTCTCCTCGATGCCGATCGCCGAATTGAAGATCGATCAGGCCTTCGTCTTCTCGATGTCGAGCAACGCCGGCAACGCCGCGATCGTCGGCTCCGTCATCGAACTCGGGCACAGCCTCGGGCTCAGTGTGACCGCCGAGGGTGTGGAGACGCTGGAGCACCTGCAGCGCCTGCACCGGTTGGGGTGCGACACGATCCAGGGCTACTACATCTCCCGGCCGGTGCCGGCGTCAGAACTCGCCGCTCAACTGGCCACGATCGACGCCACCGACTACGAACTGACCGGCGAGCCGGTTGCGGTCTCCTCCGCAGTCCCAGAGTGACGGCTGACCGAACCCGCTGCGATTCGTGCTACTTCGGGCCGAACTCCGCGTAGATGCGCGGCAGGAAACCGGCCAGGTGCGTGAACTCGATCTGATCGTGGAGCAACTGCTCATACCCGACGCGGGCGCCGGCCATCCGCCGTTTGATCCCGAGTGCCGTACCCGGCCGATCCACGCCGACCTCACGCCCCAGGATTGAGATCGTGTTGCGATCACCCAGCCAGTAGCGGGAACGCAACTCGACACCGTCGTCGGTCTCCCGGATGAGGTGCACCATTGTGGCCGCTCGTAGTCTGGGGCGCTGCAGGTACACGTCGGCACAGGCATGGGCCTGCACACCGGCGGCCGCGAAGCGGTCGGTCTCGAAGCCCCAGTCGGCCGGATCGATGAACCGGATCTCGATATCCATCCGGTCGGGGCCGATGTACTCGGTGACGAAGTGCGTCGAACCGATGTAACGCTCCTCGTCACTGAGGCCGGCGCGATGTTCGGTCTGCGGGTCGTCCCGCCGCACCGAGACGTGATTCCACGGGTACCAGAGCGAGTAGCGCTCCGGCTCGAAGGAGTGCCACCACATCCACCAGCGGAACATCGCCGCCGTGCTACCCGGAAACCTGGTGAGGCTGGCGACGTAGGCGCCGCCGTCGGGGAGCTCACAGTAGCCCGTCTCGACCTCGTGATACCCCGGCTCCAGCAGTGAATTGAGATCGGTCGCCGAGGTGGTGATGGCATGGCTGGTCTCCATCGGCGCCTGCAGCGCCGGGAGCACCTCCTCCCTCAGGTACAGGTCACCGTCGAAGTAGTGCGCGTACGGTTTGCCCTGAATTCGTTGCCGATTCGCCCGATAGGCTCGCTGTGTCGGCACCGGAAAGTAGGTGACCGGGATCAATGAGTGTTCCTTCCTTGCTGCGCGGAGCCGACCGAAGCCTCGGCCGAACGGACGGCCTCAGTGAGTCGCTGCAGCGCCGACCGCAGAGCGAGCAGGTCAAACCTCTGGTCGGGATTGTCGAGGTGGCGCACCTGCGCCCGATGGGCGACAGACGCGGCGCGGGTGAGGCGCCTGAGGACCGTACGCCCTGGCGGAAGCAATGTCACGAAGGGCGAACCCTTGTGGGCGGGATTGTCCGAGAAGGTCACCAATCCCTCGCTCTGCAGGTCGTTGACGATGCGCTGGACGTTCTGCCGGCTCACTCCGAGGCGGCGCGCCGCCTGAGCAACTGTGGTCGGCTCGCCCGACACGACCGAGAGGGTCTGCCAACGGGATTGAGTCTGGCCTTCGGCCGCCGCGATGCGCTCGCCGCTCTGACGCAGGGCGCCGGCCGCCTCGTACACATCGGCCACGAGGAGCGCCAACTCGTTCGTCGACGAGCGCTCATTTGACACCATGTTGTCAGTTTCCTAAAGTGACAACTCATTGTCAATACCACGAAATTCGGAGGATGCACTGTGACCCTCACCCAGACGATCGAAGCGGCCCAGCGACGGGGCACCCAGGTACGACCCGAGGTGGGCGGATTTCCGTACCTGGCCGAAGTGCTGCGTCAGGCCGGCGTCAACCGCTTCCAGTTCACGGTTGCCTCGATGACTGCACTCTTCATCACGTCCAACGGCAGCGTGGTCCAGCCGGGGCCCGCCATCCTCAGTGAGTTAACCGAGGTTCCGCCGTACAGCGAGGCCGCACTCATCGCAGCGATCAGGACCGACCAGGCCGGCCAGAGCACCTTCGACGAGTTCGTCCGGTCGACCTGGCAGGCCGGGGTCATCTGGTACGAGGTAGATCTGCTGCTGCGCACCTGCACCTACTTCGCCCCCACCGGCGAGCACTATGTCGAGTCCTATCCAGCCGTCGAAGTGCCGGTGCAGCCGAACTAGAAGACCATCCGCTGCCCGGCCGCGCGTCCGGGCCGCGCCTGCGCACCGTAGCGGCGATCGCCGCTACGGTGGAGAAGGCCAGTTGCACGGGAAGGCACTGCATGATCGAAATCCTGAACCCCACCGAACTGGCGCGGGCTCGCGAATCGGGCGCGCTCGTCGCCCGAATTCTGCAGACGGTGAAGAGTCGCTGTGAAGTAGGGACAAATCTCCTCGACATCGACCGGTGGACCGAGGCCATGATCACCGACGCCGGTGCGGAGTCCTGCTACGTCGACTATGCACCCTCCTTCGGACGCGGCCCGTTCGGTCACTACATCTGCACGTCGGTGAACGACGCCGTACTGCACGGGCTCCCCTCGAACTACGCGCTGGCCGACGGCGATCTGCTGACCCTGGACCTGGCGGTCTCCCTGCGCGGCATCGTGGCCGACTCCGCCATTAGTTTCGTGGTCGGTGCTGCCCAGCCTCCGGAGAGCCTCGCGATGATCGACGCGACCGAGCGCGCCCTGAGCGCCGGGATCGCTACGGCCCGACCCGGCGCGCGCATCGGGGACATCTCCTTCGCCATCGGCTCGGTGCTGAGTGAGGTATCCGATCAATACCGAGTTCGGCGGCCACGGCGTCGGGTCGACGATGCATCAGGATCCGCATGTCTCGAATACCGGGCGGGCGGGCCGCGGCTACCGGCTGGTGCCGGGACTGCTGCTGGCGTTGGAGCCCTGGGTGATGGCCGATACCGCGGAGCTCGTCACCGACGCCGACGGCTGGACGCTGCGCAGCGCGACCGGCTGCCGGACCGCCCACAGCGAGCACACGATCGCGATCACCGACGGCGCCGCCGAAATCCTCACCCAGCCGTAGCCGGACTGCCGCTACGGCGTTCGCGGCAGGGCTTTGCTGACCACGTCAGCGCCGGTCGCTCGCCTCAGGTGCCGAAGCCGAGCCCAGGAAGCGTCGGAGTTGCCGGACCAGCACAAACGTCCCGGCGATCGCACCGACGAAGAAGAGCGCCGAGGCGACGGCGTCACTCGCCTCCGAGAGTGCGAAGCAGAAGGCGATCCAGAGCAGCGTCGCGGCGACGCGGCGTAGCTCGGCGCGCTCCGGCAGCTTCATCGACCCTCCTTGGTCCGTCCTGGCGGGAGTCGAAGACCGGCGCCTAACGTCGTCGGAATTTAACACGATTCGCCTCTTGGAGCGCGCCGGTTCGGCGGCAATCGATCAGGATTGAAGAAGCATTCTCGTCCGGGCGCCTTCTACTGTTGCCGGGTAACAACTTGACGCCCCACTGAAGAGGTTAGGAAACAGGATGAAGAGCATGACGTGTAAGCAACTGGGCGGGCCGTGCGACCTTGCCCTCCGTGGCGAGACCGCCGACGAGGTCATAAAGGCGCAGGACGCCCACCTAAATGAGATCGTGGCGCAGGGCGACTCGGCCCACGAGCCGGCATTGAAGGAGATGAAGGGTCGTTGGAAGCACCCGATCTCCGGCATGGGTTGGTACCGATCGACCAAGAAGGCCTTCGCCGCGCTCCCTAGCGAGTAGACGCGCTACGGAACAGCGTGCTGCGAGGCCGCGACGGTGGGCTCCAACTGGGCGAGGGTCAGCGGATGGGCCGGCTCCTCCGGGAACGCTTGGCTGCTGTGGACCTGAAGATCGGGGTCGACGCGCAGCAGTTCGCCGGAGTCCAATCGGCGCCAACCCGGATCGGCGTCCATAGGTTCGCTGGCCACGAGGACGCTGGGGCGCTCGGTGAGTTCGGCTGACCGGGCATGGATGCGGTCGGTTCGGGCCTCCAGGCGTTGCGCCCTCGCGTCGCCGCCGGCCGCCCGCTCCAGCACCCACAGTTCATTGGCGGCCGGGTAGCGCAGCGCCCACAAATGCATCGGTGTTGTCAGCACGAAGTTCAGTGAGTACACCGGCAGGTTCGCCGCGATCCAACCGATCGCGTCGAGGATTCCGCGGTGTAGATCGCCTTTGTTTCGTGCGGTTTCGGCAGTGATGAGGGCGAAGACTCGCTCACTGTCGGTCTCGCCCTCTACCAGTTCACTGGCCTGCAGTTGGGCCAGGCGGGCATCCAACTGGTCGAGTCCTTGCACGACTCCGTTGTGCGCAAAGAGGCGTCCGCTCTGCTGGAAAGGGTGCGTGTTGGCGATCGTGTGGGCGCCGGTGCTGGCGTGCCGGACGTGGGCCACGAACGTCGTCGCCGTCAGGTCGCGGGCGGCTGTGGCGAATTCGGTGTCACTCCAGGCGGCGATCGGCTGCTTGTCGATCCTCGGCTGACCGTCGGCGTCGAAGACTCCGATACCGACGCCATCGGGGTTGCGGTGGCTCTGGGCGGCGAGGCTGTCGGGTGCGTCGAGCAGCCAGAACGTCGCCGACACCGGTTCGCTCCCGGCATGCAGACCGAAGAGGCGGCACATCAGGGGCGTCGCCGGGTCGGAGTCTCAGCCGCAGAATCCCTAGCGACCGAACCCCTAGCGGCAGAATCCCCAGCGGCAGAATCCTTGGCGGCAGAGGCATTGCCCAGACGGGCGAACCGTCGACGTGTCATACCGCGTCACGCTACTCACGATCGCTGAGGTTCTCCTTGGCTTTGCCTGTCCAACTCACCTAGCGTTGCCAGCGGGGTTGATCGACCGATCGGAGGCGCGCCGTGTCCTTACAGCTCGACGCGCTCTGCATCGATGCGCGGGAACCACGTCGACTCGCGGACTTCTGGGGCGCGCTGCTGGGGTGGGGTTCGGATGACCACCGCGGAGGAGTCGCTGTGCTCCGCCCCAGCGATGACACCGGCTTCTCGATCCGACTTCTCCCCACGATTGAGCCGAAAGTTAGTCAGAATCTGATGCACTTCGACCTGACGAGCCGGTCGGACGAGGGGCAGCAGCAGACGGTCGCCCGAGCGCTCGAACTCGGTGCCCAGCCCATCGATGTTGGACAGCGACCGGAGGAGGGGCACGTCGTGCTGGCCGACCCGGAGGGGAACGAATTCTGCGTGATCGAGGCCGGCAACCAGTTTCTGGCCGACTGCGGGTTCATCGGTGCCGTCGCCTGCGACGGCTCGCAGGCGGTCGGCTACTTCTGGTCCGCCGCCCTTGAGTGGCCGCTGGTCTGGGATCAGGACGAGGAGACGGCGATCCGCTCCCCAGCGGGCGGCCCGAAGATCACCTGGGGCGGTCCGCCCCTGATGACGAGGACGGGGAAGAACCGGCTGCACTTCGACGTCAGGCCCTCGCCCGGAGATGACCCGCTTGCTGAGGTCGAGCGACTTCTCGCCCTCGGCGCGACATCTATCGAGGCCCGCAGCGAGTCCGGCGGGATCCTCCTGGCCGATCCGGACGGGAACGAATTCCGTGTCGTGTCGCCGCATTGATCGGGCGACAGGTGGATTCGGATCGATCGACGCTGGGAATGGTTGAGTGGTGAACACCTTCTCGGCGACGAACAAGTCCGAAGCAATCGTGCCGGCTTCGCGCGAGGCGATCTGGTCGCTGCTCACCGACCCACAAGCCTTGGTGAGGATGACCCCTTTGCTGAGTCGGGTAGATGTCGACGGGGAGCACTGGACCTGGCACCTGACGAGGATCGCCGCGCTGGGCGTGCAGATCAGCCCGGTCTTCACTGAGCAGATGACCTTCGATGCTCCGAACCGGATCGACTACAGCCACCAGCCACCGGAAGGAGTGCGAGAACGCACCGGCGTAGACGGCCACTATCGACTCAGTGACGTCTCGGGCGGCACCCGGCTTTCGATCCGCCTCACGATCCACACCGAACTCCCGCTACCGAGGGCGACCGGTCCCGCCGTGGCGGGGGTGATCGCCACGATGATGGCCCGAACGGGCGAGAAGTTCGCGGCGAATCTACTGCGCGAACTCGGAGTTGAGGTGGCTTAGCGACCCGGTGATGCAGACTTCGGGAAAGTTGACGTGGACTTCGGGAAACCAGTGGTGAGTAGCTCGATGACGGCCCGGTTGCTCTGACCCTTGTCGCCTTCGTCGTACGGATGCGTCAACACACCTTCGATCACCAGCGCGCTCATTCGCGTCAGCGCGGGCACGTCCTTCGGTCTGGCTCCGGCCGCGCGAAAACCCTCCTCCATCATCGCGTCAACCATCGAGTGAAACTGGTTGTGCCAGACCTCGATTGATCGCGAGCTGGCGATCCGGGCGTGCACGACGGTGACCAGTCGTTCGTAGTGCTGCAAGCGCTGCACCGCCCAGAGCACCCGCTCGCTCCATGCCTGCTCGGGTTGCTCGCCGAGTTCCTCGATTGCCTGAGCCAGAACGCGGTCGAGGACGGCGACCAGTAGCGCGTCCTTGTCGTCGAAGTACCAGTAGATCGTGTTGGTGGTGACCCCGACCTCGCGGGCCACCCGGACGATCGGCGTCTCGTCGTACCCGGTCGTGGTGAAGAGTCGTTCGGCCGCGGCGACGATCTCATCCCGCTTCTCGGCGCGGTCGACGGGTGCGCGGTTCCGGGGCATCGTCCGAGCCTATCTTGATCGACGTTCAAGATCATGTATCGTCTCTTGAACACCATTCAAGAAACCACCTTGACGAGACGCCTGGAGTCCACGTGCCCGAGCTAGCTGACCAGAGTTACAGCTGGTCCGAGGAGTCATTTCTCTCCGGTGGGACCACGTGCGCGGCCCGGGTGTACCGGCCGCAGTCTGCCGGCTCGCGCCCTGCGCCGGTCGTCGTGATGGCTCACGGCTTCGGCGCGGTGCGTGCGCTTCGCCTCTACGCCTACGCCGAACACTTCGCGGCCGCCGGCTATCTGGTCGTCGTCTTCGACTACCGAGGCTTCGGTGAGAGCGACGGAACTCCCCGGCAATTGCTGAATGTTCTTCGTCAGCACGAGGATTGGCGGGCCGCGTTGAACTTCGCCCGCAGTCTCCCCGAGGCCGATCGCGATCGAGTCGTCGCCTGGGGAACCTCCTTTTCGGGCGGGCACGTCATCAGCCTGGCCGGCCACGGAGAACCGCTGGCCGCGATCATCGCCCAGGTGCCGCATGTCAGTGGCCCCGCTGCCGTCCGGGCCACTGGTGCCATGGCGGGCCTGCGGGTGGGCGTCGTCGGAGTGCGCGACGCGGCGAGCGCGCTGCTGCGGCGGGGTCCCGTCTACGCAAGCTCAGTCGGACAGCCCGGAGAGACGGCAGTCATGACCTCACCGGACGCAGAGGCCGGGCTGGAGCGTCTGGCCGCCGACTCCGGCGTTGAGCCAGACGCCTATCGACGCGATGTCGCCGCCCGCATCGTGCTGACGATCGGGCTCTACTCGCCTGGTCGGGTGGCGTCGAAGGTCACGTGCCCGGCCCTTGTGCAGATCGCCGAGCGGGATGCCGTGACACCTCGGGACGTCGCCGTCCGCTCGGCCCGAAAGATGGCTCGGGCGACGGTTCGCCTCTACGACTGCGGGCACTTCGAACCGTACGTCGAACCGCTCTTCAGTTCGGTGATCGCCGATCAACTCGACTTCCTGCGCCTCAACGTGCCTACTGGCTGACCGGCTGGCTGGCTGGACCTTGGCTGTGACTCGCCTACGCAGGTACCGCCGAACTATATTCGGCCGGAATCTCCCCGATTTTCCTGAGGTTTCGGGATCCGACCCAATTTTGTCGTAGCTCACTTGTACGATTGGGAGCATGGAGGGGGCATTCGACGCGACACCTGACTCACCCGTCGAGGGTGAGTTCACGGCGCCTGTGCGGGTGCCGTCGTTCGCGGATGCGGTGATGTGCCCGGATGGTGTGGCGGCGTGGTTGGCGGTGCATGAGCCAGGTCCGGAGACCGGGGCGCTGCTCGGTGTTCTTGATCCGGAGCGGTTGAGTCATGTCGGTCGGGTGGACATGTTGATCGCGGTCCGCCGGCAGCAGGCCTGGTTCGCGGCGACCGAAGCGTCCCTGCTCGCCTCAATCAGCGATCACGCTGAGGAGTTGGCCCCGGACCGGCAACTGGCCTGGGAAGCAGCCGAAGCCGACGTCTCCTGCGCGTTGCAGATCCCCTCGACCCGAGCATCGTGGGCGCTATTTCATGCCAGCACCCTGGTCCAGCGGATCCCGACCACCCACCAACTCCTGGTCGAGGGGCGGACCACGGCGCGGCACGCGATGACCCTCGTCGGCGCCGTCACCAACATCCCCGAACCCGACATCGTTCAGCGGGTCGAGGCGGCGGTGCTACCGAAAGTGGAGCATCAGACCCCGACCCAGTTCACCAACACCGTCCGCCGCGCCGTCGCGAAATTCAACCCTAAAACCGAAACTCAGAAACACCACGACGCCGTCGCTGAACGCAGGGTGGCCCGGTTCCCGCACGATGACGGGATGGCCGCGATCTGGGCTTACCTCCCCGCCGACGCCGCCGACGCGGTGATGGTCGCGGTCAACGCGGTCGCCGACCAAACGAAAGCTGACTCCCCGGGTGATGAGCGGTCGGCGGACCAGCGCCGGGCCGACGCGTTCCTCGCCATCGCGTTGCAGGCCTTGAATGACCCGGGGCTGCCGAAAGCCCACGGGATGCGCCCCAGCGTCCAGGTCACCATCGCCGCCACCACACTCCTCAACCTCGATGAGCTGCCGGGTGAGTTGGACGGGTACGGCCCGATCCCCGCCGTCCTGGCCCGCAAGATCGCCGCCGACCCGACGGGAACCTGGCGCAGACTCGTCACCGACCCCGTCACCGGCACCCTCCTCGACTACGGCCGCACCACCTACAAGCCACCACGCAACCTCGCCGATTTCGTCATCACCCGCGACCAAACCTGCGCCTTCCCCACCTGCAGTAGAAGTGCGAGACGCTGCGACCTCGACCACCGAATCCCCTACCCCGCCGGCGGCACAAGCGACGCGAATCTCAACGCCCTATGCCGAAAGCACCACCGACTCAAACACCACCTCGGCTGGACCCTCACCCACAGAGACACAACCGGCAACCACCACTGGACCACCAAGACAGGCCACCACTACCAATCCACCACCCCACCCGCCAGCGACCCCGACCCACCCTGAGTAAACGAGCTCGGAGTGAACTCGCCCGGAGTGAACTAGCTCGGAGTCAACGGCCCAAGGACATGAGGTACTCGCAACGGCAGTAACCACTAGCAGCGGCTAAGCCTTCAAGCGCACGGACTCACGCGCAGGAAATGTCCACGTTTTGCTGGGCAGCCTGGACCCAGGCTCTCGCTTGGGCGACCTCAACATCAGCTACGCGGGCTGCTGCGGCTGAGACGGCAAAGTCCAGCTGCAGCTTCGTCTGCTGTTTTCTCTCCCCGACCAGCCGATCGGTCGCGCCCAGGTAGGCCGGCTGCCCAACCACAAGGTCATGCAGCGGGGAGTAGATCGCCGCGTCAGCCGTCCAGAGATCAGCGGCATTCTGGATGAGAGACGCCGCTGGAACCAGATCGAGTGAGCTGAGCAGTGGCCTCAGAATCTCGCCCAGAACAACTGCAACTTCGGCCAGCGCCTTTGCATCGAGAAGCGTCGCTGCCGCATAGTCGCCGCTGCCCAGCTTCACCGCCGCCGATGCCTGCGTCCGGTCAATATCATTCAACTGCGACCGGATCGAGTCTCGCGCCTGGCGACCGAGCGCGGCTGCCGGCAGCTCCAACAACTCGGTCGTCACCCGCACGATAAAGATCTGAGCGATGTGGGTCGATGCCGCTTGCCGAGGGCCGGCCTGCTTCGCCGCCTCGTTGTACCGCGCCACGATCGCCTCGTCACGGGATATCGAGGCATCTATGGCGTCAACCCGCGGAACTCGCAACATCGCGCTGCGCGTCCGCGCTCACCTGGGCCGGCAACACATCCGCATAGTGTTGCTGCTGCGCGGCGAGGTCCAATTTCGCCGCCTCGCACCGAGCACTACTAGGATCGCCTGGCGCTGCGGCCAGCGCTGACGGTGCCACGATAAACGTTGCTGCGGCAACAACAATTGCACTGGCAATCGCTAGCCGCCGCCTTCTGAAAATACCCCGCATGATCCCCCCAAATTCATGCCAACACTGCGCTCTGCTCGTCGTATCTGATCACAAGCTGTAGCGCAGCACAATTACTTTCTGATGTCGGGCGATTACCAGGCACTCGCTTCGACGGTGACGATCGGGACGAGGCTGAACTCGTCCCGCAGCGCCTCCAGAAAGGTCACGACCTCAGCGGCAACCGAGCGGTGCTGAAGATCGTTGAGCACGTCGTGATGCCCACCGCGGACCACGGAGAGGCGGGCCTGAGGGAGCGCCTTCGCGGCCCGGGAGAGCGCCTCGCGGTCGGCGTAGGGGTCGGAGTCGCCGACCAGCAGCAGGTGCGGCAGTTCGACTGTGCTCCCGTAGACGGTGTCGAGTAGGGACGCCGGAAGGGCATCATCCAGCGTGCCGCGCTGCACCTGCTCATCCTCGCTGAGCACCGAGCGATGCGACGGGCAGCTGGTGCGCCCGGCCAGCTCGTCGTCCCAATCAGCGGACTCGTGCGCGCTGTACCCCGGCAGCCCGGCCAGGACAACGGCCTGCGGCCACCACGCCAACGTGCTCTCGGCCCGGGTGAGCAACGCGGCGATCGCCGCCGCGCCGCTGTCCGACCCGACGAGCACGAGCGGGTGGGCCAGCGGCCCGGCCGACTCGAGTTCCGCGATAGCGCCCGTGATCTGCTCGCCAAGAGAATCAAGGGAACCCTCGATCGACTGGGCATCGTCGGAATGGATCTCCGGCGCCTGAAGGACCCGCACCCGGTAGGCATCTGCCGCGAGCCGTGAGGCGAAACGACCATAAGAATGCGGGGTCTCACCGCGCCCCGGGACGACGAGGACGGTACCGCGAACACGGAGTCCATGGGGAGCGAAGTAGTCGTGCTGCGTCATGGTCAGACTCCTGCCAATTCGATGGTGGGGACAGCCGGCCGCCAGCCCAGGGCGGGCGCGACCTCGGTGCTGATGAGTTCCAGAGCGCGGATGGCCGCGTCATGATCCGGCACGGCCGGATTGAACTGGGCGATCAGGTCGGTCGCCACCGGCAGCACTCGCTCCTGCTGCAGTTCGGCGACGATCTCATCCGGGTGCCCGTAGAAGGAGTGGAAGCGGCGCAGCGCCTCCTCGACGCTCAACCCGGGCCGGAAGCCGCCCTTGACGCCGAACTTCTCGGCCGCCCGCTGCACGTCGGCCCCGATCTGCTCAAGCGCGCTGCGCTTGTCGGCCGCCGGGAAGATGAACCGAGACAGCCCGATTCGCGGCGCCCGCGGCTGATGCCACACCGACAGGAATGCGTCAGCCCACGGCCGCTGCACCTCATCGGTCGGCTGGTCGTACCCGTATGCGGCCCGGTTCAGCAGCAGATTCGACGCACCGGCCGCCGCATACTCAGCCCCCGGCTGGCTGAAGACGCCCTGCCAGATCCGCTCACTGAAGTCGGCCACCGGCGGCTGAATGGTGAAACCCGGCGCCCCAACCTCCTTATTGGATAAGGCAGTTCGCAGGACGGCCAACCCCTCGCTGGTGAGCTCTCGTTTGCGTGCAGCGTCCCGTCCGAACGCCGCGTACTCAAGCTCACTGGCCCCGCTGCCGACACCGATCTCGACGCGTCCACCGCTGAGCGTGTCGACGACGGCCACGTCCTCGGCCAGGCGCACCGGGTGCTCCAGCGGGAGGATCGTGATCGCCGTGCCGAGCCGGATCCGCTTCGTACGGGCGGCGGCATGAGCCAGGAAGGTCCACGGCGAGGGGAGGCCGCCGCCGAGGCTGACGTGATGCTGCGCGACCCAGCCGACGTCGAAGCCCAGTTCGTCGGCGGCGACGAAGAGTTCCTGCGCGTTGCGGTAGGTCTGCCCAAGATCGTCGCCGCGTCCCTGGACGTGAGTGAGGAAGCCCAGCCGGAAGCGGGGCCGGTCAAGCTGGTCCAGCTGGTCAAGCTGGTCCAGCTGGTCGGGGCGGTCAAGCCGGTCTGGCTGGCCAGGTCGGTCAAATGAGGTCATGGTTGCGTCTCCCTGTCGCGAATCACGCGACGCTGATGAGTACTGCTCCGAGAATGAGATCGAGCACCGCTGCGGCCCCACCGTCGGGCAGCTCGTCGCCGCGCCACCCGACGTGCTGGTCCGGACGGATGAGGACGTTCTCGGCCCCGTAGAGCTCGCGCACAGCGGGATCGTCCAGGTGCACGACGGTGAACGGGATCCCCCGCTGCGCGGTCTCGTGCTGGAACGCCGCCTCCACAACCCGGTCGGGCGAGAGGACGAGCAGCGCGAAGTTGCTGCCGATTCGGTCGTAGAGCGTTCCGCCGTAGGGGTCGATGACCCCGTCCGGTGCGCGGTGGCCAGGGCGCGGATCGTCCTCGTACCGGTCCGCTCTCCACTCCGGTTCCGTCGCTAGCTGACCCTCCTCGTACCAGATGACCGACGAGCGGTCATACCGCTCGTCGAAGGTCACTCCGGCGGCGTTCACGTGATCGGCGGCCAGGCGGGAAGAGATGCGAGCCCGTCGCGCAACCGCGTCGTCACTGAGGTCGGCGTCGTCGGGAACCCCGATCGCACGGACGTCGGCCAGCGCGAGCTGCGAACGCCGGGACCGGGCCAGCGCGAAGTCGCCGACCCGCCAGTTGTGCGGGCGCCGTTCCTGGTCATAGGAGTCGAGCAGCGCCTGGGGCGCGTGACCGGAGAGCACAGCGGCGAGCTTCCACCCGAGGTTCACCACGTCCCCGAAGCCCTCGCCCAGATTGCCACCGGGCGTCCGCACGTGTGCGGCGTCGCCGACGAGAATCACCCGATCCGATCGGAAGGTCTCAGCGATTCGAGTCGCGTGGTAGAACGTCGTCGCTGAGGCGATCTCCAGCTCGACGTCGAAGCCGAAGGCGGCCTGCGCGATCTCGATGAGCTCGGCGTTGCTCGGCTCGTACTCCAGCGGGTACGGCCCGGCGTAGACGCGCCACTCCCGGGTGCTCACCGCGGCCAGGAAGCCAGAGGCTCGATTGTTGAAGACGATGTTGGTACCGCTCGGCGCCGGGCCCACCCGATCGGAGATATCCCCGGTACGGACGATGAGTCGCAGCCGCTTCTCGTCGGCGTACTGCCCGTCCCTTTCGATGCCGGCCAGCCTCCGGACGCTACTGCTCCCTCCATCGGCACCGATGACATAGCGGGCCCGAAGACTGCGGGTTGCCGCGTGGTCGCCCTCATCCAGATCGGCGACGACCCCGTCCGTCTCCTGGCGCAGCGCGGTGAGTCGCCAGCCGCCGCTGACGCTGACACTGTGCCGGTCCAGGTGCTCGAGAAAGACCTGCTGAAGCGCCGACTGCGGACGCCGCAGTGCCTCCTCCGAGGAGTGCCGACCGCTCCCACTCCCGTGGAAGGACACACCGCTCGTCGGCAGCAGCTCATGACCAACCAAGGACGTGACGAGTCGGATCCCGCGGTTCCACTCAGGCGGGAACGTCCACTCATCGCGGATCTGCTGCAGCACGCCCCAGCGCCGGAAGTGCTCGACGACCCGCGGGGTGTGCCCCATCGCCCCGGCCCGGATCAGGGTGGCCGTGCGAGCCTGGTCGACCACGGCCACCTCGACCCCGCGCGCAGTCAACTCGATCGCCGCGGCGAGACCGACCGGGCCGGCCCCGACGATGAGAACGTCGACCTCAGCCGGCGGCGTCGCATGCGGGAAGTACACGGTGTGAACGTCGCGGCCACCGGTCGCTGCGTACTCGCTCATCTGCGGCTCAGCCCTGCGATCCGACGAGCTCACGGCTGTACCGGTTGGCCGGAATCGGAAGGCCGAGGTGACCGCGCAGCGTATCGGCCTCGTACTCGGTCCGGAAGAGGCCGCGCTGCTGCAGGATCGGGACGACGCCATCGACGAAGAAATTCAGTTCCTCGTCGGTGCGGAACGCCAGGTTGATGCCGTCAAAGGTCCCGGCCTTGAACCAGCTCTCGATCGTGTCGGCCACGGTCTGCGGCGACCCGACGAAGGGCGAGCGCTTGAAGTCCGACGCGGAGTCGACGACCTGGCGCAGCGTGAGGTTCTCCCGCCGAGCCCGCTCGATGATCTTGGTCGCCCCGGTCCGTCCGCCCCGCTCGGCCAGATGCGCGACGTCGGGGAACGGCCCGTCCGGGTCGTACTGGCTGAAGTCGTGGGCGCCGAAGCCGCGCCCAAGAAGGGCCAGGTTGCTCGCGAAGTCGTTGTCCTCCTCGAAGATCTCGCGCTCCCGGGCCCGGGCGCGTTCGTCGGTGGCCGCGACCACCGGGCCGCCATGGATGAAGATCTTGATGTGGTCGGGGTCCCGACCGGCCTCGGCCGTGCGGCGCTTGATATCGCTGTAGTACTCGCGGGCTTGCTCCAGCGAACCACCAGGGGCGTAGATCCCCTCGGCGACCTGAGCGGCCAGATTCCGCCCCTCCTCCGAGACGCCGGCCTGGAAGATGACCGGCTGTCCCTGCGGGGAACGCGAAAGGTTCAGCGGGCCGGCGACGCTGAAGTGCTCGCCGACGTGCTCGAGCGCGTGCAGCTTGGACGGGTCCAGGAAGACGCCGCGCTCGACATCAGCCGGGAAGGCGTCGTCCTCGTAGGAGTCCCAGAGACCGCGGATCACCTGCACCGACTCCAGAGCCCGTCCGTATCGGCTGGCGTAGTCGAGGTGTTCGTCCAGCCCGTAGTTCCGTGACGTCCCGGTGTCGAAGCTGGTGACGACGTTCCACCCGGCCCGGCCGCCGCTGATGTGGTCGAGGGAGGCGAAGCGCCGCGCCAGATTGAAGGGCGAGTTGTAGGTGGAGCTGGCGGTGCCGACCAGCCCGATCCGGTTGGTGTGCACGGCTACCGCCGAGAGGAGGGTCAGCGGCTCCAGCCGGTTCAGGTAGTGCGACGGGTAGGTGCTGTTGATGAACTGGCTGTCCACGATGAAGAGGGCATCGAAGAGTGCCTGCTCCGCTGTCTGCGCCTGCTTGATGTAGTAGCGGATGTCGATGCTGGCGTTCTTGGCGACCCGGGGGTCCTTCCACAGGCCGTGCTGGCCGGGGCCACCGACTCCATAGGGATGGAGGGCGAGATGGAGTTTGGCGGTCATCAGTTCTTCCTTTGCGTCGGTACTCTTTGGTCCGTAATTTGCTAGCGAAAGTTCGTGTCAGGCATTGAGCTGCGCACGCAGGGCGACGCGCTCGGCTCGGCTGGCTGCGCTGGATCGCAGTGTCGGCGCCGAACCGACGAGCAGCCGGGTGTAGACGTGCTGGGGTGCGGTGATGATGCTGCGGGTCGGGCCGGTCTCGACCAGCTCGCCGCGGTACATGACGGCGATCCGATCGGTGACTCCGGCGACCGAACCGAGATCGTGGGAGATGAAGACGATCGCGACGCCGGTGTCCCGCAATTCCTTGAGGATCTCCAGCACCTCGACCCGGTTGGCCGAATCCAGCGCGCTCACCGGCTCGTCGAGGATGATCAGCTGCGGTTGCGTGACCAGAGCCCGGGCGACGGCAACCCGCTGCCGCTGGCCGCCCGACAACTCCCCGGGTAGCCGCTCCAGCAGTTCGTCCTCCAGATGCACCCGGGTGAGCATCTCCCGCACCCTGCGGTCGGCGTCGGCCCGGTTGAGGCCCTGGATCAGCAGGGGTTCGGACAGCGAGTCGCTGATCGTGACGTCCGGGTCGAGGCTGCGTAGCGGATCCTGGAAGACGTACTGGATCACCCCGCGGCGCCGCAGCGAGAGCCACTTCCGTCGCCGGTAGCCGCTCACCTCCTCGCCCGCGATGCGAATCGATCCCGCGGCCGAGGGCACCAACCCGAGGACGGTGCGGGCCAGCGTCGACTTCCCCGACCCCGTCTCACCGATCAGGCCAAGCGTCTCGCCCGGGCGGATCTCAAGGTGGACCCGATGCAGGGCCTGCCGCCGCCGTCGCCCTTTGCCGTAGTAGACGTCCAGACCATCGATCTGCAGCACCGGATCGCTCATCGCTGCGCCCCGTCGGTCAACAGCGCTTCGGAGGCACTCTCCGCTGCAAGGTAGCGATCCAGGCCGTAGAGCTCATGCTCGGCGATCAGCAGTCTGGTGTACTCATGCTGCGGGTTGTGCAGCACCTCAGCTGTCGGTCCCTGCTCGACCACCTCCCCCTGCCGCATCACCAGCACCTCGTCACAGAGCTGCGCGACGACGGCGAGATCATGCGAGACGACCAGCAGGGCCAGACCAGTGCGCTCGCGCAGATCGGCCAGCAGATCGAGGATCTCCGCCTGCACGGTGACGTCCAACGCGGTGGTCGCCTCGTCGGCGATCAACACCTTCGGATCAGCGGCGATCGCGGTGGCGATGAGGACGCGCTGCAGCATCCCGCCGGAGAGCTCGAAGGGGTACTGCTCGTAGACCAGTGCCGGGTTACGCAGTTGGACGGCGGTGAGCAGTTCCAGCGCCCGCTGCCGAGCCTGGCGCCGGGAGAGCCCCAGCTTTACCCGGACGACCTCGGCCACCTGGGCGCCGACCCGGATCGAGGGGTTGAGGTAGGAGGCCGGATCCTGGAAGACGGCGCTGATCGTCGAGCCCCGCAGGCCGGTCCACTGCTTCGGCGTCAGGCTCGCGATGTCCTGCCCAGTGATCTCGATCGAGCCGGCCGAGACCGCGAAGTGCTCGGGGAGAATCCCCAGCGCCGCCCGGCACGTCAGCGTCTTACCGCTCCCCGACTCGCCGACGATTCCGATGACCCGCCCGGGGGTCAGTTCGAAGGAGACGCCGTGGACGATCTCGCGGTTGCTGATGTTGTCCCGTACCCGCACGTCGCGGACGCTCAGCACCGCACGGTCGGCCGCAGCAGCAACGGTACGGACGGGTGACGCGGCGGCGACCGGCTCGGCCGTGCGCTCGGAGAGGATCGTCATGAGGACCTGCTTTCCACGGGGACGGATTGGGCGCTCGCGGCGTTGGCCCGGGCCTTGCTGGCGTTGATCAGCGCCCGGCCCGACTCGCCGGAGACGTCACGGATGGCGTCGGCGAGCAGGTTGCAGCCCCAGACCGTCAGCACGATCAATGCGGCCGGCGCGACCGGAGCCCAGGGCTGGTAGTGCAGGTAGTTGAGGTCGGAGGCGAGCATCCCACCCCAGGTCGGGGCCGGCGGCTGCACTCCGATCCCCAGAAAACTAAGGCTGGAGACGACGATGAAGCCGACGCCGATCGTCTGAGCCAGCGCGACGGCGATGGCCGGCAGCACCTTGACCCAGACGTGCCGACGGACGATCCAGGTCACCGAGGCCCCGGCGATCAGGGCCGCCTCGACGTACTGCGATCGGGCAACGGCGAGGGTGGCCGCCCGCGAAACCCGGTAAAAGACGGGCGAGACGAGGACCCCGACCACCAGCATCGCCTGGGTGATCCCGTTGCCGAGCAGCGCGGTGACCGCTACCGCGAAGACCAGAAACGGCAGCGCGATCAGGGTGTCGGCCAGGCGCAGGCTGGTCCACTCGAAGGCCCGGCCGAGGTAGACCGAGAGCATCCCCGGGATCACGCCGACCACCAGGGCCACCAGCGCCACCTCGACCGAACCGAGGACGCTGGCCCGGGAACCCGCCAGAAGTCGGCTGAATGTGTCACGGCCGAGGTAGTCCGTCCCGAGCCAGTACTGCGCAGACGGCGGGGCGAGGGTCTTGGAGGTGGTGGCCAGCGGGTCATGCGGGGCCAGGATCGGTCCGAGTATGGCCAGCAGCCCGATGAAGAGCAGGATCGCAATCGCCTGGCGCCCGGCCCGCAATGCAAGGACTCGACGAAGCATCTCAGACTCCTCGCTGCGAGGCCGGCGTGACCCGTCCGAGGACGATGTTCACGATCAGGTTGAAGGTGACGACGAGGACGATCGACACCACCAGAACCCCCTGCACAGACGGCACATCACCGGCCTGCGCGGCATCGCTGGCGAAGCGCCCGAAGCCCTGCAGGCCGAAGATCCACTCGGTCACCACGGCACCGCCGATCAGCGCCGGGAATCGGAGCCCGAGCACGGTGAGGGCGGGACCGGCGCCATTGCGCAACACGTGCCGGTAGAAGATCGGCCGCGGGCTGATCCCCCGCACCACCGCGCCGATGACGTAGTTCTCCTGATAGGCGCCGATGAGGCCGGAGCGCAACTGGCGGGCCACATCGGCGACGGTGTCGAAGCTCAACGCCAGCGCCGGAAGCAGTAGGTGGGCAAACCAGGGCGACGCGCCGGCCGCGAAGGGGACGTATCCGCCGGAGGGGAACCACTTCAGCGCCACCGCGAAGACCTCGACCAGGATGATCCCGACCACGAACGGCGGCATCACCGAGAAGACGGTGAGAACGCCGGTGATCCCCCGGTCGATCCAGCTGGTCCGGCGCAGCGCGGCCAGCGTGCCCAGCGCGAAACCGAAGACCACCCCGATCACCAGGGCAATTCCAGCCACCGAGAGGCTGATGGTCAGCCCGTCGCCGATGAGCTGCGAGACGCTGACCCCGTTGGACCAGCTCCGTCCCAGGTCGCCGTGCAGGACGCCGTCAAGCCACGTCCAGTACTGGACCAAGAAGGGGCGATCGAGGCCCCACTGCGACTCGATGCGGTGCACCGCGTCCGGCGTCGCCTCCTCACCCAGTTGGATGCGGGCCGGGCTCAGCCCGCTCAGGGAGCGTAGGGCGAAGGTGATGAAGGTAGCCAGCAGGAATACCGGCACGAAGATGGCGGCGGAGCGCAGGAGCGTGACCAGGGTGCGGCTACTTGCCCGCCGCACCCTGATCAATCTGATCGCGCGACGACTGGATACCAAGGTGGGTGCGTATGCAGCTGTGCTAACCATGCGCGATTGCTCCTATCTCAGTTTCTGCCGATATTCTCGGCTGGTTCGTTAGCAGCTACTCGTCAGCTGATGGTGACGCCGGTCCAGTCCACGTGTCCCGGGTTGGCCGGGAGCTGCGAGACGTTCTTCGCCTTGGCGAAGAGGTTCGGCGACGAGTACGTGAAGACCAGAGCCTGACTCTGCAGCCCGGCCCGGGTCGCCGCCTGAAGCGTGCTCGCGTACTCCGGCGATTCGAGTGGCGTCTGCCGGACCTTGGACACGGCCGCCTCGAAGCCCGCCGGCTCGTACGGCGAGCTCAGGTTGAGCGGTCCGTGCGGCCCGAAGTGCGCGGTGAGCGTCTGCACCGCCGAGTCGCGGCCGGTCGTGCCGTAGAGCGAGAAGGCCAGATCCTTGGCGAAGAAGGGCGTCGCCCAGTTCTTGTCGACCTTGATGTCGACGTTGATTCCGACCGCCGCCAGCTGGGACTTCACGACCTCGGCATCGGCCTGCTGAGTGGGGATGTCCAGGGTCAGCTTGATCTGTCCGGGCTGGTAACCGGCCTCGGCCAGCAGTTGCTTGGACTTCGCCGGATCGTATGGGTACAGACCGGTGGACTGCGGGTCGTAGGCCACATACCCCGGCGGGAACGGCTGGTTGGTGACCTGGCCGTAGCCGAAGGTGAGCTTGTCCACGAATTCCTGGCGATTGACGGCGTAGCGGACGGCGTCCACCACCTTCGGGTTGTTGAAGGGCGCCTTGTTCACGTTGATGCTGATGTTGTTGGCGTTGAATCCCGGCTGCACGAAGACGTCGAGACCGGCCGACTTGGCCGCGCTCGCCTGGGTCGGCGGAATGTCGGCGAAGTTGTAGACGCCGGTCTGCAGGCCGGAGACGACGGTCGCCGCGTCCGGAGCCGAGATCAGCTGGACGTCGGTGATGTGAATGTTCTTCGCGTCCCAGTAGTTCGGGTTCTTCTTGAAGACCGCCTTCGTCCCCGGCACGACGCTCGATGCGATGAACGGGCCGGCACCGACCGGATTCTGGTCCAGCGCGGTGGGGTCGGCCGCCGCCTTGGGGCTGGCGATCTGCAGTACCCGCTCACCGAAGAGGAGCGGAATCTGGTAGTCCGTCTGGGTGAGGTGGACGTCGACGTCGAGGGCGTTGGGGGTCGAGACCGACTTGATCGACGTCAGATCCCCGAAGATTGCTGAGTTCTTCTGGGACTTGGCCCGCTCGATGGCGTCCTTCACTGCGCTCGAGTCCACGGCCGTGCCGTCGCTGAACGTCAGTCCGGAGCGCAGGTGGAAGGTGATCTCGTCTCCGGTCGAGTTGTACTTCCAGCTCTCGGCGAGGTCGGGAACCGCGTTCCCCTTCTCATCGGTCCGGGTCAGCGCCGAGTACACCAGCGCCAGTTCGCGGAACTGCGCTCCACTGCCGGAGACCACCGGGTCCCAGTGCGTCGGGAAGTAGGAGGTCGCCCACTTCAGTGTGGGCGACCCACCGGCGGTGGTAGCGGCGGACCCGCTACCGGTGCAGGCGCTGAGGGCGAGCGCCGGCACGGCCAGGGCGGCCGCGAGTACGACACTGCGCCGCAGGCGGCGAGCGGGTAGCGAGGGAATTGCGGGCATTTTCGTGATCTCTCTTTCGGGTGTGATTCGGTTGGGTGATACGGATCAGTGCGGCAGCCGCTAGGAGACGAGCGCCTCGGCCGGCTGTACGCCTGGGTCGAGGAGTTCGGTCTCCAGCTGGGCCGCCTCCCGGGCCTCGGTGTGGCGATTGGGCGGGATGGGCAGCCCGAGGTTGCCGCGCAGGGTCTTCGACTCGTACTCGCTGCGCACGACGCCGCGCTCCCGCAGGATCGGCAGTACCTGCTCGGTGAAGCGGGCGAATTCGCTGGGGGCGTTGACGCTGATGCTGATGCCGTCGAACCCGCCACCTTCGAACCAGCGCTGGATCTCGTTGGCCACCGTGAGCGGCGATCCGACGAACGGGGAGCGCCAGGCGACGAGCTGCTCCTGCACCACCTGACGCAGCGTGAGGTTCTTCTCCCGGGCGTTGCGGGTGATCGCCTCGGCCTGGGTGCGGAAACTACGGGCACCAAGGTGGGCGACGTCCGGGAATGGGGCGTCGAGGTCGTACTGGCTGAAGTCGTGCCAGCCGAACGGGCGCCCGAGTTCGGCCAGCGCCTTGTCAAAGCTCTTGGCGCCGACGATCGCCGCCTCCTTGGCCAGCGCCTCCTCGTCGGTGTCGGCGATGATCGGGAAGATGCCCGGAACGATAAGGACGTTCTCCGGGTCGCGCCCCTTGGCCGCGGCCCGTGCGTGTAGTTCGGTGCGGAAGGCGGCCGCCTGCTCGAGGGTCGGCGCGTGGGTGAAGATGGCGTCGGCGATGCTGGCGCCGAGGTCGCGCCCCTCCTCCGAGTCGCCGGCCTGGAAGATCACCGGCTGCCCCTGCGGGGAGCGCTCCAGGTTGAGCGGGCCGACGACCGAGAAGTACTCCCCCTTGTGGTTGAGGGCGTGCTGCTTGCTGCGGTCGAAGAATATGCCGCGCTCCTTGTCCCGCGGGAAAGCATCCGCCTCGTAGGAGTCCCAGAGTCCCTGCGCGACGAGGACGTGCTCTTTGGCCCGTCCGTAGCGCGTCGGGTAGTCGTAGTGCTCGTCGCGGCTGTAGTTGCCGGCGGTGCCGGCGTCGCCGCTGGTCACGACGTTCCACCCCGCGCGTCCGCCGCTGATGTGATCGAGCGAGTAGAGGCGCCGGGCCAGGTTGAACGGCTCGTTGTAGGAGGTGGTGAGTGTGCCGACCAGGCCGATGTTGCTGGTATGCACAGCGATCGCCGAGAGGAGGGTCAGCGGTTCGAGGCGGCTCAGGTAGTGGTTCGGCGAGTCGGGGGTGATGAACTGGCTGTCGACGATGAAGACGAGGTCGAACTTCGCCGCCTCGGCCTCCTTGGCCCGGTCGATGTACCAGCGGACGTCGACGCTGGCGTCGGCGGCGACATCTGGGTTCAGCCAGGCGTTGTGCTGGCCGGGGCCACCGGATCCGAGGAGGATGGCGCCGAGCTTGAGGGTGCGGGCGGACATAGGGCTTTGCCTTCCAGATTGAGTTGCGGGTGTACCCGAGGCCGGCCGAGGACCGGACCCGGGCGTTGTTCAGTGCGAAGGTGGTTGGTTTTCCTGCGCCTTTGGCGCGGAGTCAGCCGCTGCCGCGGCGATCATGCGTCGCTAGCGCGTTGGCTGCGACGGGATCGTCGGCACGCTGCTCACGCCAGGCCGGGTCGGTGTTACCGACACAGCGTGGCGCCCTGGCGGGCATAGTCGAGCCAGCGACAACACGTGAGCATCACGTTCGTTGGGCGACTCATGTCTAGTAGTCTGCTAGACAAGATCAAGAATGTCCAATGAGCCTTTCTGATCGTGACCGATCACATCCGCTAATGGATTCTCTAGTAGTCTGGTAGACATGCCCCGCACCCTGGACATCGCGCCGCTGCGCAGCTTCGTCGCCGTGGCCGATCAGGGCGGCTTCCAACGCGCAGCCCGTTCGCTGCACCTCAGCCAAGGCGCGGTCAGCCAGCACGTGCGCCGCCTGGAGGCGGCCATCGGCCGGCCCTTGGTCGTGCGGCAGGGGCGCGGGTCGAGCTTCACCGCCGATGGTGAGCAGCTCCTCTCCCGGGCCCGGCGAATCCTCGCACTGCACGACGAGAGCCTGCTCAGCTTCGGGGTCGAGACCGAAGAGACGGTGGTCATCGGCTCGACCGAGCATGCCGCGGCGCAGTTGCTCCCCGATCTGGCCGCCGCGCTCGAACGGAGCCTCCCCGATCACCGGGCCCGGTTCCGGATCGACCGCGGGACGCAGCTACGCGAAGGACTCTCGGCCGGACGAATCGACATGGCCCTGCTGCTGGGCAGCACCGACGACCCCCGCGCCGAGCCGGTCGGGGCGCTGGAACTCACCTGGTACGCCGCGCCCGGCTGGCGGCCTCCGAGCAGCGCGCCGATGCCGCTGGTCGCCTTTGACGATCCATGTGCGCTACGCACGCGGGCGCTGGAGACCCTCGCCGAGCACTCCATCCCGGCCGAGATCAGCACCGAGGCTCCGCAGCTGGCTGGCGTGCAGGCGGCAGTCGGGGCCCGCCAGGGGGTCGCCCTGATGGCGACCCTCGGCCAGACCCCGGCCGGCCTCGTCGAACATACTGAGCTGCCGAAGCCCCGCCCGCTTCCGCTGGCGCTCTGGTCCCGTCCGGGCCTGAGCACCGAGGTCGTCCGGGCCACCGCCGACGCACTCCGCCGGCGACTGCGCAGCGATACTGGCGCCGACGACGAAGTACCCGAACCTGCCACGCGACCAACGATCGAATTAGTCAGAGGTGCCTGATGCCCGCTCTTCACATCCCCGCCGGGTCCGCCGACGCGGAGTTCCGCACACCGAGTGGCGTGCTGCTACCGGCCGACATCGACCCGTTCCACCGTCGGCTGCACCGGATCGCGCCGTCCGGGCTCATCGGCCAGACGACCCAGACCACCGGCATGCGCCGGCTGGAGGCGGTCAGCGGCAAGACCGTCGGTGCCCAGAACCTCTGGATGGGACAGACGCACGTCCCGGCCTCGACCAACTCCGGCAACCATCACCATGGCGCCTCGGAGACGGCGATCTACATCGTCTCCGGCACCCCGGCCTTCGTCTTCGTCGACCTCGAGGGAGATGAACCGGTCGAGACGCGCATCCAGACCGCACCGGGCGACTACATCTTCGTGCCGCCGTTCGTCCCGCACCGTGAGGAGAACCCTGACCCCGACGTCGAGGCGGTCGTGGTCATCGCCCGCACCACGCAGGACGCCATCGTCGTCAATCTGGACGCCCTCGACTGGGGCGAGGTCCGCGCCGACGAGACGGGCACGCCCGGCGGCGAGTGCTGACTCAGGCCCTGCGGATACCGTCGCTGCGGATACCGTCGAGGAGCATGCTGCAGAAGATGTCGGCAATCTCCTGCGGCTTCTGCGGCCCATTGGGGTCGAGCCAGAGGTAGGCGTAGTTGAGCATGCCGAGGATGCCCTTGAGGGCGAGCCCGGCCGGCAGCGGCTCGAATTGGCCAGCGGCGATGCCCTCGGTTATCGCTCGGCGCCAGAGCTGCTCGTAGTCGTCACGCAACTGCCGGATGGCCTCCATCCGGTCGCCGGTCAGCGCATTGAAATCCTGGTAGTGCACGCTCCACTCCGGGCGGTATTCGGCGATGTTGGCCATGTGTGCCCGGGCCAGCTCGCGAATCCGCTCGACCGGATCGGGTATCTCAGCGGAGATCGCGGTGGCGACCTCGATCGCCAGCAGCAGCGGCGAACTGCTGATGTCGTAGAGGAGAGCCTCCTTGCTACCGATGTGGTGGTAGAGCGCCCCGCGCTGGAGTCCGACGGCCGCCTCCAACTGCGCCATGCCCGTCCCGTGGTACCCGTACTCGGCGAAGAGCTCGGCCGACGCCGAGATGATGCTGGCTTTCTGGCCTGGATCGCGAACCATGCACCGACCGATCGTGTGAGGTGTGAAGTTCCAGTCTAGAAGCCAGCTTCATTTAGCGGGAGTGGGCTTCGCCTCCCCGTGTGCGACCCGCCCCAGCAGCGCAATCAGCTGGGCCTGCTCGCCCCGGCTAAGGGGTTTCAGCAGGCTTCGCTGCACCTGGTCGACGACCGGCTCCAGGGCGGCCAGCCGCCGGACACCGCGTCGCGTCATGGTGACTACGTTGCGTCGCCGGTCGGCCGGATCCGGGTCGCGCCGGATGCAGCCGTCCTCGGCCAACTCGTTCAACGCGGCAACCACATCGCTGCGATCGATGCCGGTCGCCCGCCCCAGCTCCGCCTGGCTGGCCGGGCCCTCCTCCTCGAGGGCCACCAGCAGCCGATAGTGATACCCCCGCGCGCCGGCCTCGGCGAAGGCCTCGGCGAGGAGGCGATGGGACTGCAGGTACAGCTGATTGATGAGCCAGGTCGGCTTCTGCTCCAGGCGATTGGGCATGGCGCCAGCATACGGCCGAATTCGTTGGTGCCGCCAACGTTAGAGGTATATCGTTGGTGGCACCAACGATATTTGGAGGAGCAATGATCGACTTCGGACCTGAACTCGTGGGGCGCACCGAGAAGACCTTCGGCGCGCTCCTGCGGCGCAACCTTGCCGGTACCGGCCTCGACGAGCAGCAGTACGTCACCCTGAAGGTCGCCAGCACGCTCACCGAAGACGACGACCTGGCCGCCACACTGCAGGAACGGGCCCACTTCACCGAGGCCCGGCGGCTCGTGGCAACCCTGACCGAGCGCGGACTACTCGACGGTGGAGGCCTCTCCCCCGCCGGGTCGGCACTCCTCGACCGGATTCTCACCGAGGCGGCCGGCCAGTCGGCGGCCATCTGGAGCGACCTTCCGGCCGGCGACGTCGCCACGACCGAACGCGTACTCAACACCGTTCTGGCCCGGGCCGAGGCCGTTCTCGCCGGCTAGCCTGCGGTCAGTCAGCCGCTAGTCGGCCGTCTGGTTGGCCTCTCGGGCCACGATGCGATCACGCACCCAGTCGCACCAGTCGAGGTAGGCCTGGTGGGTCATGATTCCGGCCTGCACCGCCATGCGCCAGCCGTCCTGCCCGGGCGGCAGGCCATCGCGGTCGATCGTGTCGGCGATGGCCTGAAAGATGCCGAGGCGTTCACGCAGTTGCCCCTGCTGATGTTCGATGAGTTCGAGCGAGATGTCGGCCGGGATGCGGCCGAAGTTGAAGACCCGCAGTTGGAAGGCGTCACGAAAGGTCGTGAAAGACGGCAGAGTTGCTATCCAGGAATCCAGCGCCTGCACCCCGGCGTCGGTGATCCGGAAGACGCGCTTGGCCGGGCGACCGTCCTGATCGACGCCCTTTCCGGAGAGCAGGCCCTCGGCCTCCAGCTTCTGCAACTCCGGATAGATCTGGTTCTGCCCGGCCGGCCAGACGTAGGTCGTGGTGTTGTCGAAGACCTTGGAGAGTTCGTAGCCGGTGATCTCTCGGTTGACGGCCAGGGTGAGTATCGCGTAGCGGAGCATCCCAGCAGCATCCCACGTTTCCCTTGCCTACCCCACTATTGAGGTGCTATACCTCCGATATGAGGTATACAAATCATCATCAACGCCTGCTCATGACACCGCGCGGCGCCTCCGGGCGCTGGCGTCGGTGGGCATGCGTGGGGTCCGCGCTCGCCATCCTGGCCGGGACGCTGATCACCACTACGTCGGGTGCCGGCGCCGTCGACCTACCGGCCGTCACCTCCCGGACCATCTCGATCCAGGACCCGCAGGTCGGGCCGCTCACCTTCCCGGCGCTGGCCGCGGGCGACCCGTCACTGGCGGCCAAGGGTCGCCTTGTGCTGCTACTGCACGGGTTTCCGGAGAGCGGCGAGTCGTTCCGCTCCGAGCTGCCAGCCATCGCGGCCGCCGGCTACTACGCCGTCGCGCCGTTCCAGCGCGGCTACAGCGCCACCGCTCGGACGACGAGCGTCACCAGTTACAACCTGCTGAACCTCGTCTCGGACGCGGTGAACATGGCCAACGCACTCGGTGCGACCACCTTCCACCTAGTCGGGCACGACTGGGGAGGCGCCGTCGCCTGGCTCACCGCGGAGCTCTTCCCGCAGCGCGTCAGCACCCTGACCGTCCTCTCGACTCCCCATCCGGACGCGCTGGCCGACGCCGTCGCCGACAGCAGCTCGGGGCAGAAGGGGATGCTCTCGTACTTGAATCTGGTGACGATCCCCGGCCTGCAGAACGTCCTGCTGGCCGCTGGACAGGGTGGTCTCGCCCTCGGCCTCAAGGTCGGTGGCCTACCTGCCTCGTACGCGAACCTCTACGCGGCGAACCTCAACACGACGGATGCCCTCGGCGCCGCGCTCAAGTGGTACCGGGCCAATCCCGTGCCGTCACCGCTGAAGCTGGGTGTCGTCGCCGTCCCGACGCTCTACATCTGGGGGGCGAAGGATCCCTTCTTCAGCCAGACCGCGGCCCTGGACACCGCCCACTACGTCTCGGCGCCCTACCGCTTCCTGGAGATCACCGACGGGACGCACTGGCTGCCGGAGACGCAGTCATCGGTGGTCACGGTAGCGATCCTGGCCGAGCTCGCCGCCGCCGGCTGACCCCTGCTCACCCGGCCGGCGCCTTCGCTAGCAGTTCTCACTGCAGCGGAGGCGCCGGCCTTACTTTTATTGGGCGTCAGGCGCTCAGGGTCGGCGCATTCGGCTGCGTCCGACTCTGGCGACGCTGCTGCCAGGCCTTGTCGACCCCGGCGATCGTCGGTGCGATGAGTGACAGTGCGAGGACGACCACCCACTGCCGACCGCTGAGCGAGACCGTCAGCAGCAGCCGCTGGAACATGCCCAGTTCGATCGCGGCCCAGGTGAGCAGCCAGCCGACGATGATCCAGCCCATGTACGGGAAGATCGGCGAGGACCACGGGGATTCGCGTTCGCGCCGCATGACCACGCCCAGGTTGACTGCGCTGAACGACACAACACCGAAGGCCATCGTCATGGAGACCGACGGGTCGGTGGTGCTTGGATTGCCAGGGCCAAAGGCCAGCACCAAGAGCGCGGTGACCGAGACCGCGAACCCGGTGACGAACCAGCGCACGATCTGCGGCCGGTTGACGATCTTGGTCCCCGGTCGTCGCGGTGGTCGCTGCATCACGCTCGGGTCGGGTACATCGGCGATGAACCCGATCACCACCGAGACCACCACGAAGAACTTGCAGAAGAGCAGCTGCATCGGGAAGAGCGCAACACCCTGATTTACATTGAAGATCGTCGCGTAGAGCATCAGCTGCAGCACCGACGAGAGAATCGTCAGCTGCAGCTTGATGTAGGAGGAGATGCGGCGGTAGATGTCGCGGCCGAGGTCCACCGCCCGCACCAGGGTCGCGAAGTTGTCGTCGGTGAGGACGATCTTCGCCGCCTGCTTCGACACCTCCGAACCGCTCCCCATGGCGACGCCGATATCGGCCTGTTTCAGAGCGGCGGCATCGTTGACGGCGTCGCCGGTCATGGCGACGACCTCGCCGGATTCCTGCATCAGCCGAGCCAGCCGCAGCTTGTCCTCAGGCGCCACCCGGCCGAAGACGTGCAGGTCTGGGAGGCGCTGCACGACGGTGGCGTCGTCCAGGTGCTGCAACTCGGTGCCGGTGATGACGCCCGCCCCGAGGCCGAGTTCGTCGGCGATGGCTCGGGCCGTCACGGTGTGATCGCCGGTGATCATGCGGACATCGATGCCGGCGGCGAGGGCGATCTGCACCGCGTCCTTTGCCTCGGTCCGCAGCGGGTCCATGATGCCGACCAGGGAGACGAGCACCAAGTCGGTGACCGCGGCCATCGGGTCGGCGATCGCCGCCTCCATCGCGGCGTCGTCGAGCTCGCGGGCGGCGAAGGCCAGTACCCGCAGGCCGCGCTCCGACAGCTGACGGTTGGCGTCCAGGAGCTCGTCCCGCACCTCGGCCATCGGCACCGTCTTGCCGTGCCACAGCGCCTCGGAGCAGCGATCGATGACCACGTCCGGGGCTCCCTTGACGCACATGACGTGGGGTTCTTGGACGATTCCGCCGATGAACCAGTCGGGGCAGTCGTGGAAGGTCGCCATGAACTTGTAGTCGGAGTCGAAGGGCACCTCGGCCCGCCGTGGGATGGAGCGTCGCGTCTCTTCGGCGTCTACTCCCATCTTGGCGGCCAGCACGACGTAGGCCGCCTCGGTCGGGTCCCCGATCACCGTCTGGTCCTCGGCCACGGTGGCGTCGGTGCAGAGGCAGAGCCCCAGGGCCAGGCGGTTGAAGTCCGGCGTCGCTGCCCCGGCCGCACCCAGGATCGCACCCGTCTTCTGGTACCCCGGCCCCTCGATGGTGTACCAATCCCCACCGGTGAGCATGGTGGTGGCGGTCATCGCGTTGAGGGTCAGCGTGCCGGTCTTGTCGCTGTTGATCACCGTCGTCCCGCCGAGCGTCTCGACGTCGGTGAGCGACTTGACGACCGCCTTCGACTCGGCCAGCCGGCGCGCCCCGGAGGAGAGCATCGTCTGCACAAAGGTCGGCAGGCCGGTGGGGATGGCCGAGATCGCCGTCGAGACGCAGAGGAGCAGCAGCGTGTCGATCGCCTGCCCGCGGGCGATCCCGACGATGGCGATGACGGCGACGGCCGACCAGGCCAGCAATCCGAAGACGCGGGTCATCGCGTCGAGTTCCTGCTGCAACGGGGATCGGCTTCGCTTGGTGGCCGTCACCATGTTGGCGATCCGGCCCATCTCGGTCTTCTCGCCGGTACCGGTCACGATGAAGGTCGCACTGCCGCGCGTCACGTCGGTGTTCTGAAAGACCATGTTGGTCCGGTCGCCGAGGGCCACCTCGCCCTCGGGGAGCTTCGTCCGGTCCTTCGGCACCGGGGCGCTCTCTCCGGTGAGGGCGGCCTCCTGCACCTCCAGCGAGGCCGAGGTGACGATGCGCCCGTCGGCCGGCACCACGTCACCGGCCTCGACCAGCACCACGTCTCCGGGTACCAGCTCGACCGACTCCACCTCCTCGAGGCGGCTGGCTCGACGGACCCGGGCCCGTGGCACCTGTAAGTGGGCCAGCGCCTCGACGCTCGCCCGCGCCTTCATCTCCTGGTTGGTCCCCATGATGACGTTGAAGCTCACCAGCGCGAGCACCACTACCCCGGTCGCGACCTGGCTGATGGCGAAGCTGGCCACGCAGACGATCAGCAGCATGATGTTCATCGGGTTCGCGAGCTGGACGCGGGCGACGGCCCACACCTTGGGTGGCGGCTCGGTGCGCAGCGCGTTGGGACCGAACTGGGTCAGCCGAGTCTGCGCCTCGGCCGCGGCCAGTCCCTGTTCAGGGTCGACCCCCAGCACGGTGGCCACATCGTCAGGTGACCGCCCGTACCAAGCGACATCCTTGATCTGATCATTGAGGGTCGTCATGCCAGCGCCTCCCGAGATCGACCGCCGCGCTGTGCGGAGCTGCGTCGTTTCCAGATGAAATCAATAGCAATACTCACCAGCACGATCACCACCATGGCGATCGCCGTCCCAGGCTCGTTGACCAGCGTCGTGAGGGCGAAGGCCACCAGCACGACTGAGGTGCTGGCCACCCCGAGGACCAGGATCCAGGTGCGGGCCCCGGTCTCCGACCGCACCCGCAGGTGACCGACCGTCACCAGACCGAAGACGATCAGGGCGATCGCGCTGCCGATCGAGGCGATCGAGGAGAGATCGAATCCGACGGCCAGCACGGCGGCGAGGACCGCCGTGGTGAGCAGGCCGGCTGGGAGACGACCGCCGAGCCGCCGGCCCAGCGGCGGCGGGAAGTGGCCCGTCTTCGCCATCTGCTCACAGAGCCCGGCGGCTGGATATAGCCCGGCGTTCGTCGCGCCCGAGGTGGCGAAGAGGGCCGTCACGGTCATGAGCCAGTACCCGGCCTGACCGAGCACCGGCTGCGCCGCCACCGCGAGCGCCGTGCCGCCGGACTCAATCACCTTCTCCACACTGAGCGTTCCGAAGACACCGACCGACACAGCGACGTAGACGATCGTCGCGATGCCCAGCGCCAGGAACATCGCCCGCGGCAACTGGCGCTTGGGCTGCGGAAGGTCCTTGGCGGTAAAGGTGATGACGCCGAACCCGAGGAACGCGAAGAAGGTCAGCGCCACACTCGAGATGATCTTGCGCAGCGGCGGGTAGCCGGAGAAGGCGAGCAGGTGCGGGTGCAGGTGCGAGAGGGTGGCGACGGCGAAGATGGCGAGAATCCCGATGACGACAAAGACGATGAGCGTCTGTATCCGGGCCACCGCCTGGGACCCGACGACGTTCAGGACGGTCATCACAATGATCACCAGGAGCGCGAAGATCTTGGGTGGGGCGTCACCGTGAAGGTTCAGCGCACTGCTGGCGTAGCTGCCGAAGGAGACGGCGACCATGCCGGTGACGATGGCGTTGGTGGCCAGTACCAGCCAGGCGATGATGCCGGTGAAGTGCCCGTCGCCGAAGCCTCTGGCCACATACTCGAGCAGCCCGCCCGCTGACGGGTAGCGCGCACCGAACTTGGCGAAGGAGTACCCCTGCAACCCGGCCACCAGCCCGGCCAGCAGAAAGGAGATCCAGACCGCGGCGCCAGCAACCTCGCCGGCCGCCCCGAGGAGCGAGAAGATGCCCGCGCCAACCATTGCGCCGACCCCGATGAAGGCCGCCTGCCGGATGTTCAGGGTGGTGTCGGGAACGAGTCCCGCCGGATCGGTGGCGCTCATGGCTGCGCTGCCGGCGTTCCCTGTCGACGCAGGATCACCTTACGAATCTCGGAGATCACGACGACCGAGCAGGCTAGCAGGAAGCAGATCGACCAGAGCCGCGCGTTCACCGCCGTCGTGTCGAGGAGGGTTCGCAGTGGCTGGAAGACGGTCGCCAGCACCAGGGTGAGGATCGATGCTCCGGTGGAGAGCAGGAAGGTGCGGTCGGCGAACGTGTCGAGGCTGAAGACGGTCTGGCGTTCGTCCTTGGTGGTGATCGAGAAGAGCAGTGCAAAGAGGGAGAAGGTAATGAATCCCATGGTGTGCGCGGTCGGGGTGTCGTGAGTGTGCTCGGCCCAACTGATGACTCCGAGCGTGCCGGCGCCCATCAGCAGCCCGACGCAGACCAACCAGATGAGCAGGCCGCGGGTCAGGATCGGGCGCTCCGGCGGGCGTGGCTGACGCTTCATCAGGCCGTCGGCGGGCTTGCCGTAGCCGAGCCCGATGGCCTGGAAGAGCAGGGTGGTGAAGTTGATCCAGAGGGTCTGCAGCGGCAGGAACGGCACGCCGCCGACGATGTTCAGGATGCTCGCGCCCAGGAATGACGTGATAAACCCGAAGAGTGCGCCCATCTGGAAGCGGATGTACTTGACGAGGTTGTCATAGAGACCGCGGCCGAGTTCGACGGCCTTGATGATCGTCGAGAAGTTGTCGTCGGTCAGCACCATGACCGCGGCTTCCTTCGTCACCTCGGTGCCGGTGATCCCCATGGCGATACCGATGTCGGCCCGCTTCAAAGCCGGCGCGTCGTTCACGCCGTCACCGGTCATGGCGACGATCTCGCCCTTCTTCTTCAGCAGGTCGACCAGGCGCACCTTGTGCTCGGGCGTCACCCGGGCGATCACGCCGATGTCGTCGATGGCCAGGGTCGCCTGCTCATCACTCATCGCGCCGAACTCGGCCCCCGTGATCGCCTTGCCATCGATGCCAAGCTCACGGGCGATGGCCGCCGCGGTCACCGCATGGTCGCCAGTGATCATGCGGATCCGGATTCCGGCCTCCCGGGCCGTGGCGATCGACGCCTTGGCCGTCGGCCGGGGTGGGTCGACGATCCCGACCAGGGCGAGGAGTTCCAGGCCGTCGATCATGGCCAGCAGGTCACCGGTCGGGTCGAAGTCGGCCGGCGCGAAGTCCTTGCGGGCGGTCGCCATCACCCGCAGACCCTGCTCGCCGAGACGCGCATTCTCCTGCCGGTAGCGCTCCTTGAAGCTCTCGTCGGCCTCGACAGCGCCGGCATCGGCATCGTGGACGCTGGCCGCGCGGGCCAGCAGCTGATCCGGCGCGCCCTTGATGAAGCAGCGAATCACCGGCCGCCCGGATTCGTCGGTCATGTCGTGGAAGGTCGCCATCAACTTGTAGTCGGCGTCGAAGGGGAGTTCGGCCACTCGCGGATAGGCGGCCCGCGTCGACGGGGCGTCCACGCCGCCCTTCGCGGCCAGCGCGACGAGCGCCCCCTCAGTCGGATCGCCGATCAACTCGCCGTCCTTCACGACGGCGTCGGAGGCGAGCACCATCGGCATCAGGAACTGGTCAAGCGACACCGGCGCCTCGCCGGCGACCCGGGTGATCGCACCGGCGGTGGAGTAGCCACTCCCCTCAATCGCGTACCGGCGGCCGATGAGGACCATCTGCACCGCGGTCATCTGGTTGAGCGTCAGGGTGCCGGTCTTGTCGGAGTTGATCGCCGACGTGGAGCCAAGCGTCTCCGTCGACTGCAGCCGCTTCATGATCGCGCCGGCCTTGGCCAGCGACTGGGTGCCGTAGGCGAGGATCGTCGTCACGACCGCCGGTAGGTTCTCCGGCAGCGCTCCAATCGCGAAGGCGATGGCGGCCGTGAAGATCGCACTGAAGCTCCCCCCGCGCGACATGTTCAACGCCACCGAGACGATCAGGGCGACCCCGGCGATCCAGAGAATCTGCCGGGTGAGCTTGTCCAGTTGCCGGGTGAGCGGTGTCTTCACCGCCTCCTGCGCCTCGAGCATGTCGGAGATGTGGCCAACCTCGGTGGACATTCCGGTGCCGGTCACCACGAAGTCGCCCGAACCGCGGGTCACGTTGGTGTTCATGTACACCATGTCGACGCGGTCACCCAACGGTGTGTCCGGCGCGGAGACGGCGGCTGCCGTCTTCGAGGCCGGGAGGCTCTCGCCGGTGAGCGCCGACTCGGCGATCTCCAGCGTGGCTGCGCGGATCAACCGCCCGTCGGCCGGGATGATGTCGCCGGCCTCGACGGAGACGACGTCGCCGGGTACCAGTTCGGCGGCCGGGATCTCGGTCAGCGCGCCGTCGCGCATCACCTTCGCCTTGACGATCATCATTCGCTGCAGCGCCTCAACGGCAGCGGCAGCCTTCCCCTCCTGCTGCAGCCCAAGCACCGCGTTGAAGAGCGTCAACCCGACAAGCACGATGCCGGTCTCGTACTCCTTGAGCGGGTAGAGGCTGATGACGCCGGCCACGAAGAGCACGATCTGCATCGGGTCGGCGTACTGCCGCAGGAACGCCCGCCACCGCGGTTCGGTGGCGGCGGCGGCCATGGCGTTAGGGCCGAACTGCTTGGCCCGGTCCGCGGCCTCCTGCGAGCTCAGCCCTTGCCGGGGATCGACATCCTCGCTCCGCAGTACCTCCTCGACGCTGAGCACGTGCCAGGGTGCCGGCTCCTGGGTCGGCCTGACGGTCTGGGTCATCGTCGAGTCACCGGTACTCAGGCACAGGGCCGGGCTCCGTCATGGTCCGGTGCTGGGCCCGGTAGACCGGTACCCCCAGCAGCAATGCGACTCCGGCCAGGATGAACGGCGCCCAGTAGACCCAGAAGCTTTGGCCGGTGTTCCGCGAGTAGATGATGAAGAGGATCGAGAATATAAGGGAGATCACGGCCACCACGATGTCGCGGACGAAACGTGGTGTCTCAGTCGTCCGGTGGTCGATGAGGCGCCATTTGATCTGGGCGAGCGCCGAGAAGCCGTACGGGATCGCCGCGGTGATGCCGGTCATCAGCACGAGGGTGGTGAAGACGGTCGCCCCGTTCGCCCCTAGATAGTTGATGATCATCGTGATCGAGGCGAGTGTGGTGGAGGCGATGATGCCGAAGGCCGGCACCCCGGCCTTGTTGAGCCGCTTGAACTGCTCAGGGAAGAGGCCGTCGTTGGCCGCGGCCAGCGGCATCTCAGCGCAGATCATCGTCCAGCCGTTCAAGGCTCCGAAGCCGGAGATAATGACCGCAATCGCCATCACGTACCCAGCCCAGGTACCACCGAAGATCTGGTTGGCCACGTCGGAGAAGGGCGCGGTCGAGTCCTTCAGGGTCGTGCTCGGCAGGATGCCGAAGACGGCGATGAGCGACAGCATGTATACGACGGCGGTGGCCAGCGTGCCGAAGATCGTCGCCTTGGGTACGTTGCGGTCGGGATCCTTCACCCGTTCTGCCGCCACGGCGGCGGTCTCGACGCCCAGATAGCTGAAGAGCGCGATCGCCATCCCCCCACCGATCGCGGAGATCGTGCTCTCGCCGCTGATGTTCCAGGGCGAGAAGTTCGCCCGGTGGATGAAGAAGAGCCCGACGGTGGACATGAAGGCTAGTGCGGCGAACTTGACGATCGTGGTGAAGACCTGGACGGCTCCGATGTTCTTCACGCCGGAGAGATTGATGAGCGCCGGAATCCATAGCCCGATCAGGACGAGCACGATCGAGGCGAAGCGATTGTGACCCTTGTTGATGAAGACCTCGACGTAGAGCACCCAACCGACCGCGATCGCGGCATTCCCGGCCCAGGCCGTGATCCAGTAGGACCAGGCGTTGGCGAAGCCGAGCCCATTGCCGAAGGCGGCTCGGGCGTAGGCGTAAGGGCCGCCGTCGGCCGGTAGGCGGCGCGACAGCGCAGCGAAGAGCATCGCCAGCGCCAGGGCGCCGAACGTGGTCAACCCCATTGAGACAAGGCTGATCGGGCCGTAGGCCGCCAGCGACGTCGGGAGGTTGAAGACCCCGACCCCGATGATGCTGCCGACGATGAGGGCGATGGCCGCCGTCAGGCCGAAGCGGCTCTCGGCCTCACCGGTCTGTTGAGCGCCCTCCGTGGTCTGAGTCGTGTCCGTCATCTACATCAGCCTCCGTCAGTTGCTGAGCGAATTCAGTTGTGCCGATCGTTTGCTATGGCGAATCGAAGCCGAGGTCAGTTGCCGAGAGTTGCGACCAGGATCGCCTTGATGGTGTGGAGACGGTTCTCGGCCTGATCGAAGACGATGCTGGCCGGTGAGTCGAAGACCTCGCCGGTGACCTCAAGGCCGCTCGTCATACCGGTGTGGTCCATGATCTCGCGGCCCACAGTGGTGTTCGGGTCGTGGAAGGCGGGGAGGCAGTGCATGAACTTGACCCGCGGATTTCCCGTTGCCTTCAGCAGCGCTGAGTTGACCTGGTACGACTTCAGCTGCGTCACCCGATCGGTCCAGACGTCCTTGGATTCACCCATGGAGACCCACACATCGGTGTGGATGAAGTCGACCCCGTCCACGGCCTGTGCCGGGTCCTCGGCGATGGTGATGCGAGCGCCGGTGCGACCGGCGATCCCCTCGGCCAGCTCGACGACGTCCTTCGGCGGGTGCAGCTCCGACGGGCCGGCCAGCCGCACATCGCTGCCCATCAGCGCCCCCATGATCAGCAGCGACCGCCCCATGTTGAAACGGCAGTCACCGACGTAGGCGTAGCTGATGGCGTCATAGGGCTTGTGGCTCGACTCATGCATGGTCAGGAAATCAGCCAGCATCTGAGTCGGGTGCCACTCGTCGGTGAGACCGTTGTAGACCGGCACCCCGGCGTACTGCGCCAGCTCCTCGACCTCAGCCTGCGCGTTGCCGCGGAACTCGATGCCGTCGTACATCCGTCCGAGGACGCGGGCGGTGTCGGCGATGGACTCCTTGTGGCCCAACTGCGAACCCGTCGGGTCGAGGTAGGTGACGTGTGCGCCCTGGTCGAAGGCCGCGACCTCGAACGACGAGCGCGTCCGGGTCGAGGACTTCTCGAAGATGAGAGCGATCTCCTTGCCAGCCAGGCGCTGAACCTCGTTGCCGGCGTACTTGGCCTGCTTGAGGGCGGCGGCCAGTTGCAGCATGAACTGCAGTTCACGAGGCTCGAAGTCGATCTCTTTGATAAAGCTGCGGTTTCTCAGATTGAAAGACATAGCTACCCCAGACGGGTTCAGAACGCGGCGTCACGTTCGAGCGGACAAGTCATGCAATGCGAACCACCCCGGCCTCGGCCGAGTTCAAATCCCTGGATCGTGACCACTTCGACACCGGCCTTGCGCAGCGCGGTGTTCGTGCTGACGTTTCGTTCGTAAGCGACGACCACGCCCGGCTCCAGCGCCACGACGTTGTTGCCGTCGTCCCACTGCTCGCGCTCGGCCTCGAACTCGTCGCCGCCCGTTTCGATGACCCGCATCTTCGGAACATCGAGTGCCTTGGCCATGTGTTCGGGGAGCGACCCCTGCTGCTCCTCCACCACCAGGTCATCGGCCGACTCACCCGGACGGATCGACCAGGTGCGCGCGCCACCCAGGACCGGTGGGAAGAGGGTGACCAGGTCCCGATCGCACATCGTGATCACGGTGTCCAGATGCATGTAGCTTCGCGACTTCGGGAGGCTGACCCCCAGCACTTGTTTGGCCGAACCGGCTCGGAAGAGTTGACGGGCGATCCAGAGCACGGCCTGCGGTGTCGTCCGCTCGCCCATTCCGATCATCACGGTGCCGTTGCCGATCGGCTGGACGTCACCGCCCTCAACGTGGCAGCCGCCCCAGTTCTCGTCCGAGCCACCCAGCCAGATCTCGAACTTCTCTGCCTGGAACATCGGATGGAACTTGTAGATCGCCTCGACGATCATCGTCTCCGGTTTGCGGGCCGGCTTGGTCATCGGGTTGATGGTGACCCCGTTGAAGATCCAGCACGACGGATCACGCTGGAAGAGGAAGTTCGGTAGCGGCGGCAGCAACATGCCGGTCGGATCAGCGGATTCCCAGACCAGCCCGAGATCGCGCTGCACGTCGCTGCGGGTGATTCCGCCGATCAGGAACTCGGCCACCTGTGCGGTGTCGCCCGTCTCGACCCACTCCCGCGCTCGGTCGGCGGCCGTGATGCCGACCTGACGCTCGCTCAGGATGTGCTCACACACCCAGTCTTTCGCCTCGGGTTTGGCCAGCACGTCAGCGAGAAGTTGCTCCGCCTCGAAGACTTCGACCCCGCGCTCCCGCATCGCCTCGCAGAACATATCGTGCTCTGCCTTGGCCTGACGTACCCAGAGCACATCGTCGAAGAGCAGGTCGGCGGCGTTCGACGGCGTCAGCCGCGAGTGCTCCAAGCCTGGTCGGTGGACCATGACCTTGCGGAGCTTGCCGACTTCGGAGTACACGCCGAGAGCCATGAAACCTTTCCCTTCAGTCTGGTCAATACCTCAAGAGTTCGCGGGGCCAAATTCAGTTGCAGCAACGTCAGTGGAGACACGAGTGCCGGCCGTCCCGGCGAGCATCGCCTCGATGTCGGCCAGCGCGCCGATCGTCGCCGACTTACCGGTCGCCCGGGCGAAATCGCTGGCCGCCAGCATCTTGGGCAGCATCGACCCAGCGGCGAACTCCGACCGGAACTCCTTCTCGATCGCGTCTGGATGAGCCGCGCGAATCGCACGCTGGTCGGGTTGGCCGAAGTTAACGAATGCTGCCGGCGCGTCGGTGGCCAGGATCAGCGCGTCGGCGTGGGTATCGCGGGCCAGCAGGCCACTGGCGTGATCCTTGTCGATGACGGCCTCGACGCCCACCAGCTCACGCCCCTCTCGATAGGCGGTGGGGATACCGCCGCCACCGGCGCAGATCACGACGCAGCCGCGTTCCAGCAGCCAGCTGATCGGAAAGCGCTCGAAGATGCGCCGGGGGGCCGGCGACGGGACCACCCGGCGCATGCTCGCGCCGTCCGCTTTGAAGGCCCAACCCCGCTCGGCGCCGAGCCGCTGCGCCTCCTCCGCGGTGTAGATCGGCCCGATCGGCTTGGTGGGATTGGCGAAGGCCGGGTCATCGGGGTCGACCTCGATCATCGTCAGCAGGCAGGCCAGGTGCTTGTCGAAGGGAAGGCGGTTCCCGAGCTCCTGCTCGATCAGATACCCAATCATTCCTTGGGTCTCCGCGCCGAGCACGTCCAGCGGAGACTCCGCCGCGTCCGGATAGGCCGCCTCCTCCAAGGCCAGCAGACCGATCTGCGGACCGTTGCCGTGCGAGATGACCAGCTCGTGGTTTTCAGCGATTGGCGCGAGGCGATCGCAGGCTATGCGCACATTCTTTCGCTGGGTCTCCACCGACATCGGCTGCCCGCGCTGCATCAGCGCGTTCCCGCCCAGCGCCACCACAACTCTCACTGTGACCGCCCGACCTGTGCGCCCATGACGCGTACGCCTCCACGTTTCGACGGCCGAAAGCTGCTGGCCAACAACACAAGAAGATTGTGGCTACGCCGCCGTCGGCCCGGCATCATCCCGTGAGGATGAAAGGCCGTCATCGGCCCAGGGCCTCCGGCAAGGCGACCCCGGGCTGCGGCGACAGGGGGCCTTCCAGCAGACACCCGCAGGGTGAACAGCGGGTTACGAAGGTTCGGAACTGGTGCCGCTGCCCCGGCCCTCTCACCCGGTGCGCATGATCCATCCCGGGTCCGCGCCGGTGCAGCATGACGTGTGTCAGTTGCCGCGATCGCCGCCTTCGCCGCCGTCGTGGTGCTTTATGTGATGGGGTCGGAGGTCCTGGACCGCTGGCACATCAGCCCGCCGATGGTCTTCGTCGCCGCCGGTGCCCTCCTCGGCCTGGTCCTCGAGCACCAGCCCGACCACGCCATGGTCCGTGGCCTGGCCGAACTGACGCTGGCCCTCGTGCTCTTCCATGATGCCGCCGAGTTACAGCCACGACAGCTCCGCTCCGACGCCGGCGTCTGCAGCCGGCTGCTCCTGCTCGCACTGCCACTGACGATCGGCGCCGGGTTCCTGCTCGGCGCGGTGATGTTCCCGAGCATCCACGCCTGGTTCATCCTGCTGCTCGGCGCCGCGCTGGCCCCGACGGATGCCGGACTCGGAGCGGCCACCGTCTTGAATCCGGTGGTGCCGGTGCGGGTGCGCCGAATCCTCAACGTCGAGAGTGGTCTCAACGACGGGCTCTGCACACCCATCGTGCTCTTCGCGCTGGCCTCCGCCGAGTCGGCCGGGCCGCAGCAGGCCTTCACCACCGCCGCGCGCCAGATCCTGCTCGGGGCGGTCTTCGGGATCGCGGTCGGGATCGCCGCCGGGATTGCCCTTTCGTGGTGCAGCCGCTCCGGTTATCTGCAGCCCGTCCTGCTACCCATCGGTGCCCTGGCGGTGCCCGTCCTCTGCTACTGCGGGGCGGTGGCCGCCGGCGGCAATGGCTTCGTCGCCGCTTTCGTCGCCGGCACCGCCTTCGCCGCCGCCGCGGTGCACGAGAAGATACTGCACGGGACAGGCGATGCGCTGCACCTGACGGCGTCGGTCTCGACGGTGCTGGGGTACGCCGTCTGGTCGGCCTTCGGCGTGATCCTGGTGGCCCACCTCGACACCTTCGCGACCTGGACCGGCCTGGGGTATGCGCTGGCGTCGCTGACCGTGCTGCGCATGCTCCCGGTGGCGCTGGTGCTCCTCGGCACCGGGTTCGCCCGTCCGACCCGCTGGTTCATCGGCTGGTTCGGGCCGCGCGGGCTGGCGTCGGTGATCTTCGGCCTGATCGCCTTGGAGGATCACCCCGACGATCCGGACGTCCGTCGCGTCGTGGGGACGATTGCGCTCACCGTGCTGCTCAGCGTCGTGCTGCATGGCGCCTCAGCCGGTGTCGGCGCCGTGCGCTACGGCGCCTGGGCGAACCGGGCCCGCCCGACGGCCGAACTCGGCAGCGCCGTCACCCCGGTGTCGGGTCGCGGGACGAAACGGAACTGGCAGAGCAGCCGCCAGTGATGCGGGCCCGTCTCGGCCTCCCGTGGGTACCCTTGATGTGCCATGGACGTCCTCTGGCGTAGTGCGGCCGACCTGGTGATCGCGCTGCACTTCGCATTCCTCGTCTACGTGGTGATCGGCGGATTTGTTGCCTGGCGCTGGCGACGGACGATCGCGCTTCACGTCCTTGCCGCCACTTGGGCGCTTCTCATCGTCACCACGAAAGTCGCCTGCCCGTTGACGATCGCCCAGGACGATCTGCGGCGTCGCGTCGGGGAGGGCGCAGACCGGGGTGGCTTCATCGATACCTACGTTCGCGGCGTCATCTACTCCGAGAATGCCCAGTCGGTGGTCCAGATCGGCGTCGCGATTCTGGTGGCCGGCTCGTGGATCGGCTTCCTCTGGCTGGCCCGCCGACGTCAACCCGCGGCTCCGCCGTCCCGCCAACTCATTCTGGCTGGACGAGGTGAACGCGGCCGTCGGCGGGAAGGCTGAATGGCAGGGAGCACATCGGCCAGAGCATCAGGAGAATCGTGACTGTAGACGGAATTTCGGACGCCATCGCCCGCGACGCGTATATCTACGCCTATTCGATGGATGAGGCCTACAAGTTCCTTTACGAGACGACCATCGCCCCCGGCCTGGCGCTGAACGAATTCCAGAAGATTCGTCACCTGGCCGACGACACTTACACCGCGCACCCGACGATCAACAACGACACCCTGCATGTCATGGGGTGGCTCGACGTGGCGGCCGAGCCGATGGTGATCACAGTCCCCGACTCCGACGAGGGGCGCTACTGGATCCTGCACACGATGGACATGGGGCACTACACGAACGCGATGATCGGTTCCCGGACCCGAGGCCAGCGCGGGGGCGGTTTCTCTTCGCCGCCAGGGCCTGGAATGGCACGGTGCCTGAAGACATCACCGAGGTCATCCGCTGCGAGTCCGACATCGTAAAACTCATGGGGCGGATCATGACCGTCGACAAGCCCGGCGACCTGGAGGCGGCCCAGCAGCTCATGGACGGCTGGGCCCTGCAGACGCTCTCCGGCCACGAAGTCGAGGCCGTCCCGGCTCGGCAACAGCGTGACTACCCAGATCCGTCCAAGACCAACTGGCTGCAGCGGGTCAACTTCGTGCTCGGCGAGGGCTCGATGGCCGAGGCGGACCGCCAGTGGTTGGACCAGTACGGCGTGATCGGGCTCCACCCGGGAGGGCAGGAGTTCACCGACGAGCAGGTAGCGGCCGCCGCTACCGGTGAGCGGCTCGGCTTGGCCCACATCGCCGAACTCGCCCCCACCCAGACCAACGCCGGGAAGCTACTCGGAACCCGCGAGGATCTCCAGGACGGGGCGCGCGACCTCTTCGCGGTCGGGACCTATCTCGGACAGTGGGGACTCCCGCCAGTCGAGTCGGTGTACATGCAGGCCGTCACCGGTTCGGACGGGAACCCGATCAACGGCAGTGGCGGGAAGCGGTACCGGATGAGCTTCCTGGCCCCGGATGTGAGCGAGTTCTGGTCGGTCACCGTCTACGGCTCCGACGACCGATTCATGGCGCACAACGCGATCAACCGGCACAGTCGCGGCGACCGCACGCTAACCCCGGACGCCGATGGGATCTTCACCATTGAGCTGAGCGCTGATGTCGAGGCCAATCGCGACGCCCCGAACTTCCTCCCCATTCCCGAGAAGGACGCCTACCTCATCCTCCGCCTCTACGGCCCGAGCCAGGCCATCCAGGAGGGTGAGTACAGCATGCCCTCGGTCGACGTCGTCGACTGACGCCGCGCGCCGCCGGCCGCTACAGCTGCCCGGCTGGGCGGAGCAGGATCTCGTTGATCGCGAGCCGCCGCGGCCGGGAGAGGATGAAGGCGATGATCTCGGCGACGTCCTCGGCGGTCACCTCGGCTTTGTCGTAGAGCTGCTGGACGCCGCGCTTGGTGTCGGCGTGGGTGATGTGGGTGGGGAGTTCGGTCGCCACCACGCCGGGCTCGACCAGGGTGACCCGCACGTCGGGGAGCAGCTCCTGGCGTAGTGCCTCCGACCAGCCGTTCATGCCCCACTTGGTCGCGGCGTAGACGCCGTTGCCGGCGCGGGCTGTCCGCCCAGCGACCGACGAGATGTTGATGACGTCCCCGCCTCCGTCCTTGAGCTGATCGAGAAACACCTCGGTGGCGGTGATGGCACCGAGCAGGTTCACCTCGATCATCTGCCGGTAGTCCTCACGCTGGTCGGAGTCGAACGGGCCAAGCAGCATGACCCCGGCGTTGTTGACCAGCACGTCCGTGCCGCCGAGCTCGTCGCGGACGCGGGCGGCTGCGGCGAGGAGGCTGTCGCGATCGGTGACGTCGGCCTCCAGCGCGAGGGACCCGTTCCCCAGCTCGTCGGCGAGTACGTTGATGCGGTCCGCCCGGCGCGCGAGCAGCGCGACGCGGTACCCGTCGGTGGCAACGGCACGAGCAGTGGCGGCGCCGTTGCCCGATGAAGCTCCGGTGACGACGGCGACTCTCCCCTGATTTTCATTGGTCGCTGTCATCTCAGGCCTCCGGGATCGGTCGACCGAAGTTGGCCAGCGTGATCGCCTCCGGTTCCGGGCCACCCCGCTTCCCCGTGTCGAGACCGTCGATGGCGTCGAGCTCGGCGTCGCTCAGGTTGAAGTCGAAGACCGCGAAGTTCTCGGCGATGCGCTGCGGCTTCGTCGACTTCGGGATGACTGAGCGGCCGCGCTGAAGGTGCCAGCGCAGCATCACCTGGGCCGGGCTCTTGGAGTGGGCGTCGGCGATGGCGACGATGGTCGGATCCTCCAGCGTGCTGGAGTGCTCGCTGTCGCGGTAGAAGGTGATCCCGCCGATCGGAGACCAGGCCTGGGTGAGGATGCCGTGCTCGGCATTCAGCGCTTGGACCTCTCGCTGCTGAAAGTAGGGATGCAGCTCGATTTGGTTCAGCGACGGCACAGTCTCCGCCTTCTCCAGGAGATCCGTCAGGTGCTCGACCATGAAGTTGCTGACGCCGATGGCCCGGACCTTGCCGTCCCTTAGCAGCGTCTCCAGTGCGCGGTAGGCCTCCAGCGTCTTGCCGAACTCTGACGGCAGAGCTTGGTGCAGGATAAGCAGATCGAGCTGGTCCACGCCCAGCTTGGCAGCGCTCTTGTCAAAAGCGTGGATAGTCTCGTCGTAGCCGTAGTCGCTGATCCAGACCTTCGTCTCGAGGAAGATCTCGTCGCGGCCGATACTGCTGGCACGGACTGCCTCGCCGACCTCACGTTCGTTGCCGTAGGCGGCTGCGGTGTCGATGTGCCGGTAGCCGACATCGAGCGCCGCTGCGACTGCACTTCGGGTCTCGTCGGGCGGGGTCTGGAAGACGCCGAGGCCGATCGCCGGCATCTGAACACCGTTGTTTAGCTTGATGTTTGGTACGTCGGTTGTCATTTTCGAACTCCTACGTTGGTGGTCTCTAGCGGCGGCGGGCGGCCGGGGTGAGTTCGGCCGCGCCGTAGCTGTTGTCGTCGGCGTTGAGCGTCACGCCCGGTGCCACGATCTCGTCGATGCGGTCAAGGATTGCGGTGCTGAGGGTGACGTCGGCGGCCGGCAACTGGGACTCGAGTTGCTCCATCGTCCGCGGGCCGATGATCGCTGCGGTGACGCCCGGGTGATTGATCGCCCAGGCGAGCGCCAGTTCGATCAACGTCATTCCGGACTCCTCGGCCAGTAGCGCGAGCTCCTCGACTACGTCGAGTTTCCGCTGATTCGCCGGGGTACTCATGTCGAACCGGGCGCGGGGGCGAGCGGCCGAGGTCGGCGCGCCGGGTGCATCGCGGCGCCACCGTCCGGTGAGCCAGCCACCCGACAGCGGGCTGTACACCAGCGTTCCCATGCCGTAGCGCTGCACCGTCGGGAGGACGTCCGCCTCGATACCGCGGACGAGGATCGAGTACGGCGGCTGCTCGGTGACGAACCGGGCGAGGTTGCGTTCGCGGGAGGTCCACTGCGCCTCGACGATCTGGCTGGCCGCGTAGGAGGAGGAGCCGATGTAGCGGACCTTGCCCTGACGGACCAGGTCGGTGAGTGCTCTGAGGGTCTCCTCGACGTCGGTCGTCGGGCTTGGGCGGTGCACCTGGTAAAGGTCGATGTAGTCGGTCTTCAGCCGGCGCAGCGAGTTCTCGACCTCCTGAATGATCCAGCGCCGGGAAGCGCCACCGTGGTTGGGGCGGTCGTCCATAGGCATGAAGAACTTCGTCGCCAGCACCACCTCGTCGCGCCGGCCGGCCAGCGCGTCGCCGACGATCTCCTCGGAGACTCCGCCCGAGTAGACGTCCGCCGTGTCGACGAAGTTGATGCCGGAGTCGAGGGCGTGATGGATGATCCGGATCGAGTCGGCGCGGTCATCGTTGCCCCACGGTCCGAACATCATCGTCCCGAGACATAGCGGGCTGACGGATACTCCGGTGCGGCCGAGCGGTCGGTACTCCATGTGTTGCTCCTTCTCTGCGCTTTCGGTTCTTCAGCGGGTGAGGTCGTTGACGGCGGCGAGGCCGTTGAGCGTGCGGGGGTAGCCGATGTACGGCAGCAGCAGGGTGAGTACCGCCAGCAGCCGTTCGCGGGTATTGCCGACCTTGAGATTGCCGCTGACGTGCCCGCGCACCTGAGCGTCGGCGCCGCCCAGGGCGACCAGCATCGAGAAGGTCAGCAGCTCACGCACCGGCAGGTCGATGCCACTCCGCCCGACTGTGTCGCCGAAGCAGTTGGCGGCCAGGTAGCGCTGGAAGTGCACCTCATCGTCCGGGGTGTCGTTGAGACGGGCGGCTACCGCGTCTGCGCCGATGACGCGCCCCTGCACGGACTTGCCGTGTTCCAGGCGGGTCTGCGAGGTGGAGGTTGACTGCCCGGGCAGCGGGAGTTCGACTCCGGCGTCGGTGAGGATGTCATTCACCGCGTGCAGGTAGTCGTACGCCCGGGCCATCCCGACGCAGGCCACGGACTGATAGACGATCTCCTTCAGCTCGACCGGCTTCACGCCACCGTTGACCAGCGCCGCGGCGGCGACCACGCGGAATTCGGCCAGGCCACCGGCGGCCAGGATCGCAGCCAGCTGCACCATCAGCTGGGTGGGACGGCCGAGGGTCTCGTCCAAGCGGGCGGCGTCGGCGTAGACCTCGTCGAAGGCGAAGTTGTCGAAGTACTCGATCAGCTCGGGGTCGCTCTGCGCCAGTAGCGAGACACGCTCGCCGAAGAGTTCGTCATGGTTGTGCTTGGCGGTCGGGGTGACGGCCATCAGTCAGACCCCTGCCGTGTTGTGGGCCGCCGAGTACTGCTCATCGGTGACCGGCTCGAGCCAGGTGGTGGCCTCGCCGCTGCCCGCCGCGTCGAGGATTGCGTAGTGGCACATCAGGTTCTCCCGTGTGCCGCCGTGGAAGTGCTCCTCGCCGGCCGGAGTCCAGACGCTCTCCCCGGCGCGGAGCACGACACTCTTTCCGTCGCGCGTTCCAACCAGCCCGACGCCGTCGGTACAGACCAGCAGCTGCCCGTTGACGTGGCTATGCCAGTTGGTCCGTGCTCCGGGTGTGAACCGGACGAGACCGCAGACCAGTTGGGAGGTTCCGTCCCCGCTGAAGATCGGGTTCATCCAGACATCGCCGGTGAAGTTCGACGCCGGGGTCTTCACGGTGGCGGTCTTGGGATTCTTCTCCATGAGTGGTCCTTCCGTCGACGAGTCCGGTGACACCGGCCCGGATCCGGACACCGCGTCGCCGTGGCGTCCCGAGAACCACTCAACGCTAATCTTGCGGCGCTGGGGAGGGCCTGCTCTTACGGGTAACGGTGGTACCTCCCAGAGGTCGGTGCTGTGACCTAACGTGGAGAGCATGGACGCCGCCGACCAGCGCACACAGGTTCGAGAGTTTCTCGCCTCCCGTCGTGCCCGGATCACCCCGGAGCAGGCGGGACTGCCGGCCTTCGGCGGCAATCGGCGAGTGAAGGGACTTCGCCGCGAAGAGGTTGCCCTGCTGGCCGGGGTGAGCATTGACTACTACATCCGGATGGAGCGCGGGGACCTCGCCGGCGCGTCGGAGTCCGTTCTGGACGGTGTCGCGAATGCGCTGCAGCTGGACGAGGCGGAGCGGGAACACCTCTTCGCACTCGCCCGCAGCGCCGGCCACCCGTCGCGTCGTACCCGCCCCGGCCCGAGCACGGTCCGGCCCGTCATCCAGCAGGTGCTCGACGCGATCACCGAGGCGCCGGCCTGGGTCCGCAATGCCCGCCACGACATCCTGGCCATGAACGCTCTCGCCCGTGCGCTCTACTCCCCCGTCCTCGACTCGGCCGTAGCCGGCGCGAGCGGCAAACGCGCCGCAAATACCACGAGGTTCGTCTACCTCGACCCGGCTGCTCGCGAATTCTTCATCGACTACGACCGCATCGCGATGGATGCTGCGGCGATGCTGCGACTCGAAGCCGGGCGCAACCCGCATGACCGGGATCTGATCACCTTGGTCGGCGAGCTCTCCACGCAGAGCGAGCTCTTCCGCCAGCACTGGGCCTCGCACAACGTCAAGTTTCACCGCAGTGGCCGCAAACGACTCCGCCACCCCGCGGTCGGTGAACTCGACCTCTGCTTCGAGGCTCTGGAGCTGCCATCTGAACCTGAGCTCCGGCTCAACATCTATACCGCCGAACCTCATACTCCAACGGCGGATGGGCTCAAGTTACTCGCCACCTGGGGCGCCACTCGGGAAGCTGATACCAGAGATTCTCGCGGCGCTCACGACGTACGTTGATGAACCGCGCCTTTCGACTTATGACTCCCACCCTGAAGGGCATTAGGAGTTAACTTGACCTGCCGTTCGTACAATCGCCTGGCGAACGAAAAGCATTGGCATCATCCGTGCTTTAGTCTGCACGAATTCTGAGAAGTCGCGACGTGGAATTAAGTCAGCGTTCCGGCCCCTACCGAGGCGACAAAGGAGCTGACGCTACTGCCGAGCATGGGGTGCTTCCTGCGAATTTCGACAGGAAGCACCCCAATAGGTGACGATCGCTAGTGAGCGGCGATCGAAGGACTCGACGCGGCCGCCATGCCCGCACCCCAGTTCTTGTTGCCGGAGGAGCCGACCGTCCACAACGAACCCGTGTTCGCCTGGAACGCCACCTCGTAGCCACCCGACACCGCGGCGATCGCGGGACTGGTGCCGGCCATCGGCCCAAGCTTCCAATCGACGTTGCCAGCCGTACCCACCGTCCACAAATCGTGGGTGTTGATCTGAATCGCGACCTCGTAACCACCCGCGACCGCCGTGATCGACGGACTCGACTTCGCATCCATGCCCGCGCCCCAGTTCTTGTTGCCAGCGTTGCCAACCGTCCACAACGAACCCGTGTTCGCCTGGAACGCCACCTCGTAGCCACCCGACACCGCGGCGATCGCGGGACTGGTGCCGGCCATCGGCCCAAGCTTCCAATCGACGTTGCCAGCCGTACCCACCGTCCACAAATCGTGGGTGTTGATCTGAATCGCTACCTCGTAACCACCCGCGACCGCCGTGATCGACGGACTCGACTTCGCATCCATGCCCGCGCCCCAGTTCTTGTTGCCAGCGTTGCCAACCGTCCACAACGAACCCGTGTTCGCCTGGAACGCCACCTCGTAACCACCCGACACCGCAGCGATCGCCGGGCTGGTGCCCGCCTTCATGCCGAGACCCCAATTCTTGTTCCCGGCAGCGCCCACCGTCCACAGATCACCGGTGTTCGCCTGGAACGCCACCTCGTAACCACCACCCGCCAGTCGGGTGATGCTGGGACTTGTGCCGGGCATCTGTCCCAGCTTCCAGTCGGTGTCATTTCCGTTGCCTAGCGTCCACAAATCGTGGGTATTGATCTGCAACGCCGTCTCGTAGCCTCCCGTCGGTGGCGGCGTCGGAGCCGGGCCTGACCCACTGGTGGGCGGCGCGCTCGTACTGAGGCCGATCGGTCGGACGAAGGCGTCGATCGTCTGGCCCCAAATCGCGGCACCAAGCCGGGCCGGCCCCGAAGAGTAGGTCACAGTTGACGTTCGCGGCGAATCCACGTTGCCCGAATCCCCGTTCACGACGCGCATGGTGCCGTCCGAATAGACGTTCGTAACCATACCGACGTGCGATCCTCCGCCTAGCGCATTTGAGCCATGGGATTGGCCGTCCCAGCCAAAGACGACCGCGTCGCCAACATGGGCGCTGGCGTCGGTCGTACCGTTATTCTTCCCGTACCAGCCGAAACTCGCGGCCCAGGAATTCAGACCGCTCACATTGAAGCCTTCGCTTTGCCAAAGCCACTTAACAAAGTCGGCGCACCACCAATCATCGTCGGCGCAGCTTGCCTCGAATCCCACTCCGCCGCGACTGTTCGTACTGCAATCGCCCTTGCCGATGTTCTGCGCCGCGAGCGCGGCGAGGTCGGCGCCCGTTGCTGCGTATGCATCCTCGCTAGTCAGGCCGACAAAGAGTGAGGCAATGAGCGCGGCTACAGCCACTAGGCTCAGCGAATTCCGCCGATGTCCGGACCGCTTCAACGAACGATTGTTGATACTTGTGCCGTCCTTGATGACGGCACCATTGCATGAAGTATCCATTATCCCTCCCTAGGACACATTCACCCTCTCGCATAAGTCAATTCGCGTCAAGAAGCCGCCGTGGTGATGCTCGCCGATGCGTACCCAGCGCGTCCATTGTGCAAGCTCAGACGGCCATCATCTTGTGGATCGCCTGACGGGAGACATCCAACTCTCGGGCGATATCGCTCTGGGACCAGCCGTCGTCGAGCAGACTCTGCATGAGGTCACGGCGTTCCAGAGCAAGTCGGCGGGCCTGACGGGTGTGCTCGATGGCTTGGGCCCGAACCTCTTTGATCCGAGCGAGGGTCTCATCGTGCTTCGCTGACGTTGTCATGACTTCAACGATGCATCCGTCCGCCTGCCGTTGTCAACTACTAGTTGTCAGAGGACGCGGGCGGGCTGGCTGGAGCCATCCGGCATGCGCGTCACACATCCGGCAGCTGCAGCGAGGTGAGCAGATCTAGCACCGGCCCGGGACCGGAGGCGAGCACGTTGTGCCTGGTCTGCCACTGGTGGGTGAGGAAGGTCGCGTCAGCTCGCGCGCGTTCCGCGGCGCCGGCCATCGGTGATTCCCCCGGCCAAGCCATCGCTTCAACGTGAACTTTGACCGGCACCTGCTGCCACGCTCCGGTAAGTGCACAGGCCTGGACGAGCGTGGCCAGTGGGTGCGGGCGGGCTCGCTCGTCGAAGAAGGGCAGCGGGTCGACGCCGTACCCGGTGCGAGCTGAGCCGTCGATGTACCAGCGGCGCTGCTCGTCGTTGGTCATCGTCCAGCACGAGTCGCCGTCTCGTGGGATGAAGGCGTCCAGATACACCAGTGCCCGCACCGCCGTCGGTGCCTGGTCGGCGACGGCGGTGATTATGGAACCGGCGTAGCTGTGACCGACCAGTACAACGCCCGCCGCCCCCTGGTCGGCGGCGAACTCAGCAACGACTTGCCCGACCTGATCGACGTGCGTCTGCAGGGTGATCAGCTGGTCGAGCTTGGGCTCGGGGTCCAACCCGGCGAGGGTGACGGCGCGCGCCTCGTGCCCGGCGGCGGCCAGCGCGTCGACCAGAGGGTCATACCACCAGCCACCGTGGCACGCTCCCGGCACAAGGATGAACTTCGGCATCGCCGCCTCCTTCGCTTCTGTCTTGCCAGCGGACGGCATGACTACGAGGTGAGCTTGTCGAGATACTGAAGCAACTCGTGCGCGGCCAATTCGATGTCCTTGTGGCGCCACTCCGACGCCCGATAGACGCACGCTATGAGGCCCGTCCGATGGACGCGTCGGAAGTCCCCGTAAACGAACGCGTACCGGGCCTTCGTCTCATCGGCAGCCCCGTCGGTGAGGCCGAGATGCCAACTGGAGTACTCAGACCAGTCATGGCGTTCGAGGTAGGCGTTCTGCGCATCTGCCTTGGGTTGGACCTCGCCCCAGTCGCTATCCAGCACATACTGCCGCGCGTCGATCAGTTCTCGCGCATGCGAGACGGCCGAGGAGTTCAGCGCGTAAGACGCCATGTGTCCACCTTCGCACAATCGGCGCCCCTCGCCGAGGGAGATCGCCGGTCCCTCCCCGTCGAGACGTCGGCGGACACGACGAGCTCCCGGGGTTCACAGGCCGACGGCCGATCGGAGCTGTCTACGTAGCGCCGATACGTTCCCGGTCGGGTTGGTATCGGCGCGGACGGACCACAGGTAGGAATGGTTCGAGTTGTCGCGAGCCTGCTGCTTCTTCCGCATACCTCGGTACACCTCGGCCAGGCCGAGCGCAGCGCCGGCGGCCGCCCCAACGACGCTGTGCTCAAACACCGAGACACCCGCCAGCAACGACGGCGTCTGGACCTTCAGGTTCATCACCCCTTCGGCGACATCCATGCCGATGTCCCGCAGATCGCGGCGGGCGTCGCGAAGTGTCGTCTCCGTGTACTCGTGCGCCTGGTCGGTCAGATAGCGGGTCATCAACTCCGGGGACTCCATCGTCGCGACCGTGCTCGCGACCGTGTCGGCCAGAACGTCGACGGCCTGCCGCCAGGCGAGGAACTGCTCACCGTGCCGCTTGCGGATCGCGATGACCTCAGCGATCGGAACTCGGTCAAGGTCAGCGGGCAGCGCCATCCGCAGCGACAGCAGGCCGAACACCGCCGGCTCGAAACTCTGCTCCGCCTGGCCGGCTCCGAAATTCATCCGGTCCTGAGCGATGCCGCCCAACACGAGATCCTCCGCTGTGAGGCCGCTCGTCGCCGCGCAGGCTTCGGACTGGTCCGTCACCAACGACAGCGCATTGTGCGAGGCGACGTCCTCGCTTAGTAAGCACTTGTAGGCCCAGGCCAGATCGCGCTGGACCACCACCCAGCCACCCGGGATCTCAGGGTGAGTGTCGTAGCGAGCCGCGGCACCGCACTCCAACAGCCGCTCCAACAGAACGGGGGCGAACTCCGCGGCGGGCATCAGTCCGACGGAACCGGATGCGGACAGACCGGAGCGCCAGGTTCTCACGTCGCTGACCTCTCCCCACCTGGGCGGGAGGAACCAATCGACCGGCGGTTCCAACGGGTGATACTCGGCGCCGAGGCGATGGCCGGTGAGACGAATGATGTCAAGCAATTGCTCGAACGTTGGAGCCACCCGCGCCATCGAGGCACCGGGCTCGACGTCAACCAACCAACCAAGCTCACCCGCAGCAGCCCGTAGGCCTTCGGGGTCGGCGACTGGATATCCCGGCGTCACCAGCCGCGCCATCTTGGGCCAGTACAGCAATGCCAGCTTCAACCATGACTCGTCCCGCAGATGCACGTACGGGTAGTACAGACCCCACATCGGCGCGGCGAGCTTGTTCACAACCCCATCGTCGCGTCGCCAACAGCCGCGAGCAAGCGACGTACTGCGGGTGCTTACTCGCCATGGACCACGGTTGAGTCATGAAATTCGCGCTGATGCGCGTCAGCTCGGACGATCAGCTGCTATCGGCGGGGCCCATCCCGGTCGCTTCACCAGGCAGAACGGATGACCGGCGGGATCGGCGAACACGTCATCGCCATCGAGTGGGGTCGCCCCGAGTTCAAGCACCTGGAGGGTGGCCGCTGCGATGTCTTCGACCATGACGTCAAGGTGGATCTGCTGCGGGACCGCGAGGTCGGGCCAGGTTGGACGGCGATGATCTCGCGCCAATTGGAACGCCAGACCGGAGGCCTGCGAGCTTGTCGACACCACGACCCAGTCATCGCTGGCATAGGTGATCGGATCTCCCAGCAGACGTGAATAGAACGTGGCCAGCGCGAGTGGGTCGGGGCAGTCGAGCACGACATGATGGAGGCGGCCGATCATGACCTCGAGTCTTCCATTCGGGCAGGCCCAACCGTCAGCACAGTCGTCAGAACCAAGGAATAAGTCAGAATTGAACCCAGAAGGCACCCAACGAAAAATACTGCGTCCGAAGCATGGAACAGGTACAGGAGAATCGACCAAGGAAATCCGACCAAGGCGGCCGGGATTAACTCAAGTCCATCCGCCGAAGGCGAAGCATATGCATGGGCGGACATCACGACCGCCGCAATGGCCACCCCAATCCAAACGAATGCCGATGCGAATATCCACAACGTTCGCCTGGTCATCCTGGAAACCATAGTGATCGTGCGCTGTGTTGCGCTACCGCGACGCCAGTGGCATTGACGAGGGCAGAGTCCTCGTACGAGGGGCGCCTCGCCTCTGTACGCCAGGCAACCTGACGTCGCGCGGCGGGGCGGCCAAATGCGGGCGCCATAAAAATGCGCTGTACGAGTGCGCGTCGCGATGAAACCATTCCAGTCATGCCGAGTGTTCTGATTGAAGTTCGCCGTCGCTACTCCGCGAGGGAGGAGGTTGCGCTCATGGACGCTGTGCATGACGCGCTAGTGTTCGCCTTTCGCATCCCGCCGGAAGACAAGGACGTACGCCTGATCGCGCACGAGCCGCACCGGTTCGCATGCTCCCCCAGGCTGGCCCAGCCCGAGTTCTTCACTCTGGTATCGATCGACTGCTTCGCTGGTCGCTCCGTGCAGGCCAAGCGCACGCTCTACGCTGGGATCGTCGATCACCTCGCCGAGCTGGGCATTCCGCGTGACCACGTAACGATCACGCTGCGAGAAAGCCCAACCGAGAACTGGGGTATCCGCCAGGGTCAGGCGGCCTGCGACATCCAGCTCGGCTTCGACGTGCACGTGTAGAAACACCTTCGCACGCACTCATCTTGCCACCGGCGTGTGATCGAACAAGCTCGGGATCACGCCACGGCCGAGGGGACATCGGCGGCGCTGGCAGCGGTGGCCGGTTCCGACTGTCGGAATCGGCACTGAACCCTTGTATCTGCTGGGATTTTTTGGTGGAGCTGAGGGGATTCGAACCCCTGACCCCCTCGATGCGAACGAGGTGCGCTACCAGACTGCGCCACAGCCCCAGTTTCGTACTGATCGATCCTGGGTGGCCTCAAAGGGCCGACGACAAAACTATCAGATGCAGACGCCCCCGTTGACCAGCAGCTGCCCACAGCCGCCCATGGCGACCGAGCTCACGAAGGGGGCGATCCTCCTGCGCCATGGGCGCCCCAGCACCCGAAGCGCAGGAGGATCGGCGGGCCGGGTCAGCCAGCTCGTCGGTGCAACTGCGGGTCGCTGTAGCCGTCAGCGCTGTACAGCCCCGTCAGGTCGACCGTGTCCATGTTGTGCAGCGCGAGGTCGTCGTCGTCGATTCGCACCACCGACTCCGGGATCGGGGCGAACTCCGGCCCCGCAAAGCCGTGCGGCTCATGCACCGCCTCATGCGCTTCGTAGCCGTGTTCCTGCCGGAGCTGCGCGCGCTGCTGGCGAGCGGCCCGGCGATCGCGGTCGTTGAGCGCCTGTGTCCGCAGGAACCAGAGGTATCCGCCCAGCCCGGCGACGAAGGCCGCGGTCAGGATCCAGGTGAGCCCACCGAGGAAGATCCCGAGCAGCAGCGTCACCGCGGTTCCGGCCCCGAGGACCGTCAGCGAACGGCGGCGACGGGTCATCATCTGGATTCGAGCGGCAGACATCTCGCTGCGGTCGACGGGGTACATCAACGCCTCCTCGGCGGCCGGCACGGGCCGGCGCGTGGCCAAGCCCTCTTCACTGGTGCCGTCCGTGGTGACAGAGCGGCGCGTCGCCCGGCTGTCGCCGGCGACGAAGACTTCGGAACGGGCGCGCTCGGTGCGCGGCAGCACGTAGCTGGCGGCCTCAGCGTCGTCGGCGTCACTGGCGGTGGACTTGCGAGCAGCGAAGGCCGCCCGAGCGTTGACCGGCGCCCGGGTAAGTGCCCGCATCGCCTGTCCGAAGCTCGCCACCGACCGCTCCCTTGCCCGCTCGTCCTTACGTCTGAGCACCATCGGAACTACGACGATCAGCCAGAGCACAGCCAGGACGACGACAGTCATCATTGGCGACACAGTCGTACCTCCAGTCACACCAGTAACACGTTTGTGTCACCGTAGCCACCGGAGGCCTGTAAATTCGGCACCTTCGGCGGCGTGTCGGAAGGTCAACGAAAGATTGAGACTTTCCCGATATGTACCAGACCCGACGCCCAAGCCCCGTCGTGGTCCCGCGAGGGACCGTGCGATTCAGCCGGTGGCGATCGGCAGTGTCGGGAGGCGCGAGAGCATCGTCGCGCCCTTCAACTCCTCGACCGTCACAGCGAAGGCGACGTGATCGCGCCAGGCCCCGCCAATGTCCAGGAACCGCTCGTAGTACCCCTCGCGACGCAGCCCCAACTTCGCCACGACGCGCAGGCTAGCCGCATTCTCCGGCCGGATATCCACCTCAACCCGGTGCAGCCCGATCACCGAGAAACAATGATCGATCACCATCGCCAGCGCGGTCGGCACCACGGACCGTCCCGCCACCGCCGAGTCCACCCAGTAGCCGACGGTGCAGGAGCGCAGGGCGCCGTGAACGATGTTCGAGACGCTGATCTGCCCGACCAGGCGCCCGCCGTAGACGATCATGAACGGCGCCATCTGCCCCGAGCGCCCGGCCTTGCGGAATGCGGTGACCATCGTCCGCCAGGCCGCCGGCGAGTTGCGGGCGTGCCACGGCGAGGTCGAGGTCGGCTCCCACTGCTCCAGCCACTCCTGGTTGCGGATCCGGATCTCACTCCACACCCGAGCGTCGCGCATCCGCGGCGCGCGCAGCATCACCGAGCCCGCCGACAGGGTGGTCGGCCAGCCCCGGTCGCCGCTCTCGTCGGCGTGACGGTGGCTCAACGATGCGACAGCAGCAACGGGATCACGGTTACCCGGGAGCCGACGACGACCTCGGTGACGGCCTCGTCAACCACCACCAGGCAGTTCGACGACGCCATCGACGCGATCAGGTGTGAACCGGAACCACCAACAAAAGTAACGCTGTAGTCGCCATTGGCCTCACGGTGCAGCACGCCGCGACGGAACTGCCGCACACCGGACGGACTCTCGATCCGCTCCAACGCCGCCGCCTGCACGGTGGCCCGCTGGATGTTCCGCTTGCCCAGCAGCTTGCGGATCGCCGGACGGACGAAGACCTCGAAGGCGACGAGGGCACTCATCGGGTTGCCGGGGAGGCAGAAGATGGGCACCCGGTCACCGAGATGCCCGAAACCCTGCGGGGCGCCGGGCTGCATGGCCACCTTCACGAAGTCGACGGTGCCGACCTCGCTGAGCGTCTGCTTCACCACGTCGAAGGCGCCCATGCTGACGCCACCGGTCGTGATGAGGATGTCGGCTCGCAGCAGTTGGCTCTCCAACACGTCCAGGAGGCGGCTGTGGTCGTCGGGGACGATCCCGACCCGGTAGGCGTCGGCGCCGGAGTCACGGGCGGCGGCCGCGATCAAATAGGAGTTGGCGTCGGTGACCTCTCCGAACGCCGGTCGCTGTCCGACCTCGACGAGCTCGCTTCCGGTGGAGACGACCACCACGCGCGGGCGGGGGCGCACCGTCACCCGGTCCCGACCGATCGAGGCCAGCAGCGCAATCTGCTGCGGGCCGAGTGCCGCCCCGGCTCCGATGGCCGGCTCGCCGGCGGCCAGGTCCTCTCCGGCTCGTCGAATGTTCTCTCCGGACCGGGTTGGGCGCTGCACCGCGACCCGGGCCACCCCACCGTCGGTCTCGGCCAGCGGGATGACCGCGTCGGCGCCGGCCGGAATGGGGGCGCCGGTCATGATCCGCATCGCCAACCCCGGGCCCATCCCTGAGCGCGACTTCGCCCCGGCCACCACGTCACCGACGACCGGCAACTCGGCCGGAGTCTCCGCCGTCGCATCGCGGGTGTCGACCGAGCGCACCGCGTACCCGTCCTCGGCCGCGTTGTCGAACCCGGGCAGAGCGACCGGACTGACGATCGTCTCGGCCAGCAGCAGGCCCTGTGCGTCCAGCAGCGTGAGTTCGATCGGCTCCAGCGAACCGATGCCGTCGAGGACTCGCTCGAGGTGCTCCTCGACCGAGTGGACTCGAGCGTCGTCGATCACGGGGCAACACCGGGATTCGTCTCGGCCGCGATCTCGGAGACGTACTCGACGAGCCACTGGTTGAACTGCTCGCCGATATCGGGGTGCCGGCGGGCCAACTGCACGACTGCCCGCACGTAGTCCAGCTTGTCACCGGTGTCGTAGCGACGCCCCCGGAAGACGACGCCGTGGACCGGCACGCCCTCGGCCGCGAGCAGACGCATTGCGTCGGTCAGCTGAATCTCCCCGCCGGCCCCGGGCTCGGTGCGGCGAATGGCGTCGAAGATCTCCGGTGGCAGCACGTAGCGGCCGATGATGGCCAGCAGGCTAGGCGCCACCTCCGGCGCCGGCTTCTCGACCAGGTCGGAGATGGCGATGACGTCGCCTTCCGGGTCGCCGATCGGCGCCACCGAGCCGTACTTGCTGATCTCCGACCGCGGCACCTCCATCAGGCCGAGGACGATCCCACCGTGCTCGGCGTAGACCGCACGCATTGCGCCGACCACATCGTCGCGGTCGTCCACTAGGTCGTCGGGGAGCAGCACCGCGATCGGGCCGCCGGCGGCGAACTCCTCACCGTGGGCCACCGCATCTCCGAGTCCGCGCGGAACAACCTGCTCGGCGTAGGAGATGGAGACGAGTTCGGCCGCGCGGTTGATCGCGGCGATCCCCTTCTGGTCGCCCTTCTTCTCCAGCGCCTCCTGCAGATCCGGGTTCGGCGAGAAGTAGTCGGCGATCATCCCCTTGCCGGGGCTCAGCACGACGACCACGTCGGTGATGTCGTTTCGAGCGGCTTCGCCGATAACGATCTCCAGCGTCGGCGTGCTGACGATGGGGAGCAGTTCCTTCGGCATTGCCTTTGTGAAGGGAAGGAAGCGGGTGCCGCGCCCGGCGGCTGGGATGAGCGCCCGGGTAACCGATTCGTGTGCCATTGGGAAAGACTATCGGGGTGCAGAGCGAAGAGATGGTTGACCGGTCAAAGAAGGAACTTCGTGCCGCGCTGCTCGCCGCCCGGATGACCCGCTCCCCCGACGACCTGGAGACCGCCCGCAGCGATCTCCGCCGTCGCGTCCTGGCCCGCGCGAGGGCCGCCAAGTGGCGGCGCGTCGCCGGTTATGTGCCGCTGAGGACCGAACCGGGCTCGATCCAGCTACTGGAGGGGCTCGTCGAGCTGGGAATCGAGGTGCTGGTGCCCGTGACGCTGCCAGACCGCGACCTCTCCTGGCGACGCTGGCTCGGCACCACGGATCTCGAGCCGGATTCGGACCTCGACGTCGACGCCGTCAGCACCGTTGACGCAGTGCTGGTCCCAGCGCTGGCGGTCGCGCGCTCCGGTGTGCGCCTCGGCCGCGGCGGCGGCTCCTACGACCGGGCCCTACTGCGGGTTTCGCCAACGGCCACCGTCGCCGCGCTCATCTTCGACGACGAGCTGGTCGACGAGCTGCCGTCGTCGCCGTGGGACGTCCCGGTGGGCTCAGTGGCCCAACCGGGTGGCTGGAGTGAGCTGTGAGACGGCTGGCTTGATTCCGGGAATTCGGGGACCACACACTATCGTTAGCAATCTAGACGGACGAGTGCCAGCTCGCTCCGCCGTCTTCGTCCGTTTTGGCCTGCCGCCGATGGCCTGTCTGAAGAGGAACCGCCGCAATGCCCACGTACCAGTACGCCTGCACCAACCCCGAGTGTGAGCACCGTTTCGAGCTCGTCCAGAGCTTCACCGACGCCTCGGTGACGGAGTGCCCGATCTGCGAGCAGAACGTGCGCAAGGTGTACGGCTCGGTCGGCGTCGTCTTCAAGGGCTCGGGCTTCTACCGCACCGACAGCCGGTCGGAGGGGAAGAGCAGCGATTCGACGGTGGCGAAGTCGGAATCGAAGACTGAATCCAAGGCGGATTCCAGCAAGAAGAGCGACTCCAGCTCGTCAGCATCGGCCAGCAGCAGCACCGCTGCCTCCAGTTCGAGCAGCTCCTCCGGCTCCTCCGGCTCCTCGGGCACCTCGAGCAGCTCGACCAAGTCCGCCGCCAGCGCCGCGAAGTAATTCGCGGGCGCCATTCGCTCGCCCGTCGTTTCTCCACAGGCCGCTGGGCTATCCACAGCCGGGCCGAATCGCCCCCGGCAGGCAGATCCGCCGACGATGCTCGGGGCATGACTTTCACGCCCCGTCCGCCCGGTGACGTTCCGGTCCCACGATCCCGATCTGCCACCGTCGCGCTGCTACGCCGCGGCTCGCCCTGGATCCGGCGCGCCCTCGCCCTCGCGTGCCTACTACTGGCCGCGGTCGCCGCCCTCAACGCCCATCCTCGGGCCGCCGCCGCTCCGCAGGCGGCGGTGCTGATCGCCGCCCACTCGCTGTCGGCCGGCTCCTACCTCACCCCGGCCGACGTGAAGCGCGGGAGCTGGCCACCCGAGGATCGGACGAGCAACGCCCTGACCACGCCCAGCCAGGCGGTCGGGCAGCGACTGGCGACCGGACTGGTCGCCGGTGAGCTGATCACCCGAACCCGCCTGGTCGGACGCGATCTGACTCGCGGGCTTACCTCTGGTTTGAGCGCAGCCACCGTGTCGCTAGCCGGCCACAGTTCGGCCGCGCTGCTGCATGCCGGTGATCATGTGGACCTCCTCGCCAGCGACCCGGCGGCCGTCGACAACCTCACGGCAGGCGGGCGCGGAGCGGGTTCACCAGGGGCTCGGGTGCTCGGTGACGACGTTGCCGTACTGGCCGTGCTCCCCGATACATCCGGCCCGGACGCACGCGCCCCGACCGCCCTAGACCTGAGCGGGGACTCCACCGGCGACTCCGTCACCGGCGGTGCAACCGAGATCATCGTCGCGGTGGACCGGGCCACCGCGTTGCGGCTGGCGTCGGTGGACGGGGCCGGGGTGCTCGCCACGCTGCGCGATCACCAATAGCATCGAATTCTGAGAATGCCTCAGCCGAACCAACTCAGGGGAGAATCGCGTGCTTAAGGGCTTCAAGGAATTCATCATGCGGGGCAACGTCGTCGACCTCGCCGTTGCGGTGGTCATCGGGGCGGCCTTCGGCGCCGTCGTGAAGGCCTTCGTCGAGGACATCATCACGCCGATCATCGCCGCGATCTTCGGCAAGCCAGACTTCAGCGGACTGACCTTCACCATCAACGGCAGTGTCTTCAAGTACGGCGATTTCATCAACGCGCTCATCACATTTCTCTCCGTCGCTGCCGCCATCTACTTCTTCATCGTCGCCCCGCTGAACGCGATCGCGGAGCGGAAGGCCCGGCGCCGGGCCGCCGGCCAGGTCGTCGAGGAGGACCCCGCCGAGATGAGCGACGAGGTCGCCCTGCTGACCCAGATTCGGGACCTGCTGCAGACGCCGCGGGCCTAGCCGAGAGCAGGCCCCGTTCGGCTGTGCTCTGGATGGGCGGTTCAGCCGTGGTGGGGCGGGCGCTCCCGCTCGTACCAGTCGTCACTGAAGCCGCCACCGGAGCGCTCGCCCCACCCGTCGTCGCTCTCGTCGCGGGTGATGGTTGGCAGCACGGGTTTGTCGTTGGTCGCAGTCCGGGGGCGCGGCGGAGCTGAGGGCACCGCGTCCGACCGGCCATCAGCGGGGTCGGCGTCTTCCGGCGTCGGCTGAAGAGGCGCATCCGTCATACCTCAAGTCTGCCTCAGGTCGCACCGGCGGCGCCGAGTGTCTCCACAACGGCCCCCTGCACCGACGCGAAGAGTGATTGGATAGAAGAAAGACCGACTGAGAGGCAGGGCATATGACTGACGAAAAGAACGACTTCGCGGCCAAGGCATCGGATGTGGCGCAGCAGCTGAAGGCCAAGGCCGAGGAGCTGGCCGCCGCCGCGGCGCCGGCCGCGGAGCAGGCCAAGGGCAAGGCCAGTGAGCTGGCCGCCGCGGCTGCTCCCAAGGTCAACGCGGCCTCGACGTCGGCCTCCCACCAGGTGGCTCCGCTGGCCGGACGGTTGAAAAAGCTCACCGGCGGGCGCTTCGACAAGCACATCGACACCGTCAGCACCAAGCTGGAGACGACCCTCGATCGCAGCGAGAAGCCCGACACCGACCCAGGAGCCCCCTCCTGACCGCTGACGTCACAGTCCGGTACTGGGGCGGCGCTCGACGGGCCGCCGGCAAGGACCAGGAGGTCACGAGCGCCCTCACCATCGGCGCGCTGCGCGACGAGCTCTCCCATCGGCCGGAGTTGGCGTCGCTGATCCCGGCCATCGCCTTCCTCGTCGACAACCAGAAGTCAGACGACAGCACGCCGCTGCAACCAGGTGCGGTGGTCGACGTGCTCCCGCCCTTCGCCGGCGGCTAGCCGGAAGCCGGGCCACCAGCGGATAGCCGGCCGCAGGGCGGCGGGCTGGTCCGCGCGGGCTCAGGCGCAGTTGACCCACTCGTCAGTGCCGTCGGCGAAGACCTGCCGCTTCCAGATCGGGAGCTGCCGCTTCACCTCGTCGACGAGACGGGCACAGACGTCGAACGCCTCGCGACGGTGCGCGCAACTCACCGCCGCGACCAGCGCGACCTCGCCCACCTTCAGGGGTCCGTAGCGGTGGCTCACGGCCACCGCCTGCACCTCGGGCTCGGCGGCGAACTGCTCAGCCACCGCGCGGAGGACCTCCTGCGCCGTCGGGTGGATCTCGTACTCCAGCGCCACCACATCACGGTCGTGATCGCGGTCGCGCACCACGCCGGTGAAGACCACATGGGCGCCCGCCCCGTCTCGCTGGACCGCCCGCTCGTGCGCCGCCACGTCCAGCACCGAGTCGGTCACCGTCGCGATCTCAACGGCACTCATCCGGCCTGCCCCGGTACATAGCCCCCGCCGGGGCGGTGGTCGCCCCCGTGCAACTGGTCCACCAGGTGATCGAGGAGCGGCAGGAGCACCGCCAACCCGTCCCGGACACCCCCAGTAGACCCGGGCAGCGTCAACACCAGTGACGATCCGATGACCCCGCAGACCCCACGCGACAACACCGACGTCGGCACCCGATCCCGGGAGACCGCCCGAATCGTCTCGGCGATCCCCGGGACCTCCCGTTCGAGCAGCGGCCGCACCGCCTCCGGCGTCACGTCGGTCGGGGTCAGCCCGGTGCCCCCGGTCGTCACGACCACGTCGACCCCGGCAGCCAACGCCGCCCGCAGTGCACCGCGGATCTCCCCCACCTCATCTGGCACGACCAGGCGCGAGACGACAACGACCCCCGCGCCGGCGAGCCCGTCAGCCAGCACCTCACCCGACGTGTCGGGACGCTCGCCGCGGGCCGACCGGTTCGAGCAGGTGATCACCGCCGCCCGAATCGGCCCTGGCCGAACCGTCGACGCCAGGTCGGAAGCGGCCTGCGCCTCCGTCCCGCTCACCGGTTCCACTCACCGCTGCGGCCGCCCGACTTGTGCAGCAGCCGCACATCGCCCAGCGTCGCCGCCCGGTCGACCGCCTTCACCATGTCGTAGAGCGCGAGCCCTGCGGTGACGACGCTCGTCAGCGCCTCCATCTCGACGCCGGTCCGGTCGGCTGTCCGGGTAGTGGCGACGATATCGACGTAGTCCTCGCCAACCTCCAATTCGACGGCGACGCTGTGCAGGGCCACCGGGTGGCAGAGCGGGATCAGATCAGGCGTCCGTTTCGCTCCGGCGATACCGGCGATGCGGGCCACCGCCAGCGCGTCACCCTTGGCTAGGCCGTCTCCCCGCAGCAGCGCGATCACCTCCGCCGTGGTGCTGAAGCGACCGGCGGCCACCGCCTCCCGGACGGTCGTCTCCTTGGCCGAGACGTCGACCATGTGCGCCGCGCCGGTGGCGTCGAGATGAGTCAGTTGCATGCCTTCCACCCTACGGCGGCAGGAAGTTGTCGAAGATCCCCGCAGGCCTGTTGTTTCGTGCCCCCGTACGAGATGATCTCGCCATGGCGCACCCCAAGCGGTACTACTGGAGCAAGCGCATCGCCCGTCTCGACCCCGAGACGGAGTACGAGGAGATCACCCGCATCCTCGGCTCGCACGAGTTCCCGTGGGACCTCAACCGGGCACTCGGCTACGCCCTCTTCCGCACCTATGCCGTTCCGAGCATCGGCGAACTGCTCGGCAACACCCGCGAGTTCGCCGAACGCCCGCAGAAGCGCTACGACGACACCGTCCTCATCCTCGGCACCATCGGCGAGAACGGCTTCGCCAGCGTCCCGGCCCGCTCGGCGATCCGGCGGATGAACCAGATGCACGGCTCCTACGACATCTCCAACGACGACATGCGCTACGTCCTCTCGACCTTCGTCGTCACCCCGGTCCACTGGATGCGCGACTTCGCCTGGCGCCCGCTCACCCCGGCCGAGGTCCGAGCCAGCACGAACTACTACCGCGCGCTGGGCCGGCACATGGCGATCAAGGACATTCCGGAGACCTACGAGGCCTTCGAGACCCTCATGCAGGAGTACGAAGCCGAGCACTTCGGCTACTCGGTCGGAGGGCGGGCCGTCGGCGACGCCACGATGAAACTGCTCAGCAGCTTCTACCCCAAACCCGTTCGCCCGGCCCTGGACGTCTTCAGCCGCAGCCTGATGGACGAGCCGCTGCGTCGGGCGCTGCGCTACCCGGCACCCAGCCCGCGATCGGTGGCGATCACCCGTTTCGCTCTCCGTACCCGCGGCCGGCTGCTGCGCTTCTTCCCACCACGGATGAGCCCGCTGCTGGTCAAGGATCTGCGTGACGTCCGCAGCTACCCGGGCGGCTTCTCCATCAACGAACTCGGCACCTTTCCGGCGGGCTGCCCGGTGCCGCATGACGCCCCCGGCGAAGCGACCGCCCGCCAGGAGTAGCCCTCGCCGATTTAGAACTGCACCCCGGTTCCGGGTAACCTCGGCCCAGTGATTGTGCAGTGACCACCGATCTGTCGGCGACCAGCGAGTCCCCCGACGGGCCCGTCGACGGGCGTATCGACCCTCAGCGGCTGGCCGACGCGCTCCAGGTCATCGCTGAGATCGACCAGCTACCCACCGAGCACCCGGACGCAGTAGCGCTGCGCCGGGCGACCGCGCGGATCTTCAAGTCGGTCAAGATGCGCCGCCGCACTGAGGCCCGCGACCGCATCTCGGCCGCCGACCGGGCCGTCGTCGCCGCAACCGCCACCGGGGCGCCAAACCGTATCGACGACGAGACCCAGGGCAACCAGCTGGCCATCACCGCCGGCACCGAGACGGCCGGCACCTACCTGCGCTCCCGGGCCTGCTACATCTGCAAGAACCACTACACCCAGGTCGACGCCTTCTACCACCAGCTCTGCCCGGAGTGCGCGGCATTCAACCGGGAGCGGCGGGACGCCCGCACCGACCTCACCGGGCGCCGGGCGCTGCTCACCGGCGGGCGGGCCAAGATCGGCATGTACATCGCGCTCCGGCTGCTCCGCGACGGCGCCCACACCACCATCACCACCCGCTTCCCGAACGACGCGGTGCGCCGCTTCCGGGCCATGCCCGACAGTCACGAATGGCTGCACCGGCTCAAGATCGTTGGCATCGACCTCCGTGACCCGGCCCAGGTCGTCTCCCTCGCCGACACGGTGGCCGCCGACGGACCACTGGACATCCTGATCAACAATGCCGCGCAGACGGTGCGCCGCTCTCCCGGCTCCTACGGACCGCTGGCCGCCGCCGAATCGGAGCCGCTGCCCGACGGGCCGCTGCCGGAGATCGTCACCTTCGACCACATCAGCGACGCTCATCCGGCCGCGCTCACCGGCTCCCTGAACGAGCACCCGACCGCGCATGCGCTGACCACGCTCGCCCTCACGGCCGGCTCCGCGTCACCGGAGCGGATCGCCGACCAGACCGCCATCGACGCCGGCGGCCTGGTGCCCGACCTGCATGATGTGAACAGCTGGACCCAGCGGGTGCACGAGGTGGATGCCCTTGAATTGCTGGAGGTTCAGCTGTGCAACATGACGGCGCCGTTCATCCTGGTGAGCCGCCTGCGGCCGGCGATGGCGGCCGCCTCGGCCCGTCGCAAGTACGTGGTGAACGTGTCGGCCATGGAGGGTCAGTTCAGCCGTCGGTACAAGGGACCCGGACACCCGCACACCAATATGGCGAAGGCGGCACTGAACATGCTGACCCGCACCAGCGCCGGTGAGATGCTCAGCAGCGACGGGATCCTGATGACGGCCGTCGACACCGGGTGGATCACCGACGAGCGCCCGCACCCGACGAAGATGCGCCTGGCCGAGGAGGGCTTCCACGCGCCGCTGGATCTCGTCGACGGGGCGGCCCGCGTCTACGACCCGATCATAAGAGGCGAATCTGGTGAAGACGTCTACGGTTGTTTCTTGAAGGACTACCGACCCTCACCCTGGTAGCAGAGGGAAACGCAGCCTTCTGATCACGAAGCCAGCCGGCGAAAGCGAACGAGGCAGGATGACAGACGAACAGGGCGATTTACAGCCGCACGATCCGAACGAGGCAACGGCCCAACTGCCATATCAGCACGCCCCGGCCTCCTACGATCCGACTGCTTCCTACGATCCGACGACGCCCTACCAACCGCCGGCGCCCTATCAACAGCCCGTGCAGTACGTCCAGCCGGCTCAGTACACCCAGCCGCTGTACCCGTCCGGCTCCTACGGCCAGGACTCGTACGCCGACCCCTACGGTGACGCGTACGCCAACCCCAACCCCGGCGGCCGCCACGCAGACGGCGAACAGGGCCGGCCGATCTACGCCCCCACCGAGACGCTGCCGCAGTACCCGGGACCCGGCTCGGGGCCCGGCGGCTACCAGGGCCCGTACGCGAATGCCCAGCAAAGATATGACAATCCCTGGCAATCGGCCGCCGGAAGCCAACCGGCCGGCAGCCAGCCGACCGGCCGTGGTCGCAACCGGATGGGGCTCGTGGTCGCCCTCATCGCCGCTGCCCTGCTGGTCATCGGCGGAGTCGGGCTGACCGCGGCGCTGCGGCACAAGTCGAACCCGTCTACCGACTCGAGCGGCTTCAACATCCCCGGGCTCAACGGCGGATTCCCCTCCGGCGCAGTGCCGTCAGGAGCGCTGCCGTCGGGAGTGCTGCCGTCGGGCTCGCTCCCCTCCGGTTTCTCGCTCCCCTCGGCCGTGGCCGGCGGGGCCCCGGCCGACCTGCCGCTGCCGAGCTTCGGTCACACCTCGGGGGTACAGACGCGATCCCTCGGGGGCGCCTCCCTCACGACGGCCACCTACACCGGCGTGACCCAGGATCAGGTCGACAACTACGTCATCCAACTCGAGGCGGCCGGGTGGAGTGACTCGCTGATCAACACCCAACTGCTGCATACCCTGAGCAATCAAGATGGTTCGGAGAACCTGGCCCTCACCTACGTCGGGATCAACGGCGGCACCCTGCAACTGGCCTGCACGCACACCTGACGCATCCGCGAATCGGTACGCGCGCGACGGGGATCCGGCCCAGTACCGGTTCAGCTAGTGGTGAGCGGCTGCAGGAATAGGTCCTGCGCCACCTTGATCAGTTCGGGGGCGTTGTTGGGCGTCCGCCCGGTGGTGTACCAGAGGTCGTAGACCCAGACGCCGGCATCCTGACCCAGCGCGGTGAAGGCGTCCGGCGACGGGATCTTGGAGGTGCCGTCCGGCAGCCGGTACCCCTCCCGCAGCAGGTCGTTGATGTTGCCGGTGCCGTCCTTGCTGACCAGGGCCTGGAAGGCATTCGCGTTGTCGTAAGGCTTGTCCGGTGATGATCCGGCGAAGGAGGTCTGGATCAGCGAGATGGCGATGGTGCGCCCAGCCCCATTGACCCTGGTCGTGAACAGCAGGCGGTCGGCGCCACCACAGGGATGGCTGATCAGGAACGCGATCATCGGTGCGCCGTAGGCGTGGTCCTGGCAGGTCGCGATCTTGTCCTCACCCCAGATCGAGATCGGGTACTTGACCCCGGAGGCACCGGTGACGGTCAGGCTGCGCACCAGCTTCACCGGATGGGCCGAAGCGGCATCGCTGGTTGTGGCGGCGGCCGAGGTGGTCGCCGCGGCACTCGGCGTCGGTGTCGCAGCGACGGTCGGGAGCACGTCGGCAGTGGTGGCCTGTGCGGCCGTGGTCGGCTGGGTATTGCCGCCGCTGCTGCCTCCGGAGCAGGCCGTCAGCGTCAGCAGGACGACGACGGCGGCCGCGAGCGGGGCGCCTGACGTGCGGCGGCGCGCTGCCGGCATCTCTTCTCCTCGATTCGGGCGGACTTGCTCAGTGGGTCTCGTGATCGGGCGCGATGGCGGCGGCGCCGAGGCGTACCCCGCGCGACCGCAGCGTCTCACCGATAACCCCGTGCCGCCAATTCTTGTCGTAGACGCTGACCTGGATGCGTTCGGTGGACTCGGGGTTCTGATCGAGGTTCTTCGGGGGTGGGGTCTGCTTGCCGTGGCTGTCACGCGGCACCACCTCGCTGTGCGACAGCACGAACTCGTCCACCTGCAGGAAGCCCTGCAGACGCCGCCGGCGCACGCTGACGATCGCGTCCCACGGAACCTTGAGCCCGTACTTGTCGCGCTGAACCTGGATGCCCTCCTCGTCGACCGACATCCAGCGCCGACGCATGCGCCGCACCGTGATGGCGGCGTTCACCGCACCGAGCAGGACCGCGACCGCCAACCCGAGCAGCAGGGGACGGAGCACGATGACGATGACGAGACCGACGATCACGGGTGCGGTCAGGGAGGTGCCGATCGCATACGACCAGCGGATCCGGTAGACACCCATTCGCCAGAGCCTACTGGCAAGTAAGACGCCAGCGGAACGTCCATTCGGTGTGGCGCTGCGCTCCCTGACCAGAAACTACGACTCGCCGCCGTCCGAGCCGTCGTCGTCGTAGCGTCCGGCCCGCAGCCGGGCGTCGATCTCGCTCGTGCCCGCGTGACCGCGGTGAGTGAAGGCGTCGATGGTCCGGTCGATGTAACCCTGCGAGAGACTCAGCAGGACGCTGGTGTTGTGCCCCTCTGCCGCCACCGAGCGGGGGCGCGTCGGGGCCAGGTTCTCGGCGCCGACGACCGAGTCGGCCAGCTCGACGAGCCGCGCCCAGTCGCACTTCTCGCGCAGCGTCGGGTAGATGTCGTGCTCCAGATACTCCGCGTTGGCGCTCCACTTGTCGCGGACGTCAGCCAGCAGCGACTTGAAGCGATCGGTGTTCGGATCGACGTCTTCGAGGTTGCGCAGCAGCTCCTCCATCGCCCGGTGCTCGGCGAACTGCTGATGGGCCAGCGCCTCACCCCCGGGGATGGTCTCGCGGATCAGCGGGTGCAGGTACTGCTCGGCCGCGACGTGTGTCTGCACGATCTGGCGCACCAGCTGTACGGTCTCCACGTTCTCGTCGAACAGGTCGGTGGTGGCCGCCAGTTTCGTGGCCAATGCGGTGATGCTGCGGGCGTCGCCGGCGAGCACGTCGAGGATGGTCGGAGCATCCGAGGGCGTCATAACCCCCATCCTGCCAGAACCGTCTCGCGTCCCAGGTACCGTTGTTGGCTGTGGCACCGACCTTTGCTGAACTGACGACGATGCGGGTCGGGGGCGCGAGTCGCGACTTCGCGCTGGCCACCGAGACCTCCGAACTCGTCGAGCTGGTGCGCCGTGCCGACGCCGAGGGGCAGCCGCTGCTGGTGATGGGTGGTGGCTCCAACCTGGTCGTCGGGGACGAGGGTTGGGACGGCCTGACGGTGAAGATCGCCACCCAGGGAATCGACATCTCGGGCACCACGGTCCGGGCCGACGCCGGCGTCAACTGGGACGAGCTGGTCGCGCTCACCGTCGCCGACGGGCTCTCCGGGCTGGAGGCGCTCTCGGGCGTGCCGGGCTCGGTCGGCGGAACCCCGGTGCAGAACGTCGGCGCCTTCGGAGCCCACACCTCGGACGTGCTCAAGTCGGTCACGCTCTTCGATCGGGAGAGCGGCGAGGTGAACGAATGGGGCGCGGAACGCTGCGGCTTCGGAAGCCATCGGCAGTCGACGTTCAAGAACACCGACCGCTATGTGCTGCTATCGGTGACCTATGAACTGCGGCGCAGCCGGCAGTCGGCACCGATGACCTTCGCCGAGGTCACCCGCCGCCTCGGAATCGAGATCGGCGGGACGGCCGACCCGGTCGACGTGCGCGAGGTCGTCCTCTCGCAGCGGCGACACCGTGGCTCCATCTACGACCCGGCCGACAACGACACCTGGGGTGTCGGTTCGTTCTTCCTGAATCCGGTGCTGCGGGACGTACCGCCGCAGGCCGACGGCAGCCCGCGATTCCCCGATCCGAAGGGGACGAAGGTGCCGGCCGGCTGGCTCATCGAACGGGCCGGATTCGCCCCCGGTTACGGCGAGGAGTGGGGACGGGGCAGTGTCCGCCTCTCCACCAAGCATGCGCTGGTCATCACCAACCGGGGCGACGCGACCACGGCCGAGGTGATGGACTTTGCCGGGCACATCCGGGACGGAGTGTGGGAGCGCTTCAACATCCTGCTCACGCCGGAGTGCAACCTGGTGAACTGCGCGCTGGGCGGCGCCCACACGGCACCCAGCCCGGCGTAGCTCAGGGGCGCCTCGCGGGGATCAGTCGTGCGTCGCCGCAATGGCGAGACCCTGCTCGGCGATGCCCTGCACCTCGTTCTGCAGATCGCCGAACTCCTGGCCGGCCATTAGCCCAGCCCGGGCCCGGGCCTGGATGCCCTGGGCGATGACGGCGAACTTGAAGTGAGCGAATGCCTCGTAAAACCATAGGTGTTCCAGGTCGAGACCGGTCTGCTCGGCGTACCGCTGCGCCACTTCCCGGCGGGTCGGGAAACCTTCGAGGGACGTCACGCCAGGACTGAGCAGCCGAGGCGGGTCGCCGGCCTCCCGCCAGTAGAAGAGCAGCATCCCCAGGTCGGTGAGAGGATCGCCGAGGGTGGACATCTCCCAGTCAAGGACAGCCGCGACCGAGGCCGGTGCATCGCCGCTAGGCGGCGCGATCATGCAGTTGTCGAGCCGGTAGTCGCCATGCACGATCGCCGGACGTGGACTCTCCGGGAGGCGCTGCTCCAGCAGCTGCGCCAGCGAATCCAGGGCGGGCACCGGCTCGTCCCGGCTCGCCTCCCACTGCCGACCCCAGCGACGAAGCTGACGCGCCAGGAACCCCTCCGGCCGGCCGAACTCAGCCAGTCCGACCTCGGACGGCGACACCGAATGCAGCTCGGCCAGGACGTCGACCAGGGTGTAGCCCAGCTGGCGCCGCGCGTACGGGGTGTCGGCGACGCCAGCTGGAAGCTCGTCTCGGATGATGTGGCCGGCCACCTTGTTCATGACGTAGAACGGCGTCCCGATGGCCGCCCCGTCGTCGTCGAGGAGGATCTGCGCCACCGGGACGCGGCTGCCGGCCAACGCCCGCTGTACCCGCACCTCGCGGCTCATGTCGTGCGCGGTCGCCAGCAGTGCACCGGTCGGTGGTCGGCGCAGAATCACCGCTCCCGACGGGCAGGTCAGCTCGAACGTCAGGTTCGACTTGCCGCCGGTGATGAGACTCGCGTCGACTTGCTGCCAGGCCGCGTCGCCGGTCGCCGCGACCAGCAACGGGGCCAGCACGTCCAACGGCAGTACGTCCGCCGGCAGTTGCCCAGTCTGCGGCGGGTTCCCTACGGTTGCGCTCAAACTCATACCAGCCGGAAGTCGACGCCGCTGATGCGAGCGACCCGTCCGGCCTGGGACCGGTCGGTGGCCGGAAGCTCGACCGCCACCAGTCCGGCCCCGGAGTCGCCGACGAGCGGCACGAACCGCAGTCGCCGTCCGGCCAGCTCTACATGGGTTCCGTCGTCGCCGACCGGGATCGAAAGCACCTCGGCCCAGCGGGCGGCCATCGCCGCCGGGTCGGGGACCGCAACCTCGATCGCCACGAAGTCGCCGACCACGTCGGTGCTGCCGTTGGCGAAGATCTGCGGGGCCATGTGCCAGGTCTCAGCCGGACGGATCTGGTCGAGCTCAGCCAGCGTTCCCAGATCACGCGGATGCCACTGGGTGATCGTGTGCTCCTCGTACGGCGTCTCGAAGACCGGCTTGAGACCGAGTTCGGCCGCCTTGGCCTTCGTCGCCTCGATGTCAGCGACCTGCACCACGACCATGTAGCCGAGGTCGCCGCGCTTGGCCACCAGCCGGCCGGGCAGCGTATCGGGGCCGAGCGGGGCGCTGAACTCGAGGAAGGTCTGGTCGATCGTCAACACTTCATGGATGAAACCGAGCGCGGCCATCCCTTCGGCATCCTTGACCCCGGCACCGAGTCCAAGCTCGGCCCGGGCGGCGGCGAGGGTGCTCTCCAGATCTGCAGCGAGGAAGACGAGCTGGCGAATCGCCGGCAATTCAGGCATGAAAGGCTCCTACAGATCGTGAACGAAGTCGCGCTCGAGACCCATGCCCCTGAGCAGGGTGGCCCGGTCGTAGTACTCGCGCCACGCCTGCACCAGGCCGTCTTCGATCTCGAGCACGCCGACGACGGGCATGGAGCCCGCCCGGTCGTTGATCACGAAGTTGTCCACCCGCTCCAGGAAGACCGCGCCGTTGATGACGCCGGCGTTGCGAAGCTCGATGCGCACCTCGGTCGCACCGTCGCAGAGGGCCTGGATGCGACGCCGCAGCGCCGGGCGCCCCACCGTCGGCTCGTCCTCCATCATGCTGTGCAGCAGGCCGTCTTCGGCGAAGAGGTCGATGACCCGGTCCCAGTCCAGCTTGTTCCAGGCCTCGACCATCTCGATGGCGGTGGCCAGTTTCGCTTCGTCGGTGTCCATGCTTTGACCCTTCGTCGTTGGGGGGTTACGGCTGTAACTGTAGTAATGGGGAGACGGAATAGCCATACTTTGACGGATATTCGCGACTCCCGTGAAGTCAGGTCCGCTCAGGAAGCGTCCAGATTCGGATGCCAGGGCATCAGGGTGGGAAGCTCGAAGACACCGGGGGCGGCCTGGCAGACGAACGGGATCGCCGCGATCACCGGTCCAGCGGTGGCGTACTGCTCGGCCCGCGTCTTGCGCCCGTCCGGATTCTCCGGCGGTTCGGTGACGTCGATGGCGATCTCGATGCCGGGCTCACCGGTGATGGAGACCGTCCACAGGTGCGGATCGGCGAAGCCGGGCAGGTCAGGATCCATGATCCAGTTGATCGATAGGGTGAGGAAGCGCTTGCCGTCGACGATGGCGTGCCACCGCCAGTTGGTCCCGGCGACCGTCCCCTCCTCGATGACACCGGCCCGGATCTCCAGGCGGCGAGAGGCCGGAAATAGCTGGTGATCCGGCTCGATGCGCTCGATGTTTACCCCGATCTTGTCGGCGGTGTAGTGGATCGCCTCGGAGAAGAGCTTGTTGTACAGCTCGGCGAAGGAGCCGGTGAGCATCTCCGGGGATGCCGGGTCGGTCCCCATCCCCATCACGCCAAAGACGAATCCGGGGTCGGGCATCCCGGAGGCGTCGACCACTTCCCGAATCGAGATCGAGTCGACGCGCAGGCACATTCCGGTGGCCGTCAGGGCCAGACGCTCCAGGACGAAGCCGGGGTTGATGCCGGCGCCGAAGAGGGTGGAGTTCCCTCGCTTGGCCGCCTCGACGAACATCGCCTCACGCTCGGGGCCGTGCGCCTTCGGGTAATGCTGGCCGAGCGTGGTGATCACGTTCTTCCCCGACTCCAGCAGGGCGATGAGGTCAGCGTCCTGTGATTCATAGGGGATTCCGACGCGCGCGGTGTGCAGAACCACGTCGGCATCCAGGGCCAGGATGTCGTCGATGTTGTTGGTGGCGATGACCCCGGTCGGGTCCCGTCGGGCGATCTCGCCGGCGTCCCGCCCGACCTTCCGGTCGGAGTAGACGTAGAGGCCGACCAGTTCGAGGTCGGGGTGTTCGATGACGGCCCGCAGCGTCGTCTTCCCGACGGCGCCGGTCGCCCACTGCACGACCCGCCAGGGGCGGCCGTTGTTGCCGCTCATGCGGCGTCACCCTGCTCGAGGCGCTCGATGACGATGGCCGTGCCGAGGCCGAGAGCGGCTGGAATCGTCAGCAGGCCGTAGCGGCCGCCCGTCCGCTCCAAGGCATCCAGTGCGGTGGCCAGCAGGATCCCGCCGCTGCCTCCCAGCGGATGCCCCATCGACACCGCGCCGCCGTCGACGTTGAGGATCTCGTCCGTGAATCCGAAGGCCCGCTGCACGAGGAGCGGGCTCACCGAGAACGACTCGTTGGCCTCGACGATGTCGATATCCTCCGGCTGCAGCTTGGCCATCGCCAGGGCACGGCGGATCGCATCGACGGTCGCCGTCAGCAGCGGCGAGCGGACCGCCGCCGTGGCCGTGGCCAGGATGCGGGCCCGTGGGGCGATCCCCAGGCTGCGGGCGGCATCGATGTTGCCGATGAGCGCAGCCGACGCGCCATCCACCATCTGCGGCGCGGTGGCCGCCGAGTGCAGCGCCGGGAACTCACCGAGCTCCGGCAGTCGTCGTTCGACGCGGCCGTGGGCGGCGGCATCGTCCGGAAAAAGCAACGGCATCGCCTCGAAGTCGGCGAGGGTCATCTGCGCGCGGATGCCGTCGTCGGCGGCGAGGAGCACCTCACCGTCGGCTCCGAGCACCGGCACCAGGCTGCGATCGAAGTGACCGGCGGCCCAGGCGGCCGCCGCCCGCTGGTGCGAGCGGAGGGCGTAAGCGTCCAGTTCGGGACGGGTGAGGCCGGCCACCTGCGCGGTGGCGTCGGCCGAGACCCCGATGGTGACGAAGCCGGTGCGCTCACCCAGTTCCTCGTCGAAGGCGATGGCCGGCTTGTCGGCCAGCATCGGCACCCGCGACATCGACTCGACACCGCCACCCACGACCAGGTCGGCGGTTCCGCTGCTGACCTGGGCCGCCGCCGCGGCGAGCGCGTCCAAGCCCGAGCAGCAGAGGCGGGAGACGACGGAGCCGGAGACGTCATCCGGCCAGTCGGCCCAGATGGTCGCGGCCCGGGAGACGTTCGCGCCCTGTTCGTGGCTGGCTGTGCTGACGCCGAGGATCACCTCGTCGACGTGCACGCCGCCGGCGCCCAAGCCGGTACGGCGATCCAGCGCCTGGAGCAACTGGCCGGCCAGCTCATACGGAGCGACTCCGGCCAGCGCACCGCCGTCGCGGCGCACCCGACCCCGTGGTGTGCGAACCACGTCGTAGACATAGGCGTCCAACATTCTGCTGCTCTCTCTCTTCTTGAGAAATCCATGGGTGAAGTTCAGATGGTCTGGGCGGCCGAGCGCATCCGGTCCCCGCTGACCCAGGTGGCGTGGAAACCGAGCGGGACCCGTACCGGCAGTCCGAGAACGCAGATCGGCCCGTCGCTGACCCGTTGGGCGCTGTAGATCCAGACCTCGGAACGGCCGGTGTCGCTGCGGTAGCAGTACATGGCGAGGTAGCCGTCGTCCTCGCCGGTCGCGCCGGCGCGCGGGATGAAGACGACCTCGCTGCCGTAGTTGCCCGCGCCGAACTCGTGGATCTCGTTGCTGCCGGTGAGCACGTCGTACTTCATGAGCGCGTCGAAGAGCAGGGTCTGGTCGACCTTCAGACGCATGTTGTACGACCAGCGGGCGCGTCGTCCCGTCATTCCCTGGTGGATAGCCGGGAACTCGGTGTTGACGTCGTCCAGTGGCCGCTCGCTGGTGGCGCCGGTGGCCAGGTTGAACCGGTATTCGTGAAGCTGAGCTTCGGGGCGCATGTAGGCCAGAAGTTGGGCCAGCGGGTGGCCGTGATCGGTCACCGCGGTCGGCTTGGTTACCCGACAGGCGACCATCACGATCTCCGACCCCTCTTCCCAGGAGTTGACGACGTGATAAATGTAGGCCGGATTGGCCTCGAACCAGCGAGCCTCGGCCCCGTCACCCCGACGCGGCAGCACCGCGAAGCGGCTCGGCAGGCTGCGATCGAAGAAGAGCTTGAAGCGTCCGGCCGCGGCGGCCGCCGGGTCGTTGTAGAGCGGCAGATCCATCAGGATCGAGTAGTTCTCGGTGATCGCCATGTCGTGGGGCAGGCGCGGGCCCGGCAGGTCGACGCCGGTGAAGTGCACGACCGCGCCGCTCGGGTCGACGACGCCGTAGCGCAGGTACGGGGTCTTGATGCCGTAGTCGAAGAACATCATCTCCTCGGTCGTCTCGTCGACCTTGGCGTGGGCCGATACCTCGCAGGTCAGCGTGCCCCGAAAGTCGTCCTCGCCCCGTGACTGCAGGGTGATCGGGTCGAGCGCCTGGGGCTTGCTGGCCCGGTACCAGGTGGCCAGCAGGTTGCCGTGGTGAAAGATTGCGTCGGTATTTGCGGCATTCCGCTCACGCCGGTCACCGGGTGGGTTCTTGCTGAACGGCTCGATGATCCCTCGCCAGAGCGCGTGACCCGCGGCCCGTTCGGTGCGGAACTCGTGAGTACGGACGTAGCGGTTGCGGTAGGTCGCCCGCCCCTGCTCGAAGTGCACGGCGTGCAGCATGCCGTCACCGTCGAAGTAGTGGTAGCGCCCGATCGGGGCGAACTGCGGGTTCGGCCCGTTGCGGACGTAGACCCCGTCGATGTCCTGAGGCGGTTCTCCGCTCAGCACCTCCAGATCACCAACCGTCACCTCGTCCTGGACGGGCTCGTAGGCGTCTTCGAGGTACGGGTTGGTGAAAGCCTCCGCCGCGGGGGCGACAAGTTCTTCATGCAGCGTCATGGGGCCTCCAGCGCCTACAGGGATGGTGACACGCGAGTGCGGTAGGTGACGGCCAGCCCGAGGATGTTCTCCGACGCCGGGGCGCTCGCGCCGTCGGCCAGCGCGAACTCGGCCGCCAGCAACTGATCTACTCCATGCTCCACGAATTCAACCCGGCAGCCGCTGAAGTCGAGGGTGGTCGGATTGACCAGCTCCAGCCCGATGATCTCGCCCCACTGGCTGGCCCGGGCGGCTGGATCCGGGGTACCGACCTGCACCGCGAGGATGTCGTCGATGAGCGCATCCGCCCGGGGACCGGGCGTGATCCCGTCCCAGAACCAGGTCTGCGGATCGGTGACGCCGTCGAGTTCAAGCAGGATGCCGACATCGGCCGGCCGCAACTGGATGAGCGGATGCCCCATGAACACGACGTCGGCCGCCAGCCGGACCCCGAGGGCCTCGGCCCGTCGCTTGCAGGCTGGAGCGTCCGGTACCTGGACGGAGAGGCAGTAGCCACCCGAGCCACCGACCCGCTTCAGCCACCGGTTGATGGTGGCTTCGTCGTTCAGCGGCCCAACCACCTCGAGGAACTTCTGCGGGCCGACCGGCATGACGTAGTCGTCCAGGCCGATGTGAGCGAGCTCTGGATCGGCGAAGCCGGCGGGAAGGCGCAATTCGGCAGCAATTCGCGCCCCTTCGCCCTGCGTGTCACCGGTGGCGAGCACGAGTTGACGGAGGACGGCCCAGTTCGAGGACGGGTGGCTCACGGGGTTGCTCCTGACTTCGTATATAGAACTGAACCATACTGCGAATCCCGACTTGCGCCTAGTGTTACGAAAAAACATACCCACAACGATGAAAGGTTCATTGAACTCTTGGCATGTAACGGCTTTAGTTGTAGCGTGACCCAGTGACTACTCTCGCACCTGGACGCATCTGGGCCAGCCACCCGGACGGCACACGCGTCAACTCGCTGGCCGACATCATTCGACGGCGGGCGGCGGCCACCCCCGGGGCCGCCGCCATGATCGACGGCGACGTCATCACCACCTTCGCCGATCTGGACCGCCGCTCGTCTCAAGTCGCCCAGGCGCTGCGGGCCAGCGGTGTGCAGGCCGGTGACCGGGTGGCTTATCTCGGCCCCAATGCCCCCTCCTTCTTGGAGGTTCTCTACGGTGCGGCCAAGATCGGCGCCGTCACCACCGCCCTGAACAATCGGCTGGCCCTGGCCGAACGGCAGGTCATCCTCCGCGATGCTCAGCCCAGCGTTCTCATCCTGGGTGAGGGCGAGGTCGCCATGCCGGTCGGCGATCCGGCCTCGCTGAGCACCGTCGTCACGTACGAGGAGTACGAGGGTTGGCTCCTCGACCACCCCGTCGTCGATCCCGCCTACCCGGGCGACCCACACGATCCGACGCTGATCTTCTACACCTCGGGAACCACCGGCATTCCCAAGGGCATCATGCTCTCGGGCGACAGCCTCGGCCAGGCCCTGGCGACGATGCACTACGAGATGGAGCTCGACACCACCTCGGTGGCGATGGCGCCGATCCCGTACTTCCACATCTCCGGGCTCGGCCTGGCGATGGTTGCGAATCTGAACGGAGCGGCCCTGCTCCTCGACATGGCCACCGAACCGACGGCACTGGTGGAGCTACTGGTCCGGCGGCGGGTGTCGCACGCTGCGGTGGTGCCGACGCTGATCCAGCGGATGGTCAACCTCCCCGCCTCCCGCGACGCGGACTGGTCGGCGCTGAAGTACCTCGTCTACGGCTCGGCCCCGATCCCGCTTCCGGTGATCGAGGAGGCGACCACCCTCTTCGGCTGCAAATTCCTGCAGAGTTATGGCCTTACCGAGTCAACCGGCGGCGTCACCGTGCTCTGGCCCTCCGATCACCTCCCAGCCCCGGGCCGCGAGCAGCAGCTGCGATCGGTCGGACGGGCAATGCCTGGCGTGCAACTGCGCGTCGTCGATCCGCAGACCCTGGAGGACGTGCCGGTCGGGACCCGCGGCGAGGTGCTCGTCGGCGGCGGCCACTTGATGATCGGCTACTGGCGGCAGCCCGAGGCGACGGCCGAGGCGATCACCGCCGATGGCTGGCTACGCACCGGTGACGGTGGCAGCTTCGACGAACTGGGCTACCTGTACCTGCACGATCGTCTGAAGGACATGATCGTCAGTGGCGGCGAGAACGTCTTCCCGGCCGAGATCGAGAGCGCCCTCACGGCCCACCCGGCCATCGCCGAGGTGGCGGTGATCGGCGTGCCGTCCGAGCGCTGGGGCGAGTCCCCGTTCGCCGTCGTCGTGCTCCAGCCCGGCGCCAGCGTCACCAGCGCTGAGTTGGTTGACTGGGCTCACGAGCGACTGGCCCGCTTCAAGTGCCCGGTCGGCTTCGACTTCGTGGCCACACTCCCCCGCAATGCCAGCGGGAAACTGCTGAAGAACGTCCTCCGCGAGGAGCGCTCCACCCCCGTCGGCTGACGACGAATCCGGGCTGACCCGACGATCGGGTCAGCCCGGATTGGTCAGCAAATCGGGTCAGCCGACGTGTCGACCGTGACCCTCCCAGTACGGCGCCCGCAGCTCACGCTTCAGCACCTTTCCGGATGGGTTGCGCGGAAGTTCTCCGATGAAGACCACCTGCGTGGGGCACTTGTAGTGCGCCAGCCGGGCGCGCGCGAACTCGATGATCTCTCCAGCCGCGGGCTCGGCGCCACGGGGGACGATCACGGCCAGCGGCGTCTCCCCCCAGCGCGGCGACGGGACGCCGATCACGGCGACGTCGGCGACACCGGGATGAGCTGCCAGCGCGCTCTCGACCTCGGCCGGGTAGACGTTCTCTCCGCCGGTCACGATCATGTCCTTGATCCGGTCCCGGATGAAGAGGAAGCCGTCTTCATCGAGGGATCCCATGTCGCCGGTGCGGAAGAAGCCGTCCTCGGTGAAGGCCTCCGCGGTGGCCTCCGGGCGCTGCCAGTAACCGGGCATCACGCTCGGGCCACGGACCACGATCTCGCCCACGTCACCCGGCGGGAGCGGCTTGCCGGTGCTCACGTCGAGGATGTCGAGTTCGATGCCGTCGACGGCCCGTCCAGCTGAACGAAGCTTGCTCAGGTCTCCGTCGAGACGATGCTGCTCGGGACCCAGCAGCGTCGTTACACCCATTGTCTCGGAGAGACCGTAGCTCTGGAAGAGTTCGGCGTTGAAGAGCGACACCGACGCCCGCAGCAGCGACTCCGAGATCGGCGACGCCCCGTAGACGACCTGGCGCAGCGCCGAGAAGTCAGCCGACTGGGCCTCCGGCGACTGGGTAAGAATCTGCATCACCGCCGGCACCATCGCCGTGTTCGTGGCGCGGTACCCGACGATCTGGGCCAGCATCGACTCGGCCGTGGGCTCCCGCGCCTGGATGATGCGCCCGCCACGGGAGAGCGTGATCAGCGCCCAGCCACCGCCGGCCACGTGGTAGTACGGGACCGGAACCAGGCTGCGCGAGGCCGCGTCGACGTCGAAGCAACCGCCGAACGCGTCGACCGACCAGACCTGCTGCGCCGCACTGACGAGCACGCCCTTAGGGCGTCCGGTAGTGCCGGAACTGTAGATGAGTTCGATGATCTCGTCGCCGATCGCGTCCCGGCCCGGGTCACCGTCTCCGGCCGACGCAAGCCAGGTGGAGTAGTCCAGCGCGCCGGCGGCCGACCCGCCGTCGATGACCACTGTCGGCAACCCGGAGGGAGCCGTCGTAGCTGCGAAGGCGGAGCCGGCGACGATGATCTTGGCTCCGGAGTCGTTCAGCGCCCAGCTCACCTCGTCGGAGCTGAGGCGGAAGTTCAGCGGGACGAGCACGGCGCCGGCCTTCAGCGCCCCGAGGAACGTCTCCCAGTATTCGGTGCTGTTGCGATCGATGAAGCCGACCCGATCGCCGCGCTGCACACCGGCCGCGATGAGGGCATTGGCGACCCGATTCGAGGCCTGCTCCAGATCACCGAAAGTCGCCTGGCGACCATCGCCGTCGATCGCGATCGCGCCCGGATGAGCGGCCGCCGGGGTGCGCATGAGTTGGGCAACAGACATACTTCTCACCGTTCTTTTCGGGGGTTTTCATCGTACGTTTGAAGCAGCGATCAATCGACTAGGACGACGCCCGTGCCGCCGGCGTACAGGTTCTCCACATCGGCGCGGCGTCGCTTGAGAGTCAATGACTGGTTGATCGTCGCCTTGTCCGACACCTCACCGGCGTCGGCGTCCGGCGCTTCGGTGAGGATCGCGAAGCGGGTGATGCGCCCGGCGGATCCGGCGTCGGCACCCCGTCCGTCACGGATACGCTGCCGGATGAAGTCGGTGACGCGCTGTTCGGCCGCAAGCGTCGCCACAGAGCCCTCAATGCCCAATTCGGCGGCACATCCGGCCGGGTTGATCCAGAGCAGCACACCGACCTCGTCGTAACCCTCACCGCAGATGACCGCGTCGACGACGACGGGGCTGGTCTGAGCCACCAGGTCGGCCCGCAGCCGCCCACCGGCCACGAAGGTACCGGTGTTGAGCTTGAACTCCTCGGCCAGCCGCCCGGCGAAGACCATCCCCTGCTCGGGCGCCGAGCGGTCGACGAAGGCCAGCGCGTCACCGCTGCGGTAAAAGCCCTCCTCGTCGAAGACGCGGGCCGATCCTTCGGGATTGTCGAGGTAACCGGGCATCACCGACTCGGAGCGGAACCGCACCTCGTAACGCTCCTCGTCGAGCGGAACCAGCTTCGCCTCGATGCCCGGCAGCGGCAGCCCAACGCCGACCTGGGTGGTCGGCCAGGAGACCGACATGACGCCGGCCGTCGTCTCGGTCGAGCCGTAGCCCGTGGTGAACATGACCCGTTCGCCGATCGTCGCCTCCGCCATCGCCTGGAACCGGTCATAGACCGGCTGGGGCAGCCCGGCGCCACCGAAGAGGCAGAGCTGCAGGTGCTCGAAGAAGCGCTCCCGGAGGTGGGCGTCCCCTTCCAGGGCATCGCAGAGCATGGCGAAGGCGAAGGGGACGTTCGCGAAGAAGAGCGGTTGAATCTCGGCGATATTGCGTAGCGTCGCGCCGAAGAGTTCCGGGGTCGGCCGCCCCTCATCGAGGTAGAAGGAGCCGCCGTTCACCAGCGCGCCGGTGAGGACGCTGACGCCGGCCACATGGCTCCACGGCATCCAGTCCAGGGTGCGGACGCCCCAGCCGGAGACCTCGGCCAGCACGGCGTTGGCACCGACGAAGAGGCTGCACCACATCCGGTTGGTCTGGATGACGATCTTCGGCAGGCCGGTGGAGCCCGACGTCAGCATGTACCGCAGCGGCTGCTCGGGATCGATCGCCGCGATCATCGCGTCGGGGTCGGCCACCGGCTCATGCCCGACGACCTCCGCCCACGGGACGGACCCCGGCCAGTTCTGCGGATCGGTGCAGATTAGCGTTATATCTTCTGGGAGAACTGCGCGCAGTGTCTCGACAATCGGCCCGACCACCTCGGCGAAGACCACCGTCGGACGCAGGGTGTCGATGACGTGGCGCAGCCGGGTGAACTCGCCGCCCTTGGCCAGCGCGTACTGGGCGCTGACGGGGCAGATAGGGACGCTCGCCGCGCCCGCCCCGTACATCAGGATGCCGTGGGCCAGCGAGTTGCCGGTGACGATCAGGACCCGTTCGGGGCGCTGCGACTCTTCCCTGCCAGCGGCGGGCGCACGCCGCGCCACGAACCAGCCGGCCACCCGGTCGGCGAGCTCGCGGGCCCGGGCATAGCTGATCCGCTCCCACTCGCCGTCGGCGTCGCGGGCGGCGAGGAACGTCTTCTCACCCAACTCGGCGGCTCGGGCCACCAGGACTGCGGCCACCGATCGGGGCACAGTCGCGGCGACCGGATCACTGCTGAGCAGCAGCGTCCCATCCGGCCGTTCCCGAAGGTCAATGCTGACCTTCGGGAACAGCTCCGCAGCACGAAACCGCGGCTGGGTCATCGCGTCAGACCAGCTCGAAGCGCAGTCCTGCCAGCGAGGGCGCAGCGGCCGACGCTCCGGCCGCTGAGTCGGCGCGGCGCAGCGTCACAGTCCACTCGGCCGACGGGCCGCCGGCGACGAACTCCACCGAGATGCCACCCATCTCGATCACAGTCGGTTCGGCCGGAGTTCCCAGGTCGAGCAGGTCGTGCCAGAGCGCGTTGGTCGCGGCCGGGTCGGCGACCGGCACCTGCACCGAGACGATCTCACTCACCGCGGCGTCGGCCTCGGGGCCCGAGTCGATGTCGTCCCAGAACCAGCGCTCAGGGTCGGTGATGCCGTCGACCTCGAGCAGCAGGCCGACATCCTGCGGGTGCAGCTGGATGACCGGGTGGCCCAGGGCCTCGACGTCGACCGGTACGCGGATGCCGCGCTCGATGGCCCGCTGCTTCACGGCCGCCGGATCCGGGTGCTGCACGGAGAGGACGTAGCCACCGCGACCGCCGATCTTGGTCAGCCACTTGAGGACGGCCGCCTCGTCGCTGGCCGGACCGATGAACTCCAGGTACTGGCCACGGGCCACCGGCATCGTCGCGTCGACCATGTGGAGGCTGTCCAGCTCCGGGTCGCAGAAGCCCTTGCCGAGACCGAACGCCTGTCGGACCAGGTCCACGTCATCGTCGTGGCTGGTCGTGGCGATCACGACTTGACGGAGCTTTACCCAGCTTTTTGCGGATGTTTCAGACATGTCTTCTCCTTTTGCGGGCAGCAGACGTACGGCCCGGGGGGTTGGGGGTTCTCGCTGTTGCTTTGTCGCTGTGGGGCCGCTCGGGACTACCGGTCGAGCGCGGCTCCGGCCGTGTCGTGGCTGCGCCACTCTGGGATGTCCATGCCGGGCGCCCACGTCGAGTGCGTTCCACTCGATACCCGTTCGGGCAGGCGGACCCGGGCAACCGGGCCCGCGGTGAGGTGCTGTGCGTCGAAGACCAGGCATTCGGAGATGTCGCGGTTCATGTCCGAGACGATGGTGATCAGGTACCCGTCGTCCTCGGAGGTCGAGCCGATCTTCGGGGCCATCGCCGTCTCGCTGGCGAAGACACCCTCCTCCAGGTCGTACCGCTCTTCGTTGCCGGTGAGCGCATCGTGCTTGACGATTCCGTTGAAGAGGAACCATCCGGGCAGCGCGGTGGCCGAGTAGCTGTAGCGGTGCTTACGGCCGGCGTGCCGACCGTTGATCATCCCGAATTCACTGACAGTCTCGGTGAGCGGCTCCTCCTTGGTGAGGCCGGTGACCATGTTCAGACGCCACCGGTGCAGCTTCGGCCCCATCAGCGCGTTATCCAGGAAGCGGAACATCTTCTGGTAGAGCGTCCCGTCACCGGCGGCCGGCTCCGGGTCGGTCTGGTAGTAGCCGTCGAGCACGATCTCGTCGCCGTCCTCGTAGGCGTTGACGAAGTGCAGCACATACGTCGGGTCGGCCTCGAACCACTTGATGTCGGCCGTGCTGCCCCGGCGGGGAATCACGGCCAGCCGCAGCGGGATGTCGCGGTAGAAGGTGGGCTTGTACTTGCCCACCGCCAGCGCCTCCGGCGACCAGAAGAGCGGGCAGTCATTCATGATGGCGTAGTTCTCGGTGAATGCCATGTCGTGCGGCAGCCGGGGCCCGGGCAGCGGCACGTCGATGTAGTGGACCAGGTTGTCGTCGGGGTCCACCACGCCGTAGTGCATGTACGGAGCCTCGGTGCTGTAGTTGAAGAAGAGGAGTTCGCCGGTGTGCTCGTCGATCTTCGGGTGTGCCGATACACCTTCGTGGCTCGGGAACTTGCCGTGCCAGTCGGCCTTTCCGAGCGTCTCCAGCGTCTGCGGGTTCAGCCGGTAGAGGTCACCGCACTGGTAGAAGCTGGTCAGCGCGACCCCGTTGTGCAGGATCACGTCAGTGCTGGAGGCGTCCTTCATCCGGCCGCGCGCGCCCCAGCCGGTCTGCGTCGGTGAGGTAGATGGGTCTTCGGCCAGGCCCGCCCAGAGCGAATGACCCGCCTTCTGCTCGGCCAGGAACCCGTCGGTCTTCACGAATCGGTTGCGGTAGAACGCCTTCCCGTCACGGAAGCCAACGACGTGAACCATGCCGTCACCGTCGAAGGGGTGGTAGATCTTCATCGCCGGGTGCACCGGGTTCTCGGTGTTGCGCAGGTAGACACCGTCCAGGTCGGCCGGGATCTCGCCGATGACATCCAGGTCATCGGCCTTACGCTCCACGCTCTGCGGACGCCAGGGGCCGGTCCGGTACGGGTGGTCGTCGTCGGCCGGGATGCTGGTCAGCGCTCGGCCAAGTACCTCGATATCCATTGCGAACAGAGCCCTTCGTCAGTGATCCGTGGTCAGTCTTCTTCGCCGGCGCCGACGACGAAGCTGGCGCTCGTCGTCGTGCTGCCGCCGATGTTCAGGGTGGCGACCTTCTTGGCGCCGGCGACTTGATACGCACCGGCCTGCCCGGTCACCTGCTTGTACGAGTCGAGCACCATCCGCACGCCGGTGGCGCCGACCGGGTGGCCGCCGCCGATCAGGCCGCCGCTCGGGTTCACCGGGATGCGCCCGCCGAGTTCGAGGTCGCCGGAGTCGACGGCCTTCCAGCTGTCGCCGGGTGCGGTGATGCCGAAGTGGTCGATGGCCGCGTACTCACTCATCGAGAAGCAGTCATGGGTCTCGATCGAGTCGATGTCGTCGACGCTGGCGACGCCGGCCCGGCCGAACGCGTCGAGAATCGTCTGGCGAACGTGGGGAAGTACGTACTCCTTATCGGCCGACCGGTCGAGCTTCTGCTGTAGCGAGAGGCCGACCGTGCGGTGCCCCCAGCCGAGGATCTTCGCCTTCGGCCGGGCCTTCACCTGCGGGTGATCGGCCAGGTAGCGGTCGCTGACGACCACGATCCCGGCGGCGCCGTCAGTCATCGCGCTGCAGTCAGTACGGCGGATGCGCCCCTCGACCGAGGGGTTGGCCTCCTCGTCGTTGGTGAAGCTCTCCGGCGTGTAGCTCCAGTCGCGGGTCTGCGCGTTCGGGTTCACCCGGGCATTGCGGACGTTGAGTTCGGCGATGCCGTGCATGTACTGGTCGTCCAGGCCGTAGCGGCGGTCGTACTCGTTGGCGAGCAGGTCGAACATGTGCGGCCACATGAACTGAGCGGTCTCGCCCTCGTGCCCGATCCAGGCGGCGGCCCCCAGGTGCTGGGCGCCGAGCTCACCGTTGACCGTCTTCTCAATCTCGGCTCCGATGACCAGCGCGACGTCGTAGCGACCGGCCTCGATCTCGGCCATCGCGGCGATGAGGGCCATCGACCCGGAGGCACAGGCCGCCTCGTGACGCATCGACGGCACCCCCCAGAGTTCCGGCGCCACAGTGGCGGGCATCCCGCCAAGCTGCCCCTGGCCGGTGAAGAGCTGCCCGAAGGCATTGCCGACGTGGATCACGCCGACATCAGCGGCATCGATCTGCGCGGCCTGGAGGGTGTGCTGCACGGTCTCGGCGAAGAGATCGGAGAACTCCTTGCCCTCGCGGGCGGTGTTGCGGGCAAAGTCGGTCTGGTATCCGCCAATCACCCAGCTCGAAGCTGCGCTCATTGGGTGCTCCCTCTACGAATCGTGGCGCTTGGAGATGGCACTTCCGGTGGCACGTCGCAGGCATGTGCGGAGGCGGTGCCGGCAGACCCGGAAGTCACCTTCATTACTACAACAAACAGAGTGTGTCGTCAATGGCAGATTCACCCAGCCCGCGGCGACTCTGCACTATTTCACTGGAATCTAGGCTCATCCACTTGTCAACGGGATGACGGCGTACTACAACTGACGAAGTGAGTACCTCTTCGAATCCCCTCTCCGGCCAGGTCGGAATCGTCACTGGCGCCGGCAAGGGCCTCGGCCGCGCCTTCGCCCTCGATCTCGCCGCCGCCGGCGCCACCGTCATCGTGAACAACCGCAATCGTCAGATCGACGAAAACGGGCTCGGTCCGGCCGACCACGTAGTCGCTGAGATCAGCGCGGCCGGCGGGGTCGCGGTGGCCGAATACAGCGACGTCAGCGACCCCAACGCCGCCGAAACGCTGGTGCAGTTGGCCCTGGAGCGCTACGGGCGCATCGACTTTCTGGTCACCAACGCCGCGATCAGTGGCGTCGCCATGTTCCACAAGATGACCCCGGCCCAGTTCGACGCGGTCACCGAGATCAACGTCGGCGGCACCGCCCGGCTGGCCATGCTCTGCTCCCGCGAGATGCGGAAGGCCGAATTCGGACGGATCGTCCTCATCGCCTCCACCGCAGGACTGCACGGCGAGCCCACAGCGTCGGCCTACAGCGCGAGCAAGGGCGCCGTGATCGCCCTCGGACGGGCGATCGCCCGCGAGGGAGCCCCCCGAAACGTGCTCACCAACGTCGTCCTTCCCTACGCAACGACTCAGATGACCGAAACCGGCATGAACGAGAAGTACCGCGACGTGATGACATCAGAGGCAGTGGCGCCGGTGGTGACCGCCCTGGTCGACCCGGAATCGCAGCTCAACGGCGAACTGCTGGTCTGCGCCGCGGGTGGCCTGCGGGTGGCGGCGGCCGTCGAGTACGGCTCGGTACGCCTTCCGGCGAACCTCTCCTCCGCTAAACTGGCCGATCTCGTGGTAGCCAGCCGGAACCGGCCGCCGCGCGAATTCGCCGACGCTCAGGTGGCATTCCTCGACTTCGCGGCCGAGGTCACTGATGACTGAGGCCACCGCCGTCGAGTCGAATCCGGCGGCCGGAACCGGTGCCCCGGATGCCGACGAGCAGATCACCTCGGTCGGAAATCTCATCGAAGCGCTGCGCTTGACGCCGGTCGGCGCCGGGCGCTTCCGGGCCGGGCACGTCCCGATGAACCTCACGCATCTCTTCGGTGGACAGGTGCTGGCCCAGGCCCTGGTCGCGGCCGCACGCACCGTCTCACCGGAGAAGAGCGCACACTCCCTGCACGCGTACTTCCTCCGGGCCGGCGACACCCGACTGCCGATCGAATACGTCGTGGAGACAGTGCGCGACGGCCGCCGCCTCTCCTGCCGCTCGGTCACGGCGATCCAGGACGGACGCCCGATCGCCACCGTGATCACCTCTTTCGCCGCCACCTCGGGCGACATCGATCATCAGCCGAGCCCACCTGAGCGGCCCGAGCCCTACGCCGTACCCACCCTCGCCGACGCCGCCCAGAGCTGGGGCGGCCTCGGCCCGCTCTGGGGCGGATTCGAGGCGATCGAACTCCGCGTCGAGCCTCGGCGGGGTCAGCGGGATGCCGACGGCCGGGCCTGGGCCTCGCAGTCCTCCGACCTCATCTGGCAGCGGGTGGCCCTCCCCCTGGACGACCAGCTGACTCACGGCACGGACGTCGAGGGGAGCCCGGTTCTGCAGCAGGCGCTGCTGGTCTACATGAGCGACATCATGCTGCTGGCCGCGGCGCTGGTGCCCCACGGCGTGCCGATCGGGCAGGAGGAGGGGGCCGGAAGCAACTGGAGCGGCGTCTCCCTCGACCATGCCATCTGGTTCCACCAGCCGGTGCGCTCCGATGAATGGCTGCTCTTTGTGCAGCATTCACCGTTCGCCGGCGCCGGCCGCTCGCTCAGCACCGCCGAGATCTTCGACCGCAGCGGCAATCTGGTCGCCTCGGTCGCCCAAGAGGGCCTGATCCTCACCCTCGACCCCTGACCCCCGCCCGTCCCGAACTTCACGACAACCCCCACACGCCAGGAGAACCTCCGATGCACCGCACTCTTTACAACGCCGACCACGAGGCGTTCCGCGACAGCTTGAACACCTTCGTCGCGCGCACCCTGCAGCCCCGCGCCGAGCGCCACGCCGAGGAGCACCGCATCGACCGCGACTGCTGGTTGGAGGCGGGGCGGCTGGGTTTTCTCGGCCTCGAGGTGCCCGAGGAGTACGGAGGATCGGGCGCTGAGGACTACCGCTTCAACGCCGTCTTCAACGAGGTCCTCGCCCGCTTCTCGGCGGCCTACGCGTCTTGCTTCGGGATCCACGCCGACGTCGTCGCGCCGTACCTCGTCGAGCTCGGCACCGAGGAGCAGAAGAAGGAGTGGCTGCCGCGCTTCTGCGCCGGCGAGGTGATCACCGCGATCGCGATGACCGAGCCCTCCGGCGGGTCGGACCTGGCCAACCTCAAGACGACCGCGGTGGCCGACGGGTCGGACTGGATCCTCAACGGCGCCAAGACCTTCATCACCAACGGCGGCAGCGCCGACATGGTCGTCGTCGCCGCCCGAACCGGCCCGGGCGCCGGAGCCCGCGGCGTGAGCCTCTTCATGGTCGATTCGACGCTCCCCGGCTTCGCCCGCGGCCGCATCCTGGACAAGGTCGGACAGCCGGAGTCAGACACCGCTGAGCTCTTTTTCAGCGACCTGCGTGTGCCCGCCGAGGCACTACTCGGCGAGGTCGGCATGGGATTCGTGTCGCTCATGCAGCGGCTCCCCCAGGAGCGCATCGGCGTGGCTATCGGCAATGTTGCCAACGCGTCGCAGATCCTGGACGAGACGCTGGCCTACGTGAAGGAGCGGCGGGCTTTCGGTCAGGCCATCGGCAGCTTCCAGCACAACAAGTTCCGGCTGGCCGAGATGTACACAAAGGTGGCGGTGACCCAGTCCTTCGTCGATGCCTGCACCGACGCCCACACCCGGCGCGAGTTGACGGCCGAGGAGGCCGCGATGGCCAAGTGGTGGTCGGCCGAGATCCAGAACGAGGTCATCGACAACTGCGTCCAGCTCTGGGGCGGCTACGGCTACATGAACGAGTACCGGGTCGCGCGGGCCTGGAAGGACGCCCGAGTGAACAAGATCTGGGCCGGCTCGAACGAGATCATGAAGGAGATCATCGGCCGCAAGCTCGGTCTCTGAACCGGAATCCCCCTATTTTTCAGCGAAAGGCAGGCAGCAGATGCGTCTCTACCCCGAAGACCGGGTGGCCGGCTTCCTTCGCGACGAGTGGTGGAGTGGGCTGACCTGGGTCGATCATTTCCACAACCGGGTCGACTCCTTCGGCGACCGCATCTCGCTCGTCGATCCGCTCAACCGCGAGTCCATCACCGACGGCCCGCCGCGGCGTCTCACCTGGTCCGAGGTCGAGCGGGAGGTCGATCAGTTGGCGCGCTCGCTCTACCGGGCCGGCGTCCGGCAGGGCGATGTGGTCGGCGCCCAATTGCCAAACATCGCCGAGTTGCCGATGGTGTACATCGCGGTAGCCAGCCTCGGCGCGATCACCTGCCCCTTCCCGATCCAGTACGCCGAACACGAGCTGACCCAGATGGGGCGCCTGGCCGGGCTGCGGGCCTTCATCACGGTGACGCGGGCCAACCGGAGCCGGCCGGCCGAGCGGGCGATGAACCTGAAGGCCGGCATCGAGTCGCTGAACGCGGTACTGGCCTGGGGCGAGGATGTTCCGGCGGGGGCGATCGCGCTCGACAGCGACCTCTCCGACACAGCCGGCGACGATGAGTACCGGGCCTACTTGGCGAGCATCTCGCTGCACCCCAATGACTGCGTCACCCTCTGCTGGACGTCGGGGACCGAAGGCGTGCCGAAGGGTGTGCCGCGGGCCCACGGGGACTGGGAGGCGATCTCGCTCAACACGATCTCCACGCCCCGGATCACCTCCGACGACGTACTCCTCAACCCTTTCCCGATGGTGAATGCCGGCGGCATGGCCGGGATGTTCCTGCCGTGGCTGATGCTCGGTGCCCGCCTGGTGCAGCACCACCCCTTCGACCTCGGCATCCTGCTGGAGCAGATCGAGACCGAACGGGTCACCTACACCTGCGCGCCCCCGTCGGTCCTCGACGCGATGGTCGCCACCCCGGAGGTGTTGGCCGGCCACGACGTCAGTTCGCTGCGCGCTGTGGGTTCTGGTTCGGCCCCGCTGGCCGGCTGGATGATCGAGGCCTGGGAGCGCGACCGCGGAGTCGAGGTGCTGAACCTCTTCGGCTCGAACGAGGGGCTCATTCTCTTCGGCTGCCCGGACACGATCCCTGACCCGGCCGAGCGTGGACGCCTCTTCCCACGCCCGGGCGACCAGAGCTTCGCCTGGCGCGCGCGAGCCGGCCGCGAGACGCTCTCCAAGCTCGTCGACGTCGAGACCGGCGAGGAGATCGACGAGCCCGGACGCCCCGGCGAACTAAGAGTCTTCTCGCCCACCATCTTCTCCGGTTACTGGGGTGGGGTCGCGTCACCCTTTGACGAGCAGGGTTATTACTGCACCGGTGACATCTTCGAGATCACCGGCGAGGGAAACCATCTGCTGGTCTACATCGATCGGGCGAAGGATCTGATCAGCCGTGGCGGGTACAAGATCTCGGCCGTCGAGGTCGAGTCCCTGCTGAGTGCCCACCCCAAGGTCGGAGAGGTGGCACTGGTCGGCATGCCGGACGAGCGGCTCGGTGAGCGGCTCTGCGCCTTCGTCGCGCCTCGCGACCCCGACCAGCCCCCGACGCTGGAGGAACTGGTCAACCTGCTGCAGGAGCGGCAGGTGGCGAAGTTCAAGTGGCCGGAGCGGTTGGAGATCGTCCCGGCGCTACCGCGCAATCCGGTCGGGAAGGTCCTCAAGCGCACGCTGCGCGATCAGCTGCGGAGCGAGTCGGCGTTGTCGCTGAGCGGCGCCGGTGACTCCGCGTGACGGGCGGACGATTCGCCGGTCAGGTGGCCCTGGTGACCGGCGCCAGCCGTGGCATCGGTCTGGCGATTGCCCAGCAATTCGTAGCCGAATCGGGGCGGGTCTGCGTCACTGCCCGTAACGCTGACGGTCTCGCCGACGCGGTGGCGGCACTCGGCGGGGCGGAGCATGCCATCGCGGTCGCCGGCAAGGCGAATGACCTGGCCCATCAGCAGGACGCGGTGCAGCGCACCCTCAGCACCTTTGGCCGTATTGACGTGCTGGTCAACAACACCGGCGTCAATCCCGTCTCCGGCCCGCTCGTTGACCTCGACCTCGACGCCGCCCGCAAGATCATGGACGTCAATGTCGTCGCCGCCCTCTCCTGGGTCCAGCAGGTCTATCGCGCCTGGATGCAGCAGAACGGCGGGGCGATCGTGAACGTCGCCTCGGTGGCCGGACTACGCGCCGCCGCCGACATCGGGTTCTACGGGGCCAGCAAGGCCGCGCTCATGCACCTCACCCAGCAGTTGGCCACCGAACTGGGTCCGCAGATCAGGGTGAACGCAGTCGCTCCGGCCGTAGTGAAGACCAAGTTCGCGGCCATGCTCTACGAGGGAAAGGAGCAGTCGGTCGTCGAGCGCTATCCGCTCGGACGGCTGGGTGCCCCGGAGGACATCGCGGCCGCCGTCGCCTTCCTGGCCGGCGCCGGCGCGAGTTGGGTGACCGGTCAAGTGCTGGTCGTCGATGGTGGGCTCACCCTCGGCGGCGGCGTCTGAACCGCTTTCAACCGGGAACGAGATGAGCACATGGCTATGCTGAGAGAACGGTCGGCGCGAACCGGCAATCTCGTTATTGAACTTGGGTGGGGACGTTCTTGGAACTAATCGGCGGCACTGGTAGCAATCGGGTCACGCTGCTCAGCGAGGGAGGGCCCAACGCGATCGCAGTCGCCGAGGGGATCGTCGGTGACGAGTGGACGCTGTGGATCGTGCAGATGGCGCTGCACGGTGTCACCCAGTACAACGAGTGGCTGCGGGCCGGGCCGATCTCGAGTTCGGTGCTGACTGCCCGGCTGGCCCGCCTGGTCGAGTACGACATCATGGAGCGGGTTCCTTACAACTCGCGCCCGCCCCGCAATGACTATCGGTTGACCGCCCGCGGCCGGCAGATGTGGTCGATTCTGCTCACGATGTGGGCCTGGGAACAGACCTGGGTCAACGACGAGAGCGAACACCTCCCGCTGATGCGCCACACGCGCTGCGGCAAGATCTTCAATCCCGTACTGCACTGCGACGCCTGTGAACGTGAGGTGGAGGCCCGTAACATCCGGGCTCGTCCGGGGCCGAGTGGCGACTGGTCGCGCAATGTGCCATCTGCGGCCACCCGGCGCCGCTCACACTCCGGTGCGCGCCCGCTGGAGCTCGTCGACCAGACCATGGCCCTGGTCGGCAACCGCTGGTCGGCGGCGCTGCTCGGATCGGCCTTCATGGGCGCCACCCGCTTCGGCGAATTCGCCTCTCAGATGGGGGCTCCGCCGACGATCGTGGCCGAACGCCTCCGTACTTTCCAGGAGATCGGCATCCTGCAGCAGAGCCCGAACCCGCAGCGCACTGACTGGGCGGTCTATCACCTGACCGACAAGGGACGCGCCTTCTTCCCGGTGCTCGCCTCGGTGCTGGAGTGGGGGCAGCGTTGGTTTCACGCTCCTGAGGGGCCGGCCCTGCGGCTGGAGCACGTCGTCTGCCGCCGCACCTTTCACCCGCGCCTGATGTGCGACCAGTGCCACGAGCGGCTACGCGGGCACGCGGTGCAGGTCGTGCGCGCGGGCGACGTCGCCCAAGAAGAGGCCTGACGCGGATCGTCGGCGCAGCTGGCCAACTTCGTTGGTGAGGCCAGCTGCGCCGACAATCCGCGCTCTCAGGTGGATCGCGTGGCGGCAGTAGCTACCGCCGCAGACTCAGCGTCCGGTTGACGGTGGTGCGCCGGCCCGCATGACCTTGGCCATGCCCCGCTCCCAGCGCACCGGGTCCAGCGAGTACTTCGCCCGCGCCTCGACGGCCATCCGGTCGGTGTCGAAGATCCGCTCGCCGCGGGCCATCGCACCCAGGCCGGCCAGCGCGATGTCACGCGGGTCCTCCTTGGCGCCGTCGACGTGGTCGGCCATCCGGGTGTCCACCGAACCGACGATCAGTGCCGTGACACTTGTGTTCTGCGGCTCGAGCTCGGCACGGGAGATGATCGAGAGGAAGAGCGCGGCCGACTTCGCCGGCGAGTAACCACCCATGAATGCCGTGGGAATCGCACCGGCAACCGAGAGGACGTTCACGATCGCCCCGCCGCCGTTGGCGGCCAGTACCGGCGCGAACTCGCGAGTCATGTTCAGGGTGCCGAAGTAGTTGACCTCCATCTCCTGACGGGCCATCTGCGGGTCGCTGGCCTGGACCAGGCGGTCCCGTCCGTGCAGCCCGGCGTTGTTGATGACGACGGTCGTGTCCGAACAGAGCTGGGCGGCCGCCGCGACCGAGTCGAGGTCGGTGATGTCCAGCTGCACGGCGACCGCGCCGGCCGCGACCAGCTCACTGGGCACGTCGGCCACATTGCGGGCACCGCAGTAGACCTTGGCCGCACCGCCGCTGAGCAGCTCCTCGACGAACGCGCGGCCGATACCGCGGTTGCCACCGCTGACCAGCGCCACGCAGCCGGCAACGCTGGCGCTCACGCAGAGGCTCCGATGGTCGAGTTCAGCAGTGGTTCGTAGACAATGTCATCGGGGAACTTCTGCCCGTGAAGCAGGTTGGCCGGGTCGAGTTGACCATGGACCCAACGCGTCGGCCGGGGGCCGAGATCCTGCGCCCAGTCAAAACGCAGGCGGCGTCGGGTGATTCCCCACTCTCCGTCACGACGCTCGAGGTTGTCGATGATGCGCGAGGCGACGAGGGAATCGCTGACGGTCCCATCGGCGGCCCGTACCCGGGTCATCGCGAGCACGTAGTGCTCGGACCGGGCGCAGTCACCATCGACGTCGATGAGGATGTTCGAGAGCGTGTGGGTGCCGACCGAGCGGGGGTTGGCCAGGCTGGCCTCGATCGTGTCGATGTAGCCCTGAGCCGGGCCGGAATAGATTCCGCCGTGCTCCTCGGTGGCGCCGGGGAGGTAGCACGCTCGCAGCGTGGCGATGTCGGCGCGGTCGATGGCTCGCAGGTAGCGAGTCAGCAACTCGGTGATCTGCTGCTTGTCGAGCAGCAGCTGCAGTCGGGGGTCAAGATCGGTCATACGTCGGACACTACAACTAACAGCGTGACTTGCCTAGTAGAAACTCGGGATCACACGTACTCCTGGGTTTTACCCGTATTTCTCAGGATCTTGAGCTTCGGTATCAATATGGCTTTCTCCGTTGACCAAGTCCGGAACGTGTTGTACAAATCAAACACTGCTAACTGTAGTGAGCTGGGCCACCCCGGCTCGGGGTAGCTGTTTGCCCCACTCGACGTAGCTGAACCGGAGGTTCGAGCAGTGCTAGAGGTAAAGGATCTGGTTCTCAAATTCGGCGGCATCACGGCGTTGGACAGCATCAACTTCACCGTCGCCGACAACGAGATCTGCGGACTCATCGGGCCCAACGGTGCCGGAAAGACCTCGCTCTTCAACTGCATCACCCGGATCTACAGACCCAGCGAAGGCTCGATCACATTCAACGACCGCGACCTGCTCGCGCTGCGTCGCCACGAGATCGTCAAGTACGGCGTCGCCCGGACGTTCCAGAACCTGGCCCTCTTCCCGACGCTCACCGTCATGCAGAACACCATGGTCGGCGCCCACTCCCGCAGCACGCCCCGCCTCATCCCCTCGATCCTGAGCTGGCCGACGACGCACAAGGCACGCCGGGATCTCGAATCAGAGGCCTGGTACCTGCTCGAGAAACTCGAACTCACCGACATCGCCTTCCAGCCGGCCAAGGGCCTGCCCTTCGGCACGCTGAAGCGCGTCGAGCTGGCTCGCGCCCTGATGAGCCGTCCCTCGATGCTCCTCCTCGACGAGCCGGCCGGCGGCCTAACCCACGCCGAGGTTCACGATTTGGGGCAGGTGATCGTCGCGCTGAAGAAGGAGTTCGGGTTCAGCGCACTGCTCGTGGAGCACCACATGGGGCTGGTCATGGGCATCTCCGACCACGTCGTCGCGATGGACTTCGGACGCAAGATCGCCGACGGCCTACCGGTCGAAGTGCAGCAGTCCCCGCAGGTCGTCGCGGCATACCTGGGGCGTGCGGCATGACGGCGCCCCTGCTCGAGACCCGCAACCTGCGCGCGGGCTACGGCGCGGCGAACGTGCTGCACGGGCTTGACCTCAGCGTCAACACCGGCGAGGTCGTGGTCGTCCTCGGCGCCAACGGAGCCGGAAAGACCACGCTGATGCGAGCCATCGCCGGCACCATCCCGCACAGCGGCGACATCCTCGTCGACGGCCAGGCCGTCGGGAACGCCCGCCCGGAGACGATGCTGCAGCGCGGCGTCGGCCTGGTCCCGCAGGGGCGCGGCACGCTCACCGACATGACCGTGCGGGACAACCTGCGGGTCGGGGCCACCAGTCGCAAGTCGGCCTCTGAGATGGCCGAGGACATCGACAAGTGGTGCACGATCTTCCCGCCATTGGCCAAGCGGCGTGACCAGATCGCCGGGACCCTCTCCGGCGGCGAGCAGCAGATGCTCGCCGTGGCCCGCGCGATGATGGCCCGCCCCCGACTGCTCATGTGCGACGAGGTGAGCCTGGGCCTCGCGCCGATCATCGTCCAGGAACTCTTCCGAGTTCTGCGGGAAGTGAACGAGAGTTCCGGTACCGCGCTGCTGCTCGTGGAGCAGAACGCCGAACTCGCCCTGGACATCGCGTCCCGGGTCTACCTGCTCGAAGTCGGCTCGGTCGCCGCCAGTGGCGAGAGCGAAGTCTTCCGCAGCAACGACGCCATCCGACGTTCGTACCTCGGCTACTGAGGCCGACGGCAAAAGGAACGGATCACAGTGGAAATCTTTCTCGACCGGTTGTTCTCCGGACTCACCTCGGGCTCGATCTACGCGCTCATCGCGCTGGCCCTCGTCGTGGTCTTCCGTAGTTCATCGACGATCAACTTTGCCCAGGGCGAGTTCGCCCTCTTTACCTGCTTCGTCGCCTGGTGGCTCACCACCAAGGGAATGCCCATGTGGATCGGCCTCATCGCAGCCATGGTCGTCGGCTTCGCGATGGGTGTCGTCGTGGAGCGGATGCTCATCAGACCGGTGCGCAGACGGAACGAGACCGCGGTATTGATTGTGGGGTTAGGCCTCTTCACCGCCCTCAACGGCCTGGACGGATGGGTCTGGGGGCCGGCGGACAAGCTCTTCCCCGAACTGCTCCCGAGCAGCCCGTCGGACTACATCACCATCGGCGGCGCTCGACTGCACTACGACTCGATCGGCATCATGCTCGGGCTGGCCCTGGTCGTCGTCCTGCTCACCCTGCTCTTCAACCGCACTTCCCTCGGCCTGCAGATGCGGGCCGTGGCGACCAACCCGGAATCGGCGTCACTCTCCGGGGTGAAGGTCGGAAACGTGCTCAGTATCAGCTGGGGAATCTCCTCGGCCATTGGCGCCTTCGCCGGTGTCCTGCTGATCCCGGTGCTCCCGCCCAACGAACTCGATCTGAGTTCCTTCTTCTCCATCCTGATCTTCGCCTCCGCGGCCGCCCTCTTCGGCGGCCTGGACAGCATCAAGGGCGCAGTCGTGGGTGGGGTCGGGCTCGGCGTCGCGGAGTCGATGCTGAACGGCTACGGCACGTTCCTCGGCGGTTCGCTGCAACTGACGTTCGCCCTGCTGATCATCGTGATTGTCCTGGTATTCAAGCCCACCGGCGTATTCGGTGCCCGTCGAGTGGAGCGAGTGTGACAACCGCATCGGTGAATCCGGAGAGTGCAGTGAAGGACGCTGAACTAGTGGCCGCGGAGCAGTCCGCAGCGCCGATCAAGGAGGGGAAGCGCAGCTTCCCCCACGTCGCCAAGCGCGGCTCGCGCATCCACCTGGCACTCATCGGGATCGGCATCGTCGCCGCCGTCTCGGTGGTCGCTTGGGGCAGCAGCTTCGGACAGTTCAACCAGGGCCAGTTCACCCGGGTCATGATCTATGCGATCGCAATCGCCGGCCTGAACGTGGCCACCGGCTACACCGGACTGGTCTCGGTCGGGCACTCGGCCTTCTTCGGACTAGGCGCCTACACAACCGGAATCCTGATCGTGAAGGGTGGTTGGAGCCCTGAGTCGACCTTCCCGGTCGCGCTGCTGGTCTGCTTCGTGGCCGGGCTCGTCGTCGGCCTACCGGCGCTGCGAATCCGCGGCCTCTACCTGGCCATCGTCACCCTGGCCTTCGGTGTCGCCTTCCCGGAACTGGTCGCGCGGTTCGCCAGCCTCACCGGCGGCGCCTCCGGCTTGACGATCCGCCGCCGGATGCTGGCCCCGCCAAGCTGGACCGGTTACACCCTCGGCCAGAAGGGTCACTGGCTCTACTGGCTCACCGTAGGAATCCTCATCATCGTCATGCTGGTCGTGCACAACCTGGTCCGGGGCAGCCGCTTCGGCCTGGCCATGCAGGCGGCCCGCGACCACGAGATCGCAGCCTCGGCATCCGGTGTGAACCTGGCCGCGGTGAAGACGCTCTCCTTCGGCGTCTCGGGTGCCCTCACCGGCCTCGGCGGGAGCCTCTTCGCGATGTACCTGGGGAGCCTGGCCGCCAATGATTCATTCACCCTTCTCAACGCCATCGCCCTCCTCACCGGCCTGGTGATCGGCGGCGAGTCGACGCGCTTCGGCCCGATCCTGGGCGGACTGGCCGTCGTCTACATCCCCTACTACACGTCCTCCATCGGCCAGGGTCAGTCGGCCGGAGTCTTCTTCGGTGTCACCCTGATCGTCCTCGTCTTCGTTGCCCCCGAGGGCCTCACCGGATGGTTCATCCGGATCGCCCGCAAAGTACTGGTGATCGTTCCCGCCACGCCGCGTCCACTGCCTCGGGCTGGAGAGAAAACGCGTGAAGAGGTGACGCCCTAGAGCCCACCATCACGACCGGGCCCACCAGCTGTGGGCCTCAGCCCCCAAAGCTCATCATCCAGGCGGCTCTTCCTTGGCCGGCCATTCATTTCCCATCCCAGAAAGGGATTTCAGTGTTCACATCTCTGACAGTCTCAAAGCCGCGACTTGCAGCCATGCTCGTCGGGTCGGTCGCCGTATCGCTGGTTCTCTCGAGCTGTTCCTCCAGCAGCAAGGACGCCAGTTCGACCTCCTCGGCGCCCACTGGCTCCGCGGCCGCAGCCGCCTTCAAGGTCGACACCTCACAGTGTGACGACCCGGCGTCGGCCACCAAGAAGATCACCGACACCTGGAAGATCGGCTACAGCGCACCGCTGTCCGGCCCGATCGCCGGTGTCGCCAGCTTCGCCCTCGACGGGTTCAAGGCTCGCATCGCGGCACAGAACGCAGCCGGCGGCATCAACGGAGTGAAGATCGACGTCAACTACAAGGACGACCAGTACACCCCGGACAAGGCCAAGGCCAACACCACCGAATTCATCCAGAGCGACCACGTCGACTCCCTCGCCACCTTCGGCAGCGGACCGGTCGGTGCCATCGCCGACGACCAGAACGCGGCCTGTGTTCCGCTGCTCTACCCGAGCTCGTCGGTGCAGCAGTACCGCGACATCAGCCAGTACCCGTGGACGGTCCAGTTCCTGCCGGCCGGTGAGGCCGAGGCCCGCTACGACGTCAACTACATCCTCTCGAAGTACCCGAACGGCGCCAAGGTCGGCATCGCCGAGAACCAGAACGCCTCCGGTGTAGGCGAGTACAACGCCTTCGTCGACGCCGCCAAGGGCACCAAGGTGACGGTGGCCGTGGTCGCCGACCAGACCGACCCGAACGCCGCCGCGACGAAGATCGCCGCCGCCAAGCCCGAGGTGGTCTACAACGCCGGCATCACGACCGACTGTGGACCGCTGGTCATCGCGATGGCCCGCATCGGCTTCAAGCCGTCGGGCTTCACGATGAACCCGGACAACTGCGCCGACTCGACGGCCTACATCGCCGCCGGTGAGGCCGCTGACGGCAACGTGATCCCGTCCTACCTCAAGAGCGTCACCGACCCGACGCTCAGCAGCGACGCCGGAGTGCAGGCCTACCTCTCGCAGGTCACCGGCGCCGACAAGGACAACACCATCACCATCGCCGGCTGGACCGAGGCCGACCTGACCATCAACACCCTGCTGCAGGCGTCGAAGATGCCGGGTGGACTCAGTCACGTGACGGCGATCCAGGCCGCCCGTGACCAGGACTACGCGTCGCCGATGCTCGGCACCGGAATCACCTGGCAGAGCACCCCGACCGCGCTCGTCGGCTTCAGCGGATTCCAGACCCTGGTCTGGAGTGCCTCCGAGAAGGCCTTCAAGAAGGACGGACCGGTCGTCAGCGTCGCGGCCAAGTAGGCCGAACAGCTAGTTGCAACCCTCGCCGGCTGGGCGCAGACACCCGTCCACGCCCAGCCGGCACACCTAAGCAAACCTTGATTAGGAGCAGGACTGTGCCGGCCAAGAAGATGCATCCGCAGCAGCGAATCGATGAGTATCGGTCGCTCGGCGCATGGACCGACGACACCGTGCAGCAACTTTTCATCGACCGTGTCGCCGACTTCGGCGACGCGCTTGCCGCAGTCGATCCGCCGAACAAGGCAGAGTTGGTCGACCTCCCCATCCAGCGGGCCAGCTGGAACGACATCGACGATCAGGTCGAGCGATTGGCCGCGGTGCTGCTGGCCAATGGAATCGGCGAGGGCGACGTTGTCGCCGTGCAACTTCCCAACATCGTCGAACTGATCGTCGCCTACCTGGCGCTCTGGCGAGTGCGGGCGATCGTCTCGCCGCTGGCTGTTCAGTATCGCCGGCACGAGATTCTCGAAATGGGTGAGATCGGCGGCTTCTCAGCCTTCCTGACCAGCGATCGCATCGGGCAGCGCGCGGTCGCCGACGACATCGTGGCCATGCGGGCCGAGATCCCTTCGCTGCAGACCGTGCTGCACTTCGGTCCCTCCTCCGTTCCCGGCGCCGTCAGTGTCGCCGACGCGTTGAGCAAGCTAGTCCCGGCCGACCTCGACTACGTGCGGGCCTACGCCGATCAGCATCCGGTCGACCCCAATGACTGCATCACCATCTGCTGGACCTCCGGTACCGAGAGCCGCCCCAAGGGCGTGCCGCGCGCGCACTATGAGTGGCTGGTGATGAGCTGGGACACCGTCTACTCCCCCGACCTGAATCACGACGCCCGGATTCTCAACCCGTTCCCGATGGTGAACATGGCCGGAATCAACGGCATGTTCCTGCCGTGGCTGCGCGTGGGCTGCGTCCTCGTGCAGCACCACCCGTTTGATCTCTCGGTATTCCTCGGCCAGATCGAGGCCGAGGGGATCACCTACACGGTCGCCCCGCCTGCCCTGTTGGCGATGCTGCTGCAGCGCGAGGAGCTACTGGCCGGCGCTGACATCTCCACCCTGCGCCAGATCGGCTCCGGTTCGGTGCCGCTGCAGGAGTGGATGGTGCGCGGGTGGAGTGACCGCTACGGCATCGCCATCATCAACTACTTCGGTTCCAACGAGGGAATCTCGCTGATGACCGACGTGAAGCTGATGACCGACCCCGAGCAGCGAGCGCGCTTCTTCCCCCGCTACGGCGGCGACCGGACCTGGAGCTTCCCAGCCGCATCGCGAACCAAGATCAAACTCATCGACCCCGACACCGGCGCTGAGATCGACGAGCCCGACCACCCGGGCGAGCTCTACCTGAAGGGCCCGAGCCTCTTCGCCGGCTACCTCGACGCCTCGCACGTCCAAAGTCCCTTCGATGAGGACGGCTACCTGAAGACCGGTGACATGTTCGTCATCGACGGCCCGAATCAGGAGTTCCTGCGGTACGTGGATCGGGCCAAGGACCTGGTGATTCGCGGCGGGATGAACATCGCGCCGGCTGAGCTGGAGACGATGATCGCCACCCATCCAGCGGTGGCTGAGGTCGCGGTGATCGGCTACCCGGACGACGTCCTCGGCGAGAAGGTCTGCGCCGTAGTCGCCCTCAAGCCGGGAATGAGCCTGGAGTTGGCCGACGTGGTGAGTCACCTCAACGCCCAGCAGATCGCCAGCTACAAGCTCCCCGAACGCCTAGACGTCGTCGAGGCCCTGCCCCGCAACCCCGTGGGAAAGGTCCTCAAACGCCAACTGCGGGCCGGCGTCTAAAGACAACCCACCGGCCGACGAGCCGGACCGAGAACGGGAGGACCTCCGCGCCCTCCCGCTGAAGAATCAACGACCGAAACGGAATTAGCATGCTGGACGACACCGCCGGATCGATCCTCGCCAAGTCGCTGGCCCGCGCCGGTGGCCGGGTGGCCGTCCGGGCTCATGGCGAAGTCAGAACCCATCGTGAATTGCTGGCCAACGCCAATCGCTTCGCCAACGCGCTCACCGGTCAGGGCCTGAAGCCCGGAGACCACGTCGCGCTCATGGTCGCCGATCGGGTGCAGGCAGTCGAGGCCTACGTCGGCTGCCTCATCGGGGGCTTCCCCGCGGTCCACGTGAATGATCGGCTGGCCCGCAACGAAGTTCGGGGGATTCTCTCCGACGCCGACGCCCGGGCATTCGTCTACACCTCAGAGGTGGCCGAGAAGGTGGCCGGCCTGGACGCGCTGGAAGATACCGCGGCCGTCGCGCTCGGCGAACCGGCCGACGGCTCGCACCTGCGTTGGGAGCCGCTGCTCTTCGCGGCCAGCTCGACCGGCCCCAACGTTGCCCGCTCCAGCGAAGACCTGGCGATCATCGGCTACACCAGCGGCACGACCGGCCAGCCCAAGGGCGTTATGCACACCCAGCGCTCAATGGTCCGCATTCTTCGGCACATGCCGGTTCACTTCGACATCCGCCCGCGCAGCCGCTGCGCCTTCACCGGAACGCTCTCCTTCGTCGCCGGCATCTGGGGGGTGCTCCTGCCGCACCTATATCTGGGCGGCGAGATCTCCTTCATGGCCGGACTCCCGGCCGACGCCTGGATCGATCGGATGGTGGCCGAAGGCTCGAACTTCACCTACATCCCGACCCCGCTGGCCGACCAGTTCGTCGAGGAGGTCCGCCGCCGCCCGGAGGTTCTTCGGACCCTGCGCGTGGGCATGCACTCGGGTTCCAAGATGCCGGCCGACACGGTTCGGCGCGTCGTCGAGGTGATCGGCGGGCGCTTCGGTGAGGCGTACGGCATGACCGAGACCGGAGCGCCGGTGACCCGCACCGAGGAGTTCGACTGGTCACCGGCCTGCGAGGCTGAGGACGTCTACGCCAGCACCGGACGTCCGATGCATCTGGCCGACGTCTCGATCGTGGGTACCGACGGCCAGCCCCTGCCCGTGGGCGAGACCGGCGAGATCACCGTCAGCTCCGAGACGCAGTTCCTCGGGTACTACAAGCGTCCTGAGCTGACCGCGGAGGCACTCATCGACGGGCGGCTGCGCACCGGTGACATCGGCCGCCTCGACGAGGCCGGATACCTCTACGTCACCGATCGGGCCAAGGACATGATCGTCTCCGGCGGCATGAACGTCTTCCCGGCCGAGGTCGAGGCCGCCCTGGCGGACGTGCCGGGCCTGGCCGAACTCGCCGTATTCGGAGTACCGGACGAGCGCTGGGGCGAGACGGTGGTGGCGGTGGCGGTGGCCTCTGACCCGTCCCTGGATGAGGCGGCGGTGATTCAGGCCGCCCGCGATCGGATCGCCTCGTACAAGAAGCCGACCCAGGTGCGTTTCGTGGATGCCCTGCCCCGTACGGCCAGCCTGAAGATCGACAAGCCGGCGCTGCGGGCCCAGTGGAGCGCGACCGGCGGTCCGCGATGACCACCCGTGGGCGGGTCATCGCGGACCGGACGGTCGCGCCGAGCGACTCAGCCGAGGTGAGTGGACGCGTGCTTGCGGGGCGGGCGCGGGATGAGGCCGCTGGTGCGGGCCACGTACTCGGCGTACTCCGGGCCGCGGGAGCGGGCCATGCGCCGCTCGAGGAGTGCCTTGCCGCTCTTGGAGATGAGCATGCGGGCCATGAGGATCGGCGCGAAGACCGTGACTACTCCGATCCAGGAGCCGCAGGCGACGATCCAGATGCCGAACATCACGCAGATGTCGCCGAAGTAGTTGGGGTGACGCGTCCAGCCCCAGAGGCCCTTGTCCATCAGCTTGCCGGCATTCGCCGGATCGCTCTTGAAACGCGCCAACTGCGCATCGCCCACGGCCTCGAAGAAGAGACCGACGGCGGCGAGGGCAACACCGAGCCAGGTAAGGGCATTCACCGGCTGGTGCTCGACCATCGCAACGCTGATCGGGATGGCCACCACCCACATGACCCAGCCCTGCGCCCAGAAGATGTTCTTGACAACGTAGGGGATCAGCGGACCGGTACGGCGCTTCATGAGCGCGGTGTAACGCGGGTCCTCCGGCTTGCCGTGGTTTCGCCAATGAATGTAACCGGCCAGGCGCAGGCCCCAGATCGCCGTGACCAGCAGAGCGATGAGACGCCGTCCCGCGTCGCCGTGGTCGATGGTGATGAGGTAGCTGACCACCGCGATAGCCACGAAGCCGAGTCCCCAGAAGGTATCGACCACCGACCAGTTGTTGGTGCGCATCGAGATCGCCATGGTGACGCCCATAAGCACGACGATGGTCGCCGCCGATGCGACGAGACACACAACGAGTGTTACCCAAGAAACGGTGCCCACGGCATCCTCCTAAATGTTCCGACTGACACTGTTAGTTGTAGTAGCGTTGTCGCGGAATGGCAAGTTATTTCAAAGAGATTCGCGATCTCAGCTTGACCAGAATCCCGATCTTCAGTTGCTCTCCCTCAAGCAACTGCGTTTGTGTACTAACCGCTAGGAGACCCAATCCCCCGGGAGAAGTCGCCCTGAAACGTAAGGAGTGCAGATGACTGCGATTCGTTGGAACCGGTGGTCACCGTGAGTGTCCATCTCGAGGTCTCGCTCGGCCTCTGGCAGGATCGCCCGCCGGCGGAGGTGATTGAGACGGCGCTGATCGCAGATTCCCTCGGATATCACGCTGTCTGGATCGGCGAGATGGCCACCTGGGACGCTTTCGCGCTCGGCACGCACGTCGCCACCAAGTTCAGCCAATCCGATCTGGTGCTTGGCCCGTTCGCGGTCGCCGTCCGTGATCCGGCGATGATCGCGATGGGAGTCGCCTCCGTCGCTTCGCTTACCGGACGCGGGGTCTCCGTCGCACTCGGCACCTCCTCCACGATGGTTGTCGAGCGCTGGCACGGCCGCGACCGGAGTCGACCGGCGCAGGCGCTGGCCGAATCGGCCGAGGCGGTCCGTGGCTTGCTCGACGGCAGGAAGGTCGACCTGGACGGTGCCGTCGTCAAGACCAATGGATACCGGCTACGCCTCGACGCGCCCAAGTCGGAGCTCGTGGTCGCCGCCTTCGGTGATCGCGCCATCGAGGTGGCGGCCCGGCACGCCGATCGGATGGTGCTCAACCTCGTCGACCCGGACTCGGTGCGCGATCTGGTGGGGAAGTTGCGCAGCGCCGCCGAGCGGGTCGGGCGTCCCTGCCCACGTGTCGCCGTCTGGGTGGGCTGCGCAATCGACCCGGGACCAGCCGCCATCGAACAGCTGCGCCGCTCGGTGGTCGGGTACCTGGCCGCCCCCGGCTACAGCGACATGTTCCGCCGGGCCGGCTTCTCGGAGCTGGTCGATTTCGCGCTGACTCGACCGCATCCGGCGGCGCTCCTCGAGCAGGTTCCGGCCGAGCTGAACGCGGTCGTCGGCCTGGTGGGCGACGCCGCTCAGGTCGAGGCCCGGATCAAGGAGTACTCGGCCGCCGGTGCTGATGACATCGTCATCGTGCCGTCGGCCACCGACGACGACCCGGCGGCTCGCCACACCCTCACGGTCGCCGCCGACATCGTCGATCAACTCGGCTGATTGTCCATCCCCCGAACAGCGAAACGGGCGCTCGACCCAGCGGATCGAGCGCCCGTTTCTGCTGCAGACGATTAGCCTCTCGGCTTGGCGCCCTCACCGAACGGGGCGAACTGCGGAGGCCGCCGCTCGACGAAACTCATGACGCCCTCGTAGAAGTCGACCGAGGCCAGCGCAGTGCGCTCCCGCTCCTCGGCGTCGTGCACCGACTCCAGGAACGTATGGGTGTAGCTGTTTCGCAGCTGTTCCTTGATGTTGATCACCGAGGCCGGGGAGCAGTTCACCGCAAGGTCAGCGGCATAGGCGAGCACGTGCTCCATCAGCTGGTCAGCCTCGACTAGCTGATGGACCAGCCCGTAGGAGGCGGCCTCGTCGGTGGTGAAGGTCCGCCCGGAGACGAGCAGCTCGGTAGCCCGGCTCATGCCAATGAGCCGTGGTAGCAGGTAAGAACTCGAGTGCAGTGCCGGCAGGCCGCGCCGGGCGAAGGCGGTGGTCATGCGCGCGCCGGGGACGGCGATCCGGACGTCGCACATCATCGTCTGGACCAGGCCGAAGCCGGCGCAGGCGCCGTTGATGGCCGCAATCATCGGCTTGTCGACGGTCATGGGATACCAGTCCGGCTGGACGATCTTCGCCATCTCCGGATTGAAGTCGCCGGTCTCGGTGTACCCCTGGAGCTCGTTGGTGTCGGCACCGGGGCAGAAGGTGCTGCCGGAGCCGGTGACCACGATGCAGCGCACCGACGGATCCTCCACGCACTCCTGCAGCAGCCCGTAGTAGTAGCGCTGCAGGGGCACCGTCCAGGCGTTGCGCCGCTCCGGGCGGTTGAGGGTAAGCACCGTCACGGGGCCATGATCAGCGCGCAGTACCAGTTCTTCGGACACGGTCGTCAATTCTCCAAAAGTAGTTGCCAATAAGGGGATTCGATATGGTTCAGGCCGGCTGTAGGCTCGCCTTCAGGTCACGTTTCAGCACCTTGCCGATCGCATTGCGCGGCAGGGAGTCAACGATCTCCAGGCGTTCCGGGAGTTTGAAGGTGGCCACCTTGCGCTCCTTCAGAAAATCTACGATCTCGTTCAGGGTCAGCGTCTGGCCGCTCTGCGGCACAACGAAGACACAGACCCGCTCCCCCAGCCGCGGATCGGGCCAGCCGACGGCGGCGACCTCGGCTACCTTGGGGTGCGCCTCGACCAGTCCTTCGATATCGGCCGGGGAGATCTTGAAGCCGCCGCGGACGATGAGTTCCTTGGAACGTCCGAGAAAGCTGACGTACTGCAGCTGATCACCGACGTACTCGAAGACGTCACCGGTGCGGAAGTAACCCTGCTCGTCGAACTCCGAACCGTCGCCACCCCAGTATCCGGCGAAGATGGTCGGCCCGACCAGCCGGAGCTCGCCGGGGCGTCCGGCGGTGTGGATGTCCTCGCCGGTCGCCAGGTCGACCAGCCGTTCGCCGGCGAAGCGATCGCTCTCGACGTTGGTCGGCAACCCGTGCGACCCGGGTCGTGGCAGCAGGCTCCCCCGCAGTTCCGGCTCCGGGATGTTGGCCCGGCAACCGGCCAGTGAGAGCCCTTCGTTCGACCCGAAGAAGTTGATGATCTCGATACCCAGGGCCTCCCAGCCCTCGATCATCGACGGCAGCAGGGTGGTCGACCCGGAGCCCATCGTCCGCAGCGAGCTCAGGTCGGTGTTGGCCAGCCGCTCCGGCTCCTGCAGCAACTGGGTGAGGATGGCCGGCGGTGAGACGGAGTGGGTCACCGACTCAGCACTGATCTGCGCCAGGAAAGTGTCCAGGTCAAACGGATGGTGGAGTACCAGGCGGCACCCCTCGCGCATCCACGGCACGAACATCCCGCCCATCCCGCCGGCATTCACCATCGGGAACGTGCAGAGCAGCACCGAGTCCGGGTTCATCTCGGGCACGCCGGCGGTGGTCTGGACGACGGCCAGCCAGTCACCATGCGCGCGCGGAACGCCCTTGGGATTGCTCTCGGTCCCGGAGGTCCAGCAGAGAGTCAGGCAGTCATTGGCATCGACCACACGGTTGGCGCGATAGTCAGCCAGTATCGACGGATCGGCCGCTCCCTCGAGGGCCGGGTCGAGCGGGATGACGCCGTCGGGGAGTCCCGTCCCGAAGGCGAAGCAATGCTGCAGCGATGGGATCCGCGGGGCCAGCGCGGCCAGCTCCGCCGCGTTGTCCCGTCCACCGACCCGGCTGGCCGTGACCAGGGCGCGGAAGCCGCCGATGGAGGCGAGGGAAAGCACCTCGTGCTCACGGTATTGCGCAGGGAAAGGCGAGACGATCGCGCCGATTCGCATGCCGGCGAGGTACACCACCGCGAGCTCGACGATGTTCGGCAGCTGGATGCCGATCACGTCGCCTTCACCGAGACCGGCCTTGAGAAACTCGGTGGCGACACCATCGGCACTGCGGCGCAGGTCGGCCCAGGTCAGGCGGCGCGGGTCACCCTGGGTGAAGGTGCTCCGGTTCGGGGCATCGACGATCGCCACCTCGTCCGGGCGCCGGGCCAGGTGCTGCTCGAAGCGGGAGTCCAGCGTGTCACCGGACCACCACCCCAGCTCCAGAAAGCTGGCTACCCGCTCCGGCGGAAAGAGACGCATCATTCCTCCGTCGAGATTCGTCAGGGGTTGCCACGATTGGCCACATTCCCCTGCAATCTATCCCGAGGCGCTCCTTTGTTTCAAGAGCAGAAGTCTCCCTAGGGCACGAATTGCGCGCACAATAAAGGTGTGTATGCGCAACCGCGGCACCATCTCTTCAACTGGGCGAGTGGCAAAGACTGCCGCTGAGCCGCTTCAGATGGCAGGATGAGCGGATGACGTCCGCGACCCCCTCCGCTCTGGAGAGCGCACTGCTGATCGTCGGCGACCGCTGGAACCTGCAGATCATCCGTTCGTGTTTCCAGGGTGCGCGCCGCTTTCAGGACCTCCGCAACGAGCTGAGCATCTCCGACGCGGTGCTCGCCCAGCGGCTACGCGGGCTCGTCGCGTCCGGCGTGCTGCGCACCGAGAGCTACAGCGTCTCGCCGCCACGTCACGAGTATCGCCTCACCGACGCCGGAAAGGAACTCTGGTCGGTCTTCGTCGCCATGTGGTCGTGGGACCGTCGCTGGGCACCGGGGAGTCCCGGCGCCCTCGGCACGCACCTGATTCACCTCCCGTGCGGCAATGCGGTGACTCCGGTCTTCGGCTGCGGTCAGTGCGGGGCCATCGGTGTGACGGCCCGCGACACCGAGACGACCCTGGACGAGAACGACGCGCCGCGAGGGGCGACCCGCTCCCGCCGCTCCACCGCGACCGACCTCGGCGAGTTCCGCGACTCGACGGTGGTGTTGGCCGACCGCTGGTCGACCTTCCTGCTGGCGGCCGCACTACTGGGCGCGCACCGGTTCAGTGAGTTCAAGCGGCGACTACCCGGCATCTCCCCGTTCACCCTCACCGAGCGACTCGGCGTCTTCGTGGAGACCGAGATGCTGAGCCGGGCACCGGTGGCCGAGGGGGCCGGGCGTCACGAGTACCTGCTCACCCCGAAGAGCTTCGACTTCTTCGTCGTCTTCGCGTTGCTGAACGGCTGGGCAGAGCATTCACTCGCCGACGGGCGCGGGGGTTCATCGGGACTGCTGATCACGCATCGAGCCTGCGGCGAACCGTTGGTTCCGCGCTTCACCTGCAACTGCTGCAACCAGGAACTGCAGCGCCGGGAGGTCGAGTTCCAGACCCGCCACTCCGGTCGCGGCTACGGGGCGGAGGGGACGGCGTGAGCCGGGCGCTGGTGCTCGGAGGCGGCGGTAGCGCGGCCGTCGGCTGGGAGTTGGGGGTGCTGCAGGGGCTGGCCGAGGCCGGGTTTGCTGCGCAGCAGGCCGACACCCTCATCGGCACCTCGGCCGGGGCGATCGTAGCCGCCCGACTGGCCTCCTCGGTATCGATTGCCCTGCTTTATAAGGAGATCTGCACTGCGGTCGCCGCCGAGGCGCTGGCCATTGACTACGATGCCGTCGCTCAAGCCTGGATGGAGGCGGTCGTCGGCGCCGAGTCCGCTGTGGTGGCCCGCCGCCGCATCGGCGCGTTCGCTCAGGCCGCTGAGACCATGCCCGAGGCGCAGCGACGGGGTGAGATTCGCGCGATGCTGCCGGCCGCCGAGTGGCCGCAGCGACCGGTGACGCTCTGCGCGGTGAGCGCCGAGTCCGGCGAGTTCGCCACGCTTACCGCGAGCTCCGGGGTCGATTTCGTCGATGCGGTTGCCGCCAGCTGCGCCGTGCCCGGGGTGTGGCCGCCGGTGACGATCGGCGGCGAGCTCTTCATGGACGGCGCGGTCCGATCGCCGACGAACACATCGGTGGCCCAGGGGCACGAACACGTGCTGGTGCTGGCGCCGATGGTGCCGCCCGGACGGGGCGGTATCGACGCCGAACTCAGCCGGCTCCATCCGGCGGCGACCGCGGCGATCGTTGCTGATGCAGAGTCGGTGGCGTCGTTCGGTAACAACCCGCTCGACCCGGGAGTCGCTCCGGCGGCGGCCGAGCAGGGGTACCGGCAGGGCCTCGCCGAAGCCGATCGCCTGCGGGTGGCGCTCCCCTCGTGGACCGCGCAGACGGAGTAGGTAGAGCCGCACCCCGCCGCGCCACTCAGACCCGCTCTATCCGTACCTCAAAAGTGCAGTAACTTTTCTGGCGAAATCCATTGTTTTCTGCCTTACGGAGAAGTAACTTCGGGTCTGCGGTGCCGCGCAGAACGCAATCAGGGAGGGCACGGGGCCATCCCTTCGCGGCATTTCGCGTCGCTAGGGAGCGGAACCCAATGAGAATTTCTGTTAGACGCAGAAAGACCTTCGCCACCATCTCCGGGGTCGCGGCGATCGGCCTCGTCGCGGGTGTCACCAGCGCGTTGATCGGTTCCTCGCCGGCTTCGGCGGCGACGATCAATGCGACCCTCAACGCCAGGTGCACCATTCCGGTAGCGGGCTCGGAGGACTACGCGGCGAAGATCACCGCCACCGTTCCCGACTCCGCGCAGGTCGGTGACACCGTCGCCCTGCAGAACTTCTCCATCAGCATCCTGCTCAACATCGCCACCACTGACGCGCTGCAGATTCTCGGTGCCACCACCATTGAAGGGGCCATCACGGCCGGGGCGTCGGTCACCAACGCGTCGCCCTCCGCGGTATCGATCACCGCGACCGTGCCCTCCACGCCGGTGCCGCAGACCCAGGACGCGAACGGCGACGGCCCGGCCTTCCCGATCACCGCGACCGGTCCCTCGCCGTCGGTGACGCTCACCTCGGCCGGCAGCGCAGTCTTGACGGCGACCACGGTCAGCGCGGTCTTCAACCCCAAGAACGCGGCCGGCACGAGTGTGCTGCCCGTGGCCAAGCAGAACATCCCCTGCACCTTCGACTCCGGCCAGAGCCTGCAGCTCGGCTCGATCGCGGTGAAGCCGGCCGGTGGGCCGACCCCCACGCCGCCCACCCCCGCGCCGCCGACGGATACACCGAGCCCGACGGCGGCACCGCCGACGGTTACGCCGAGCCCGACCCCCGGACCGCCGACGCCCACACCGACACCCAACGACAATCCGCCAGGCGTCATCAACACGACCGTTAACGTCGCTTGCACGCTGCCGGTAGCCGGAAACGAGGTGTACCCGGCGACCTTCACCGCTTCGCTGCCGCCGGAACTGACCTTCGGGGACACTTTCGCGTTGCAGAACTTCGCGGTCGATATCCACTTCGGGGCATTCACGACCGACGCCTTCCAGATTCTCGGGGCAACCTCGCTCGACGGTTCGGCCACCACTGGTGTGAGCGTGTCGGGCGGTTCGCCGAGCGCCCTGTCGATCCCGGCCGCAATCCCGAACACCGCCATTCCGCAGGACCAGGACGAGAATGGCGACGGACCGCCGTTCACGGTCACCGCGACCGGCACCGGTCCGTCAGTGACAGACAACGGTTCAACCGTGACCTTGACGGCCAGCAGTTTCGCGCTGGTGCTCAATCCGAAGGACGCCACCGGAAAGAGCGTGCTTCCAGTCGCGAAGCAGAGCATCCCCTGCTCGTTCGTCGACGGTCAGAACCTCTCGCTCGGCTCAGTCGCCCAGATCTTCGACCTCGGTCCGACCTCGGTGACGCTCTCCGGCCCGAGCCAGGCCACCGCCGGCGCCTCGGTGACCTACACCGCGACCACTGATACGCCAGGTGCCAGCGTCACCTTCACCGACCTCGGCTCCCCGAACGTGCGCCTCTGCACCGCAGTCGCCGCCTCCGGTACAACGGCGAGCTGCACGACGAGCTTCACCAGTGGAAGCCTGCACCGCGTCGTCGCGACCACCACTTACGTCAATGAGTGCTGTGGATCGGGCCAGGACGGCGGAAACGCACCGGCGAGCTCGAACATCGTCACCACCACCGTGACGGGGTTGGCACCGACACCGACGCCAACACCCACGGCGAGTCCCACACCGACGATGACGCCGACCCCGACGTACATGCCGCCGCCTCCCTCGCCGGCACCGAGCGGGACGCTCTCGGTCTCCCCGAACCCCGTCGCCCTGGGATCGCAGATCACGGTCTCCGGAACCGGGTGCACAACGCCGGCTGGAACGTCCGCGAGCGTGATGGTCTTCGTACAGTCCGGCGACGCAATCCAGGGCTACCCCGGTGCCGTCGTCGCCGCTGACGGATCGTGGTCGCTGAAGGTCACCCCATTTGGGCCGAGCGGCTTCATGAACAGCGATCCGCTGCACGACCGGGTATGGGCCGAGTGTGACGAACTCACCTCTCCATCGGTGGGTACCACCTTCTTCACCTACAACTCGGTCACCCTCGGCTTCACCAACCTGCCGTCGCCGACGCCTTCACCGACGCCGGCACCCACGGCCACGCCGGCACCCACGGCCACGCCGACCTTCACGCCGAAGCCGACCGCCACTCCGGCACCGACGGCCACGCCGAAGCCGACCGCGACACCGGCTCCGACGGCCACGCCGGCTCCGACCCTGACGCACATCGACTTCACCGCGAACGGGACGATCGGCCTGCCGACCGTCAATGGCAGCGGCAAGGTCGGTCCGGGTCTGGTCTCCACCGACGTCAATCTCAAGGGCGGTTCCTTCACAGGCACCACCACCCTGCCGAACATGACGATCAACGCCAGCCTCTTCGGGTTCATCCCGACGACGATCGTCGCCTCCTTCAGCCAGATCGGCCTGCTCACCGGGCAGCTCGCTCCGGGCGCGACGGACCTCACCGCTGACCTGACGGCCAACATCGGCGTCAAATCGGTCGTCGCGGTCGGAATCCTGCCGCTCACCTCGGGGAACTGCCAGACGGCGGCTCCGGTGAGCATTCACCTGGCCTCCAACGGCAAGGGGCAGTTCTCGCCCTTCGTCGGCGGCACGGTGACCTCGAAGTTCGCGATCGGGAAGCTGGCCAACTGCGGCCTGCTGACCGATGTTCTGAACGCGATCTTCCCGGGCCCGAACAACACGCTCACGCTGAACCTGGTCGCAAAGAGTTAGTACGCGGGCAGTACCTGCTTAACGGATTGGGCCGCATCACCAGCGATGGTGATGCGGCCCGATCTGCTTCAACGAGGTGTGTCCCACGAGCTCCGTTGGTCTGGAGGCCCGTCGGTCGGATCGGACGGGAACTTTCCACTCTCCGCTGTTCGATCCTTGAGGAACCTGGTCCTACGTTCCCGCCACGGGTCAGCCCTCACGGGACCCGACCTCGGGCCCCTCTGCTTATCGACACGCCAAGCCACGCCCAACAGGCCCACTACGAGCACAATCAGCAACAGCCAGAACAGCATTCCGTCTACCTCCCAGGGGCCTGCGGCCCTTCGGCGCAAGGATAACGGTGCACAAGCCATTCCGCCTCGCAGTCAGCTGTCCCCTGCTACGTGACTTGGCGGACCCCCACGTCCGCGTAGCCAGCCGGCGACGCCGCTTCCCGGTGGACTGGTCCCGTCCCACAAGAGTCAGACGGTCCCCCGGTCTCCCGGTTTCAACATGCCCCGCCCGGCCGGTGCGGTTATCGTGTCCCGACGACTGCCCTGGGGGTACAGCTTCCGGAGCCCCGTTTGCCCTTGTATTGCAGGGCGCCGCAGCGTTGTCGGTCAGCGCTGGTCGTAGAAGATGTAGGGGTTGAGGACCTCGCGGCCCATCAATGTGTCCCTCTCCGCAGCGGTTAGATGCGCCTCTTCGGCAGCGTCCTTCCAGTGTTCCCGGATTCCTGAGACGACGTGATCGACCGTGTCGTCCGCGTCAGACGCGGTGAGGCGGAAAGCCGGTGCGGCCTTGCGGCAGACCCAGAGTTGACTGGACCGGTAGCCGTCGTCGGTGACGGCGATGGCCTGGTTGGAGACCGAGGTCCGTCGCGGCTGCGGGGTGAGGTCGTACGCCGGTGCAAGCTCGAGTGCGACGCCGTCCCAGAAGGCGGCGTGGTTGCGCAGATGGTCGTCGTTGTTGCCGATGCAGACGTTGAAGACCAGCCGCAGGAAGAGTTCTCGCAGCGCGTTCTCGGGATGCCGGAACGACGTGGTGATCGCGTCGGCGAGCATCGGGTAGCTCGCGTACCGGGCCGAGTATTCGCCGAGCCCGAGAACGGTGAGCGCGGACAACAACATCCGCCGGCCACCGCCCGGGGTCCGGTCGAACCGTTCCACCACGAGAACGTCCTTTCCGGACACACGCAGGACCTCCACCTCGGGGACGTCGATGCCCGCGTACCGGGCCAACATCATCGCGGCGGCTTCAGCTTTTACGACCGGCCGATCGTCGGTGGAGGAGGAGAACTTCGCGATCAGATTCCGGTCGCCGTCGGTGAGCAGCGCTTTGGGACGAGCACCCCCCACGGAGGTGCCGTGACCGGCGGCAACTGCAAGATCGTCAGGGATGTGTTCGCCGGCTTCGGCCCTCGCTGCGGCCTCGGCCAACTGCTCCAAAGTGGCGTCGCCGCCACGCGGAACGTACTCCGTCGCTGAGGTCTGGAAGTCGAGCGCACCGATCCGATCGCTCCCCGAGGCGAGCAGGTAGGTCAGTTCGGAGAGTTCCACGTTCGGGTCCGACCCGACACGCAGGTTGATGACCCGTCTGCCCCAGGCATCCGGGGCCGAGTCGCGCAGACAGCCGGCTATCGGAGTTGGCTCCCGCCCCGGGATCAGCGGCGCGGTGGGATCGAAAGTGCCTTGCTGCAAAGGCAATTCCGGGGCAAATAGGGAGATCGCGCCGTCACGGGATAGGTAGCTCCGCCCATAGGCGAACGAGAGCACCGCCCCGAGCTCCGACGTTCCGGTGACCTGTACGCGGCCAGCGACGACCGGGACAGAAGCGTCGGGCAACCACACCCATACGAACGCGCCGTCCGGCACGGCACCGAGACTAGAAGTTGTCATCGATCGTCACCGGCTTCGGGCGGACCCGTGCCGGAAGCACCGCGGTCCTAAGCTGCGCCTCACGCGCAAGTCGGGGCAACTCATCGGGTGAGGTGGAGAACAACTCGACACCGCAGAGCACCGCAGCCTCGAAGAACACCCCGATGGCGACGCTCGGCTCCCCCGCCTCGATCCGCCGCAACGTAGGTAAAGACACTGACAACCGCCCCGCGAGGTCAGCGGCGGTCCATCCCCGGAGGCGGCGGCCCTCAGCAATCATCGCGCCAAGAGCACTTACCCCCGCCACGGAACTAGGCAAGTACCGACGATTCACCTTCACAGAATCAATCTAGCTTATACTTGCATTAGACGCGATAAATCGATCTTTATGTTCCTTCGATCTTCGAGACTTCGCTACGCGGGGACTGCTGCGGCGCGGGGAAGGGGCACCGTTCCCATCGGCGAGAGACCACTGTCAACCAACAACGGCGATGCCGTCTCTGGCTGGAACCATGACGGGGGTGGGTCGGCAAATTGCGCTCCCGGATCGACGGCAAGCCAGGATGTGGATGCCTGAATGCAGCCGTTTGGGTTCGCAAGATCACCTTTGCCAGGGTTCGATCCGCACGATCGTTGCTTGGGCACGTCCCGAGTGAGCGTCGGCGACGCCTCCGCCCTTGAAACCTCGTTCACGCGCGACCCGTCTCACCATCGACTAGGCTCAGTCACTGCACTGGACGCCGCGTCGAAGGTTTGCTCGCGACTTCTCGTGCTGCCCCGCCCTCATAGCTCAGGGGATAGAGCGCCGCACTCCTAAGGCGGGCGTCGCAGGTTCGAATCCTGCTGAGGGCACTCCAGCAATAACGGTGAATTCGCGAGATTCCTGAACGAATCACGGGAGGATCGCGATAGTCGAACACCGTCGAACCACGTCGGATAGTCACGTACGCACGACGGGATTTCACGGGATGAGCGCCCGGTATGCCGCACTTTGCCGCGAGTCATTTTCCGAGCCACGGGATATTTCCGGGATGGCCGACCTTGTGTCTTCCCTTTCGGCCAGCCCCGGTCCAGTGATACCTTCCACCCGATGACGAACAGATGGTGGGGACTCGACACCTCGGTGCGCTGGTGGGTCACTCGTCCCGCTGCGGCCGACAACTGGTGGGTCTAGCTATCTAGCTCCGGGGGATGCTGTGACTATTCAACCGCACGAGCCGAACCGTCCTCAGGTCTACCACGTGATGCCACCGCCGCCACCACAGCAAGCGCCGTGGGCGGGGATGGTGTGGGAACCGGTACCACCTCCGGGGCGGCGGCCGAGCGAGGTGTCAGCAGGGAAGGTCCTCGCCCTGGTTGCAGGTTTGTGCGTGCTGGGAGCGGTGGCGCTTCTCATCCTGTTCGTCTAACGACGTCAGCCGGTATGCGGCGGGGCGTACATCCACTGCCCGCACTCCACACCGTCAACGGCGGCGCGGCACTGATACGTGCGGTGCCCGATGTTCAGTTCGTAGGGCATCGATCGGCGACGCTCACGCTGTATCTCTATGGCCGGTTGTTCGCGTCCCGGCTCGATGAGGTTGGGTCGAAGCTCGATGCCGCGATCCGGGCGCAGGAGGCCATCGCGGGGGCACCTTACGAAGAAAATCGACGACTTCTCCGAAGTGCTCCATGAAATCCTGACAGATGACGTAGTTCGGTAGCGTCGCCGCGCGATGAACACCCCCGGCTAGGTATGGGTATCCGACGGGGACTTGCGGCGGACAGGGGTACCCCACGCTTCCATACAGCACTGCTGGTACCTTTCCTTCGCACATCGACCTCACATCTTGTCCGGGGGGACACTCATGAGCCAGCCACCGTACGACCCGAACCAGCCGCCCTACCCACCCCAGGCCTACCCAGCACAGGGCTATGCGCCCCCACCGGGGTATGCCCCAGTGCCCCAACCGCCGTCGAAGAAGTCGCACAAGGTCCGGAACATCATCCTCGGCGTCATCGGCGTCTTCGTGCTGATCATGGTGATCGCCGCAGTCGCCAACGGCGGCTCGAAGACCACACCCGACGCAACGACGACCACTTCCGGTGCGCCGAAGTCCTCCGCACCGAGCATCGCGCACGAACTCGGATCGAAAGATGCCAGCGGCGACGTCACCCTCGGGAAGACCTCGACCGATGAGATCGGGTACACGCACGCCGCGGTAACAGTGACGAACCATTCGTCGAAGCGGTCGAACTACATCATCGAACTCAGCTTGCAGTCAGCCGATGGAAAGACGCTGTATTCGTCGACGACAGTGCCGGTGGAGAACTTGGAGCCGGGACAGGCCTCGCCGCAGGATGCAGTTTTCTTGACGTCGACCGCGGTCCCAGCTGGAGCGAAGGTAGTCATCAAGTCGGTTGATCGACTAGCTGCATAGCACTCGGTACGCGAAGGGCGCCCCGCCCCGGACGAGGTGGGGCGCTCTTCGCCGTGAAGCCAGTGGCTACCGGCTGGCGAGACCAACCGGCTGCTGCGCTCGCGCACCACTCCGAGCGGCACCAGCACGCAGCGCCAGCGCACAGAGAACAACGGTCAGCAGCTCGGCCAGCGAACAGAGAACATCCAACGTTCCAAGGGCTTCCTTCTCGCCCGCAGCCGGGCCGAGCGGAATCGCGATCGTCCGGGTGGCGAACCAGAGCAGCACCACACCGAGCGAGGCCAACCCACCGGCCTTCAGCAAGGCCGGGCTCGGACGCCACACGACCGCAGCCGCGTAGCCGAACTGCAGCACGGTAAGCACGAGGAAGAACCACCCGTACAGCGCCGCCTCTTCGAAGTGCTCCCGGATGACCAGCAGGTGGATGACGCCCGCTACCACCGAGGTGAGCGCGACGGCCCCGGGGTAGCCAGCCAGCCGGCGACCAAGCGGAATAGGCGCAGCCGGCGCCCCACCAACACGGCGCCCTGAACGGAGCCGGTCCCGCACATACACGGCGGCGAAGATGACGAGCCAACCGCCGAGCATCGCCAGATGTCCAGCGTGCACCTGCAGCTGCGACTTGGCCTCGATCATGAGGCCCGCTCCCAGCGACGAGTGTCGGCGAACTCGGCGAAGTCACCACCGGAGAGCGGCTTCGAGTAGAGGTAGCCCTGCGACGCCGGGCACCCCAATTCACGCAGAATCTCCTGCTGTTCGCGTACTTCCACGCCCTCGGCCAGGATGTCGAGCTCCATCCCGCGGGCCAGGTCGATGATGCCGCGCACCAGCGCTGAGCCGGTCCCGTCGGCCAGGTTCGCCGTGAAGGAACGGTCGATCTTCAACTGGTCAGCCGGCAGCGACCCGAGGTAGGCGAGCGAGGAGTATCCCGTCCCGAAGTCGTCGATCGCCACCAGCACACCGAGCGCCCGGACCGCGTCCAGCTGGCGCCGAGCGGCGTCGAGATCCTGCAGCAGTACACCCTCGGTGACCTCGAGGGTCAGCGACGAGGCCGGCAGGCCGGAATCCGATAGCGCCGCCGAGACGAGCGACAACAACGCAGGATTGCCCATCTGTACCGGCGAAAGGTTGACGGCAACGGTGAGCTCCTCGCAGCCGGGCAACTCGCGCCGCCACTGCATGACCTGATCCACCGCGGTCCGTAGCACCCAGGCGCCGATCGCTTCGATCTCGCCGGTCTCCTCAGCCAGCGGCACGAAGTCGGTCGGCGGCACCATGCCCCGCTCCGGGTGGTGCCAGCGCAGCAGCGCCTCCACACCGTCCAGGTAGAGGCCCGCGTGCGGTGCGTCGGAGCGTCGCATCACCGGCTGGTAGTACACCTCGAACTGCCCCGCGCTCAGCGCCGTCCGAATGTCGGCCGCGAGCGAAGCCCGGTCACGTACCACAGTGTCAAGTCCAGCGGTGTAGGTGAAAACCTGGTTCTTTCCCGAGGACTTCGCCAGATACATGGCCAGATCGGCGTCGCGCATCAGATCAGCCGAGTCGCGTGACCCGGCCAAGCCGCTGTCAGCCACACCGACACTGGCCTGCACGAAGATGTCGCGTCCCTCGATCGAGACGCTCGACTGCAACTGGGCGACGATCCGCTCCCCCACCTCGGCGGCCGCGGCCGCGTCGCCCTGGACGAGCACGGCGAACTCGTCGCCACCGAGCCGGGCGATCATGTCCGGTGAGTGGACCTCTGACGACATCCGCAGCGCGGCATGCTGCAGCGCCAGGTCACCAACGCGGTGACCGGCCGAGTCATTCAGGCTCTTGAAGTTGTCGAGGTCGACGAAGAGCACGCTCACTACGCGGTCCGGCGCGGCCAACCGTCGACTCAACTCCTCGACGAAAGCAGTGCGGTTCGGTAGCCGGGTCAGCGGATCCGACAGTTCCTGCTGCTCGTTCGACTTCCACGCGATGAGATGAGTGACGCTCGCGGCGAGCACGAATCCACCATGAATCAAAGCCCATTTGATCGGGTTCTGCATCTCCGCGGAGCTACCGTAGACCGAGCCAGGAGCCAACTCCCCCATCACCGCGTGGTGAAGGACGGTGATCAGGACGCAGAGACCGAACGCCACCCAGTCCTGATACAGCGAGACGACGCCGAGCATCACAAAGAAGTGGAAGTGGGCCTCAGTCAGGCCGTTGGAGAGGTCGACCAGCGTCGCCGAGGCGAACATCAGGCTCACCGTCACGGTGTTGGTACGCATCCGCCGGCTGAACTGCGAGCTCATCCCCAGCACCGCCGGAATCGCCACGATCAGCACCTCGATCGCGCAGGTGCCCGGGCTCACGCCGCGCAACAGCCCATAGGCACCGAGCCCGAACGCCTGAATGAGGGCGAACCAGCTTATCCAGCGGTTGCGGCGGATCCAGAGTTCGTCGGGGAGCGTGCGCCCCTCGGGCAGCCATTCGATGACCCAGCGGAATCGGCGGCGCAGGGCCGCCGCGAGGACCCGTTCCTGAGGCGCGTCGGAGGGCGAGGTGACCTCAGCTGGCCGGACGACCTTGAGCGTCATCGCAGCCGGCACCGAACCTGGCCGCAGGGGCCTACCGGCGAAGCGTCGATAACCAGAGCACGCATACTTTCCCAATCGGCCGGATGGTGGCCGACTTAAGGTTTCAACTATTTCGCCAAAGCTCCGTAGAGATCAGCCGGCCCGCGAAGTCTCCCCGTGTCGTCCGGATCCGGCCGAATCGAGCGACGAGACGTCGCCGACCACCGTCGCCGGGAACGACTGCATAGTCGGACGGGCAGCGTGGCGGGGCAGGTGCGTACTGGTGCCGACGGCCGACCGGGGTGGGTTGCTGGAGAGGTACTGCAGCACCTCCGACGCTGAGCAGGGGCGGGCGAAGAGGTACCCCTGGCCCGTCTCGACCTGCGCGCCCCGCAGCGAGTGGGCCTGGTGCTCGTACTCGATCCCCTCGGCGACCACGGTCAGGTCGAAGGCGTGCGCGGCCGCCACCATAAGGTGCAGCAGGTCCTCATTCCCGGGCTCGTGCGAGGCGACGAAGCTGCGGTCGATCTTGAGGATGTCCACCGGCAGCGACGGGAGTTGCCCGATCGAGGTGTGCCCGGTGCCGAAGTCGTCGAGCGCGATGAGGACGCCCAACTCCTGCAGACGCTTCATGTTGTGCTTGGCGATCGGGCTGTCGACGAGCACGGTCTCGGTGATCTCGATGATCAGCCGGCGCGCGGCCACCCCGGACGTCGCCAGGATCGAGGCAACCTCCTCTGGCAACTGCGGGCTGCAGAGATGCCGCCCGGAGATGTTCACCGACATGGTGAGGTCGTGCAGCGCGGGGTTGGCCTGGCTCCACTCGGCCAGCTGTGACGTCGCGGCCCGGAGCACCCATTGGCCGATGTCGTCGATGAGTGCGGAGCCCTCGGCCGTCGGGATGAAGGCGTCCGGCGCCACCAGCCCGACCCCCGGACGATCCCATCGGATGAGCGCCTCGACACCGATGATCGAGCCGTTGTTCAGGTCGACCAGCGGCTGGTAGTGGAGCACGAACTCGTCGCGGGCAAGAGCGGTGGCCAGAGCCTGCTCCAGGCCAATCCGGTCAGCGAGTTCGGAGCGCAGGTCCTCGTCGAAGACGGCGATCTGGCCGCGCCCGCTGCTCTTGGCCCGGTACACCGCGGCGTCGGCCTCCAGCAGCAGCCGGCTGGCGTCCACGCTGCCGTCCCGGCAGAAGGCGACGCCTACGCTGGCGCCGATCCGTGCCTCCCGCTGACCGACGATGATCGGTTCGGCGGCCGCCGCCACGACCCGCTCGGCCAGCCGGTGGCAGCCGCCTTCGTCGGTGACCGACTCGAGCAGGATGATGAATTCGTCGCCACCCAGCCGGGCCACCGTGTCGCCGGCACGCATCAGTTCCTTCATCCGCCGCGACATCGTCTGCAGGACAGCGTCACCGGCGGCGTGGCCGAGCTTGTCGTTGACGGCCTTGAAGTGGTCGAGGTCGACGAACATCAGCGCGGTCTGCGAACCGGTGCGCTCGGCCCGGTGCAGGGCAGCGTCGATCAAGGCGAGCGCCTCGCCGCGGTTCGGAAGCTCGGTGAGTGCATCGTGCGAAGCCCGGTGCGCAAGCGCGTTCTGAGCCTGCTCCCGGTCACGAATGGCGCCGACGATGCGCGACACCGAGGCATGCACCACGGCACCGAGCGCACCCGGCACCGGTGTTGCCACGACGCGGCTGTCCAAGTCGCCGGCGGCCACCGCGGCCGCCTGGGCCTGAATCGTGCGCAGGCTGTTGACGGACTCCGACAGCCCGCGGGCCACCGTCCGAACCTCGTGCGGCCCACTGATGGCTACATCGATGAGCTCGCCCTGGCTAACTTCAGTAGCCTGACGTGCGAGCCGTCCCAATGGCTTGGAGAGGCCCCGTTGTGCCCAGCGGGCGGCGGCGAGGCTGGCCCCGATCACCAGCAGGCAGAGCCCGACGATGATGGCCAGCGCCCGAGTCGCCGCGGTCTGCTGCGCCCGGGCCGAGTCGAGTACGAGGTTGACGCTGTAGTCCTGGGCGCCGGAGAGCACCGCGTTGCGCTGGGCGTCACTGAGCACGACCTTGAGCGACGGCAGGGTGCCGACGAAGGTCGGCTTGCCGGTCGTCTGGTCCCAGATGTCGTCGACCGACTTCACCGCCGGGTTGCTGATCACCTTGGTCCACACGGCCCGGGTGGCGGCCGAGGTCTGCTCGAGAATGGCCGACGACCACGCCTGGTAACTCCCCCAGCTCTGCACCCAGAGCGTCTGGGCCGTGGTCTCCGGCGAGACGACACCCGGGAACTGGGCGCCGATGAAGAACGGGGTCTGCTCGCCGGCGAACTGGACCGCGCGCGTCACCATGGCCAGGTCGATCAGTGCCCGGTTCGACGCCGGGTCCAGGCCGATCCGGATGGCGGCGGCCGTCTGGTCGTTCTGCGCCGTGGAGAGGGTGTCGAGAATCTCGATGCCGGCCTCGAAGGCGGTGTGCGGGTACGTCCCGCTGTCGATGGTGGCCCGCAGCTGCTTGACCTGGGCCTGCGTGCGGGTACCCAACCCGTCGACGTCGCTACGGCGAGCCAAGGTTGCGACCGCGGCGTCGGTGGCCTGGCGGAGTTTCGGGACCTGTGCGATCGTCGCCGCCAGTTGCTGGGTCTGGGCCGCGGTGAGTCCGAGCGCGGTGCGAAGCTGCGGGTTGGCGACCAGAGAGCCGGTGAGGGCCGGCAGGATCTCCAGCTGCAGGTCAGCACGGACCCGGTTGATGTCGATAGTGGCCTGGACGATCCGCTCCACCTTCTGGTCCGAGCGCACGGTCGAGACGTGCGATGCGATCTCCAGGGCCGCTGCGGCGCCGATGCCGACGATAGGCACCATCACCAGCGAGAGCAGCCAGAGGCGCAGGCTACCGCCGTCCTTAGTACGGGCAAGAGATAGTCCGGTCACAGACGTGTCATCGTCCGGCCCGGGCAAGGGTTTAGCTGCAGCGCTGAGGAATCTCACGAAGAGGTGAACTTCCGGTCAAAATCGCACTCAGGGTGACCGCCCAGCGACAGATCTCAGAGGCGAGGCTCCACCTCATTGCCGGGCGCCTGCGAATGCAGCAAGGACGGCAGCGGCGGATGTGGCGGTGCGGCCGCTCCCGGCGGCGCCTCCCCCTCCGCCGGCTCGAATTCGCTCTCGTCGTCGTCGCTGGTGCCGGCTGCCGGAATTCCGTCACCAGTGCGCCGCGCCATCACCGGCTGCCCCTGCCGCTCATCGAGGAAATCGGCCCAGACGACGTTCGCCAGCGACGCGAAGACGATCACCTGGCCGATGATCAGCAGCCAGGCCAGCATCGTGCCGGCGATCCCGAGCGAGCCGTAGAGCTCGGAGGCACTGTGGATCTTGTTCGGCAGGTAGACGCGACTGATGGCGTGCAGCGCAGCAAAAGCGACGCCGAAGAGCACGCAGCCGGGGAGCAGTGCCTTCCAACTGCTGCGACGATCGGGCAACTGCGAGGTGACCAGCAGCCAGGCGCCGCCGAGGACGCAGGCCTGGACCAGGCCGACGACGACGAAGCCGCCCGGTATGTAGTCCTTGGCCTTGGCCACGCCGATGATCCCGACGAAGACCACGATCCATCCGACGATGAAGTAGATGACGGTGATCAACTGCTCCTTCTGCTTCCGCTTCCGCAGCGGGGTACTCCAGATATGAGCGTTCACCACCACGAGATTGCGAATGAGCGTGCGGGTCGTCCAGATGAGCAGCACCAGGCCGATCACGACCGCAACCCACCAGGAACGCCCGCCACCTTGGATCGCGGTGATCGCCTGCTGGCTCGCGGCACCGGTGAGGCCGGCGTGCCGTGCCGCCGACTCGACGTCGTTCTGCCGGTGCGCCGCGATCCCGGCCAGGATGCCCGCCGTCAGCAACGACAGCGGCAGCAGCCAGAGGAAGAGCCGGAAGGCGACGGCGGAGGCCAGCAGCATGCCCTGCCGGGCGGTGTAGCGCGACAGGAAGACCAGCGGAAGCCCGAGGACGGGCTGTTCGACGGCCCGCTGCTGGTAACGATCGGCGGCATCCTCGCCCCGGGCCCGGGCCCGCTCGGCCCGTACCCGCCACTTCTCGATGCGGCCGACGGCGGCGGCGCTCGCGTCCGCTGCGTCGGTCTCCCCGTCACCGGGCTCGTCAAGATCGCCGCCGTCCGCGGCACGGAGTTCCTCAGGGTCGCTGGACTCGACGGCATCGCTGGGCTCGACCGCACGGCTGGGCTCGTCGGGCTCCTCGCCTGCAATTTCGTTCGCCAATGCTGCCCCACCCAATCGTCCGTCGAAGCTCAGCGTTGCCCCTGGAACGCCGCCGCGCCTCACTCGCCGCGAGTGAAGCGCGGGGTGACCAGAAGACTACTGCGCAGCGGCCCATCCGGTGAGGATGAGGCCTGGCTGGACCGGGGCTGACCATGATCGAGGAGAACACGTTGCGACGTTAGGGGTGCCGGTGGGTGCAGCGATCGGATCGATGCTGGGTTTCGCGGCCGGAGTCGCTGTCAGCCCCCTCCCGATCGTGGCCATCATCCTGCTCCTGGCCACCCCGAAGGGTCGGGTCACCGGGTCGCTCTTCGCCCTCGGTTGGGTGGTGGGCCTCGCCGCTCTCGGCGGCGTCGTACTTGCCCTCGCCGGGCCGGCGGACGCCTCCACCGATGGCGGACCGGCCAAGTGGACGGGCTGGTTGGAGCTCATCCTCGGGCTGCTCCTTCTTCTTTTCGCGGTCAAGCAATGGCGCGAGCGCCCGGACGCGGGGGCAGAACCGCCCACGCCCTCGTGGATGGCCAGCCTGGACACGCTGACGCCGGTCAAGTCTCTCGGTCTCGGCGCGCTGCTGGCCACCGTCAACCCCAAGAACGGCACGTTGACGATCGCCGCCGCCGCCTCGATCGCCGCGACTGGTGCGGCGGCCGGGGCTCAGCTCGTGGCGATCGCGATCTTCGTCGTCATCGGTTCGGTCGGGGTGTTGGCGCCGCTGGCCGTCTACCTATTCGCCGGCCAGTCCGCCGTGACCACGCTGGAGGGGTGGCGGCACTGGTTCATCCACAACAATGCGGCAATCATGGCGGTGCTGTTCCTCGTCATCGGTCTGAAGCTCATCGGCGACGCCATCACCGTGCTCACCTGACGGGCAGCCGCCCGTGTCGGCGCGCTGCGGCTCCAACGTCAGACGATGCTGAGGAACACGACCAAGTTGAGCGCCGCCGCCGCGGCCAGCAGCACGCCGGCGGCGATGACGAACCGCGACGCGAAGCCCGGACGATCGATTCGCACCTCCGTCGCCGCGGCTCGGTGTTCGGCCCGTTCTCTGCGCATCGGGCAGGGGCCTCGGTTGTTCCAGTAGGCCGACGCATCAGTCATCGGAGGACTCCTCCTGCTTACGAACTGCCCAACCGCACTGCCAAAACTGAACTGCCAAAAACTAAACCGCCAAAACTGAGCTGCATCGACTGGGACGCTGCACCTAAGAGTACGAACGTCAGAGGGAGAACATGCCGCAAAAATAAGGCGCAGCAGCCAGCAACCAATGCAGCGAACACCGCTGGCCGGGAGGCGACGGACCACCCGTCCAGCGGAGTTCACCCTATGAAACTAAGCGTAGATCGCTTTCTGATCGACGTCTACCACCCCGACGCAACCGGCGTCAGCGGCCCAGGCGAACGACCGCTCACGATCATCGCAGACGGCGTGCCTTCACCACGAGGTCGCCGATGTGATGGGCCCCGGCCCCGCCGTCGGGCATCACCCGGGGGCGCTGCTCGTCCAGTTCTATGACCCAGTCGTCGCCCATCAGCGCGGTGATCATCCCCGGCCAGACGTAGTCGGCCGGGTCGAAACCTTCATGCAACTCTCGCGTCTCCATGCCGGCGTGGTAGACCAGCAGCAGCACCCCGCCGGGGGCGACGGCATCCAGCAGCGCCCGCTCGGCCTCGGCGTCGTCGGTGCGGAGCAGGGCCGGATACTGCACCGAGACGAGGTCGAAGGAGGCGGGCGGAAGGCTCGCCTTTGTCAGCTCCGCATGCACCCAGTGCACGTCGACACCGGCGTCGCGGCCGTGCTCGATGGCCCGCTGCAACGCGACGACCGACACCTCGAGTGCCGTCACCTCCCAGCCCCCACGGGCCAGCCAGACGGCGTCCGCCCCCTCCCCGCAGCCGACGTCGAGGACTCGCCCGGGCTTCAACCCGGCGGTCTCGGCGACCAGGGCACCGTTCGGACGGCCGCTCCAGAGCTGATGCTGCTCGGCGTAGCGGCCGTCCCACTCCGTCTGGACTGCAGGGTCGCCCCGGTAGGCGGCCAGCGGCGTTGCCTGCTGCTGCGCCGGACGGTGCGATTCATGCGATTCGGGGGTGGCTTCGTTCGTCATGCCGCGATGGTCACCCAGAAGCCAACCGGGTTGCAACTTCCGTTGCCGGTTCAGCAAAGTGCGGGCGTTTCACCCGTTCGTGATGAGGTCCGCGCGGCATCGAGGGTCGTATTCTCAGCTCGATTGACGATTCGTCCAGAAAGGGACCCGCTCTATGTTCGCCGCAACGTCGCTTGCCGCCAGCCCCGACTACCCGCTGCTGAACCTCTTCTGGACGATGCTGGAGATCTTTCTCTGGATCCTCTGGCTCTTCCTGCTCATCAAGATCTTCACCGATATCTTCCGCAGCCAGGACCTCGGCGGGTGGGGCAAAGCCGGCTGGGCCATCGCCATACTCCTGCTGCCCTTCCTCGGCACCCTGATCTACCTCATCGCCCGGGGCAGTTCCATGCACACCCGCGACATCGAAGCGGCCAAGGCGGCAGACCAGGCGATGCGCAGCTACATCCAGGCCAGCGCCAGCACCCCGACGAACAGCACGGCCGAGGAGTTGCACAAGCTCGCCGACCTCCGCGACCGCGGCGTGCTGACCGCGGCCGAGTTCGACGCTCAGAAGGCCAAGCTGCTCGCCTGATTCCACGTCCGCACCAGGCAATTCCGGTAGGGCTGGGCCGGCAGTGGAACTGCGGGCCCAGCCCGCTTCGCTCGGCGGAGGTGTCGATGCTTCAGGCAATCTCGATCGCGATCGCCGGGTCGTTCTACCCGGTTGGTCTGCTCTTCGTGCTGCGCTACCTCGCCGCACCGCGTGGCCTCTTCATCGCGACCATGTTCCTGATCGGCGGGGCGATCGGCTGCCTGGTCGTCGCCTTCCTGGAACTCGCACTCCTCAACGCGCTACCGCTTCGAGGCTCAGAGAACTCAACTCCGAACGGCACGGCCTACATCGTCATGGGTGTCGCCGTGCTGATAATCACGGCGGTGATCGCCATCCCGCACAAGGGCCCGGGCACGATCGAGGTGGCCGAGGTCGGCGCCGATCCCGAGCTCAAAGTCGGGAAGGGCGCACCGGGGCCGGGACGTTCGCTGGCCACCGGCATGATCATCTACTCGCCCGGGCTCGGCCTGATCGGTGCGGTCAAGGTGCTCCACGATCAGAACTTCTCCGTCGGTGTCACGGTGATCGGCGTGATCATCTGCACCTTCATCATGCTCTGGATGGCCGAACTTCCGATCGCCGCCACCGCGATCTCGCCGGACCGGTCAGGTCCCAAGCTGCGTGAGGCCGGGGATTTCATCGCCCGCAACGGCAAGACGATCTCCCTGATCATCGTGGTCGCAATCGGCCTGTACTTCATCGGCAAGGGCATCTCGATCATCCACAACGGACAGTGACTCACCCAAACGTGATGAGGTCCGCCCGATCCGTTGACGGCTAACGTATGTTGCGATCGTCATTTCGACGCAGAACTGAAGGGATGAGCTATGGCCGCGCCTCTCGCCTCCGACTACAACTACCCCCTGCTGAACATCTTCTGGACGATGCTCTGGCTCTTCCTCTGGATTCTGTGGATCTTCCTGCTCATCCGCATCATCAGCGACATCTTCCGCAGCGAAGACATGAACGGCTGGGTGAAGGCGATCTGGGTGATCGTGATGATCTTCCTGCCCTTCCTCGGGGCCTTGGTGTATCTCATCGCGCGGGGCGACAAGATGTACGCCCACGAGCGCAAGCACGCTGAACAGGCCGAAGCAGCCGCCCAGGCCTACATCAAGTCGGCCGCCGGCACCCCAACGAACACCGCCGACGAGCTGCACAAGCTCGCTGAACTGCGTGACCGTGGTGTCCTCACTGCCGCCGAGTTCGACGCACAGAAGGCGAAGCTGCTCGCCTAGATCGACAGGGCTAATCGAAACCGACCTGAGCGCGACGCCGGCATGACTACGCCGCCACCGTCCAAACGCAGATCGGCGAGGCTGCGCCGGCTACTCACCCGAGGCTCCGACCGCTACGACATCGTCTTGTTGTTGGTGGTCGGAGCCTTGGTGCTCTCCCCGTTCAATGACGGCCGGCTCGGCGTCCTCGTCGTGGGGACCCTGGCGATGATCTTCATCTTCGCCCTCTGGACGACGAACTTCCCGCGCCGGCTCCTCGCGGCGGCGATATTCTTCTCCGTCTTCGCGCTGCTGACCAGCGCCGGCGCCCAGTTCGACCACGGGCGCACTCCCAAAGCGATCGTGGCCGGCGTCTGTCTGCTGCTCTGCGCGATCATCATCGGGACGATTGCCTATCATTTACTGGCGAAACGTCAGGTGACGACCCGGGTGCTGGCCGGGTCCCTGGCCATCTACATACTCTTCGGGCTGCTCTTCGCCTCGACATATGTGCTGATCGGCACCGTTCGCCATGACGGCTTCTTCGCGCAGTCGGGCCACCATGACGCCATCTCATACTTATATTTCAGCTTCATCGCCCTCACCACGGTCGGCTTCGGCGACCTCACCCCGGCCAATGATGCCGGTCGGATGCTGGTGGCGTTGGAGGCGCTCTTCGGTCAGCTATACCTGGTGACGGTCGTCGCCGTGGTGGTCAGCGAGCGCCGACGTCCGAGCAAGCACTGATCAGAGCAGTTCGAGCTGCCGCGCTCGGGCCACCGCATCGCGGCGTCCAGCGGCCGGGAGTTTGCGGTAGATCGCGGCGATGTGGGTCTTCACGGTATTGATAGAGACACAGAGTTCGTTGCCGATCTCCGCTGTCGTCATCGTGGTGGCCAGCCGACGCAACACTGCCGTCTCTCGATCGGTGAGCAATTCCGGAAGCGCGCGCACCGGCGCGCTGGAGATCTCGATGGCATCGAGCTCCGCGGTCTCCCCGGTGTTGGGCCAGGCGGTCTCGGCCTCCGGGTGGCGGCCGAGCAGGTCCTCCAGCATCGGACGGGCATCGGCGAAAGGCTGGGCGATAGAGTCGGTGGCCAGCCCCGTTGCCCGCATGACCTCCTCGACCGCACGCGCCTCATCGCCGCCCAAGTCGGCGATCTTGGCCGAAGTGAGGAGGACTTCGATCAGCAGTGGCAGCGGAGCGTTGTTGTCAGAGGAGACGAGCGCCGGGCGTAGTGCGTCATGGGCTGCTTTGGCGTCACCCAGCGCGATGAAGGCCCGAGCGCCGGCCAGCGCCAGCACCGGCTCCCGAAGATCGGCGGCCGAGTCTCCGATCACCTTGAGTGCGGCGTGCGGGCGACCCATCTTCGTCTCGATCTCGGCCAGCGCACGGGCGCGGTAGCGGGTCAGCTGCGCCGGCAACGGCCGCGCGAGTTCGGCCGAGGACATCAGGTGTTGATGGGCGTCGGCGATCCGCCCGGAGGCGATCAGGATCCAGCCGTGCATCAGCGCCACCGCGGCGCGCATCGGCGGGTCGGCATCGGCGGCCTTCGTCTGCTCCGCGCGGCGGACGAAGCGGGCCGCACCGCCCAGGTCAGCGTGCAGATACGCGGCCACCGCGTTGGCCAGATGATGGATGGTGGTGCGCTGCAGGTGCGGGTTGTGGCGCACCAGATTCTGCGCCTTCAGCTCGCAGTCATTGGCGTGCGCACCCCGGCCGGCGACGGTGTAGGAGAGCTGCAGGTAGCCCAGGCATTCGAGCTCGAGGCCGGGCATGTTGCCGGCGTGCGCCTCGTCCAGGGCCTCGAAGAGAACCTGATCGAACTGGGCCCGCGGTCCGAACTCCCAGAACTGATGGGCGGCCCGAGCCAGTTGGACCGCACTGCGCAGGCCGTTCGTGGTGCGGACCGCATCGACCGGATGACGCTCGGCCAGCAGCGTCGAGGCCGCCTCGTCGAGGCCCGGCAGCGATCCGTCCTGCTGCGCGGCGACCACCTCGACCAGGGCCGCCGTAGCGTCGGCGTCGGCGGTCAGCGTGCGGGTGCGGGCCTGCTGCAGATGCTCGCGGGCAACGTCCAATCGTCCGAGAACTGCGGCAACAACCGCCTGGGCCACCACCGCGTCGGCACCCTCGTCGCTGGTCGGCTCGGGGTCGTTGTCGACCGACAGCAGGTTCCCCAGGCCGAGGTCGAGAATGTCCGTACGTTCGGTGAAGGCCGCCGCGAAGCCACCGTGGATCAACACTGACGACGCCCGCGGCCAGTCGTGCGCCTCGACCGCAAAGCGCATCGCGGCCGAAGGGTCACCGTTCGTCTCGAACCAGGCGGCGGCCCGCTTGCGCAATTCCAACGTCTCCTTGCCGTACTCACGGCGGGCAAGATAATTGAGAATCTCGGCCAGAAGTTGGTGATAGCGATACCGGCCGGGCTCAGTTCCATGCGGAATAACAAAGGAATTCGTGCGTGCCATGTCAGCCAGCAGTTCGGCGCTATCTTCGATTCCGGTGACGGCGGCGGCGAGCGGTCCCGTCACTTCGTCGAGAAAACTCGTCTGGATAAGCAATCGACGAGCATCTTCGGACTGCCGGTCAAGAACCTCCTCCATGAGATATTCACCGACGCTCCCCTGATCCAGCGCCAACTGCGTGACGAACCGTCCGGGGTCTCGACTGCCGGCCATGCTCATCGCCGAGAGCCGCAGCCCGGCCGTCCACCCCTCCGTCCGGCGGGTCAGCATCGCCAGTTCCGACTGCCGCAGCGTCACGTCATGTGCAGTGAGCAGGGCCCGCGCCTCGGCCCGGGTCATGGCCAGATCGTCGGCCCGGATCTCGGTCATCTGGCCGGCCAGCCGGTAGCGGTGCAGGGGTAGCAACGGATCACTACGGGTGCTCAGCACGATCCGCCACAGCGGCGAGCCATAGCGGATGACCGCATCGATCTCGGCCAGCAGGGCCGGGTTCGTGAGTACGTGAGCGTCGTCGAGGACGAGGATGTGCGGCGACGGGCCGGGGATCGCGTCGAGCAAAGCGCTCATGAACTGACCGGTGTCGGCCTGGTCATGCGGCAGCGCATTCATACCGTCGGCGCCAGCCAGGATTCCGCTGCGCTGTAAGGCCAATCCGACGAGCGCCCAGAACCGTTCAGGGTCATTGTCCGGCGAATCCAGTGAGACCCAGGCGACCGGTTGCTGCTGCGAGTTGACCCAATCTCCGAGAAGTACGGTCTTTCCCGAGCCCGGCCCGGCCGCGACGAGGGTGAGCGGCCCTTCGACACCCGCATTCAACATGCTGATGAGGCGTGGCCGCGGGATCAAACGCGCAGGCAGAGCCGTCGGTGCGACTTTCGAGGCCAAGGGCGAGTACGAAGACACTGACGGATTCTCATTTCTGGGAACCAATTCGGATGCAACTAGTCCATGACCGGCCGACCACATTGATGCACCGGGCTTCGCCAGCCTATACCCCTGTCCAAAGATTTGGTACAGCCTCTAGACCAGCAACCAAAATGTTAATTTGCATCGACAACTATTCGACATGCATGTCGAATAGTTGTTACTCGCCGGTCACTGCCCCGAGTTAGTGGGGCGTACTCGGCGGATATCCACCAGTTCCAAACCGAGGGCCCGCACCCGGTCGATCAGCCCGTGTAGTGCTGCTTGATCCAGCTCACCCGAGAGCACCGTCGATGTCGGCTCAGTATCTACTGACAGGCCGTCAAAGGCTTCGCGTGCAGCTGGCCCAAGCGTGCCGGATATCCGAATCTCATAAGCGACTCCGGTCACGACTCCTCCACTGCGGCTGGCGCCATCCCGCGCGATATCCGTGGCATGCTGCGACGTCAGGACTATCTTGCGCCGACCGCGGCGGCCGGCGAATCACCCGGCGGGGATGAGTCGGGGTCACCGCCCCCGGGCGCCGCGCGGAACGCGTTCAAGACCAACAGCACCGCACCGGTCAGCAGCGCGATGATGACGACAACAAGGACCGAAGGATCGCTCCAGAGCACCAGGATCAGAGCCCCGAGAATGGCCGCCCCGACCGAGAAGACCACGCGATTCTCGGCGATTACCCGTCCGGCCGAACTACCGACCCACCGCTCGGTGAAGCCCTTCGGGGCCGCGACCACGACCCGGCGCAGCTTGGTGGCCGAGCTCGTCGCACCGGTGATCCAGACGATAAGAGTGACCAGCAGCGCGCCGACGAAGACGAGCCGCAGTCCGTCGCGCAGATAGCGAACCAACGTGTCGAAGAGAGAACTAGCGGAGGATTCGGTGAGGTAGCGCAGCGGCAGATTGTTCAGGTACACACTCTTGCCGATCGCTAGCGCCGCCCCCAGTAGCACCATGCCGAAGGCCGTAGATAGCGCGCAGATGACGATTGTGCGCCGGTGCCGGCGGGAGAGAAAGGCGGCCAGAACGAAGAAGATGATCGCCAGCAACGGCAGCCAGTGCGCGATGCGATTAAGCAGATTCACGTAGTGGCGGGCCGACTCGATGCCCTTCACCTCGGCGATCTGGATCGTCACGCCAACCGCCGGAACCCGGGAGGCCACCGACAATCCCGCCTGCACCAGCGAGGTCTTCACCTGTTCGACTATGGGTGCCAGGTTGAGCAGCACCGACCCATTCTGTATCGACAGCGCGTCGTCGGCCGTCTGTTTACCGGTGAGCACCGCGACGATCTGCGTATGGGCGATCCGGTTCACCTGCACCCAGATCTGCACGAAGGCGTCGCTCTGCACGAACTTCGTCGCTACGGTATTCACCAGCGAGTTGGCGGCGCTCTGCAGCGGCCCGGCGAGCACGGCGGCCCGCGGCGGGAGCACATCGGCCAGCAGGGCCTTGACGTCCACATTGGCTGCGAACTGGTCGTCGATCGCCTTGATGACGGCGTTCTGAATACCGGGGTTCGAGGCCAGCGGGGTCATCGTCTGCACGTAGCGGTCGGTATTGAGGACCAGATTTCGGCTCCAGATCGCCGGAACCGAGAGCGTCGCGCAGATGGCGCCGAGCAGGACGAGGACGAAGACACCCGCCGCTCGCCCGATATTCGCCCAGTTCCGCTTCGGTTTGCTCGCCCGTTCCTCCAGCTCGCTGTTGCGCCGCAGTAGTTCAGCGTTGCTCCGGCGCAGGGCCTCGGTCTCGTCGATTTCTTCGAGCTCGTCGACCTCTTCGGGCTCGTCGGCGTCTGGTAGCGGCGCGCCGGTTGGGGACTCAGCCCCGTCGACCGGCAGCGGTTCGGTCTCGGACGTGGGCTCACTGCCCTCAGCTGGGCTCGGATCTGACGTTGCCACGCCGCCCCCTCTGGACGCTCGGTACTGGAAGACCCCCGGATGGCGCTAGCATCTCCCACCGCGCACGGCCTGCGCTCATCCCTGCGGGATGAAAGAACGCCAAAACCGCGGCACTGACGCCCCGCCACAGCCCGCAGGCGTCTGGCGGCAGGCGGCTGGCGGACGGCCCTCAGGATTCTGCGCAGCCCGCCGATTGGAGAGTTGGCGATCCCTGCCCGGCGCCCATCGCAGTCGTCGACTCCGTTGCTGCTCTCGTGAGGACCCCACCGTGACTGACGTGCCGCCCGCCTCCCTGGAGACGATCGCGGTCTCACGTCTTCGAGCAGTAGTGACGGTCTTCGGCACCGTGCTGGTGGTCGTCGCCGAGTTCATGCTGCTGGCCTACGTCTATGACCGGGTCGCTCCGGTGAGCCGGGATCAGGTCGTCATCGCCTCACTGGCCGGACGCCTGCACTCCACCGCGCCGAGCGTGACCGCCGGTGAGATCCGCGATGCGGTGAACCGCCTCGACGGCTCCGGCGTACCCGAGGCGCATCTGGCCGCCGCCCGCAGCGCCGCCGGCACCTACGACCCGGCCGACCCATCCACCGCGAGCGCCCTGCAGAGCAGCGTCGACCGGCTCGGGCAGGACCTGGCGCAGCGTCACCGCACCCTCGACGACGAGGCAAAGTTCGCCTACGTCGCGCTGCTGGTCATCGCCTCCTTCGGCTGGATGATCTGGTTCCGCCGTCTCGTCGCCCGCCACCGTGATCTGCAGGCGGAACTCACCGAGCAGCAGACGTCCCTGGTCGGCGAGCAGCGACTGGCCGCCCTGATCCGTAACTCCGGTGATGTGGTGGCCGTCTGTGACGCCGACTCGACGATCTCTTTCGTAACCCCGTCGGTGCGGCGCATCCTCGGCTTCGGGGTTGACGAGTTCGTAGGGACGCGCTTCACCTCGATCGTCCACCCGGACGACCTCGACGTCTGCCTACACCTGCTGGCCAGTCCCGGCGCCGGTGCCGAGGTCGACGTGATGCTGCGGGTCAAGCACAGCGCCGGACGCACTCTGTATGTGGAGGGGACGCTGAGCAATCGCCTGGCCGACCCGGCCGTCGGTGGGCTCGTCCTGACGCTGCGCGACGTGACCGCCCGACGCGATATGGAGGAACGCCTTAAATTCCAGGCATTCCACGACTCACTCACCGGAATGGCCAATCGCCAACTCTTCGGCGACCGTCTCGAGCACGCGCTCGTGCTACGACCCGGCGGACCGGCCGAACTGGTCGTCCTCTTCTGCGATCTGGACGATTTCAAGAGCGTCAACGACACCCTCGGCCACGGCACCGGGGACCAGGTCCTCATCGAGGCCGGCAACCGGCTGCGCAGCGTCGTACGGGGCGGCGACACCGCGGCCCGTCTCGGCGGCGACGAGTTCGCGGTTCTGATGGAGTCGACCGATCTCGACGCGGCCCGCCGCATCGCCGAGCGCATGCAGGCGGTCCTCGAACAGCCGTTCCAGATCGACGGGCGGGAGGTCACGGTCGGGGCGAGTATCGGGCTGGCGCACGCGGTTACCGGTGAGGTGACGGCCGAGGTCGCACTGCGCAATGCCGACGTCGCCATGTACATGGCCAAGGATCGCGGCAAGTCGGCCATCGCCGTCTACGAGGCGCAACTGCACAGTGAGGCGATGCAGCGCCTGGAGTTGCGGGCCGATCTGCAGCGCGCGCTGACCCGCTCCGAGCTCGTGCTGCACTATCAGCCCACCATCGATCTGGTTACCACCGAGATCGTCGGCTTCGAGGCGCTGGTGCGGTGGCAGCACCCCACCCTCGGCCTACTGGGCCCGGACAAGTTCATCCCGATGGCCGAGGAGACTGGCCTCATCGTGCCGCTCGGCGCCTGGGTGCTGCGCGAGGCCTGCATCGCTGCGGCCGACATGCAGCGCCCGGAACTGAGCCCCAAGATGTCGGTGAACGTCTCCTCGCAGCAGCTGAGCGAACCGGGATTCGTTGAGCAGGTGACCGAACTGCTGGCCGAGACGCAACTCCCTTCGGAGCTACTGGTCCTCGAGATCACCGAGACGGTCGTGCTGCGGGACCTGGACGCGGTCACCCCACGGCTGACCGCGCTGAGGGATCTCGGCGTCCGCATCGCAATCGACGACTTCGGCACCGGCTACAGCTCGCTGGCCTATCTGACCCAGCTGCCGATCGACCTGCTGAAGGTGGACAAATCCTTCGTCGACCACGTCACCACCAACGCCCAAGCGGCGTCGCTGGCCGAGGCGATCATCGCGCTGAGCCACAGCATGAAGTTCACCACCGTCGCCGAGGGGATCGAGGAGAGCGCCCAGGCCGACTGGCTGCGGGGGCTCAACTGCGCCTACGGCCAGGGCTATCTCTGGTCTCGGCCGGTTCCACTGAGCGACGCGCGCACCCTGCTCAATGCCCAGCGACAGGGTAAGCGGGTCGCCTGAAGTTCGGCCTGAGTTCGGCCTGAAGTTCGGCCTGAGTTCGGCCTGAAGTTCGGCCTGAGTTCGGCCTGATGGTCAGGCTGGTCGCGCCACCTGGCTAGCCTGGGTTGTATGAGCAGCGAAGCGATCACCGACGCCCCCTCCGCCCCACCAGGCCCGAACGAACGTCCGGGCGGCGGCCGTCCGAGGATTCCGTATCGAACGACGGTGCAGCGAGTCGAGCAGCTCACCCCGTCGATGGTCCGCGTGGTCCTGGGTGGCCCCGACCTCGAACGCTTCGCCGACGTCTACGCGCAGTCGGACGCCACCGACGCCTATGTCAAGGCCGTCTTCCTCACCCCGGGCGTCGAGTACCCGCAGCCACTGGACCTGGCGGCGGTCCGCGAGAGCCTCCCGAGCGAGCATCAGCCGCGACTGCGCACTTACACGGTGCGGGCCTTCGACGCCCAGACCCGGCAACTCACCCTCGACTTCGTCGTGCACGGCGATTCGGGTCTGGCCGGCCCCTGGGCGGCGCAGGCGACGGTCGGCGACGAACTGCTCCTCCTCGGGCCCGGTGGTGGCTACCGCCCCGCCGTCGACGCCGATTGGTACCTGCTGGTCGGTGACGAGAGTGCCCTCCCGGCGATTGCGGTAGCCGCCGAGCGCCTGCACGCGGGGCGCGAGGCGAAGATCCTCATCGAGGTCGCCGGGCCGGAGGACGAGGTGGCGATCGACACGTCGCTGCCCGTCACCTGGCTGCACCGCGGTTCGCAGCCGGTCGGATCCCAGGTCGTCGCCGCGGTCAACGCCCTTACTTTTCCGGCTGGTCGTGTCGATGCGTTCGTCCACGGTGAGGCCGGTTTCGTCAAGCAACTGCGCCGGCTGCTACTCAACGAACGCGGTGTACCGCGCGAGCAGCTCTCCATCTCCGGCTACTGGCGCGTCGGCTCGGACGACGAGGCGTGGCGCGCGGCCAAAGCCGACTGGGCCCGAGACTGACCTCCACCGGGCCGCGGCCTAGGCACCTTGACCCTCGACCCAGAGGGCGCTCGACTGAGAAAGGGCCGACGGCTGCGCCATAATCGAGATCGAAGACGCGCCAGTCGAGGAGTCCGGTCATGCACTCAGCAGCGAAGACGACCTTCGACCCGTGCGTGCACGGCTTTCCGTTCGACAACTCCTTCGACGCGGTGCTCTGGGACGCGCGCGCGATCGGCCCGATCCGGCTCCCCCGGGTCAGCTTCGGCGGTCTCTGTGGTGGCATGACCTTCGCCGCCCTCGACAACTACTTCGCCGACCGCCCGGGCCCGCGTAGCTGTGGGGAATTCCCGGGCGGCGAAGACTCACCGGGCGGGCGGGCTCCTGCCGTGGGGAGCGTGCTGCACGAGCTGATCTACCGCCGGCATCTCGCTTCGGTCGGTTTGACGCCGGCGGTGGTCGGCCTGCCGCTGCCCGGCGGCCGCGCCCGGGTCGTCCCGACCCACCCGGAGAACCTGCTGCGCTACCCGTACCTGCGAGCGGCGCCAGAGCGACTACGGCGCCGCGAGAATCGCCAGAGCCTGGCCAGCCTCCGGAGCTGGCTCGGCGAGGGGTATCCGATGCCACTGGGGCTCGTCTCGGGTGATGCTCTCACCCATTCCCACCAGGTGGTGGCCTACGGATTCACCGACGGTGTCCATGCGAGCCTCGTCCAGCTCTACGACTGCCGCTACCCCGATCGCACCGCTCAGCTGGCCGTCGCGGAGGACGGTTCCAGCTGCATCCTCACCCTGGACGGCCGGCCACCGCAGGAGTGGCGCGCGTTCTTCATCTCTCGCTATGCGCCGGCGGCGGGTGTGCCGCTGCGCGGTCGGCGGATGTCCGTCCCGGCCGCTGAAGACGCCTCCTGACCGCAGGATCAGGTGCCCAGCGGCCTCGGTAGGCTCGGCCCATGCCTCGTCGCCCGACCCGAACCGTCCCGACCCTCCTCCTCTACGGATGGGGCGGATCCGGCCCCGGGCACTGGCAGCGACTGCTGGCCGACGAACTCACCGCCGCCGGTCGTGAGGTGCGCTTTCCGGAGTTTCCGAACCCGGACGAGCCCGAACTCGAAGCCTGGCTGAGCACCCTCACCGAGGCGCTCGACGGGCTCGGTGACGACGGTTTCGACGTGCTCGCGCATTCGCTGGGGGCAGTCCTGTGGCTGCACCACGTGCACCGCAGCCACTCCTCGCCGCGCCCGGCCCGGGTAGCACTCGTCGCGCCCCCGTCGCCGGAGATCGACGAGGCCGCGATCGCCTCGTTCTTCCCGGTTCCGATGGAGATCGACGCCGTGCGGGCCGGAGCCGACGGGACCGTGCTCGTCGGCGGTGACGCTGATCCGCACTGCCCCGAGGGGATCGCCGCCGCCTACGCGCGACCGCTGAAGATGGCGGCGACCGTCATCGAGGGCGGTGGCCATCTGAACGTCGAGTCCGGCTTTGGGGCGTGGCCGGCGGTCTCGAACTGGTGCGGACGGGACAATCTCGCCTTCTTCTAGCTCGAACCGCGAACTCACCCTTATCTGATATGCGTCGCTATCCTCGCAAAAGGCCATAAAACCCTGTTGTGGTCAGGTGAATTTTTGCATTCTCGTTGACATGCAAACCGGGCGACTGCCAAGGTCGGACGGTCGCGC